>NZ_FZNZ01000087.1 GCF_900187995.1 Prevotella jejuni
GCATCATGTTTATTTTATTCTACTTTTGATTATCGTTATGAGTTGATTATTTGTTGGGGTTATCGTCTTACTTTCCCACCACTTGTTTGCCTTAACTCTCTATTGCCATCAAGCAAACAACACACGAAAAAAGACAAAGGGAAATCACTACAATTCCTTTGTCTACATGGGTTCATACGGCGCTCCTCGCGCGCACGCGTATGAAGAAAGAAGTGGGGAGGTTAGGCCTGGCCTATGAGAGAGAGAGAGAGAGAGAGAGAGAGAGAGTACACAATTATTTGGAACTACCAAATAATTCTCGCTCTTTTTTCTATCTTTTTTTGTTAAAGAATCTATTACGCCACAGAATGTCTGTGCCCCTCTCGTGCAGAGGTCACATCCCATAGCCGTAATAATATTCTTTATCATTTCCATTTGAAATACTGGTTAATTTTAACTTAACTGGGTGCAAAGATAAAAATAAATATTAAATCCCACAAAGAAAAGGCAAAGAAAAATTAAAATAAAAAACTTACTCTTCTCTCAAAGCATGGAACGAAAGGGCTTTCAACGCAAGACTGGATTTATTACACATTACTACAAGAAAAAGTTTTATTCTTATTTGCTGTCATTTTTAACATTCCGTGTAACCTCACTGTGTACTAAAGAGTTAAGTGGAGACCAAGACTGACAGGAATGACAGGAAACTTCGTTTTGACTGAATAGCATCGTTAAGACGGTATTAACCGAGGACAGGGTACGGGAAGAGACAAAGTAACAAAGTGAACAGATTTTAGACAGGGTATGGGAAGAGACAGGGTAACAAAGCGAACGGATTGTAGACAGGGTACGAGAAGAGACAGGGTAACAAAGTGAACGGATTGTAGACAGGGTACGAGAAGACAAAGTAACATAGTGAACGCCTTTTGGCGGAGTAACAGAACTCTATAGTTGATTTAAGACTGTAAGGAGTGAGTAACCCTACCCTATTAGACGACAATATGTATAGTTCTTATTACTATGGTATTGCTTCCTAACATTTTTCATTTTCTTATCGTCCTCTTGCCAATCTTTGTAACTCGATTACTCTTCAACCATATTAAAAGACTACGAACATTGTAGAGAACTATCTTTACGAAAGATTTTATGCCAATTATCTCAAATATCCGTTTGTAGTTAAAGAATAACAAACCAATAAATAAATATGATTTACGGATACATCAGAGTTAGCAGCGATAAGCAAACAGTAGAGAATCAACGCTTCGAGATTAGTAACTTTTGTAAACATCAAAATCTTTCAATTGACGATTGGATAGAGGAAACTATCAGTGGCACAAAAAACTATAGCAAGCGAGAACTTGGCAGATTACTTAAAAAGGTAAGAAAGGACGATATTATCATTTGCAGTGAATTGTCCCGCCTTGGTCGTAACCTTTTTATGATTATGGAAATTCTGAATATTTGTATGAGTAAAGAGTGTCGTGTGTGGACAATTAAGGACAACTATCGTTTAGGTGATGATATCCAGAGCAAAGTGCTTGCCTTTGCTTTCGGCTTATCGGCAGAGATTGAACGTAATCTTATCAGCCAACGAACAAAAGAAGCATTGGCAAGAAAGAAGGCAGAAGGAGTTCTGCTTGGTCGTCCTAAAGGGCGCAAAAGTTCCCCCGACAAATATAAACTTTCTGGCAAGGAAGTACTCATTTCAGAATTATTAAAAACTGGTACACGTGAATTCAACAAGCAAGTGCAAATTTACTTAATTAGTTCGTAAAAGCAGTCCTGTGGTGTTTTAAAATCTAATTTCTTTCTTGGTCTCATGTTAATTTTCTTTGAATACTTAGTTATTTGTTGCTGGCTGATATGCTCAAAGGTTTCTTTTTTTGGCACGTATTGCCTAATTAGTCCGTTAGCATTTTCTATAGCGCCTTTCTGCCATGAAGCGTATGGGTCAGCAAAATATATGGTAACACCAAGGCTTTTGGCTATCATTTCATGACAAGCGAATTCTGTACCATTGTCAGTTGTAATAGACTTGATATGCTCTTTGAATGGAGACAGTAA
>NZ_FZNZ01000086.1 GCF_900187995.1 Prevotella jejuni
AGGTTGAGTCTGTGGATGAGTACAGATCCGTTGCAGGAAAAATTTGTAGATGCTAGTCCGTATGTATATTGTTTGCAAAACCCTATCATAATCTTGGATTATAATGGAGCTGATACTGTTTTTGTAAATCCAGGGGGGACAGAAGCCAAAAGAATTTCAAGCAAAAATAATGTTACATTTGTACACAATTTAAAAGCCAAGAATATTCAAACAAAAAATCTAAGCGGAAAATCTCACATTGGATGGATTGAAGCAGATATGCCTGGAGTTATAAATTACAATGAAGGCAATATTGATTTGTCTTCGTCAAAATATCAAAAATATGATTACCTTATAGCTGCAGAAGTTTCTTATTTCAACCAAAACAAAAATAGGGGAATTACCCCGAAGCATACTAATGGACTTTATATAAATAATCCTAGTTCAATACCAAACTTAGATCCAGATATTGTAAAAGCTATTATTATGCAAGAAACTCGCATAGGAACAGCCCCTGGAAGTAGCTTAAATAATGCCAAAAGTGATATTATGCAAGCAAATGTTTGGTATTCTGCGAGTTCAAACGATTGGAACGATTCGAAATCACAATTTGGTCTTCGGAAAATGGGAGGGGCAACACCGCAATTATCCGTTCATGCAGGTATAGGAATTTTATATCAAAAGGGACTACGTTCAGATGGGAAAAATGTCTATTTTAAAGGATGGCAAATTGCTATACAGAGATATAATGGTGGCGGAGTAAAAAATTATCTACAAAAGGTGAATACATACATAAGTCATATGAAATAAATGTTAACAATCAGAACCATAGCTTTTATGGTTCTGATTATAAAAGAAGATATATGTACAGATTTTTTTTACTATTTTGTTTTATAAGCGGCATCAACAGCTATTATAATGCAAAAGGCTTATCTCACAATATAAGTCAAGACTTTGTAAGAGACACAATCTATACAACCTTTGAAAAATATGATAGGACCGTTGTAAGATATGAAAATAAAATTGTTAATCATATAAAACAAAAGGTTGTTATAATAGCAAAAGACAGAAATAATATCTGTAAGTCAGAAATTCTTTTTGTGGGGAGTATTCTTAATTCAGATAATGACACTATATCCTTTTTAAAAAAAGAAGATACATTTGGGCTAAAAGAAAGTCCTCATTCATCTGGAAATATTATTGTGTATAAAAATAGAATAAGACAAGGGTATTACTCAAATTTCTCCAAAGGTTTTTTTGTAAAAGTTGAAGATAATATTTTACATATAAAGGATGTAATGGAAGAAGATTTGAATGGGCAGCCTGTTCTTGGAATCCTCAATTTAATAAACTTTAAGGAGGAGATACCTCACAGCGTTTTTATATATATAAATCAAGATGATGGAGACGAATATGTTTTTCATAAATATAATGATAAATAAGTTTCCTACAATTTAAAGTGGTAATTGTATTAATAGATATAATCGCGCATCTCCCCCACGAGGCGAAGACAATATCTATAGCAAACATCCCAGTGGCTAACGATAAATATAAGAACATAGAAAAAGTTAATTATTATCCATACAAGAGCGTTCATCATTACCCTTATATGGGTATTAAAAGTGCGAAGCAATAAGCAGGAAAGAATAATGTTAAATAATTTATAGCCCCAAACAATTAAAGAGTATAGAACATAGTAGAACGCAAGTACGACAAAACGGTAATTTCATAATGAAATATAAACAACATATAGGACTGATTCCCAATGTTTCATATGGAGATTTCGTCCTTGGTTCAAATATCAATATGTATTTAAGCCAAGAGCATACAAAGAAAATGTATGATGAAGCTACATTTTCAAACATTTCTTATTTTTTCAAGAGAGAAGAAATTAATGTGTGGTGTGATACGGATGGTTCAATAAATACAATTATATGTTCTTCATATTGTCTATTTCATAATAAGAATCTGATAGGGATGAAGTATACAGATTTCCTTACAGAGTTCTCTAAAGAACCAGATAGTGAAGATAATATATATGTGTTAGTATCTGGGAAAGGGCAACGGCAACATGTATACGATTTTGAGAAAGATGGGTTGCAGGTTTGGGTTTGGAGAAATAGAATCCGGACAGTTCTCATTTACAATGC
>NZ_FZNZ01000085.1 GCF_900187995.1 Prevotella jejuni
GTCCACCGTGCGGCCAAGAAAGCTGGTCTCGGCTGGCTCTTCGGCATGGGCTTCAACAAGGGACTCTCGACCATTGACGGGCTGAGCATCGACGGCGGAGACTTCGCCCTGACGAGCGTTTCGAGGGGCGTAGCCTACGAGACGAAGAAGGCGGTCGAGGACAGCATGGCGGTAATGATCGGCAGCGAGTGCAGCCCGAGCGTGCCCAAGGCACGGACAAGGTCGGCAGGCAAGGCTTCGTCCATCGAGAGGCAAGCCCATTCTGCCCTCACTGTGACAAGGAAGGACGGGACTGGTATGGCGTTCAGTGCCGAGCTGAGACTCGCCAAGGAGACCGATGCCGAACTGCTCGTCTATGACACATCAGGAAGGCTGCTGAGCCGGACGGACATGGCGGGAGGCACCATCAAGCGTGCCGACTTCACCGTACCGCAGACGGGCGTGTACGTCGTCAAAGCACTCACCTTAGAAAAAGAATTCACAAGGAAGATAATGGCAAACTACTAAACTCCAACGGCTATGAAGACAAAGCATTACCTCATATCGGCGGCATTACTGACAGCCATCACCGCAGCCATCGCTGCGACGCATATATACAAGGGACAGGACAGTGTACGTGAAAACAACGGCACGAGTATATCACAGGAGACAGCACAGACCGAGACGTTCACGTCGAACACACATAACACGGTGAAGGCTGTGCAGGGAAACTCACAGGCTATTAGAAGGGGTAATACTAAAACAGTGACAGCATCCCGCGCAGCCACCTATGCAGCAGACCATCCATCGGGCATCATAGGACAGCCCGACGGACGGGTTTCGGACAACCCCGAAGACAATCTTTTCGAGATTACTCTTGCCAAGGTTCCTTCCAATTCACGGGTATGGCTTGTTTATGACCTAAAGGGTGTATCCTCTGCATCGGGCGTAAGCAAGAGTATCAACGACCGTCCGGGAGTGGGCGGTTATCTTACGGCACTATCCAAGGAATGGAAGACCGTTCGGGAGGAAATCAGTCCCTCTTGGGTTAAGGCAGGTAAGAACACCATATTGTTCACGCTTCCTTCTGATGCCTCTTACAGTTATAGCGTCAGGAATGTCCGCATAGAGACCTCCCCGCTCGAAAAGACACAAGAATCCATTGTGTTCTCAGAGCATCCGACAGCATACGGTTCTTTGGTATACGTCCATGGATTTATCCGTGGCAAAGCTGATGGGATTACTATATCAGGACAAAAGATAACTGTCAGAAATGGAGAGTTCGAAGGTGTAGTTCCTGTTAGCACAGGTCGATTGTCTCTCACGGCTTCGGTATCAGGTAAAAGCGTAAACAAAACGCTTTCCGTTGCACGGAATAGCAAAGCTGATTTCAGCCGTGCCTTTGTTTCTGTTGGAACAGTGGTTGGAAAACAATTCCTTGCTCATCAATCCGACAGCCTTGTCATAGCCGGCAATACGCTCTCCGTTACCAAGGGCGAAATTTCTAAAACGGGGAAATACACCATTACGGCACTTCGTGAAACGGATATCCCCGCTTTGGACTATGGTATGACCAATGTGACGGCACGTGACGAGGGGTATCGCTTCTTGCCTCACGGCGAACACTTTGCTGGGAAGGGTGCGACAGTCAAAATCAAGTATGACCGCACGAGGATACCAAGCGGTTTTACTGAAGACGATATCAACACCTACTATTTCGATAAAGAGACAAAGCATTGGGTGGCTCTCGAAAGGGTGAAAGTGGACAAGGCTTCTGCCTGTGTGGTATCAAAGACCACTCACTTTACAGATATGATTAACGGTGTCATCAAAGCACCCGAATCACCACAGACCGACGGATTCACACCAACAATGATGAACGACATCAAGGCAGCGGATCCGACATCAAAAATCAATCTCATTACACCTCCTACAGCCAACAACCGAGGTTCTGCCAATCTTCAGTATGCCTTTGAAATGCCTCCCGCACGCAATGGTATGGCTCCTTCTTTGGGCATACAGTACAGCAGTGAAGGCGGTAGTGGATGGCTTGGAGAGGGTTGGAATCTCTCTGTTCCTTCTATTACATTGGATACTCGCTGGGGTGTTCCAAGATACGATACAAGTAAAGAAACCGAGACTTATTTGATGTCGGGTTCTATGCTTTCCACGATGGGTGACGACGGCAAGATGGGTGTGGCTCACCGTGGTGAGAAGATGAACCGAAAAGCGGACAGACAGTTCTACACTCGGCAGGGAGGAGACTTCAGCCGTATTATCCGAAA
>NZ_FZNZ01000084.1 GCF_900187995.1 Prevotella jejuni
GCTGCATTCAATGCCAATTGTACCTTACCATCACTGCACAGACTCTTTACGACATCACCAATCGACCTGTCATTCCATGAGTAACAGCTCGGTGCCGTCTCCATACGATAAGTAGAGGAGTAGCCAGACACCTGTATACACCCGAAGTCGCTGCCATCACGATGCAACTCAATATTTGTCACTATGCCACAGAAGAATGGTTTGCTCGCAGCCTTCACTATGATATCTTTGCCGAGCCACTCTTTACTGCTACTGAGGTTATGCACCTGTCTGTTACCTCCCGACTCAAGGTCAACTGTGAGGTCAAAGTGATGATGTGCACCAGTACTTTGGTCGATACGAAGTGATTTAAAAGAAGAAAGTCCATTCTTTCCTATTTTTAAGATGTTAAAAGTAAAAAGATAGTTCTAGGCTCTATAAAATAGATTTAGCCCAATCAAACACCTTTCTTGAAAATTTTGACGTTTCAATATCTTCAGGAAGGACTAAAGTTATTTTATTACAATCTGAAGCAAAGTTACTATTAAATATAAGTAAAAAAGGACCTTCGCCAGAATCCCTATTTGTATAATATCCCTTTTCATCCATAAGGTCGAACATCATCTTGTTTTTAGCTATATATATATCAGTTGTATTATCCTCATTATCAATAATAATATAAGGATTATCCCATAAAGAAAAAGATTTCTTCATTTCTTGGATAAATAACTCTTGCCTTTTATGTGTATATAAAACGTAATCAATACCTGTAAACATAACTTATTATTTATTTTTTACATGGATTAAGACCTTTTCTTTTAATCTTATCCTTAGGAACCTCTAAATCTCCCTCTACATATTTAATAAAACTACCTCTATCTCCTTGAATATCTTTTAACATGGTTTCATCAATTTCAAATTCAAAAAAATGAGATGATTTTTCAGAAGTAAGACCTAATTTTTTATATCCATTTTTCGATTGAGAAAGCATTTCAGGAGACTTAGTCGTGACATAAACTCCATTGGGGTGTCCCTTAACTGGATTATTGGCTTTAAACTTTATAGGGTTTTGAGAATTAATTATATTATACCCTTTTTTACTCGTATAATGGTAAACTGTAATTAATTTTAATCCAAACAGGTCTATCCAACTATTAGAATCGTGAACGTAGGCGTATAATGTAGGATTACTACCTCCTAACTTTATCGGGTCTTGACTGATATAATTACCAATCCTCGGGTCATAATATCTGAATCTGTTGTAATACAGTCCAGTCTCCTCGTCCTCATACTGACCTAACTGGCGGAAGGGGATGAACTGCCTGCTGCCGTGAAGGTTGCGGACGTTACCATAGATGTCATAGTCTGCCTGCCAGACAACATTACCGTTATCATCGTATGCCTGGACGGGACGGCCGATGTAGTCGCTGATGATGCTGTAATGCCTGTCACCAACTATCTTGGCTGTTGGGACATAGCTGTCACTATCGTAAACCCACGTGATGAGATTCTCAACTGGTTCTGGCCTGTCGAGTGTGACCTCGCCAGTCTCGGTAACAATCGTGTTCGGACGGTCAGCCTCGGCATACTCCCACTCATGCAGGATGACATCACCATCCCAGAGGTAGCGGTATACACGTCCGTCAAAGACCTTCTCAATGCGTCTACCTAAAGCATCATACCTGAACGTTACGGTTTTGCCGTCTGGTCGTGTTACACTCCTAAGCATACCATTGGCTTGCCACGTATAGGCATAGTCACCGCTCTGCCAAGCAAGGAACTTATCCCGCATCCCAGTTTCAAGGGATGGTCCCGACCTGCGCATGGTCTTGAGCACAAGGTTACCATGGCTGTCATAATAATACCGCCACTTCTTGTCCTCACGCAGCTGTCCACCACGCCCATAACTCCTGTCCGTGCGGTCGGGGCTGTCGTACACGTTACCCATTGCATCCGGGTTACGCCACTGACTGCTGCCGTCACCATACACAGCCCCTGACAGAGAACCGAAGGTATCATAATCGTAACGGACACTTCTACCGTTTATTGTGTCAAACGTTCGTAAAAGACGAAGATTATCGCCCCAAGTATATGACTTGTCATACAGCGTTTGACCATTATGCCGGACACGCTGATGTGCAGGGCGGCCAATGCTGTCATAGTGCATAGTATTCTCTACACAGCCAGGCATCATACGTGATGTTTCACGCCCGAACCTATCGTATGCTATATTCGCTTCCCAAGGCTTCCTCTGTCCTGACATAGCAGCTGACATGTGGTTGACAGTGCCTTTTATATCATATCCGTAGGTAATACTTCCTCCTAATGCACTGACAATATTTGAAAGTCGGGAACGCTCATCATACTTATGCTCCACTGTACGCCCGTCCTGGGTTTCCTTTATGACCTGTCCCAATGCATTACGCACAAACTCCGTCACACTGTCCCTGTTGTACGCTTTGGTGAGCCGTCCTACCTTATCGTACTCCCAAGCCTCCCAGCTACCATCGGTATACTTGTTAAAAGTAAGTCGTCCAGCCTGGTCATGCTGATGATGCACAGCCGTACCA
>NZ_FZNZ01000082.1 GCF_900187995.1 Prevotella jejuni
AACTTATGCACTTTTCTGCATTTTGTGATATGGCAAGATTGAGCGAAAAACGGCAATAGTTCCGTTACCAACTCGTAACCCATAGGGTACAAAGCAAAAAGGGGTTACGAATTGAATATAAACAACTGTGGCATAGGTTTTTATTCCTCATCTTTCATTTTTCTGCATAGCTCAAGAACTCTTGTTCGTATGTACCTTTGCAAGCAAAGGAAATTAGAAAAAAACGACAGAAAAATGAAAGAAAACAAACTGAAAGTCTCGTTTTTCACACAGGCTAAACGAGCGGACAAAAAAGGCATGGTGCCGCTTATCGGACGGATAGAACTGGGCAGGAAGCATTCCGCCTTTTCCGCCAAAAAGAAAGTCCCATTATCTCTTTGGGATAGCAGAAAGCAACGTCTTCTCGGCAAGAGTGCCATCGCAAATTCTATCAACCGGTATTTGAATGAATGCACTGCAGTCATTCATGCACGCTATCGGGAACTTTGCGAAAGTGGAGAGTCATTCACGGCTACGGATGTGCGCAATGCCTATCAGGGACAGCTTTGTCAAAGCGCAATGCTTTTAGAGTGCTATGCTGAGTACCTCACACAGATTCATGAAAGAGTGGGCATAGACCGGGCAATGAAAACACTGGAGCTGCGTACCTATCAGCAAACTCTTCTTCGGGAGTATGTGCGTAGGAAATACAAGTTAAGTGATATTCCGCTCATGGAGCTGGATATTTCCTTTATAGAAGGCTATGAATACTTTCTGACAATAGACCGAAAACTGAAACGTGGCAGTATATGCAGTGCCTTGGCTGCATTGAAGGCGGTTGTGAACAAGGCTGTCAAAAATGGCATGATAGACATGTATCCGTTCATTGGTTACAGTTACGAAAAGACGAAAGGAACGCCGAGAAACATCACGCAGGACGACCTGCAAAAGATTATCGACCTGCCCATCAAATGGGAGAAATATCGTGTCGTCCGTGATTTGTTCGTGTTCTCCTGCTTCAGCGGTCTTGCCATTTCAGATATACGCAATCTCAAAGAGGAAAACATCATCATTGAAGAAGGAAAGCTATGTATTAAAAGCAAGCGTGTCAAGACGAAGACTCCTTTTCGTGTAGTAGTTCTCTCCCCAGCCAAGACCATTATGGAAAGATATAGGGGCAGACGTGCGGGATATGTGTTTGACGTTCCCCCAAGAGACGTGGTTTACAATGCGATGCACCACATACAGAGAAGTATCGGTATGGAAACCCCTCTGACCTTTCACATGGCTCGCCATACTTTTGCTTCGGTCATTACCCTGTCGGCAGGTGTTCCGATAGAAACCGTAAGCGGTATGTTGGGACATACCAATTTGAGAACGACACAAGTGTATGCTGCGGTCAATTCAGAAAGAATAAGGCAGGATATGCAGAAGATTCAACAGCGGATAGAACACACTTTCACCTTAAAATTATAGCTTATGGCACACAGTACATTCAAGACATTGTTCTACATTAACCGTTCCAAACAGAAGAAGAACGGCAGATGCCCGATAATGGGGCGAATCACCATAAACGGGCAACAAGTACAATACAGTATGGGATTGGATGTCAATCCAAACAATTGGGACGCAAAGCATGGCAGATGCAAAGGCGACACTGATGAGATGAAGAACATCAACCGCATACTGACAGAAAAGGAAGGACAGATACAAACCAAATACAATGAGCTGGTTTGGCAAAAGGGGTATGTAAGTGCAGAACTGCTCAAAAATTGTCTGACGGAGGATTCACAAAGCAATGGAATGCTCATGGAAGAGGCAGACCGTTTCATAGAGGAAAAACGCCCTTGTGTGGGAATTTCCATCGCCCAATCCACTTTCCGCAACTACATCTATGACAAGCAGCTCATAGTATCCTTCCTGCTGGAAAAATACGGAATGTCCGATATTGGTTATTCACGGTTGGACTATGGCTTTGTCGAAGAATTGGATTTCTATCTTAAAAGCAAGCGCAGATTATCACCTGCCACCATTCAAATGACGGTTATTTTCTTGAGAAAGCTCATCAGCATCGGACAACAGAAAAAATACATCCGCCGAGACCCGTTTGTGGATTTTAAGGCGGAAAAACCACGTGGCACGAGAAGGTATCTCACAACGGAAGAACTCAAGCGCATTTTGCAAACGCCCATCTTAAACAAGCAGTTCGAGCGAGCAAGGCAACTCTTCATTTTCTGTGCCTTTACGGGACTGGCTCGTGTGGATATGTTGCGACTGACACCTAAACATATCCACCATTATGATGACGGAACTTGTGAGATACGTATCAAGCGACAGAAAACGGACGTAGAAGCCATCATTCCACTTCTGCCCATCGCAAAGGAGATACTTGACATTCATATAAAAGGGAAACAACACGATGATTTGATATTTCCAATATTGAACGTCAGCAAGGCATCTTTCGCCTGTATAAACATTGGTCAGATATGCCAAATTGAGAAAGGCTTGACCTTTCACATGGCTCGCCATACTTTCGCCACGACCATCTGCCTTTCCAATGGTATAGCAATGGAAACGCTCTGCAAGATGCTCGGACACAGCGACATTGGAACGACACAGATTTATGGAAAAATTACCGACCTGAAAATCAGAGAGGACATGAACCGTTTGCAGGAACATAAAAGTAAGGCTTTTTCTGACTATACGGAAGCTATCGAAAAGCAAAACGCAACAATATTCTAGAAATCAGCAAAAATTTATGTATGAAAACAGATAATAGCAAAAAGGAACTTTCCTATTTTCGATTGAAGTTGGAAAGCTATATGAGTGAACATCATCCCGAAAGAATGAGTGATATGGAGTTTATCACGGCAAGAGCCGACATGGCACTGACCGCCTACTGCGATGCCGTGGCGCAAGGCTTTAATCATTTAGAAGCAGAAAGAATAGCAAGTGAAGTGCTTTTCAGTGGACTGCATTTCTCAAAGTACGATACCCTTGTTTCTGTCTTGGAGGACGAGTTTGAGAGGGAACTTCCTGCACCGCTCCCCGAGAGGCTTTCACTTTTATTGTTGGCGAACAAGGCTGTTCAAGCCACATTCGCTGGGTACGAACTGACGGACGCATTTGCCGCAAGCGGACAATACGACC
>NZ_FZNZ01000081.1 GCF_900187995.1 Prevotella jejuni
TGTTTCATTATTATCTTTAGGCCCAATCAAAAGATTGAGCCTAAAGAGGCGTTGTACTAAACCAAACGGAAGAGTGGTATGATACTTAACCCGAGATCAGGTTATTAAGTTATTATGAAAAGGTTAGCATGTAATAATAAAAGGTTGTCTCTTTTGTTTGAAATATAAAATTATAAATGTAACTTTGCGCAGTTATCAGCAAAAGGAGAAATGAAGTAATATCCTTTTTAGATATAAATAAACTCGTAATCATCATGGAAGTAAATATAAAACAGGCTTTGAAAGTTTTCTTTTCTAAATCATCATTTGAGATGATTTATTTTGAGGCATTTGCCAATGCTCTTGATGCGGGTGCAACTGATTTTTATATTGATATAAAACAAGGGAATGAGCTAAAGGAGTTATCCTTAGTTCTAACAGATAATGGTATAGGTTTCACAGATGAACGTTTTCGAAAATTTGGAAAGCTTTTTGATGTTGAAGAAGAGCCAAGTCATAAGGGACTAGGACGCCTAGTCTATTTGTGCTATTTTGGTAAGGTACATGTTGAGAGCTGTTTTAACAATTCTGTCAGAAGAGTTTTTGATTTTGATGAATCCTTCAACGGAACAAGTCAAACTATACATACGGGTAATGAAGACAATGGTACGGTATTGACTATGACGGAGTTCTTAGGAACAAAACTTGGAAGAAATGATTATATAAGGCCATCTTATATAAAGAATGCACTATTGGAAAATTTCTATATGAAGTTCTATAAAGCGAAGTTGGTAGGTAAACAACTCAATATCTTTATTCGCTTATTTGTTGATGGGCAAATCGTTTCAAAAGAAACAATTACCACTGATAGTATGCCTTCTTTCTCTGTTAAGGAACTAACTACACAAATGGATTTTTTTAATAGTATAGACCTTTATTACTATGTCAGAGAAGTAGAAATAAAAGAGACAAAGGTTATAACAGCATTAGCTATTGATGACCGTAGTCATAGAGTAGAAATAATTGCAGATGAAAATCTACCTAAAGGTTATGAAATGATATTTTTGCTCATTTCTGAATCATTTCAAGGAAATATAGATGGAACTCGTCAGAATCTTACCATCTCAGACAATGAATTGACTATAATAAAGACTATTTTTAGGAATGGAATATCAGAAGTCATAAAAGAGCAGTTCCCTCAAATAAATAAGAATAATGAGAAAAGAGTTACTTATTTAAAACAAACCTTTCCACATCTTTGCGGTTATTTTGATAATAATGACATAGGATATTCTTCGCAAACTGATATTCTGAAAAAAGCTCAAGATAAGTTCTTCAGAGATCAGAAAGAAATTCTTGGTGCCAAGGAGTTAAATGACGAACAATTTAACAAATCATTAGACCTTTCTGCACGTGCTTTAACTGAATATATTTTATTCAGACAGAATGTACTCAAGAGAATGAAAGGATTAGATAAAAATAATAAAGAAGAGGAACTGCATAATCTTATAGCACCTAAATACGCAGAATTTCATGGACAAGATGTTGTTACAGATATGTATAGAAACAATGTTTGGGTTCTTGATGATAAATTTATGAGTTATAGCACAGTACTTAGTGAAGCAGAAATGTCACGAGTAATAGATGTCCTTACTGAAGGGGAAGTTAGAGATAAAGATAATGATCGTCCAGATATAACACTCTTCTTTTCGGGAAATCCAAACGAATCAGATAAGAAAGTAGATGTTGTTGTTGTTGAATTAAAACGTTTAGGCTTAAGTGCTGAACAAAATTCTATTGTTGAATTTCAATTGGATACTCGAACGCGCAGACTAGCTGAATATTATGGTAATCGTATACAGAGAATGTGGTTTTATGGTATTGTTGATTTTGATGATCAATATGAAATGCATCTAAGGGATAATTATTTCAATCCTTTATTTTCAAATGGAAAAATATATTTTCGTTCAAAACCAGTATCTTTAGATTTGACAAGTTCGCAAAGTGTTATTCAGAATGCTTATATACTTGATTTTTCTGCTATGGTTGAAGATGCAAATTCAAGAAATTCGACATTCTTAAAGATTCTTCAACATAGTTTCGAAAACGAGAGCAGTAAGTAAGAATTGTCTATAGTTTTACATAATAGTTTTATATTCTACACTTGTAACGGTGAAGAGTTCGGGCGGTTCCACACGGAAAGCCACCGTCATGTCGGCATCCTTGCTCGCCATACATCCCTGCTCGACAGAGAGTAGCGGAAACTTTGATTCTAAAGTTGTTATCTTGCTTTTGTTTTTTCGGTCAAAGACCTCAACAGTACGTCTCATTGCTTCGCATTCTTTGGTTGAAGGTTACGGGTAAGGTGGAAGACTGTACGGCGGTTCATAAGGTAGCGTGGGTGTATACGCACTGCTCCTTTCTTCATCAGCCCATATTGCCCGTACTTTCTGTTCATGGTGAACATTTGCCATACCACAAGGCTGGCACCACTACACCTATGACAAGACAGGTAATTTGACTGACTCCACAGAGATAGAGAATAACCACGAGAATAAAGACTGCCAGCAGTCCTCCTGCAAAGAGGAAGAGGTACTGCGCCTTCAAGCCCTTGAACTCTACCGTCCGGCCTACACCCTTGTTAATTTCAAAAGCAGCCATCGCCTTACAGGAAGAAACTTCTCAAGATAGTGGCTGCCACAATGAGGAAGATACACGCACCGAACCAAGAGGCTGCGGTCTTGCTCGTATCGGGGTCACCACTTGAGAACTTGTTGTACACTTTAATGCCTCCAATCAACCCCACTACCGCCCCTACGGCATAAATGAGTTTCGTGCCGGGATCGAGGTAGGAGGTTACCATTTTTGTAGCTTCATTGATACCGGCAATACCATTGCCTTGTGCGTATGCTCCTATGGTGGCAATCATCAGCAGGAGCATCATCAGTGTAATTTTTTTGGTTCTTCCGTTAAATGGATAGATATATCTCATAAGTTATATAAAAAAAAGCTGGTATTATGTATCTTTGTAGTGACCAAACTTCAAGAACATGGATACCAGCATAATGCAAAACGCCTTAGGCGTCTTCCAACAAGATTGTCAGAAACTGCGCTACGAAGATAATAACTTAGTTTTAGAAATCCAAACTCCAAAGGAAAAACTTTGTTGTCCTGTATGTGGAAGTCATAATATCAATCGTAACGGCAGCCATATTCGTCGCTTTGTAAGTGTTCCAATTGGTCTGAGCAAGACCTATCTGGACATGCGTGTACATCGTAT
>NZ_FZNZ01000088.1 GCF_900187995.1 Prevotella jejuni
GGGTCAGTCCTAAAACCCAGTTGCAAGTCTATCCTCTTAAGCACATAATTTCATAAGTATTTATTACCTTTGCATCATGAAGAATCACCAATTATTACGTTGCATCTTTCCAGATGTACTTGCCGACTACTTTGATGTTGTCGATATTCAAGAGAGTGTTTCGCAGATTGACTTTTGGCTTGACGAGCGTAACTTTATGGAAAAGTCAGACCATAAGTTAGGCACTGTAAGCAGTTATGGTTTTACCAGCGAGCGTGTTATTCAGGACTTCCCCCTTCGTGGCAAAGCAGTTTACCTCCATGTTCGCCGTCGCAAGTGGCGTGATAGTTCCAACGGAGAGATATTTACTTATTCATATGATGATTTGACGGCTGAGGGCAGTAAACTATCCCCCGAGTTCGTTTCTTTTTTAAAAGAATAGAATTGAGTCCACTGCAGAGAGCATCGCAAGTATCGGTGCTCACTATGGCGTAAATGGCAAGCAGTTATCCACACAGTACAAGGAACATTTCAGTGATTATCGTAGCTGGGATCAGTTGGAGCATGCTCAAGACTGGCTATTGTTTGAAGATAACATAGGAGAGAGTCTAAGTATTGATGAGACCTGTCTAAGCAGTGGCGAGGTTTATACTTTTCTAACCAACAAGGCTGGAAAGGGCAGAAAAGGGACTTTGGTAGCTGTGGTTAAAGGGACCAAGGCAGAGGACGTTATTCAGGTTCTTAAGAAGATAAACATTTCTAAACGAAATACTGTCAAGGAGATAACACTCGACTTGTCATCTTCTATGATGCGCATAGCCCGCTCTGTTTTTCCAAAAGCACTTATTACCAATGACAGATTTCATGTACAGAAACTATATTATGATGCTCTGGATGACATGCGTATCGCTTACCGATGGATGGCAAGAGATAAAGAGAACCAGGAGATAAGAGAAGCTAAAAGTGAGGGAAAGGAATATATACCATTTAGATACAGCAATGGTGACACGCGTAAGCAGTTGCTCGCCAGAGCAAAGTTCATATTGACCAAGCACAAGACCAAGTGGACTGAAACACAGAAAGGTAGGGCACAAATCATCTTTGAACATTATCCGACACTGAAAAAGGCATATGATTTGGCTATGAAACTTACCGATATTTATAACATCAAGAGCATCAAGGATGCTGCAAGGCTGAAGCTGGCAAAATGGTTTAATGAGGTTGAAGAGCTGGGAGTGGACAATTTCTACACAGTGATTGACACGTTTGAAAATCATTATCAAACCATACTCAATTTCTTTGTAAACAGAGCTACAAATGCAAATGCCGAGTCATTCAATGCTAAAGTTAAAGCATTCAGGGCACAGTTCAGAGGGGTGACAGATATTCCTTTCTTTTTATATAGGCTTATGAAATTGTGTGCTTAAGAGAGTAGGCTTGCAACTGGGTTTTAGGACTGACCC
>NZ_FZNZ01000079.1:0-2032 GCF_900187995.1 Prevotella jejuni
CTGTGTTCGTAGTCCAGTGTAAAGGTTCCGCCAAGGGAGTTGGTCACGCTCTTGAGCATGTTCGTTCTGCCGATGGCAGAGCGGGTTACTTTCAGTTCACTTTCCTTATCGGATTCCACAATGTCGAGGTAGCCGTCGCCGTCTACGTCTTGCAAAGCATAGTTGTTACGATTTATACTATGACTGACAGAAACAACTGGATTTATGGAAATTTTGACAGGAATTAACTTTGGGGTAAAATTGACAGTAAATGCAACTTCAGCTCCCTCTGAAGTTGAGGCTGATTCGCTAAGAGAAGAAAGCCCTTTCCACTGAATGGCATCCATAAAGCCATTACCGATATTAAGTGCCACCATAATAGTCTTGCCATTGCGCCATACCTTATCTGGTAATCCGTCAGAATTTACATCAGAGAGATTATACTCTTCTCCATTCTTAGAGGTTACAACATTGTATCCCCCGGCGAAGCTTGATGACCCCTTATTGAAGCCACCACCTATATTGGCGTTATAAGTAATTCCCTTACCACCTTGTATTCGTTCAATTCCCCAATCAATCGGTTCTGTGAAGTTGTACCCTAAATTAAGTCGAACTTTATTTCCCTTAATAATTTTATCAGGTAGACCGTCTCCATTCACATCCATGAATGTTTCTGTGCTCCAATCCTTGTTAGAGGGAGGAATACTGACAGATCCAGACATACTAGCTTTTGCCTTGTTGCTGGAGCCTTGGTTGCTGGAATGATCCTTTCCTTTTGCAATATGAGCAATCGTAGAACTTATCGAAATAATAGGATCACTTCCCAATGCCCATCCTTCAGACTTATTTTCACTGCCAATGGTTCCGATTCCACTATACTTTTCGCCACTGATACCTCCTTGCGAATTTGTATATTGTATGACTCCCTTTTGAAAAATATCCGGGAAACCATCCCCATTGAAATCCATCATAGTGGAGCGAGTTACACTCTTACCACTTGCATCATTGTATGTAAAAGCAATGCCTGTCTGATTGACATCACTTGTTGCAACCATTTCCTGTGTTATAGCTACAGCACCGGTTCCTTGTAGACACGTACCGGAAACTCCTGTTATATTATCAATATGTTCGAAAGGGTTAGTTAATATTACATTTTGTTCAGTTAGTCTTGAAGCCCCAGCCTCTTCAGCTGTAAGGTACAATTCTGCTCGTTGTCCTATCCATCTGTCAAATGAACTTTGGTCTGTTCCTATTGGTACAAATGCCATTGTCAAAGGATCCATCTTGGCATCCTTGCTATCGGGGAGCTTAAGCAGTGATTCATCAATAGGTTTGCTATACCTACCTTCGGAAGCATTATAAACAAAACCACCCCAACCACGATACATTGTGCCGAAGCCTTTGTTCTCTGTCTGGGCATAGAAGCCTGCCTGTGCTGTTCCTATGCCACTGACAGTAGCTGCAGAAGTTACTGTCTGACCTGAGATGTTACCTGAATAGAAGTAATCTATCCATATCTTGCCTGCACTGATACCGGTGATTATCAGAGGATCCCCTGAAAGACTGCCACCACTGAAAGTGTAAGTCTTTTTACCCAGCAGTTTGTCTACAGTCTTGACAGTCATCGTTACCATTCCGTTTACCGTTGGTGGTAGCATCGTGATACTCGGAGTAACTGTCAGGGTTGAAACATTGGAAGCAAGTACTACAGGTTTACCTTCACTAACCATGTCAGCAAAGAGAACATAATGGGTTGCCCCTGTCGTACGCTGCCTGCTTCCATCCTTGCCTATGGTCTCTATTTGTGGGGTCCACTTTATTTTCGACCAGTCCACATTAGAAGAAGAACTGATTTCAAAGTTTAGATTTGTCAAGCCATCCGGATTAGGAATCGTCTGTTTAATTTCTCCGTCAAACGCTTCATTCCATGCTAAGGTACGGGTATAGATTTCTCTTTTTTTATAATTCGGATTATTATTACCCAAGCTGTCTTTTAACTCATTAGATGCGACAATTCTGAGCGTAACGTCATCTGTTGTGACGGGTTTGGTGA
>NZ_FZNZ01000079.1:2273-3430 GCF_900187995.1 Prevotella jejuni
CTGTGCCGTAGCATTATAAGCCGTTGCATCTCCTTTGGTAATTTTCTTGTTCCAGAGTTCCGTACGACCTTTCTGAATGGCTACGCGCACACCATCAGCATGAGCATACTCATCGGTATCGTATTCGCCTGTTGGAGTAATCAAACTAACTGTACCCGAGATGCTGATGATTCCATCTTTAGGTGCCTGCCATACACGTACCATATCTTCCATCGGAGAGGATTTAATCAGTTCTGCTTGCTCGGCAGGATCAACCTCCCCAATAGTTTTATCTATTTTCTTGGCATCATAGATGATAGGGCTTGGTGTATCGGCACTGCTAAGCGTAAAATGAGGAATAGCATGACCTTGTTCGTCAATTTCTATATGATTAAAATAAACCTTACCACTAGAAACTATATCTACAAGCCCATCACCATTAACATCGCTGAAATATACAGAGGTTTTGGTAGTCGTGCGAGAAGTACTTGTAGCAACAGTAGCCATGATATACTGCCACCCAGCCTTGATGGCAGGTCCTCCAGAGAAAGTATTACTGGATGAAGCAGAAAATTTAGAGATACCAATAACTTTGATAGGTTCTCCATAGGTTATTTTCTTTTCGTCTGTGCATATTTGCGGACGATAGTACACAGAACCTCCATCCTGATATATCTTGTCGGGTAATCCATCTCCGTTAAGGTCTGCAAAAGTCAATAATCCCTTAGAATTATCATGAGAGTAATTAAAAGAACCACCAATAGTGCCACTTGTTGAAGAACTTTGATCATCAACTCCTGCTCCAGCATAGAAAGAGCCACCATAAGAAAGGCTTGTTGTTCCTCCTAAGGCAGTAGGTTTGTCGCTGAATATGCCACCAACTTCTTTGAGAGGACTTATAAATCCTGCGTCAAGTCCGTCATTGTGCGTATTCCATGTTTCCTGTTTTTCCTTAAAAGGCACATACCCCTTGGCAGCCTGTACATCATCATAATAGTCAAAATTCTGATAAGACACTTCTGCACCTTTGTCGTCGAGTTGCTTTACACCCGTAAGCACATCTTTGTTGAACGCACCCTCGCTATAGGTAAAGGCATAACTGCGGAGCGTACTTCCTTGGAAGTGCACCGTTAGCTTCTCTAACAAACGATTCGATGAGGTTAGGAAGCCATATCTTG
>NZ_FZNZ01000075.1 GCF_900187995.1 Prevotella jejuni
ACTGGGCTTATAAAGCTTGTAGACATTATCCAACATAAGATTATCCACCAAGGCATCTAAAAGACGAACAGGGTCATCTTCTGCGATATCCTTATCGATTCTTTGAGGAAAAAGAATCATTTTCTTGTGTATGTAAGAACGAAAGTGTACCTTTGTCATAATGAGAATTTTTGAATGCCTAAAGGTACAAAAACTTTAGGAAATAGCAAAGCCCTGGCTTGAGAAAGTCGGTGCTTTGTGCATAAAAAAGAGGATGTGGACATTTTGACACACCCTCTTTTGGCTTGCTAAAAATGCCCTTTAGCCTTTGAACTCTTACCTTTGAACTTTGAGGTTTGAACTTTATAATATGTACCTTTAATGACTACGAATTTCTCTAATTACGCTAATGTTTCATGTAATATAATTCGTGTTATTCGCGTAATTCGTAGTTAACTTTATGATATGTACCTTTAATGACTACGAAACGATGCGGATATAGCAACAATGCAAAAAAAATAACGATTTTTTCTTGTTTAAAAAACATTTTGTATATTTGCAGCGTGTTAATATAAAGAATACGAATGATAAACAAGTTTTAAATTATGAAATACACCTCTTGTGGAGAATATAATTGCAGGCAAACTGATAGAAAAGTTCGGTTTATGCCTGTAAAATCCATTCGGTTCTTTTCATCCAAGAACTCTAATCATTATTGGATAGACTATGATCAGACAAAAACGTAGGATATGGCTAAAATGATCTACCTTCTTGATATTTCTTAGAAAGAATCTTCTGGATTTATGACCTACAAGCAAGCGTTATTTCCTTACCTAAAAGATAAATTAGAGGAATCTCTATTACCCCATACCTTTTGTAAACAATACGAATCAAGCATTGAGAATAAAATATGAAAACCTTTTGCACAGCTTTAATTTTGTTATGCCTTACCGTCTGCATATCGGCACAAACCTTAGACAATACTATTACCATTGAAGGTAGAGTGCAAGACTTTGTTACTCATGTAGATATCCCTGGTTGCTTAGTTGAAGTGCTAAATGCTAATGACAGCTCAGTCGTTGCTTCACAGAAGGCTCTTAAAGAATATCAGAGTGGTGAACAGAGCTGGAAAACATCTGAATATTGGATAACGATTCCACGTAAGGAGGGTGATTATATCCTTCGCGTTACCGAAGACGGTTATATGCCTACCTACGTAAAGCTCCCACTGCATCATTTTTATAAGCGAGAGATAAGCAGAGAAGTTGGTACCATCTTTCTGAAGCGCCCTAAAACGGTAGACTTAAATGAGGTGGTTGTTAAGGCTACAAAGGTGAAGTTCTATCATAAAGGCGACACGATTGTTTATAATGCCGACGCATTCCAGTTAGGTGAAGGCTCTATGCTCGACGCACTTATTCGTCAGTTGCCTGGCGCTGAACTAAGCAAGGATGGACGCATATATGTTAATGGCAAGTTTGTTGAGAGTTTGCTTCTCAATGGAAAAGATTTCTTCCGTGGAGATAATACTGTTATGTTTGAGAATCTGCCTACTTATATGGTAAACCAAGTAAAGGTGTATGACCGTCTTGGTGAAAATAGTCGTTTTCTCGGGCAAGAGGTGGCAGGAGACAAGAAATACGTGATGGATGTTCAACTGAAAAAGCAATACAACATAGGATGGGTAGGTAATGTGGAAACAGGTGGAGGAACAAAGGAACGCTACTTGGCTCGTCTGTTTGCTATGCGGTTTACTGATCACTCCCGTTTGGCTGTCTACGGAAATATGAACAATCTAAATGACGACCGTAAGCCCGGTGAGAATGACAACTGGTCGCCTTCTGATCTTTTTGGTGGGTTGACACAGCAACAGTTAGGAGGTCTTGACTATAATATAGATGCACGCAGTGGTAAGTATAAACTTAGTGGAAATGCACAGGTTAAGCATGCTGACAACACGATAGTGAATAACACTAATCGTACAAATTTCCTTGCAAACGGAGATACATACGACCGTATTGTAGCTAATAATAGGAATCACAATTTTTCTCTCTCCACCGATCATCAGTTCTATTTTGAGTTTAAGAATGCCAACTTGAATATCAAGCCACGTTTCAACTACCAATATTATAATAATAAAAGTGGATATTCTTCGCTGACGCTTAATCGTAGTTTTGCATCTTTCTCAAAGGCACAGTTGGATAGTTTGTACACACCAATGATAGGCAGGGAGCTGATTCGCACAGCCATTAACAGAAATCTTCGCAATGGACTATCAATTGGACATTCTTTAGAAGGTTCGGTTTCGATGGAGTCGTTAATTAAGTTCAAGCACTCTCCCGACCACGTCACCCTTTATGCTGACGCTTCTTTGAGGCATGCTACTGAGGATAGCTTTGACCGTAACCGAATTGATTATTATACCAACGGTCAGCAAAGTAATACAGACTTCCGCAACCGATATTTCAATAATCGTCCTGATCACGGCTATAGCATGACAGGTAAAGTGACTTACAGCTATTCAGTAAAGCGGGGCTTGTTCTTCGACTTTAGTTATAAATACAATCGGACTACCTCAAACCGATATTCTTCACTCTATCGTCTTGACCAGTTAGCAGATTGGGGAATTAACTCAGAGCATGAGCTTGGAACACTTCCTTCTGTGGATGCTTATAACAGAGTAATGGATATTCATAATAGCTATGACAGCAGGCAGACGGATAATACCCATACCCTCGGAGCCTTTCTTGTATGGAATAAGAGAACGACGAAGTCGGAGTGGTGGGCGCAGCTTGTACCTAATTTATCGCTGCTTTCACGGACGATGCATTATCATAGTGGAAATGTAGATACGACTTTTACGAAACGTTCTATACTTTACAATATGTATAGTACGTTCATCAAATGGCGTAGTACTGATCACAAATATGAATTCATGCTTCAATATCATGTGAACGGACAAGCTCCAGACATGAACCTGTTTGTAAACATCCTCAATACCACTGATCCATTAAACGTAACAATGGGTAATACCAACTTGAAACCATCCTATAAGCACGAACTTATATCACACTTCCTACGTATATATCCGAAAAAAGGACTGATGTGGTTAATAGAGGCTCAATATATCCCCACTGTTAACGCTATTGCTATGGGATATACCTACGACAAGGCTACAGGAAAGCGAACATTCAGACCATACAATGTGAATGGTAATTGGCACGGTCAGCTTGCTTTAGGTGGTGCTGGACCATTGACTAAAAATCGCAAGTTGGATTTTAAAGCTATGGCTGGGTTAAGATATGAGAAGAGTGTCGACCTTATTGGTTTGGCAGGCACGTCTGCATCTAATAGGAGCATAGTAGAATCGTTAAACTACGTTGGTGATTTACAGCTGAACTATAGGCTTGGGCAATCTTCCATTGGTTTCATTAGTAAAGGAAACTGGGCACATGTCGATGGCACTCGTGAAGACTTTGAGGCATTTAATGTGAGTGATTTCAATTACGGTTTAACAGCACAATTACAGTTGCCATGGGATTTCCGACTTGGGACTGACCTGACAATGTATAGTCGCCGAGGTTATTTAGATAAGTCGATGAATAGCGATGATTTGGTGTGGAATGCTCGTCTGTCACGCTCATTCTTCAAAGGACAACTTACCTTATTGCTTGATGGCTTCGACATTCTTGGTCAACTGAATAATGTCACACGGACGATGAATGCACAAGGAATCACAGAAACTTACAGTAATGTTATTCCCCGCTACGTGATGTTACATGCCGTCTATCACTTCAATATTATTCCTAAGAAAAAATAAAAGTATAAGACCCTTCCAAACTTCGGAGTGATGCTCCTTTCCCTTTGAACTTTGAGGTTTGAACATTGAACTTTATGATTTCCACCGACTACGCATGATACGAAGTACTTTGCAATAAGGCTTCGCGTAATTAGAGAAATTCGTAGTCATTAATGGTTCATATCATAAAGTTCAAAGTTCAAACCTCAATGTATAATAATTCGTATTTATTAATGGTTCATATCATAAAGCTCAAAGTTCAAAGTTCATTTCCACGGTTCTCTTCCAAACGAAGGTATACTTGTTGGCTTTCGATTCTATCTTTGTGCCGTCAATATATTCAACGTCAAGACTTATCAAACCT
>NZ_FZNZ01000073.1 GCF_900187995.1 Prevotella jejuni
GACATACAGCACCCAAGCGATGATATGGAGACCGTAACCTTCGTGGATGGCTTCGGGCGTCCCGTTCAGGTGAAGAAAGACGGTGTGGTAACGACTGCTTCTAAGGGTAGTGCTCCGAAAGACGAGACCGTGATGATTGTCAGCGGACGCAACGTCTATGACGCTTTCGGTCGTGTGGCTAAGGCTTATTACCCTGTAACCGAAGCAGTGGGAAACAAGACAACTTTCAACAAGGCTTTTGACAACGTGTCGCCAACCGTAACGGTTTATGACGTGCTTGACCGTGCCATGAAAGTAACACTTCCGGACAATGCTGAGACCAAGACGGAATACTCTACAGATGCAGGTAGCAATGCACTCGTAACGACTGTAACTGATGCGTTGGGTAATCGTCAGGCAACTTATACCGATGGTAGTGGCAAGACGGTGAAGACCGAGCAACTCAGCGGACCCGATGGTATCATTACCACTTCTTTCGAGTATGATGGTATCGACCGATTGGTCAAGGTAACAGACACGGAGGGCAACGTAACGACATCCGTCTATGATATGGGCGACCGTCGCACAGAGGTGAACCACCCTGCCAGCGGTATCACCACATTTACCTACGATGCCTTGGGTAATGTGCTCACCAAGCAGACCGCCAACCTCAAGAAGGAAGGCAAGACCATCAACTACGAGTACGACTACGCCAGGCTGACAGCCATCAGCTACCCCGACCATCCCGAGAACAACGTGAAGTACTACTATGGTGGACGCAATGCCTCGCAGAACCGCATCGGCAGGCTGATGCTGCGCGAGGACGGCAGCGGTGCCATCGAATACTTCTACGGCAAGATGGGCGAGGTTGTCAAGACCCGCCGCACGATGATCGTGCCGAACCAGGCCATTGCCACCTACGTGACACAGTGGACCTATGACAGCCACAACCGACTCTTGGAGATGATCTACCCCGACGAGGAGAAGGTTACTTATTCTTACAACCTCGGCGGACAGCTTACCCATGTGCGCGGCTACAAGTCTTACGGCTACGACTACGTGCAAAAGATTGGCTACGACAAGTTCGAGCAGCGCAGCTACCTGAAATACTGCAACGGGGCGGAGACGTTCTATAGCTACGATCCACAGCGCCGTCGCCTGCAGAACCTCGTGGTGAATGCCAAGGCAGGCACCATCATGGACAATGCCTACAGCTATGACGCAGTGAGCAACGTACTTTCGGTTGCCAACAACGCGCCACTGCCACAGGGTGGCAAGGCGGGCGGTCAGATGAGCCATACCTACGGCTACGATGCACTGTATCGCCTGACGAGCGCAGGCGGAACATACAAGGGTGCGGACAACAAGTCGGCTACCTATACCCTTACCATGCGCTATGACAACATGCACCGCATCACGAGCAAGAAGCAGCACCTCTCGCAGAGCGGCGTACAGTTCGATGGCACGCTCAACGCGGGCTATGACCTCACCTATACCTACGGGAACAGTGAGGGAAAGAAGTTCCAATTGGATAACGTGCGTGATCTGAACTACCGCACGGAGGAGACTCCTACCGACAGTGCGACCATTAACAACGGTCACAAGTACGAGTACGATGCCAACGGAAACCTTGTCTATATCAATACCTCTCGTGTGAAGAGGGACGGCAAGGAAGACGAAAAGGCCGGCGAGCAGAAGTACCGCTGGGATGAAGAAAATCGTCTTCTTGCTACTGATGAGAACGGTTTTATAGCTAACTATTGGTATGATGCCGATGGCGAGCGCACGGTGAAGTCGAGTGGTGAGAACGAGGAAATTTATGTAAATTCCGAGTTCTCAGGCGGACGCACCAACACGGCTAAGTTCTCATTATACGTCAGTCCGTATTTGGTGGCAAGTCAGGGTGGCAGATACACCAAACATATCTACATCGGTTCACAGAGAATCGTATCTAAGCTCGGTGACTTGGCATCTTACGGTGCCGACCCACGTCGCATTCCCTACGCAGGCAACGAGGCGGACGGCATCACAGTCGACTACAAGGCGAAATATGCCTTGCAACAGCAGTCCATCAAGGACAACTATAAGGACTTCGGCGTGGCTTACAACGGCGAAGACAACGACGACTACGTAAACGGTCAGGGCTTTTGCTGCAACGACGGTTCATTGGAGGCTGCACAGACAAGGGCGATGGCTATGCGGAGTGCGAAGGCAAAGTCCGTCAATGGCAACTTCAAGCCGAATGACGACTATGAGAGAATGCAGTTCTACTACCATCCCGACCATTTGGGAAGCTCAAGTTACATCACGAACTTGGACGGTGAGGTGGCTCAGCACATCGAGTACGTGCCATTCGGCGAAGTATTTATCGAAGAGCGCAACAACACTTGGAACACACCTTACCTCTTCAATGCCAAGGAGTTTGACGAGGAGACGGGAATGTACTATTATGGTGCAAGGTACTATGAGCCGAGGTTGAGCCTTTGGATAAGTGTGGATCCGATGGAAGAAAAATATCCCAATATTGGAGGATATGTATATTGTGTAAATAATCCTGTGAAATTTGTGGATTTGGATGGAAGAGACTGGATACTATCAGTAGGTAACAGAGTTTATTGGTATGGAGGAAAAGTTGGAAATAAAAAACATTTAATGTACACTTTTAAAGCCACATCTGGATATAAGGGGTTAGATACGAAAGGAACTTATTGGAATCTTCAAAAAGCCAAATATCAAAATGTTAGGAATGGGGGGCCTACAGCTGAAGGTACATATCACATAAACCTCAAACCAGATCCTAATCGAGTAGCAGAAACTGATACTAAGACTGGTGCATTAAAAAAGAATCCTAGTGGTGGCATAGAGAAAATTCCTGATTTTGTAGAAAATCCCAATAAACGTGGATATGGCTGGACATATGAAGAATGGGGAAAGAATAGAGCCTCGTTAACTCCAGACAAAGTAACAGGTGCTACAAATGAAGAAAGAGATAATAACTCATATTATTTTCATGATTCTCAAAAAGGATATTCGCATGGTTGTACAGAAGTAGAAACAGAGTTGTTTAATAAGCTTAATGATTATCGAAAAGCAGGACATGATAGAATTGATGTAATAGTGAAATACCCTGGTCCAAATCATTCAACAAATGGAGGAACAAAGAAAAATGAGAAAAACAAATAATTTATTGTTATTGTTATTATTATTGTTTAATTTCAATAGTTCTTATTCACAAGTAGATTTAGATAGTATAAAGATTAAACCTATCAACAAAGTTTATTCTATTTCAGACACTATTTCACTTTCCCTTTATAATAAGAGCAGTGAAAAAATTTATATGTTGATTTCTTTAGAGAAAAAAAGGGGAAGGGAGTGGAAGTTATATTTATCTGATATTTTTCAAAAAGATAGTATTTTTATGGTAAAGAATATTTTATATTTGAATAGCTTAGAGAAAAGAAATGAATATTGGAAAATTAAAAATAATATGTATCATAAGAAAAATAAAAATTTATATAGATTTTTATTTCATATAGGAACTTCTCCAGATCGATTATCTCTTGTTAGATATTCAACAGTCTTTTATGTGGGTAATGCTCCAAAAAGGGAGTTGTAAAAATAATCACTTGATTTTCAAAAGATTTCTTTAATAATATGCATAAAGGCAGGGATAAAGTTTCTGCCTTTTGCTATCTTTACAAGAAAAAACAACGAAATCATGAACCAGCAAGAATGTTTTGGGACTTTATCAGGGTGCGGACAATAAGACGGCTTCTTACACCCTTGCGATGGGCTATGACAATATGCACCGTATCACAAGCAAGAAGCAACACCTCTCACAGACGGGCGTACAGTTTGACGGCACGCTCAATGCAGGCTACGAACTCGCTTATACTTACGGCAAGGATGCGGGCAGAAAGTTCCAGCTTGACAATGTTCGTGATATTAACTACCGAACGGAAGAAACTCCTACGGACAGCACGAACATCAACAACGGACACAAGTACACTTACGACCTCAACGGAAACCTTGTCTATATCAATACCTCACGTGTAAAGAAAGACGGTAAGGAGGATGAAAAGGCAAGTGAGCAGAAGTACCGTTGGGACGAGGAGAATCGCTTGTTGGCAGCTGATGAGAACGGATTTGTGAGCAACTATTGGTATGATGCCGATGGCGAGCGCACAGTTAAGACGAGTGGCGAGAATGAAGCCATCTATGTGAACTCTGAGTTCTCGGGTGGTAACACTGGTACGGCAAGGTTCAGTCTCTATGTCAGTCCATACCTCGTGGCAGGACAAGGTGGCAAGTACACCAAGCATATCTACATCGGCTCGCAGCGTATTGTCAGCAAGCTTGGCGACCTCGCAAGCTATGGTGCAGACCCAAGACGAATACCGTATGCAGGCAATGAGGCTGACGGTGTAACCGTAGACTATAAGGCAAAATATAGTCAGCAACTGCAATCCATTAAGGATAACTACAAGGCGTTTGACCAACCTTATAATGGTAAGGACAATGACGACTATGTAAATGGTCAAGGCTTCTGCTGCAACGATGGCACGCCGGAGGCAACACAGGCAAGGGCAATGGCACGCACAAGGTCTGCAAATGGAAACTTCAAACCAAATGAAGATTACGAAAAGATGCAGTTCTACTACCATCCTGACCATTTGGGTAGCAGTAGCTACATCACCAACCTTGATGGCGAAGTATCGCAGCATATCGAATACGTTCCATTTGGCGAAGTATTCATAGAAGAACGCAACAATACTTGGAATACGTCTTATCTCTTTAATGCGAAGGAGTTTGACGAGGAAACGGGTATGTACTACTATGGTGCAAGGTATTATGAACCGAGGTTGAGTCTGTGGATGAGTACAGATCCGTTGCAGGAAAAATTTGTAGATGCTAGTCCGTATGTATATTGTTTGCAAAACCCTATCATAATCTT
>NZ_FZNZ01000072.1 GCF_900187995.1 Prevotella jejuni
CCTTATCGTACTCCCAAGCCTCCCAGCTACCATCGGTATACTTGTTAAAAGTAAGTCGTCCAGCCTGGTCATGCTGATGATGCACAGCCGTACCATCAGGCAGCTGTGTCGTGATCACCGTGCCGTCAAGGTCACGGATATAATGGCGTTCCACTCCGTCGAAGCCCCTCTCACAGATTATCTCGCCATTAAGGTCACGTTCAAAGAAGTAGCGTTCACCATGTTCGTTCTCAACAAACTTCAGTTGGTCATAGGAATCATATTCGTAGCTCAGCGCACTGACCATGCGCATACTGCTCGTCCGTCGTGTCTGACGTCGCAGGTTACCCATAGGAGTATACTCCATAGTCCACACTTCATTGCCGCTGGTAACTTCAACAGGCAGGTCGTAGGCATCGTAGGAGATGCGCATCACGCTCTGCCCAGGAGTTGCGTAGCGAGTAACACGGCCAAGTCGGTCACGCTGCCATTCTGTACTATTCCCGTCAGCATGCCTGTGCTTCAGTGGACGGCCATAGTCATCGTAAGCGAATGTTTCACAAACGCCATGCCCATCTGTAATATTTGAGATTAATCCTAAAGTGTCATATTGTAGAACAGCACGTAGTTCTTCACCATACTCAATAGCAGAAGGCTGCTGCTTATCCTTCTCGTATGTATAAGTAACAACAGTACCATCCGCTTCCTTATGTTTCAGCAACAATGCTGTCTCTGCATCATAGACCCATTCTTCTCTATTACCGGCTGCATCTGTACGTGCTATCACACGATTATGGTCATCATACTCATAAACAGTCTCAGCTCCGTCTGCAGCCGTCAATTTTATAAGGTTGCCACGATTATCATAATCGTATCCTATGACTTTACCCTCCGGTGTACCCACCAACGTGCGTTCATGCCAGGAATTATATCCATACCAGGTCTCGCCACCCATGGCATCTACCTTCTTATATACAAGGTTGTTTTCTTCATAATAATACTGTTCCGTAGCTCCTGTGGCAGAGTATTTTACTTCGTTATATCCGTCATGGTAAGATATATATCCTTCCTGTATACCACCTTCACCAGTAGTATGGATAACACGTCCTTCAGCGTCATACTCCCACGTATAAGTCATGTTGTTGCGGTTACGACGTAGAACCACTCTATTGGCATCATCATATTCAAACTCAATACTCTTACCAAATCGATCACGTACACGTATGAGATTACTCCTTTCATCATAGTCGTATACCACCAATTGATCTATGACATCGCCATGTTTATACATTGCTGAGCGGATAAGACCTCGTTCCTCATCCTGTCCAAAGATTATAAGACGTCCAAGGTGATCTTTTATAGTAGAAAGTAAGTGCTTACGCCCACTGTAATCCAGCAAAAGGAAGCCACCGTCTACATAGTCTATCCTTTCTGCAAGATATACCGTGCCGTACTCCTCGTCAGGAAAAGCACGATAGGTACGGATTTCTGTCTCTGTTCTAATAATCCATCTGGATTTGTTTGGCCTATGCTGCCATAGCTTTAACGAACGATAATACTCCTCTTTGCCTCCTATTTCTGGCATTGGAATCGGGAATACTTGATTCTCATCTGGGTTATTGTAAGCTGCAACTCCGTCTGCTTCTTGTGGGATGATGAACAGATCATAGTTACAAATCACTCCATTACCCATAATGCCAGAATAAGTAATGTCACTCTGCCATGCACTTGTCCAACGAATGGTACGCTCACCAAATAGCTCAAAGTCGTCCCAAGAGAAATTCATTGCTCCCGTGACAAAATTCACTGGCTCCAAACCGAAGAAACACAACGATTTAGATATAGGGTTCTTACCGAATTTACCCTGAAGGAAATGATTAAATTTGGTCAATCCTTTTTTGGCAATAGCTCCCAGCGCTTTCATGAAGAGTACAGCTGCTGCACGCATCAAGATATCAGAAAGCGTGTATTTATGAGGGATGAAAGTTCCACCTACCAGCACAGGCGGTTTGACGTTTATTTGCACATACATAGTTAATATATGCTGGTAGAGAGCAAGCCATGCTGGAGGGAAATATTGGTGTCCGAAAGGTATGCCCCAACAAGTTAGAACCTGCTGAGGGAATGATCCACTGCACTCACTACCATTGATAATAACGCTTTCAGATCCAAAATAGATTTCGCCATCATGTGGACCTTCCAAGTCTCCTAAGAAAATCTTATAGAAAGGTAGGCCACCTGTAATATGCTTTATAGGTATGATATTCCCCACCATAGCTGCTCCTAACATACTTGCAGCACCACCTTTAGGTTTTATATTACAGCCAAATCCAAAGACTGATGTAGTAGTTGTTGCCTTAATACGGCCATGAACAAACACTGATGCTCCCATAGGGATCTTCTCTGGGAGATTGAACATCTTTTGCAACAAGGATGGGACTGGTATGCTGAAGTCTGCATACTCCATGGGGTCAAAGATAAATCCTATGAAAGGGTGTGGTAAGGGAAGAGGAAAAGGAGGCATAGGTAGCTTCGTCCAGTGAATGTCTATACCTAATACCAAATCAAAATGTTTGGCCACATGCTGTACGGCAGTACTCGCTACATTGGCTTTCTTTGCTATTATCTTCATGAGGATACACTTGTTAAGGGTGAATGATATAGGTCATCCATGTTGGGGACTTGTATGTTAGTTTGCCAATCTGCATCTAAATATTGCTCCATTTGTTTGCAAAGTTCTTCTGCCTTTTTAGAGTTTCCATATTTCTTTAGTAATAGAGTAGCTATGTAAGCTAATGAACTTTGTTGTCTTTCCTCATTGTTCATAGTCATACCTATCTCTATACACTTCTCATAATAAGCAATGGTTTGTGAATCTGTAAATGTACCATCTTGTATTTGACCCATAATACGATAACACTCCATCTCCAGTAATGGATTCTTTATATTCTTTGCAATCTCAGCTGATTTCTCAAACGCATCTATTGCATCCTCTTTTCTTCGTATAGCAAGCAAGAAACCACCATAATTCACATGCATCTGTGCAGACAATAGAGTTTCTTCACCAGTAAGACTCAATAAGGTACGGAATGTGTCATGTGCTTTCTCCTGTTCATTTTGTGTAAGCCATACATAAGCATCTAAGAGGTGAGCTGTACATAGCACATCCTTAAGATTGTGTCGGCTGGCTATACCAATAGCTTTGGCCAAAGCTACATGAGCATTATCAAACTCACGCCTGCTAAAGTGAACGTTTGCTAATAGCATTTGTTGTTGCAGGACATTTTCTTCATCATTAGGATCTGAAGCAGTCTGGGCTGCCACATTGTTCATCAAAGAAGCAATGTCAGTACCGGTAAGTACAAATTCATGTCTATTATCAGGCAGATTCTTTAACAGCCGACCTTCATATTTCTCAAGAACTACAATCTTGATGTCACTGCTATTCATATTAGCACACCAATCAAGCAGCCACTGTTCATATAAAGGTATACTACTTATCTGTTGTGGTGATAAGAGAATAAATATCTTGTGTCCACGTAGTGGTGGAAAAGATTCATATAGTCCTATTAGCGCCTTAGCTGTATTCCCTGCATCAGTCTTTACTTTATCATTAGGAACGACAATGTCCGTATTCCATTCTTTACATGGAACAGAAATCAGATTATGTTCTCTCCACAAGTTATAAACCAAATGTAGATCTTCTAATAGCTCTGCGCCATACCGCTGTGCATCCTCAAATGGTTTATAATTCACAAGGAAAACGTCGTCACTTTCTACCTCATCTGCACCATGACTCTTAAAATAAACGTCAAACATGTTCAGCGTATGCTTCTCGCCCAAGCACACAAATAGTGGTTTATCAGTATGTGCTTTTACTTGCTCATACCATTGTCTGTCTATCTTTAGTAATTCCAATCGTACTGGATTCATGCCACTATTAGTTTAGTTTTACTTTACTTCCACCTACAATCACCTCACTTGATGCGGTAACAGACGTTGTTCCACTACTTGAACTTACATTAGTCTCACTGGTGCCATCAATACAAGTCTTTGCAGAAGTTATGTTAAGGTCTGTCGTAGTCATACCAATACCAGTACTTGGTGTCTCGCCTTCCCCTACACCAGCGACAATACTTGATGTACCTGCCATGGAGATATCCGTGCCTCCAACTGATATCTCCTTACCATTTATCTTTATCGTACCATCTTTGTGCAACTCAATAGTAGCACTACCACAGGAGATGAGTATTTTGTCAGATGAATCAAATATGGCATTACCCGAACCGTCCATGTGAATGCTGGTCTTTCCAGGATCTGATAACGTGACACTACCTACAGAATCATCAAGTTTCAAAGAACTACCTCGACGGCTGGTAAGGCTCTTGCAGTTGTTACCTTGGCCACCGCCACCACCTGTAACTCCGTTAAACAGGCTACCCATGACGTAGGGACGGGCTGGATCGCCATGGCGGAAGCCGAGGAGGACTTGGTCGCCTACCTCTGGGATGAAAACAAAGCCACGGTTGCTTTTTACGTCTTTGCTGCCACCACCATCTGGTGTCATCACACGCACCCAACTTGTTCGCATGTTGTCGGTTTGCCAATTCATGCGCACCTGCACACGACCCGCTCCATGTGGGTCGGCATTGCTGAGTACCGTTGCCATCTGCGTTTCAGCCAGAGGCATTTCAACCTTTGGGTTAGGCAGACTCATTACAGTACCAGGGATGGCTTTGAAACGGTTTTTGTAATAACAGCTCTCGCTCACTTCATGGGTCATCTCAATGATGATAAAATCGCCTAAGCTCTCTTGGGAGAGATTGCCAACTCCCTTTAAGAAAGAACTATACAAACTTATCACCGAACCCACGTGTAGCCTTGGATCCTGGCTTTCGGCTGTGACGTAATGGGTTTCAGCCGTTTCGGCTGCTTGTTTTAGGAGTACATAATTCTCAAGATCATCGATAGAGCTGACACGCTGTATGGAGTACTGGCGAGC
>NZ_FZNZ01000070.1 GCF_900187995.1 Prevotella jejuni
CCAGAGAACACGGGTGTAGGGTATAATGCCGTCCTCACCGAACTCGGCAACCATGATGTGCCACAGGGTTGGATTCAGACTCCACATCCTAACACGACACCTGGCACCAACCCCGGTCCACCTGTAAGCTGGAATGACCCAAGCAACCCTGATGACCCACAGGCTGGTTATGGCTATATTCCAAATGACACAACACGTGAGGAAACCTTCTTCTATCACAGTGATCACCTTGGCAGTACGTCTTACATCACGGACGACCACGCCAACATCACCCAGTATGATGCCTACTTGCCATACGGGGAACTCCTCGTTGATGAACACAGCAGCAGTGAAGACCTACCGTACAAGTTCAACGGTAAACATTTCGATGAAGAGACAGGTTTGTACTATTATGGTGCAAGGTACATGAACCCAGTAACGAGTTTGTGGTATGGGGTGGACAAACTAACAGAGAAATATCCAACAGTATGTGGTTATGTATATACGCTCGATAACCCTGTGAAATTTATAGATGAGGTTGGTTACAAGCCATCTCTTTCAGCCTTGAGAAAGGCTGCTAAAAAATTAGGTGTAGAGTTATCTGTCATTAGGGCTGTATTTCAGACGGAGACAGGAGGTCAAACTTATACAAAGGATGGTCGTATAAAGATTTTGTATGAGCGCCATTATTTTAGTAAATTTACACATGGTAAATATAATAAAGATAGAGATATATCAGCACCTACTCCCTTTAAAGGGAAAACTCATAAGGAGAAAGGCAAAGAAGTGGCAACTCCTGAAATTGATCAATATGGCAATCCTTCTAACCAATATCGTCGGTTTGAGAAGGCTAAAAAACTGGATGAGGAAGCAGCGTATTCCTCAATATCTTATGGGAGTTTTCAAATTATGGGGAGCAACTATAAGGATGCAGGTTATAAATCTGCTAAGGAATTTGGTGACGCTATGTTTAGTGCTGACGAGGATAAAATGCTCGATGCATTTACAAATTATATTTCTGCTAATCATGCAATGCGAAAAGCTTTGCTAAATCATGATTGGGCTACATTTGCACGTCTCTATAATGGTCCTAGTTATAAAGATAACAAATATGATACCAAAATGGCTGAAAATTATAAGATCTTTTCAGCGGATCCATTTAAGGGATACAAAGAATCTAAAATTAAAATACCCTCAAGATAATTTAAACTAAATAATAAAGAAGAGTATGAAATTAATAAAAACGTATATTCTCATCCTAATGATTTTATCTATAGGAACATTCTTGTATTGCAAAGGTAAAAGTCTAAACACAAAAAGCAATATGAGTCAAGTTTATATTGCTACAGTTAACACTGCTTCAATTGACAATAATAAAATAACTTTACCAGAACAAATTAAACTGTATTTAAATGATAGTAGAAAGAGTAATTTAAGAAACTCTTTTGTAAAAATAGATACAATTATCTCAGGAGAGAATACTTTCTTACATATAAGAAAAGATGGAGGAATTCTATTTAATAAATTAAATCACATATCACTTATGTGTGATAAAATGTACAAGAGTTATTCAAATCACTCTTTTATCGAGGACATAGAACTATTTTCATATAGGAAGGACAATTTCGTAAGTTTTCTGTATTCCGTTATAGACGAAGGGTTTCATAGGGGCTACAGTGAGAAGCCTTTTACTTTTATTGTTAGGAAAGGCAATGTATATCAGGTTAACCTTATAACTACACCTATGGTACAGAAAGTCATAAATAAAAAGGTACTGAGCTTTCCTAAATCTCTTCGTTCTAGATTCGAAATGAAAGAGTTTTATGGCTTCTGCCTTATTTCTGGTAATATTTGTATTCGGCCGATAGCTTACTCTGCACTCGATGATGATGGTGGAGATTGGATCAAAATCCCTTATTCAAATGAGATTAAATTTTCATTAGTTAAATGTGACCAGATTTTAAAAGAAATATCAGATTTAACTAATTGATATAAGGTTCAATGAGGTAAGATATTGGATAGATGAAGAGTTTTGATACTTATTAATAGTGAAAGTGGTGACGGAAATTGATACCTTTTTCTTTATGCAAGGGTATTGGAATTCAAAGAGGGCTTATGGTAATTTTGAAATGTGGAAAAGATTCGGATGTAATATCATTAATGTTAAATGAGTATATGGTTCAAAGAGAATATAAGATTATCGTAAGGAATAGAAAATGATATCGGTCCATTCACAGGATGGCAATATCGGCACCTACAACACCGCCACGGGCGACCTACAGGTCAAGACCGAATATGACACCCACGACCGCACCGTCAGCGTCACCCTTGCTGACGCCAGCACCACCAGGAGTGCCTACACCATCGGCAGCCTCGACGGTGTTCCGATGCTGGAGACGAAGGTGACGGATGTCCCCGACAGGACGATGGTGAGAACATTACCTTGAGATATGTCTACAATCCCGTGAACGAGGTGACGACGGTTACGCACCTTAACGGCAGGGAGACCAGATACGAATATGACCAGCTGGGACGCAAGCTGATGGTGAGCCACCCCGACGCGGGCGAGACAGACATGTCCAACGACTCGACCAATGCTACCCGTGAGATGTACTGGGGTGAGGACAACCGCCTGATGATACTCTCTGACAATGGCAAGACGAGTCGATATACTTACAATGCTGCTGGTGAACGTATCATGAAGAGTTATGGCACAATGGAGGGTGTGTACATCAATGGTGCGCCACAAGGTATCACGTTCCATGAGACAGATAACTTCACGCTTTATCCTGCAAGTATCCTCTCTGTTAACAAGAACCGCTTTACGAAGCATTACTTTATTGGGACAAACGAATCGCTTCAAGGATAGGTACGGGTATGTTCAACAACGTCTATGGACGTAACGGCTCATACGTAACGGCTGGTCAGCAGGACTATGCTGAGCGCATGAATCAGATACAAACACAGAAGGAGGCATACTATAAAAAGGTGGGTGTAGCCCCTGGTGTACCGACAGAGAAGGGGGCGTATGGTGATCCGGAGAACACGGGTGTTGGTTATAATGCCATCCTTACCGAACTCGGCAATCATGATGTGCCACAGGGTTGGATTCAGACTCCACGCCCTAACACCACACCGAATACTAACCCCAGTCCACCTGTAAGCTGGAATGACCCGAGCAACCCTGATGACCCGCAGGCTGGTTATGGTTATATTCCAAACGACACCACAAAGGAAGAAACCTTCTTCTATCACAGTGCCACCTCGGTAGTACATCTTACATCACAGATGATCATGCCAACATCACTCAGTATGATGCTTACCTGCCGTATGGCGAACTATTAGTTGATGAGCACATTACAACTCTAATCGTATTATCAGAAGTGGTAAAAGTAGTACAGAGAAACAGCGCTATCGATGTAAGTCAAGAGATTTTGTCAGTTGCACTACTTGATGTTGGAATCTGATGAGAAGTTGAGAATAAGTTTCGAGTTTATCCAGTATTCGTTGAGCAGTGGCGACAGAATGATAAGTATTGAGGGCTTTCACGGCTTCGTTGTATAGCACGCCTATCTTATGAGTCATGGAGACGATTTCGGAGAGTTTCTCCAAGTAAGGTTCTTTGGCAGGGTCTTGGATGATGACCTTAAAGGCTCCACCTAAAAGTCTTGCTCGGACAAAATCACTTTTCGTTTTTGCTCCCGACTTGCGGTAGAGTCTGATAAGCTTCTGCTGGTCTTCAGAATTAGGTATCCTGATGTGCCATCTGTCCCATCTTGGGCAGGTGGCACATCTGCCGTCTGGCTTCTTTTGTTTCTGCTTTTTCATTGCTTTCTAATCACGACTTTGGAGTGATTTAATCCCCTTTCGAGGCAAGGGTCTTTGTGGTACAAATGGCAATTTGTGGTACAAAGACACACCTTGCCAGTATAAAGAAAGAGATAGTTTGTTATGTTCCATAAAGTAACCTTTCTGGGGTGCTTTTGATAGACGAGAGTTCAAAGTTCAAGAAGTAAGTCAAGAGATAAGTTTAGACTAATTTCTTGACTTACTGACTTTATGAGCTGACATATTTTTGACTAAAGTTAATTTTGACTTAGGTCGAAACTAATTTCTTGACCAAAGTCATAACTGACCATTTGACTTAAGTCGCGACTGAGTTCTTAACTTAACTCATAACTTACCTGTTTGCGGTATTGGATTATAATGCCTTTCAAGCATAGCTTGTATGTCGCTCTGCCTGTAGAGTATCTTTCCTCCGATTTTGAAATAGGCAATCGTGCCATTGTCCCGATAGTCCTGAAGTGTGCGAGGACTCAACCGTAAAAGTTTGCACACCTCCTCGCCTGTCAGGTAAACCTCTCCACCCAACATCGGACGGGCAGTAGCGCAATACCGCTCCAATTTCTTCAATATTCCTTCCATCAGTTGTGAAAACAACTGCATCTGAGGGTCTTGCTGTGTAATGATTTCGTTCTCTGTCATAGTTCATTCACTTTTTGCGTTCAGTAATTCCGTGATGTCGCTTTCTTTGTAATAGCACTTATGTCCAATCATAGAGAAAGGGATTTTCCCCGTATCTCTGTATGATTGCAGGGTACGTTTGCTGATGCCCAAACGCTTGCACACGGCTTCGTTGTCAAGCCATTCGTCCTTTTCGGGCGGATTGCCGATGAGTTGTTCGATACTGTGGATAAAGTCTGCAAATTCGGAGCAGTGCCGCTCCCACGCTTTGCGGTCGATGATAATGAGTTTCATTGCTTTCTTTTTGTTTTGATTACTTTATTGTTACTCGGCAAACAAACTGTTATGCAGTCCATTGCCGTACTTATCGAGTGCAAAAGTAAACCCTCGGAAGCACCGCTGCAAGAAATGAGGAAAAGCAGGGAAATAGAGAGAAAACAAGAGAAAAGACCAAAGGAGAACCATCTGTGTTATTGCGGTAATGAGATGAGGTGCCGGCTCGTTCCTTTTATCACATAGCAATTATTCTTTCAACAGTTCGATAGTTCGACAAATCGATATGTAGAACTATCGATAGATAGTTTTATCGATAGATTATTTTGACGATATATAGTTTTGACAACAGATAGTTTTGACAACAGATAGTCATGACAACAAATTGTACAAACAACAGATTGTCCGTATTATCGTCAGTCCTATCTGTTGTTGGTTGTTACGCCTTGCGTCCAAAGAGCCTGAGTATGCCGTATTCTTGTCGTGCCTATCTCTCTACGGCAGCCCTGCCCTGCAAGGTTGGGAGAGATGAATACGACCGCACGGATATTGAGAATTGTAGTACCGCCTTGAAAAAGAAAAATCCTGCGGTGGAGATTCTTCTCTCCATCCGCAGGACTCGACCTTGTCAGGGCAGATAGGCTGCCGTTGTACCTTTGCACGATAAGAAACGGCTTCAGGGGCTTTGCGTCTGCTTTTGCCTACAACGCCTTTGGGCTTGCTTCCTCCGCCAGTTTGACCGTTGGCAGGTTGTTGCTCTCGATGAGCAGCACTATCGTGCCTGTCAGTTCGGTGTAAAGACGGTCGTATTGTCCGCTTGCGGCAAATGCGTCCGTCAGTTCGTACCCAGCGAATGTGGCTTGAACAGCCTTGTTCGCCAACAATAAAAGTGAAAGC
>NZ_FZNZ01000068.1 GCF_900187995.1 Prevotella jejuni
GCTTTGTACCCTATGGGTTACGAGTTGGTAACGGAACTATTGCCGTTTTTCGCTCAATCTTGCCATATCACAAAATGCAGAAAAGTGCATAAGTTGTTATTGTTCAAGTGTTTCCGTTCGTGTTTGCCCTTTCTTCTTTCATTGTCATTATTCTATGAACTATCCTTGCCATACGAGACGTGTTTTCAGCAGAATAAGTCTCTTTCATTGCTTCCATTGGTACAACACCATACTTCTCAACCAAGTCTGACACACCGCAGAACGTACCGCCATCGCTGATAGGATTCTTAAAGAAGAACTGCACACGTGGGTCGTCTAAGGGCTTATTCGCATTGTCTATCACCCCCTGTAACATCAGGTTTGCCTTCTCTAACTGGTCATAGAAAGAGAGGTAGACGTGCGAGAACTCCACCTTCAGTGTGTCCTTATGCTGACGAGCAAAGTTGGCACGTAGCACATTCAGACCCGTGAAGAGCCAGCAACGCCCAGAACTCTTCTGGTCCTGAATATTCTGCTTCGGTGTCTCCACGCTGAAATAGGTATCTACTGGTCCTGAATTACGGAAGTTATAAGCAAGGTCGTCAATCGAATTTGTTGCGATAGCATTCGCCAGAGCACGGTCGGATGTGCCCAAACCTGTCTTCTGTATCTGCTGTAACATCTGCGCATCAATACCGCCATCTTTCGTCTGTGCTTGAAGTGAAAGCGCACAACTCAACAAGCCACAGGCAATAATAATATTCTTTCTCATTGTTTTCTTAATAATATTAAGGTAAAGAGTTACTAATAAAATATACTCCACAAAGATACTATTTATTTCCCATTGTAGTTGTAAGAAAGCTCGAAAAACATCAACAACACTGATAATTTCTACCCCAAAAAGAGGGGAGCACGATTTATTTTCATGAAGATAAAGATTTTTTTTCATGACAAGAAATATTTTTTTTCATGATGATAAATATTTATTTTCATGAAAAATAATTCGAGAACAAGGATAAACCATGAGAATAAAAGTACTCAAAAACATGCTTACAGGCCCACCCTATCTCGCACACTTAGCACTTTCTTGTACGTTGTTTTCCCTTAGATAAGAGGGAACACATGGAGAAGAGATAGCCAAACATAACTCTTTTGACAAGCCTTTTATGCCATTTTCTATGTAAAACATTTGCGTATATTGTTTTTTTTTACGAATATTGCATACGCAAATAAGCGACTGATAAAAGTCGCACAAACTAAAAACAAATCTATGAAGAAAATCTTATTGAGTCTGTTTCTTACTGTTGTCTGCTTATCAAGTTATGCACAGCACTTTATAACAGACCCTAATTTCAGACAAAAAGTAGAAAGCGCATTCCAATCCAAGATGAAGGTTATTGGAAAGAAGTTCTATAATACCAAGGGACTTCGGGTGTCTCCAGAGGAGGAGGAAGCCCTCCACTTCCTGTATGCTTACATGCCTATCGCTGATGCAACAGACTATCCTACGGCCTATCATCTCAAGAACATACGCACAGCCTTGCGTACAAGGACGTCGATGCCATGGGGAAAGAAGGTGCCTGAATTGCTTTTCAGACATTTTGTTCTGCCTATGCGTGTGAACAACGAACCACTCGACAGCTCACGTGCTATCTTCTATCGTGAGCTAAGTGAGCGTGTGAAAGGACTCCCGATGAAGGATGCTATCCTTGAGGTGAACCACTGGTGTCATGAAAGAGTTACCTACGAGCCTTCTGATGCACGCACCTCTTCACCACTACAGTCTATCCGCACGGGGCGTGGACGCTGTGGAGAAGAGAGCACCTTTACGGTAGCTGCCCTCCGTTCTATCGGTATTCCTGCTCGTCAGGTATATACTCCTCGCTGGGCACATACGGACGACAATCATGCTTGGGTGGAAGCTTGGGCAGACGGCAAATGGTATTTCTTAGGCGCTTGCGAGCCAGAGCCAGTACTCAACCTTGCATGGTTTAACGAGCCAGCATCACGTGCTATGCTCATGCACACACGTGCCTTCGGCGATTATGAGGGTCCCGAGGAGGTGATGCTACGTACCAATAATTTCACCGAAATTAATCTCATCGATAACTATGGCAGTACGTCAAAGATTGATTTTAAGATTGTCGACAAAGATGGTAAGCCTGTAGACAACGCAAAGGTAGACTTCAAAATCTATAATTATGCCGAGTTCTATACAGCTGTATCTAAGTACACTGGTACTGATGGAACGACCTTCCTCTCTGCTGGTAAGGGTGATATGATTGTCTGGGCATCAAAGGATGGACAGTTCGGGTTTGCTAAAGCCACCTTTGGAAAGGATAAGTCAATCACCATCAAACTGGATTATAACGAACAGAACATGCCAAAAGAGGCCGACCTCGACATCGTTCCGCCTGCATCAAATACCACTCTACCGGCTGTAACCAAGGCACAGCGTGATGAAAACACACGTAGACTGACCTACGAAGACTCTATTCGTCATGCCTATATTGCCACCTTCCCTACAGCAGAATCAATGAAGGATTATCGTTATTCAGCTGCTACACCTTATATAATAAAGGCTCGTGGTAACTGGAAGACCATCAAGGCGTTTGTAGAGAAGTATGCTAATCAGCAAGAAAGAGCCCTCCAATTGCTCAGCACATTGAGTGACAAGGACCTTCGCGACATGCCAATGTATATCTTAGAGGATAACATGAAGGCAAAGAGTAGCCAGCTCTCTCCACGTGTTGAGAGTGAAATGATACTCACACCATTCAAACAATTCTTTGAGAAAGCCTTTGCAAAGGAAGCTGCAAGTTTCCGTAAGAACCCTGCTCTATTGGTAGACTGGATTAGAAAGAACATCCGCATGAACCCTGATAGTCGTGCGATGAGAATCCCACAGACCCCAAGAAGTGTGTGGGAGAGCCGTATCACCGATAGTCGTAGCCGTGATATCTTCTTCGTGGATGTAGCTCGCAGTCTCGGTATTGAGGCTCGTATGGACCCTGTAGCATGGAAGATTCAGTATAAGCAAGATGGTAAATGGGTGGATGTTGACTTTGATGCAGTAGATCAGCAGACTGCTAAAACTGGTAAACTGATACTGACTTTCACTCCTGATGGTTTCCTCGACGACCCTAAGTATTATAGCCATTTCTCTATCAGTAAGATTGTTTACGGACAGACATGGCTGATGAACTTCGACGAAGGACAAGTTGACATGGGTGGTGGTGCTACTTGGTCGAACACCTTTAAGAATGGGGCTACACTCGATGAGGGCACCTATATCCTCGTGACTGGGCAACGTATGGCAGATGGTAGTGTACTTGCTCATAGCCGTTTCTTCCAGATTAAGCCGGGTGAGACTACTACTCTCCCACTCGATGTACGCCAAGAAAGCGAAGGTGTGAAGGTGATTGGTAGCTTCAATAGTGAGGACTTGTTTGATAAAGACGGTCAGAACGTTTCTATCCTAAGTCAGACAGGACGCGGATATTACGTTCTCGGTGTTTTAGGTATCGGTCAGGAGCCAACGAACCATGCTTTACATGATATTGAGAAGATGAAGGATAAACTCGATAAATGGGGTCGTCCATTCGTCTTACTCTTCAAGAACGAGGCGGAAGCTAAGAAGTTCCAAGCACAGAAGGGTGAGTTCCCTAACCTCCCTGCAAAGACTATCTTCGGTATTGATAAGGATGGAACCATCCAGCAAGAGATAGTGAAAGAGATGAAACTACGCAATACAGAACAGCTACCAATATTTATCATCGCTGATACCTTTAACCGTATTGTCTTCCTTTCTCAAGGATATACAATCGGACTGGGTGAGCAACTCGTGAAAACAAGTAGTAAACTTTAATTAAGGAGAGAGAGGAGTTAAGGAGTAAAGGGGAGTTAAGACAACACTATCTGTTAGTGTGATATATGATTGTTTATTGTCTGATATATTACATTATATAAAAGTATTGTCTTAACTCCCCTTTACTCCTTAACTCCTATAACTCCTCAAACAATCCAACATGAAACGAAGTGATTTTGAGATAGAGATATGTGCTAACAGCGTTGAAAGCTGTATAGAAGCACAGAAAGGTGGGGCCAATCGTGTGGAACTCTGTATGGGTATTCCTGAAGGAGGTACCACTCCTTCTTATGGTGAGATAAAGATGGCAAGGGAGATGTTGACTGATACTCGCCTACATGTCATCATCCGCAACCGTGGTGGCGACTTCCTTTATACCGAACAAGAGCTTCAGCGCATGGCTATGGATATTGACCTTTGCCGTGAGTTAGGTGTGGATGGTGTTGTTTTTGGCTGCCTTACAGCTGAGGGAGATATCGACTTGGCTGCCAACGAGTATCTGTTGTCACATGCGAAGGGTATGAGCGTGACCTTCCATCGTGCTTTCGATCGCTGTCGCGAACCAGAGAAAGCCTTGGAACAGCTCATTGCACTCGGCTTTGAAAGAGTACTTACATCTGGACAGCAACCTACTGCCGAGAAGGGTATTCCCCTACTCCAGCGATTAAACCAGTTGTCAAATGGTCGTATAAAAATCATGGCGGGTTGTGGTGTGAACGAAAAGAACATCGCTCGCATACGCCAAGAAACAGGCGTACCAGCCTTCCACTTCTCTGCTCGTGAACCACAAGCAAGCCGTATGACCTACTCCAACCCTTCCGTCTATATGGGTGCTGAGGGTGCTGATGAAGACACTATCATGTTGACAACAGAACGTAGAGTGAGGAATACGATTGATGCTTTGATGGGAAAGATGGCGTAAAAGCAATACTCATATACCAGAATTAAGTTTGGAAACAGTTGCTGTCATTTTTAAAACATATTATAACTGATTATTCTACAACACGTTATAGATTTACGAACTATGAAAGTAATGACAGTAAAAATTCAAATCACTCTTTTCAAAAGGTAAATATTAATTATTATCACTTGACCTTGAATCTATTAATTTTCAGCTTCAAATAAAAATATGGCAATACGAATAAATAAGATTTTAAGAGAGTTAAATATTGATCTTACAACATTAGAATGTCTGCTTTATGTGTTGGGTTACAAAGAAAGTAAACTTACATATAATACAAAAGTATCTGATGACGTAGCTCATTCCTTAAAGAACTTTGATTTTAAGAATACAGATTTTTTAAAGTATATTGAGGTTGCAGCGAAAGCAGGTGTATATGATAAGCAAAATAAAGTTACACCAAAGTTAAAAATAGTTGGTTACATAGATTTGAATGAAAATAATCTTAAGAAAAAAATCTAACAGAAATCTCAACTCTACCTCCTTTGATATATAATGAGAAAAAAAGTTTCTGGATTAGTGAACTTGCTATTTTATCTCCCCTAAAGGATATTAATTACATTACTATCGGCTCATTTGACAACACAAAAGAGCTTCCATTATATAGTGTACTCATTGGTACTAACGGAGTAGGTAAAAGTTCCTTAATGAGAGACATCATTGATTTTTTTATTGATTTATATGATTGTGTAGATGATTCAAAGTCATTATCATCAAATAAGGGATGGATTAAAGGGATTAAGTATCATATTGATGGTATAGAGTGTGAAATAATCAAAATAGGCAAAAAGTATTTTTCTAAAATAAATAATCATATCCGTTCTTTATCGGATTTACGACTTCCTGATTTAGTTGCCTGTAACTTTGGTGCATTTGACAAATTCCCTACACAGAAAATCAGTAGTTCTATACAAACTACTAGGTATGATGTTCCATATTATAAATATGTGGGAGCCGTGAATTCAACAAGCAAGTGCAAATTTACTTAATTAGTTCGTAAAAGCAGTCCTGTGGTGTTTTAAAATCTAATTTCTTTCTTGGTCTCATGTT
>NZ_FZNZ01000091.1 GCF_900187995.1 Prevotella jejuni
AAGACATACATATTAGCATGGTACGACCATTGTATAACAAATGGAACAATTGAAGGCATTAACAATAAAATAAAGGTTCTGAAAAGACAGATATACGGATTCAGAAATGAGGAATACTTCACATTAAGACTATATGCATTGCATGATAGGCATCTACGCATTTAACGGAAGAACCACAAAATTAGCCTTCCTTTGAATATCTTTACTCGTTGCTGCCAATGCCCCGCTGAATTTAATACTCTTCTGGCTGTCTACACTCACGCGTACAGGCTTTGCGCCCTTGGAGCAAGTCAGATAATGAGCTTCTGTCAGATACTGTTCATTCGCCATCTTCGTGAAGTTTTAGATGAAGGTGAGTGTACAAAGAATAATCCTTGCCGACTGTCTCACTCAGGCTGAGATTGGCTTCTTCCAATACCTCGCCGTCATTATGAAAGTCTGCACGCATCTGATAGTCCATGTTTGAGCCTTTTGCATCAACGTTCTTAAGAATCTTACCAACAGACTCTCCATCGTAAATCATTTCTCCCTTAAAGTGGCGGTCGGTCTTACCGTCAAACATAACACCCTTACTTGTTTTGTACGTACAAGCAAGTTCTATCGGGATGCAAGAGCCGAAGCGGTCTATGTCACGATGCTTAAAGCGTTCTTCGCTCATATATTTTCCGAACTGAAGAAAATAAGCATAGATGAAGTGCATATAGCGAATATTGTTCATAAACAATGGCTCATTGGCAAGTTCCTTCTCCTTTGCAAGGATAATCTCATACGAGCTCATTGGATATTTATAGGTAAGATACTCACGAACCTTCTCCCACTTGGAATAGACTTGATCCCTATTATTAATCTTACGAAGAATCCCGTGGTCGCTGACCCAGAAGTCCAATTCTTCATAGATAGCACTAATCTCATTTGTTGCCTCAATAATCTGAGCCACAGTAGCGTCATCATATTTCACTAACTTATTTGATAACTCACGCAGGCGGAAACGCCACCATTGACGCTCTATATCTACTTCAAGGAACGTAAGTTCATGCCGACTCGTCATCTTGAAGTCACTATCAATGACCATAGCCTTGGAATGTCCTTCTGCGGTAAGGTCATA
>NZ_FZNZ01000067.1 GCF_900187995.1 Prevotella jejuni
CACAGGTTCAGTCTTGGAGCATAATATCTCGCACCATCATAGTAGTACATACCGGTCTCCTCGTCCAAATCCTTGGCATTGAAGAGATAAGGGGTGTTCCACGTATTGTTGCGCTCTTCGATGAACACTTCGCCAAACGGAACATACTCGATGTGCTGCGAAACTTCGCTATCAAGGACAGTAGTGATTCTCATCTTAAAATATCTTTGGACGCATATCATAATATTTCTTAAACCTATATTCAATCGTATCAGCTATTTGTTGATCACCGATGGATATATCCCAAATTACTTTCAGAAAGGGCGTCGAAGAATCTGGTCTTACAGAGTGTAGAACAATAGAGATTGCTTTTGAATGTCCATTGGTACCTGGAGGTATATCGAAAGGAATTTGTTCTATTGCTATCAATTTGCCCCTTTTAACACTATATGAGTATTGATAATATAGATATGTAGGAAGAATAGCTCCTTTGCGGTCAAGTAATTTTAACGAATTAATTCTAATGGAAGGAATCGTATCTCCAGTTAATAGAAAATGATATTCAAAATTATTATACATAAAAGAATCTACATCCGACAGGGTTTTATGCACAAAATAAACTTTCATAGAGTCAGATAATTTATTATCTGACTCTATGTTGCTCAGGGACAAAGAACTATTAGGAGAACATTTGATTACTTGGTAATTATTTATTTTCCCTTGTACAAAATAATCCCAGCCTGTTTGTATCATACATGATGTCATAAAAAAACAGGCAAACATACAAATAATAACTAAATATTTCATTCTTCTTGTTTTGATTCTTTCGATTTTTCTATCGCATTTGTAATATCCTTTAGTGCTACAGAGTAAGCTGCATCAAAATTACTATGCTTATCATTAAAAATTTGCTTTCCATTTTTACTTGTTGGACTATCTAGGTTCATCATATTATGAGACTTAGGATCCTTGCTTTTTTTATCTCTTATTGCATCTTGGATAAAGTTTCCTTTTTCCATACCATATTCCCCTGTCTTTAGGCTGCTCTTAAGAATTTCTGCAAATTCTGGAATATTCTGAGCTTCTGCGAAAGTAGGAATCTGATTAATATCCAAATCTTGATTGTCTTTATATTTTTTATACAAATCAATGTAGTTCGAGTGAGAATAGAAGTCCGCTATTCCATGTAAGTCAACCCCAGCTTTTGTATATTTTCCTTCTCCCATATGCTCTTGAAAAGAATTCTGAAGATTGTTATAGGCGTTAGAAAGACTTTCATATCCAACCATATTGTCTAAATGGACCGTTGAGCGAGACATTAAAAAAATATCAGATACAACACCTGTTCCCCACAGCATCCAAAACTTCCCTTTTGAAGTATTTGCTGTTTTTAAAGCCTGAGAAACTAATTTTACATGAGTCGGTATTCCAAATTTCCCATCTGGATCAAATAATTTAACTGGGTTGTTTTCACAATATGCATATGTAGTAAATCCCGCTTTTCTCTCTTGCAAAGGATCACAACTCATCCACAAACTCAACCTCGGCTCATAGTACCTCGCTCCATAGTAGTACATACCTGTCTCCTCATCAAATTCCTTGGCATTGAAGAGATAAGGCGTGTTCCATGTATTGTTGCGCTCCTCTATGAACACTTCTCCAAACGGCACATACTCGATATGCTGCGATATCTCGCCGTCGAGGTTGGTGATGCAACTACTGCTTCCCAGGTGGTCCGGATGGTAGTAGAACTGCATCTTCTCATAGTCGTCATTCGGCTTAAAGTTACCATTTGCAGCTCTTGTGTGTACCCTTGCTTGTGCTGCCTCCGGTGTACCATCGTTACAGCAGAAGCCCTGACCGTTCACGTAGTCGTCGTTGTCCTTGCCATTATAAGGTTGGTCAAACGTCTTGTAATTGTCTTTAATGGATTGTAACTGCTGGTTGTACTTATCCTTGTAGTTAATGGTAAGACCATCAGCTTCATTGCCTGCATACGGTATTCGTCTTGGGTCTGCACCGTAACTTGCCAAGTCGCCAAGCTTGCTGACTATTCTCTGACTGCCCACATAGATGTGCTTGGTGTACTTGCCACCTTGTCCTGCCACGAGGTATGGGCCGACATAGAGACTGAACCTTGCCGTACCGGTGTTGCCACCCGAGAACTCAGAGTTCACATAGATAGCTTCGTTTTCGCCTGAGGTCTTCACCGTGCGCTCACCATCGGCATCATACCAATAGTTGCTTACAAATCCGTTCTCATCGGCTGCCAGCAAGCGATTCTCCTCGTCCCACTTGTACTTCTGCTCGGTTGCCTTTTCATCTTCCTTGCCGTCACGCTTTACACGGCTGGTGTTGATATAGACAAGGTTGCCGTTGGCATCATAGGTGTACTTGTGTCCGTTGTTGATGTTCGTGCTGTCCGTCGGGGTTTCCTCCGTGCGGTAGTTGATATCACGAACATTGTCGAGTTGGAACTTCTTGCCATCTCCCTTCTGATAGGTATAGGTGAGGTCATAGCCTGCGTGGAGCGTGCCGTCGAATTGTACACCTGTCTGCGAGAGATGTTGCTTCTTACTCGTGATGCGGTGCATGTTGTCGTAACCCATAGACAACGTATAAGAAGCGGATTTATTGTCCGTTCCCTTATAAGTACCTGTTGCGCTTGCCAAACGATACAATGGGTCATAAGTATAACTATGGTTCATCTGTCCGCCTGCCTTGCCACTCTGTGGGAGTGGAGCATTGTTCTTCACGCCAAGTACGTTGCTCACTGCGTCGTAGCTGTAGGCATTGTCCATAATAATACCTGCCTTAGCATTCACCACGAGGTTCTGCAAACGTCTGCGTGCAGGGTCGTAGCTGTAGAACGTCTCCGCTCCGTTGCAGTACTTCAGGTAGGTGCGCTGCTCAAACTTATCGTAACCAATCTTGTTCACATAATCGTAGCCATAAGACTTGTAGCCACGCACATGGTCTACCTGTCCGCCGAGGTTGTAGCCGTAGGTTACCTTCTCCTCATCGGGGTAAATCATTTCCAAGAGACGGTTGTGGCTGTCATATTTCCACTGTGTTACGTAGGTTGCCACAGCCTGATTAGGTACAATCAGCGTGCGTACCGTCTTCAAGACCTCACCCATCTTACCGTAGTAAATTCTAATCACAAGATATTTTTTTTACAGAAAAGAGAGCTCTATTAAATATTCCAACTTTTAAAATTGGCACATTATAATATCCTACATTAACATTATCCATTACAATGTCTTTCCAAATTAATTGATTATTCTGAACACCCATTAACTCTAATGTATCGGGTCTCAATGGTATTATTTCTTTGCCAATAATGGCATTTGTTTCCTTTACTAAAGGAATATTCTGATAGCGTAAATTATATATGCTATCTCCTAATAATTTAATATTGGACTCATTTCTATTATAAAAAAAATCACCAATATAAATACAAGAAGAGTCTGGATAACTAAATACATATTCTTGCTCTTCTATTGAAGAGTATGAATTCAAATGATATCCTTTAGGAATTGTTATTTCGTACATTTTTTGTTTTATTCTAATTTTAATGCTGTCATATTCTGTTTTTGCCATTATATCCATTGAAACAAGAGATATGATTAATATTGGCAAAAATATTGGTAACACTTTTAATCTCATACTACTTTTTTATAATTGTATAATCCGTACGATGGAATGGAATTTACCATCGTACGGATATTTAATTAACGCTTATACCATACTGGCAATATAGGTTTATTTTTATCAGAAAGCATAAAAGGTCCACTGCCTTTAACAAAATTACCATCTTGATCCTTATTAGTTCTGTAATGGGTTCTTAACGGTCTACCAAGCTGTTCTCGCAATATATTTTCACGAAATACGGCTTGCCACTCACTACGTTTAATTCCATTCTCGAAACGACTGTCTAAAAGTCCACGATTAGCATCTAACGCATGGAACATCTCATGTGCCAAATCAGTCTCCTTACTTACTTGACCTCCTTCTAAGGTTGCCAATACGGCACCATAAGAATTCCAGAATATTGTGCCCCCAGAACCACCAGAAAGGTCAATGCCTTTATTAAGCAAAGCTTCTTTCTGTGCAGTAGCTGATGGATCATTTTGAATTTGTTGGGCATACGCCTTTGTAGCATTACTTTCTTTAAATTCACTTGCTCCATCTTTTATGACAAAATTATTTGATGAAGATTGGAGTTCAGAAATCATACTTGCCCCTTCTGTACCTTTACGAATTACATCTAATGCAGAAACCACTTTTTTGGTGAAGCCTTTCAATTTATCGGTATATTGTATGCCGTTTTGTCTATATAACTTTCCATCAATATACAAAAGAGAAAGATTCTTATTATCAATCCTTAAACTATCTCCTCCTATATCCAAGATTCCTATAGGATTATTAGCAGAGAAACAATAAGTGCTTATATTAGGATATTTTTCCTGGAATCTATCCACACTCATCCACAGACTCAACCTCGGTTCATAGTATCTCGCACCATAGTAGTACATACCCGTCTCCTCATCAAATTCCTTGGCATTGAAGAGATAAGGAGTGTTCCACGTATTGTTGCGCTCTTCTATGAACACTTCGCCAAACGGCACATACTCAATGTGCTGCGCCACTTCGCCGTCAAGATTGGTGATGTAGCTACTGCTGCCCAAGTGGTCGGGATGGTAGTAGAACTGCATCTTCTCGTAGTCGTCGTTCGGCTTGAAGTTGCCGTTTACAGCTCTTGTGCGTACCCTTGCTTGTGCCGCCTCCGGCGTAGCGTCGTTGCAGCAGAAGCCCTGACCGTCCACGTAGTCGTCATTGTCCTTACCATTATAAGGTTGGTCAAACGCCTTGTAGTTATCCTTAATGGATTGCAGTTGCTTTGCATACTTGTCCTTGTAATTGATAATCAAGCCATCGGCTTCATTGCCTGCATACGGTATTCGTCTTGGGTCTGCACCATAGCTGGCGAGGTCGCCAAGCTTAGATACAATACGCTGGCTACCCACATAGATGTGCTTGGTGTACTTGCCACCTTGCCCTGCCACGAGGTATGGGCTGACATAGAGCGAGAAGCGTGCCGTACCGGTATTGCCACCCGAGAATTCAGAGTTCACATAAATGGCTTCGTTCTCGCCACTGGTCTTCACTGTGCGCTCACCATCGGCATCGTACCAGTAGTTGCTTACAAAACCGTTCTCATCGGCTGCCAACAAGCGGTTTTCCTCGTCCCACTTATATTTCTGCTCGGTTGCCTTTTCATCTTCCTTGCCGTCTTTCTTTACACGAGAGGTGTTGATGTAGACAAGATTTCCGTTAGCATCATAGGTGTACTTGTGTCCGTTGTTGATATTGGTGCTCTCCGTAGGAGTTTCTTCCGTTCGGTAGTTAATATCACGAACATTGTCAAGCTGGAACTTTCTGCCCACATCCTTGCCGTAAGTATAAGCGAGTTCGTAGCCTGCGTTGAGCGTGCCCTCGAACTGCACACCTGTCTGCGAGAGATGTTGCTTCTTGCTCGTGATGCGGTGCATGTTGTCGTAGCCCATAGATAACGTATAAGAAGCAGCTTTATTGTCCGTTCCCTTATAAGTACCTGTTGCGCTTGCCAAACGATATAGTGGGTCATAAGTATAACTGTGGCTCATCTGTCCGCCTGCCTTGCCACTCTGTGGGAGTGGAGCATTGTTCTTCACGCCAAGTACGTTGCTCACTGCGTCATAACTATAGGCATTGTCCATGATAGTACCTGCCTTAGCATTCACCACGAGGTTCTGCAACCGTCTGCGTGCAGGGTCGTAGCTGTAGAACGTTTCCGCTCCGTTGCAATACTTCAGATAGGTGCGCTGCTCAAACTTATCATAGCCAATCTTGTTCACATAGTCATAACCGTAGGACTTGTAGCCACGGACGTGGTCTACCTGCCCACCGAGGTTGTAGCCGTAGGTTACCTTCTCCTCATCGGGGTAAATCATTTCCAAGAGACGATTGTGGCTGTCATACTTCCACTGTGTTACGTAGGTTGCCACTGCCTGGTTAGGCACAATCAGCGTGCGTACCGTCTTCAACACCTCACCCATCTTACCATAGTAATACTCGATAGCGCCACTGCCGTCCTCACGAAGCATCAATCTGCCGATACGGTTGTGAGAAGAGTTGATACCACCGTAATGGTACTTCACGTTGTTCTCCGGATGGTCGGGATAGTTGATAGCCGTCAGACGACCATAGTCATACTCATAGTTGATGGTCTTGCCCTCCTTCTTGAGGTTGGCTGTCTGCTTGGTGAGCACATTGCCCAAAGCATCGTAGGTAAAGGTGGTGATACCGCTGGCAGGGTGGTTTACCTCTGTGCGACGGTCGCCCATATCATAGACGGATGTCGTTACGTTGCCCTCGGTGTCTGTTACCTTGACCAATCGGTCGATACCGTCATATTCGAAAGAAGTGGTAATGATACCATCGGGTCCACTGAGTTGCTCGGTCTTCACGGTCTTGCCACTACCATCGGTATAGGTTGCCTGACGATTACCCAACGCATCAGTAACAGTCGTTACGAGTGCATTGCTACCTACGTCCGTAGAGTACTCCGTCTTGGTCTCAGCATTGTCTGGAAGCGTTACTTTCATGGCACGGTCAAGCACGTCATAGACCGTTACAGTTGGCGACACGTTGTCAAATGCCTTGTTGAAAGCGGTCTTGTTTCCCACTGCTTCGGTTACAGGGTAGTAAGCCTTAGCCACACGACCGAAAGCGTCATAGACATTGCGTCCGCTGACAATCATTACAGTCTCGTCCTTCGGAGCACTACCCTTGGCAGCTGTCGTTACCACACCGTCTTTCTTCACCTGAACGGGACGCCCGAAGCCATCCACGAAGGTTACGGTCTCCATATCATCGCTTGGGTGCTGTATGTC
>NZ_FZNZ01000069.1 GCF_900187995.1 Prevotella jejuni
TTCATGTTCTTGAAGTTTGGTCACTACAAAGATACATAATACTAGCTTTTTATATATAACTAATCAGAGATATCTATCCATTTAACGGAAGAACCAATTTTGTTTGTGCAGGGGCAGTTGCCTTTGGAGCCGGTGCTGTAGCAGGTGTTGCAACCTTTGCAGTCGGAGCCTGTATGTGTGTGCCTGGTCCAGGTTGGGTAACCGCAGCTATCATTGCTGCCGTTGTTGTGGGTGCATTGATTTTTGCCGGCTGCAAATGTGCGAGTGCTGCAGCAACACGTTCCTGGCTTCCTACCACGACATCACAGCGTTCCAAATTAAACGGTGCTCCTCTGCTGACATTAACTTCCCAGATGACCTGCCCAGCAGAAGGTGGAATCATCACAGCACAAGAAACTTTTTGGGAAGCCTGGGGCACACAGACTATAACAAATCTCGGTCATATATCTAACTTTGCCTTTGGTTTCCTTGTCGGACGAGGTGGTGCCTCTATGGTGGCTGAAGCAGGTACGGCAGCAGCAGGTGCCTCGTCAGCGGGACAGGCTGCAACAACCTTTGCCCGCACGTTCGGCAAGAGTTTTCTCAATACTGCTAAGAAGAACCTCGTTCAGCAGTTCACGGGTTGGAAGCAGGGAGGCATGTTCTGTCGTTTCATGAAAGGATTTGGTCTTTATGGTGAATTCAAGGCTCATTATGACATCTGGACAGATGACGAAATGAGCACTTGGGAAAAAGTCAAGGCAAGCGGTATGTCGCTCATCCTTGATGTCTTTGCAGCCAAGGGTGCGACAACTGTCTGTTTCCCTGCTGGTACGAAGGTGCATACACAGTGGGGACTGGCTGATATAGAAAAACTGGAAGTTGGCGTACCTGTTTTAACCTACAATGAGGAAACAGATGAGCAGGAATACAAGAAGGTAAAGAAGGTCATGCGTCGTATGACACGACGTATGTGCGCCTTGGAACTTTCAAACGGTACGATACTTGAGGTAACACCTGAACACCGCTTCTTCAGCAATGGCGAATGGACACCGATTGAGGAACTAAATGTTAATGACACCCTGCAACTGAAAGATAATTCCATCGTTGTCATTGAGAATAAGATTATTTTCCCTACCTTTGTAGAGGTCTATAATCTGGAGATTGAGGACAATGAAAACTATTATGTCACAGAAGAGGGAGTGCTGGTGCATAATGGATGTAATGATGCTGCAAATAAAACAGAAGATCCACCTGGAACTTTCAGGGATAGTAACGGAAAACTGAGAAATAGTGATGGAACTTTTGCCAATGACCCCTCTGCTGTAAAAAAGACAAAAATAGGTGAAGAATATCAAAGAAATATGTCCGAAAGACAAAAAGCGTTATTAAGAGATGCAGATGATCCCCATGCAGATTTATCTGATGAAGCCCGTGAATTTATTAAGGAAAATAATGGTAAAAAAGTACCCGAAAACTATGAGGTTTCTCATGAAGAGCCACTTTATACAAGAAGCACACATGAAGCTAAAGCTGAAATTGATGTTGCAGAGAATATGAAAACGCAGCCGAAAGATGTCCATAGAGCAAGGCATAAAATATGTGGTGACCAATATCACCAATTCGGTCCTGCAAATAAACCTAAAATTATAAAATAGCATTGATTTGATTATGAATTATAAAGAGATTTCATCAGATTATGAAAAAGCTTCAAAAACTGATAGTTTTAAAGTGCACAATGATTTTCTGAATATCTTGTTACAGGATCATTCAGAATCAGGTATGGAACTTCATTATGCTTACTTTAACGAATCTGACAACAGTGATTTGAAAAGAATCTTAGGTAAGGGCTTCTTAAAAAGGGGAAAGAATGGTGTGTCTTTCTTATTGAGAAAACTAAGCAATGAGCCAGACAATCTTATAAAATCCAACATTATCCATCTGATAGGACTGTCACATGATAAAAAGTATTTATCCAATATTATCCCTTTCCTTAAAAATGAAGACTACGAAGTAAGATACAAGGCAATCATTGTATGTGGCTGGTTAGGCGACACGGATACTATTGACATTCTAAAAGAACATTATCCTTTTGAAAAAGTCAGCCTTTTAAGGGGCTTTACAGTCTCTGCCATGCGTCAGATTTTCTTTAGACACAAGGAAACAAAAGACAAGATAGTAGAATTTATCTATACAAAACTACCAGAAGAAACAGACTATAAAGCTCTTGCAATTATGATAGTAGTCCTTCAGGATCTCACAAGAACTAAATATGGTCTTAAGGAGGATTCGTACTCTGGTGAGGTTTCAGGCGATATTACAAAGGCAAAGTGCAAGATATTAAAACGTATAGACTTATGATAAAAATGTTTTGGAATGACAGTGAGTTGAACATTGGCGTTGCATCGAGTGATGCCATAGAAGCACCATTGAATTCAGTGCTTGATAAATTTTATGACTTGTCAGAAGCAGAAAACAGCTTTTTGGGATTAAAAAAGTCTGACAATGATATTATCCAGTTTGCATACCTAAGAGAAGATATTTGGCTGGTAGACATACCAGTCATGGCAGAAAGAGGCTCATATATGAAAGAATGTGAGTACCAGGATTGTGTAGATATTATCAGAAACTACTATACAGATTCGTGGAGGATTCCATCACAATTTACTCTAAGGAAATGGTAACGACTTGAGATAAATCAGTTCCTGCACCATTACCAGGCGTTGATAATACGATAATCAAGCCTTTGTAATGGTGTAACCAAAGCTTAGTAATCATTCAAGGTTGGAACTCTGTTTAGGTTGGTTATATAAATTACCTTTATCGCTTCTTCGGCAATGGCGAATGGACACCGATTGAGGAACTAAATGTTAATGACACCCTACAACTAAAAGATAATTCTATCGTTGTCATTGAGAATAAGATTATTTTCCCTACCTTTGTAGAGGTCTATAATCTGGAGTTGAGGACAATGAAAACTATTATGTCACAGAAGAGGGAGTGTTGGTGCATAATGGGTGCAATAACAAAGCCACGGTGAAAGAGGTAGATGCTGATACACACAAAGTAGAAGTTACTATTAGCAAGTCAGATTACCCGGAAACAGGTCAACATATTGAAGATGCTATAGTATCAGGCAAACCTGACATCGTAACAATTGCAAGAGATAAAGCTAAACAGAATAGAGCTAATTCATTGCGAGGAATTAAAACTAGACCTAAACTTGACAGGGATGAATGGCCTATGGCTATGTTTAAAGAAGGAGGAACAAATGCTGACATTAGACATATTAGCGCATCTGATAACCGAGGTGCTGGTAGTGCCATTGGAAATGCTCTGATAGATTATCCTAATGGTACAAAAGTAAAAGTAATAATAAAAAATAGATAACTATGATTAAAGAAAACATCTTAGTTTCTCATAACCAAATTATAATTCGTTCTGTTCCCTTTAATGAGGATATACAAAAATGGAATGAAGATAGTCTTGATAAAGGGATAATTTGGAATAAGAATTATATTGTCCTTGACCCTTTAGTCGATGACACCTTTGGCTGTTGGTTTCTTATTGATATGACTGAAGAGTTATTACCCAGTGAAACATCTATTAGGTCAGCTATTATTCCTTTTGAGGTAACTAATGAGACAGACCTCAGTATCAATACTGTGTCTGAGTCTGTAAAATTATATAAGAATCTAGCAATAAGTATAGAAGAACAACAGAATAAAGGAATTTATTTCCCTTTGAATACATTACAATCATATCGCTTTGAAGAAGGTAGTTATAGTATGTTGTTTGAGATCTGTATAGGTAAGCCAACGGATGATACTGAAGAAGATGAAGTCTATTATAGATTTATATTTAAAAAAGAACCATACCCTGTATTTAAAGTTTTGAAAGATGATCCATATGGCTGGAATACTCAGTTTTCATTGTAAAACTTTTATGGTTCTTGATACTCTTTCATAAAGCAAAATATAATTGAGATTGTTAGTATTAACTATAGTTTATTTTATCAAACACCTTCAGATGAAAACAAGGCTGTTTGAGAGAAAATACAATCAAGCGGTATGTCGCTCATCCTTGACGTCTTTGCGGCCAAGGGTGCAACAACTGTCTGTTTACCTGCTGGAACCAAAGTACAAACGCTGTGGGGACTGGCAGATATAGAGAAGCTAGAAGTTGGCGTACCTATTTTAACCTACACTGAGGAAACTAGTGAGCAGGAGTACAAAAAGGTAAAGAAGGTCATGCGTCGTATGACACGACGTATGTGTGCCTTGGAACTTTCAAACGGTACGACACTTGAGGTAACACCAGAGCACCGTTTCTTCTGCAATGGCGAATGGACACCGATTGAGGAACTAAATGTTAATGACACTCTTCAACTGAAAGATAATTCTATTGTTGTCATTGAGAATAAGATTATTTTCCCTACCTTTGTAGAGGTCTATAATCTGGAGATAGAAGACAATGAGAACTATTATGTCACGGAAGAGGGAGTGCTGGTGCATAATGGGTATAAAAATAAAGCTTCTGTAAAAGTTGTTGATGAAGTTACTCATGATGTTGAGGTTACTATAAGTAAATCTGACTATCCAGAAACGTGTTCTCATATAGAGGATGCCATAAATAAAGGTCATGAACAGTTTGTTACCATTGATAGGAAAATGGCTGCAAGTAATAGGGCTGAGTCTCTATCTGGTGTGCCAACCAAACCAGGATTTGATAGAGATGAATGGCCGATGGCAATGTTTAGTGAAGGTGGCAAAGGGGCTGATATTAGATATATAAATCCATCTGATAATAGAGGTGCTGGCAGTGCAATTGGAAATGCTTTAAAAGAATATCCAGACGGTACAATTGTTAAAATAATAATAGCTGATTAAAAATTATGGAAAATTTATTCAATGACGTTAGTTCAGAATTTCTTTATCGTATGCCTTTTAAAGAAATATTCAAAAATTGGGATTATACAAAGTCAGATACTGACGATAGGTTAGAATATCTGATGTATGCAGCCTATTGTTGTTATTTCAGCAAAAAAGACACACTAACAATAAAATTCTTGAAAGAATTGATAAAAGAAGAATTTAAAGGAGACTATGATAAATGGACTTGGGTAGAAGGAGGAATCCTTTTGCAAATACATATAGATCACTATAAAAACGATCAAATGAGACACAGATTAGAATCAACTTTTGATTATTTTAAAGATGATGCTGTTAGAAAAATTAACAGGAAAATCTTCCTAAGGAGAACGACAGGCTTCTTACTAAAGAAGAGAGTTTTCCCTTTTTCTGTAGAAGATAAAACTATAGACTTTTTGAAAGTTATTCCATATTTTAGTGAACTTATTTTTTTAAAAACCTTTAACGAGAGTGATATTACTAATGAAGAGTTATCTTCAAAGATTTCTTTAATAGAGGATAAAGTAACACAAGTTATTGATTCTTATTAACAAACCTTTAGTTCTATAATCAACTCGCAGAGGAGACTTCAAAACGTTGTTAGGGGTTTTCTCTTTTTTTGTTTCTCATACGTGAGGGAAATTAAGATGACCTCGTTTTCTTATTTTTCTAACTACTTTAAAATTATCTATCATGAGTTCATTTAGAGCAACATTGGAATTAGGTGGCAAGGAGTACGACGTACTCTATTCTAACTAC
>NZ_FZNZ01000064.1 GCF_900187995.1 Prevotella jejuni
ATAATTGGTGATTCTTCATGATGCAAAGGTAATAAATACTTATGAAATTATGTGCTTAAGAGGATAGACTTGCAACTGGGTTTTAGGACTGACCCCGTAGAAGGGCCAAGTACGACAGGATCCGCCCTCTCAAGGTTTTCGTTTGTAATACGAAGACCTTTATCACTTCCAGTCAACATAGCTTGCTCAGCAGCCATGACTATACATGAACTGCATGGCTTCACATAATCTTTTTTCATTTTAATTGAGTAATTTAATCTTATTTTTTTGATAGATGAATTGATTTCTTAAAGCGCATCGTTTTTAGTTTAAAACATTAATATTTCAAAGTGACATAAACCGATTCTTGATTATAACTTTGCGTGATCTTTATTTAGTAATGCGGCACAAAGGTACGATAAAAGTATCGGAGAAGAATAGAAATTTGGTAAATATAATAAAGTTAACATACTTTTAGTGAAAAGATAACATTCTGTTACACTTCTCTTTAGGCTATGTCGTGTATGGTTCTGGGTTAATTGTTAAGATAATAGTTAAGGCAACAAAATGTTGCAGAAGGTTTTGTTGTACAGCATAATTTACCTGTCTTTAGATTGGAAACGGTGATCTTTAATCATGCTGTAAATATGGTCTTAGTACGTGGGAGTAGTGATAATAGTCGTTTCTTGAGGGGTTACGCTAATAATAGTGGGAATTGATAAGTAGGGCGTAATTATCCTTTCCCAAGCAGGTACATGATTAATACGATATACCATTAGGCTACAACTGAGGCGAGTCTGTCGTAACCTAATGCAGAACCGTCCCGTTATGCCACATGGAATCGGGGGTACTAATAAGTCTTTCTGAGGGTGATGATGCATAATAGTGTCGTTATCCAACATGGCAGAACCCCTCTTACGCGTTTATAAGATATCGTCTTCATTCTCAATCTCTTTGCCACTTTCATTATCAACGCGCAACGTCGGAGGTTGAGTACTGTCATTACTACTTGTCGTGCTATTATTATTATTTGTATTACCCAACAGTGCACCTTCTTCGTTCAAAGGGTAAACTTCACAAAAAGGGCTTGTATAATTCTTCTTTCTCATTACGTTATATTTTAAGTGTTTATTGTCAAATAAGCTGTAAGAACGATAGGAAAGGGAGGTCTGCAGATAGTCCATAAATATGCCGTCAGACAACCTTAAATTCGTAGACAAAGTTAATTAATATTTTTGAAAAAGCACTATATTTATTAAAAACATAGGGTTGCATAGCGAAAAAAGGCCTAAAATTATCTTATTAACTATATTCTGAAGCAGTCATTAGGTCATTCTTCTTTTGTTTTATAGTAGAACAGTGTGTTTGTTTAACATAAAGGTTTGCGTGTATAACATGATAGAAGAAATATAGAAAAAGAAATGAGCTCGGTAAGAAACCGAGCTCACAACCAAATTAATTAAGCATGACCATTGGCAGTGCCTTAGGCATGTTTCCTTATTTAAGACCTATCGATTTGCGTAGGTTGAGATAATCTTCGTCTAATGTAGGATTATCACTGGTACCATCACCAGAGTCCCAAACAGGGCGGATAGCCTTAGCTTGTGTCTTAGGGTGTTCTGCCCAGTTCCATTCAGCTGCACCAAAGAAGAAGTCAGCTGAGCGGTCATTCCATTTGCTATCGTCAGTTGTCATGTATTGACCGTATGCGTTACCATCGCCTGATAAGTCTCTCATCTTCATACCAACAGCACCAGGGTCACGCAATCCTGTATATGGCAAGAACAATCCTTTATTAGCTTGTACAAGTGCGGTCACATTAGTGTAGTTATCTATTGACCTTACAAAACGTTTTGCAGGGAAACGACGATGGCCACCACTGGTACTGGTTGTGAAGTAAGCACCATAAACTTTAGTACCCTTATCTGTGTAGCAATAAGCAGGGATGGCACGTGCTTCTGTGTAGAGCTTCTTCATTTCGTCACCAGATGGCATACGATAGCGTTGATGCTTGCCCTTTGTATAATACCATGCAATGTCACCACGTGTTGCGCCAGTTCCATTCATATCCCAGTCGGTATAAGAACCAGGGCTCGAAGGATAATAAAGTTTCTTACCAGCAACACTATATCTAAATAGCTCACTATTCTTCAAATCCAACGCCTCTTTAATAAGTCCATATCGGAAGAGGTCAACATCCTCTGCCTTCTGAGTTGGGAAATTAGCAAACTGAGAAGTAGTGTTACCAGCATTATAATTGGTAATATTTCTATTCCCATCTAAGGTCACTGCGCGCTGTGATATCCACCACTGCGCTGGTGCAATACCCCAATATCCGCCATTGGCAGGACCATAGTGTATAAAGTTACCAGTAGCCCATTTTACACCTTGCACCTCAACCCATGGCTTTGGATATACAGGCTTCATGTGAAGGATATCAGTGTGATAAACCTTATCAGCAGCGAGTGTTACGTTGTCATAGTCCTGCTCATACTTCTTTCCATTAGCATAAACCATGATATGTATCTGCGTGTAGTTGCCAGGTAACAAGGCTACGTAAGTGTACTGATTATTAGCAGAAGTAAACTTCGTTCCTTTTGCTGGGACAACAGCGATAGCTCTACTCTCTTCGTATGCGTCGTCATTAACAAAGCTGTTATTCGTTAAGTCAAGTACGCCAGAAGCCTTGATATTTGAGACGTAGACAGAGTCGATGTTAGAAAGTTTGTTGTTATTCTCATCAGTGAAGCGTAAACCCCAGAAAGAAACGAGTCGCTGTAATGTTCCAATCTTGATGTTTACCTTGTCACCTTCTACACTCTCAGGGTGAGCACTCTTAGTCTGATAATCGAAACGACTACCGAGTGTAGCTGCAGTACCATCCTGTTGGCTGATGTTGAAGTAAACATATTGCTGTATCTTATTACTTGGAATGTAGGATAAAAGCTTTGATGAGCTACCACCAATCGTTACATCAAGCAACTTTCTTTCAACTGGTGTGATGGTTTTGTTAGCACCCTTTAATGCCACTGCAGGGTAAAGGAAGCTAATGTTATCATTTGTTGACATAGAGCGACCAGCTGCAGCAATGTCGCCTTTGAAGCTTGCGGACTTGCCACCTCTGGTTGATGTCAATACAAAATAGTTGTTTCGTTTGCCTTCATCGCCATTGACGAATGCGGCTAACTCGTCGTTTTCTGCCCACTCTGAAATGAGTCTTTTCCCATTAGCTGGGTCAACAGCGAGGGCACGAGTGGCTGTTCCTGAACCTTGAGCAGGCTCAGCTGATGCCGTGACGTGATATACCTTTGGGGTATTGTCAGTCCCAGCTGTTTCTGATAGTTCGTCAGTCTGACAAGCAGACAAAGCAATTGCCACAGTGCCAAAAAGGGCAATTGCTATCTTACTTGATTTTCTCATAAAATCGGTAATTATAAGTTAAATATATAAGTTGTTATACAGAAGTACATCTTTTTGTACTCGTCTTCATTTCCTCCTTTAATCATCTTTACCGTTTAAGTTTATGCCTCCGTGTCCCTTAGATGTCCCACTCTATGGCTTTCTTCGCCGAGCTTTGAAATGGGTTGTTACCATTGCGGTTCTGATGTGTTGGGTCACCACCTGGTTGAGGGTCTGTTGTACCTGCAGTAATGTTTGAGTCTCCGGCTAAAAAACCCTCTACACGCATTGCATAAAGCTTCGTTTCTGGTTCTAAATAAGTTTTCTTCATCGCTATGTTATTATTATTTTAATTTTAAAAATTAGTTACCATTTTCCTTGCAGAAGTAGTTAAACTTGCTTACAAAGCGGAATACAAAGTTAAATATAATATTTTATAGATACTAATGGTTTAACATTTATTTTCATGAATAGGGCTTAAAAGATATAAATTAGTTTGATATTTTTACAAAAATAACTATATTGTCGTGCGTAAAGTGGGGTCTCGCAAATGTAAGACAAGGTATTTTTAGTCAGAATGACATAATGACACACTTAGACAGAATGACATAACGACAAAAGGAAGACAGGGTAACAGGGAGACAAGCATGGCTTTTAGTAACACTTTCGGAGGGCGGATAGGGTGGATAGAAGGGGATGAGAAAAAGGGTTCTTCCGTTAAATGTGTAGATTGTTAATAGAATGAGATTAATCCACATACATGGCATGATTTCATCCAATAAGATTGTTTTATAAAGGCTCAACACCCAACAACCATCACCCAATACTGGTATAATTACCTCCAATAAGATTGTTTTATAGGGGGGGTAAACTATATGATAAATGTAATTAGGTGTGATGTCTATCTGTCGTCTACAAACAATTTATTCCTATTAGCCTAATTAGGCTATTTAGTCCAATTGGGCTAATTAGGCTAATAACCTATTATTCTGTTATAATTTTTCACATCATAATTTTGAATACATGCTCTTTTGGCTTCTAAAAGACGCCCTTTTGGGTTGCAAAAGATGCCCTTTAAGACCCTTGCTAACGCCCTTCTGAAGTCCAACTAAGCACCTTTTACTTTATACTTGGTAACTAATTGATACGCTGTTGATTGTAATCCTGTTTCATGTGTGTGTTTTTGCCGTTAGTTATAGATGTTTTCTTTGAAATTATGTAATGATTTTTCAAACCCTTGTCTGCAGATTTTCGAAGTCTTAAAACGAAAACATTTCCAATGAAAGAGGATGAAAATAGGATAGATAATTGACTGTCTCAGCCATATTTTTGTTTAATGAGTAACTTTGGCTCTTACGTTAAAGACTACGAAAAACGTCCACACATTTAGCGGAAGAACCATTTTTTAGACAGAATGACATAATGACACGCTTGGACAAAATGACATAACGACAAAAGGAAGACAGGGTAACAGGGAGACAAGCATGGCTTTTAGTAACACTTTCGGAGGGCGGATAGGGGGGACAGAGGGAGGGCGAGAAAGAGGGCATGAGATAAACAAAAGAGCGACTCATTGAGCCGCTCTTGGTATGGTTAGAAAGCCTGACTATTACCAAGCAGGCTTTCTCAGCCAAGGGATGAAATAGCTCCTTCCATTTGTAGCTGTATATAGGTCCTGTGCTACACCACTGAGGCTAAATTTTGTATAAGTTGCCTTTGGCTCGTATGTCCAATTAATTATATCTTTATTGTTAAGCCAATAATTGTCTAACCGGAATGTACGCACAATGATATCTTGAGGGTTGAGTTTTGCCCAGAAGTCCTTGTGGCAGATATAATAACCTGCTACAGCAAAGGAGAGATTATAGTTAGACCCCAGATAATAGGTTTCTATCGTAGCAATACCCGACGTAGCCTGAGAAGATGGGAAGGTCATCCTGACAGCAACTTTGTAGTTGTTTGTAGGATTAGGATCTCCGCCATTCACGGGTTTCATATACATAATAGCATACATCACTTTGCTTCCACGCTCTGTACAGTACCAGTTAGAGAATTTTCTTTGTACTCCATTCAGGTCTACAAAGTCACGGTGACTATCTTTTGTGTTAGAGACTCCATATTCGTTTCCAATGAAAAAAGCTTTTTGTCCACCAATAGGTAGGTCTTTGTCAAATTCTAACTTTGGATTGTTAAAGACTGGGGTCAACTCCGTGTACTTTGGTAATCTATAAAGTTTGCTGTTCAGAGAAGGGTAGTTAGTGTTATCAATTTTTCTACCCTCGGCCAATGCCTCAGCATCGTTTCTTGTTTTCAGCTGCAGTTCATTACCCTGTCTATAAGCCCACAAACGCTCAATAGGCAAGGTTGGACGTAATATTCTTAGTGTTACACCATAGCTGGAACCCTTTGCGAGTCCATCGCTGAAGCTGGCTAAGAGATATCGGTTGCCCATGAAAGGCTTCCAAGTATTGGGATTGGTTTTGTACACTAACTTATCGTATGTGTAGTTTGTTCGGGTTGGGTCGGTCACGTCTACCTTACCGAAAAGCAAGGTCTCATTGACAATAGCACTATAATTACTTGTCTTCTTATAATCAACAGGCATCAAGCAGAGGAGGAAACCGCGGTTGGTCTTTGTGTTTGAAGCGGCTTGCGAAGCACCTTTATAACTATTAAAGTAGATGTAACTGCCGAGATCGCTTTGTCCTTGACGAAGTGAGCCATCGTCTTTAGCCGACTCATAGTTTAGCTTGATATTCGTTGTATAATGTTCTGCGTTATACTTCTTGTACTCAGCCGAACTACGTGCGATAGCCTTTGCGCTGTTTGGCTCCCAATAAGAAGATGCCAAGTCAGCATCATCAGAAACGTTATTGCCGACGTTGAACTTATATGAACCCGATGAGCAGAACGCATTACTCTCTAATGTCAACTCACGATTAATCTTTGTGTCAAGTCCTACACGGTTCTCCAAGGACAGAACAAGGAATACTCCTTGTGGCTTGAAAACCATCTTCTTGCTCTCATTATAGAGTTTCAACTTATTGCCCTGCTTAACGATGCGACGCCAAGTGGTGGCGAAAGGACACGAAGTAGCAAACTCCTTACCCTTTTCTATCACGTTGATAGTAGTCTCGGTGTTCACTTCTAAGTCGTCACCTTTCTTCTCTCCACCGCCCATAAAGGCCATGATATACCAGTCGCCACTTGCCAGATTGCTCGTAGTAGACAGTTTGTTAAGATGGAGCTTCACGTTAGAACCTTCTTTTGTTACCGACCAGTTGGCCTCGACAACTTCTTTTTTGCCACCATCCTTGTTATAAAGTACGACCACAGAAGGCATTGTCTGCTGTGTGATATTCAGTTTTGGATATAACACAGTCTTCCCACTAATATTCTCCTCGCTAACCTTGAAAGGCATATTAGCCCTTGTCTGCGCTTGGTTTTCGGGATTGTCAGTGCTTGCTTCTATGTCTACGTCGTATGTCTTTACAGCTCCCGTAGAAGAAGTAGTACCTGTGTTTGAATCGTAGTCTACGTTTGTTTCGCTACACGATAGGCATAGCAATGAGGCCAAGATAGCCATTGAAAAAACTTTTATGGACATTGTTTATCTCTTTCTAAGTATTGTTATAATAGTCTTACTCGTTATTAAAATCACCTGTCAGCGTACATTCTTGTGTGCTGCATGAGGGTTATTGATCATCTATTTCATTCGTCAAATCTCCGCCATAGTTAATATCCTCAATACTTGCCTCTGGTCCTGAACCAGCTAATAAAGTTGCTGTCTCAACAGCAATGATGCTTATACACGGTGTAACATACTTCTTACTTCGGTTTGCTGTGCAAGTTCCAAAACGAAGTGCAATAAAAGAGTGTCCCTCTCCGAGAGATGCAGACGTTCTCGACGCGTAGCGAGAGGTTGTCTGCATCTCTCGG
>NZ_FZNZ01000063.1 GCF_900187995.1 Prevotella jejuni
GTAGTTAGAATAGAGTACGTCGTACTCCTTGCCACCTAATTCCAATGTTGCTCTAAATGAACTCATGATAGATAATTTTAAAGTAGTTAGAAAAATAAGAAAACGAGGTCATCTTAATTTCCCTCACGTATGAGAAACAAAAAAGAGAAAACCCCTAACAACGTTTTGAAGTCTCCTCTGCGTGTGGCTGTAAAACAGTCTTGCTCTTTGAAAGAAGAGGAAGATTTGCAATCTGTTGTCATTTTCGTTGTCAAAAGTAATTATATAATATCATAAAAGCAATTGATACAACATTAAATAACAAAGGTTTAATATCTTATACACATTCAAAGCCATCTTCATTCTGCCCCTTATCCACCCTTTGTGTTTGTATCATTCTGTCTATGTAAGAGCTTTCAGTCACTCTATGTCATTATGTCATTCTGTCTGAGAACATTAAAATCTCCAATTGTTCATAGCTTTCAGTCACTCTATGTCATTATATCCTTCTGTCTGAGAACATTAAAATCTCCAATCGTTCAGAGCTTTCAGTCACTCTCTGTCATTATATCCTTCTGTCTGAGAATATTAAAATCTCCAATAGTCCAGAGCTTTCAGTCACTCTATGTCATTATGTCATTCTGTATGAGAACATTTAAAGCGTTGTTCATTCTGTCCCCTCTGTCTTCGTGCAATTAGCGTAATTCGTAGTTCTTTGTAGATAGTTGTATAGTATAGTCCATACCAGTCTTATTCCCATGTGGCATTATATCATCTTTTAATATGTCATTCTATTTATGGATAGTCCGTCTTCCTACCATTTAAGTAAACCGCAGTATTTGTTTGTCTGTGGAGTGCACATTCAATTAGTAAATGCGAATAGTATCGGTAAGAAATATCTTTACATAGATTACCGAAAAGTAATCTTTCTGCCATGAAAGACTCCATAAAATCCAGATGTGCAACCATCAGATTGTTAGCCTATTACAAACGGTGGAGTTAACAGCGCTTAGTTATGTTCAAGACAACGCCCTTTAAGCATACAGTTAGGCCTTGGCTGTATCCTAATTAAGGCTTGTTTGCAGGTTAAATAAGCATCTTTATTTTTCGTATATGATTTTATTGTTACAAAAGGAGAGTCGGGTAGTGGGAAATCTCAGCATCTTAAAGTAGTGAGAACTTTCGTAGAATAACTTGGGAGGTAATGATACCAGGCCTAAGAATCTGGAGATTCTCAATGTGCAAAACTCATCACGCTAAATTGCGGATGAGCCAATATTTACTGCAGTTTCTTTTCTTATTTTATGTATTTATCACTCCAATTTCTGGAAGATCCATTCCTATTTTGCCGTATTTCTTCTATTTCTTTAAGAGTATGGGTATAATGTTTCTTATTTGGATAGAAGTTTACTACTTCTAATGATTGGGACTTTAATAATGGGGCCATATTTCCGTCCTTACAATTCCAAAAGTTTATTTTCTTCAGATGAGGCATGGATTCCACAAAATCAATCGAGTCCAGTTTGTCAATGAATAAATCCTTTATATGTGTGTTACCTTTGAGAACCGAGAAATTTTCAAGTCTCTTACATCCTTCAATCTGTAAACTTTCTAAACTAGATACTTCATTGATTTGATGTATATCTTCAAGTTTATTATTCCTAGCAAGACAAAGCTCTCTAATTGAAAGTCTTTCTACACCATTCAAACTCTGAATTTGTGAACTATAAATATGTAATATTTCAAGATTTCGCAAATTAGATACATTTTCCAAATCGGGGTAAGGGTATTTTCGAATTACCATGCTTGTAAGCGTATAAGCCTTTCCAATATTAATGAGTCCTTTCCAATATTCTCCTCCAAAGTGCTCAAGCTTTGGAAATCTTGAAATGTCCAGTTCGAACTTCTGTTTATCTTGGAAGGTAATTTCCCTCAACTCCTTTAAATTATAAATTGATTCTAAATTGATGACATTACCAATATCTTGAATAAAAGATATTATACGTAATGATTTAGATAGCTTATTAAATGCGTTGAAATCAATAACGTTTTCGTTTGTTAAAGTACCGATTAGGAGTATTTGTTGGATTTTAATCTTGGCAGCATACTCCACACCTTCCTCAAAATTCTCTACATGAATTGTTAAGTAATTGCCTTCCAAATTTTCTCGAATAGTTTTATCTAGTGACATTTCTTTCCTTTCATTTTTTATTCTCCACTTTCTGCTCATTGAATTTTTTCTCAAACTTATTTGCTTTTTCGATTATGTCCTTATATAACTCCTAATTATTTATTTCTGCATTTGCAAGCATCTTTATTTGCATTTTAGTTACTATTATAACTTCTTGTTTTGAATATTATAGTATTATCTTGATTCTATAAAATCACTAACTTCACCTGTATAGGGATTAAATTCAAACCTATAGTCGGTATTTGAAACGACAACAAAAAAATAGAGTGAATCATTTATATAATAAACATCATAAAATAAAGGTTTATCTATATTTCTTTTTCCTTTTAAAATATCTTTTAAATCCCAGATTACCTCACCATTTCCATTAATAATATAAGCCTTGTTGTATACTTTACTGTATGGTGCTTGGACAATTGCAATATATTGATTTGTTTTTAACATTAATGGAATCAGTTTGTCTTGATACTCTATTCTATGATTTGTACCATTATAAAACCATGTTATAGCACAAGGCAAGGTGTCTAGTACTGTAAATGTTTCCTTTTTCACTTTTGAAGTATCTCCATAATCAACCATGAAGTTTTTTATCTTTCTCATTATTTATATATAAATAATTTTTCTTGGTTTACCAATTGGCTCTAACTTAGCCCTGTGCTCGAAAATTAAAATTTGAATTTGATTTCCTCCACCCTCGTATATTATTCCATTATCAGTTTGAGGACGAACTGTGCCTATTTGAAATCTTTCTCCTTCTGGAATATGAAACTTTTGAACATGTGATATTTTTGGCTTAAATTCAGGAGTAACAGCTAATTTATTTCTTACAAAATCAACATCCGTAATTTTATCTGTTGTTGCCCATCCTCCTGGTCTCGTTTGTCCTGGAGACATAGCCATTTCTATATCTAAGCCTCCTTTAGGTATAGTAGTAGATACTATTTCTCCACTTTCCCAAGGATTTTTCCCAGTAGGAGCTGGCAATGCTAGCATATCTAACCCAAACATGTCAGTCCATTTATTACAATCCCCCACATACCCATACAGTGTTGGGTTATTTCCTGCTAATCCTATCGGGGCCTGACTGATATATGTTCCTGTATTCGGGTCATAATAGCGGAACCTGTGTAATACAGTCCAGTCTCCTCGTCCTCGTATTGTCCTAACTGGCGGAAAGGAATGAACTGCCCGCAGCCGTGAAGGTTGCGGAGGTTACCATAGATGTCATAGTCTGTCTGCCAGACGATATTACCATTATCATCGTATGCCTGGACAGGACGACCGATGTGGTCGCTGATGATGCTGTAATGCGTGTCATCAACAATCTTGGCTGTAGGGATATCACTGTCGTAAACCCATGTGTTGAGATTCTCAACTGGTTCAGGCCTGTCAAGTGTGACCTCACCAACCTCGGTAACAACCGTCTTCAGACGGTCAGCCTCGGCATAGTCCCACTCGTGCAGGATGACATCACCATCCCAGAGGTAGCGATATACTCGTCCGTCAAAGACCTTCTCAATGCGTCTGCCTAAAGCGTCATACTTGAACGTAACGTTCTTGCCGTCTGGCCGTGTTACACTCCTAAGCATACCATTGGCTTGCCACGTATAGGCATAATCACCGCTCTGCCATTGAAGGAACTCATCCCGTGCCTCCGCATTATGCGATGGCTCCATCCTGCGCATGGTCTTCAGCACCAGATTGCCATGGCTGTCATAATAATACCGCCACTTCTTGTCCTCACGTAGCTGTCCACCACGACCATAACTCCTGTCCGTACGGTCGGGACTATCATACACGTTACCCATCAGGTCCGGGTTGCGCCACTGACGGCTGCCATCACCATACATAGCCCCAGACAGAGAGCCGAAGGTATCATAATCGTAACGAATATTTCTACCGTTTATTGTGTCAAACTTTCGTAGAAGGCAAAGATTATCCCCCCAAGTATATGACTTGTCATACAGCGTTTGACCATTATGACGCACACGCTGATGTGTAGGACGGCCAATTTTGTCATAGTGCATTGTATGGTCCATACAAACGACTATGATGCACGATGTTTCAAATATGAATAGACACTATCACTACATAGAACAAATCTACTGCTAACCTCTGTCCTAATTGCATTTTACTTAAATACCAAAAGGTGCTTAATTTGAAGCTCAACTAAATTTAAAATGGACTCCAATTAAGCGTCTTTTCTTATAATGTTTTACAACACACTTATTGCATACGGGTTAAACTTTTCTTTCGAAGTTCCACTTTTATGATTATTCTCAGAAGCTAAAGTTAAACAGTTGTAAATATATTTTGGCTCTATAACGAATCGTGTGGGTAATTATAGAAAACTCAGATAAAAATATTACCTTTGTTTTATGAATAGTATCGAGATATTTATACAGGCCTTAGGCCTATCAGAAGCAACTTGTTAAAAGGAGGTAAGGAGATTCGTAAATACAGAAAACTTTAAGTATATGGTCTATTCCATAACAGGGGAGCTTAAAACAGGATTACCCACACGATTCGTTATAGAGCCTGTTTTTCCAATGAAAGGCGAGATAATAGGTGTCCGATGCCAAACTTGCTAAAAAGATGAAATAAATCATCACTCATTTGAGTTTTAACACTCAAAAGTTTGGATAACTCATTTGTTTTCTCTATTTTTGCTTCCATAACAGTTTTGTTGTCTTGTCTTTAAAATCAGTTGTTTTGCGATTACTAATTTACAAAGAAAATTCGACAAACTGTTATTTTTCTATCTATTTATTAGGGTGGGGAACTTTAGTGATTTATGTATGAAAAGTAAAAGTACTGCACAATTTCTTATTCTCTGTTTATTTTTGATACTTTCTGAAAACTGTAGTAGGAAAGTTGAATTTACAGAGATAAAGCGAAGGACTACAATTATTAATGGACAATATTATTATGATATCTTAGTATCTAACTGTTCAGATTCCATAGGAGAACTTAAGTCCCAGATGATTTCTTTCTATAATATGAAAGCCCGTAATTTAAAAAGTAAGGGGGATCACAAGATTATTGCAGGAATGAAATTTTATAAAAAAACATCCTGTACTTCTTATTTCTTAAATTATGACGAAGAACATACTGATGCATTTGATCTTACCGTTAAGGAGATTGAATTCTGTAATAACGAACTTGGAACTATATCCGAAGACAACATAGACGGTAGAATAGTCTATATGATTACTCTATCTAAAAAAAATGGGGATGTTATCGTTGAATTTCTAAAATGGGATAAGAAAACCAACAGATTATCCGAAAAATAAAAGCATTTGTATGATAACGGACAATGAGATAAGCTATCTCGTAGATAGCAGTATGTAGTCCAATACACAGCTGCCTTTTACATGGTCGTAAACACGACTGATACCCTCCATTCTCACACCACTCTTCTCAAGCACAGTATCATCTATAATGAAACATGTCGTGGTATCAGATTGAGGAGCTTCGCATACTTACGCAAAAGGCACATATAACGCAGGGTAAAGCGGTTCATCAATCGTCTCCAATCCATCTAGGGGCGAATCATCATTCGATAAAAACGGTTCTTACTATGATTTGAAAGCTCATATATCTTATGCTTGCATATACTGTGGATGCTCTCACTCACAATGCGGAAAAGGCAAAGAGAAAGGATCAATTCCGAAGCCGAAACCTCATCATGTTTTTCCAATGACAGGCGAAGTAACAGTTGACCGAGGCCAAACTTTCCAAAAAGCTGAAATTAATCATCACTCATTCGTGTTTTAACACTCAAAAGTTTGGATAACTCGCTTATTTTCTCTATTTTTGTTTCCATAACAGTTTTGTTGTCTTGTCTTTAAAATCAGTTGTTTTGCGATTACTAATTTACAAAGAAAATTCGACAAACTGTTATTTTTCTATCTATTTATTAGGGTGGGAAACTTTAGTTATGAAGTCAATTAAAACTAAAATATGAGAAGACTCAATTTACGAAACGTATGGAGTCACTACAATTACATCACTAGATAATTTATATATTAAAAGCAGTACCAATGTGGATATAGCTAAAGAATAAGAATATGAAGAAGATTTATCCAGTAGTATTTATTTTGGTCTTTTGCGTAACAATACTGTCATGTAAAGGTTTATCAAACGGAAATAATATGAAAACAAAGTTTAGTTGGGATTTTTATGTATCATCCCCAGTACATTATAGCTCAGAATTAAAATATGCAAAGGCTTTTTATGGAGATAAAGGAGAGGAAACGGTAGATGTTTTTGATGAAACTGCTATGGCGGGTCTCGGTAATGTTACAGCAACACCTTTTTCAGTAAATCCACCTCAAGGCGAAATCAGTATTCCCAAGGGTATAGACATGGTGTGGGTATCAATAGCAGATAAAAAGATTTATAGGGCAAATATTAAATTTTCCCCCAAAATACAAAACAAACTTCTAAAAGCCTTTAGGGAAGGATTTTATAGCCACTGGAGAGAAAGTAATATGGACTTTAACGAGTTTAATGTAACAATTCTTCCAGAAGGACATCTATGGCTATACTTGGGGATAGGAAATTTAAGAAGGGTACTTATTTGCGATTCATTAAGGGGAGAAGAAACGCACATGACACTTAAAGAATTCAGTGAAGGGTTTTATAATGCTTTCCAAACAGTTGATAGTCTTTGTTCTGATGAAAATGAGAATTCTTTCTTTAATAAACACGGCTCTGAGTATGACAAGATATGGGCATTCTATGTGCAACGTTTTAATTATCAATTTGACATACAATTTGAGAACAAACAGACAGAGCTACGCAAGGGACAATTCGTGATTAACTTTGCTAATGGCGAGATTCTGAATCATGATGACCATGGTTATTTCGAACAGCCTTCAAGACCAAATAAGATGGAGTTCCAATGGATTACAGATGGTATGCTTTATACTGGACATTTTTATTTTGATGAAGAAGAAGTGAAAAAAGCATTTATGGAGGTTTATGGTAACAATCCTACTCAAGCAGGAAAACTTATCGTTCAAGTAAGTAAATATAATAATTGGTTCGATATCTATTTGGAAGCGGACAACAAGAAATATAAATTTGAAAAGACAAAGATCCATGTCTTTAAACAAGGAGTTAATGATTCTGATGACAAGGCTGTTGTAATTTATAATAACCATAGAGAGATAAATTCAAAATATATACATTTTATAGGAGAATAAAATATGGGGCAAGTTTTGTATGATATTATCCCACCTATGTCAAGAGCTAACACAATATAAAGTTTGTTGACTAATTCAAATTATTAGGCTCGTTCGTTAAATGGTTATAGTTGTACATTTGTTAAGATAGAAATGGACACCTTCTAAAATATGGTTTGGTAGTTTCCAACTAACTGGATATCGTATGTTGTCTAGAAATAACATGCAATTTCTTTTCTCATTATAGCTTATATACGTTAAAATGTCTTGTTTACACATTTAACGGAAAAAGCTTAAATATCTATTAGATGGACATAACCCACCTTTATTTTATGTAGAATAAGAAAGGTAATTTGAAATACATAAAAAGAAAACATCAACAATACTAATCTAATCTTTTGCAAGTTCCAAAACGAAGTGCAATAAAAGAGTGTCCCTCTCCGAGAGATGCAGACGTTCTCGACGCGTAGCGAGAGGTTGTCTGCATCTCTCGG
>NZ_FZNZ01000062.1 GCF_900187995.1 Prevotella jejuni
AAGAAACTCGCTCGTTTCCAAATCGTAACCCTTTTCTTCTTTATTCGGTGTTATTCTATTGATTATCTGAAAGATATAAAATTCTGAAATCTTTTACGGGGATAAGTGGGCTTTAGTTCTTTTCGATTATGTCCCAATCATTATTCTTAAAAAAAGTAGTATTTATAAGACTTCTGTATAATTATATAAGGTGTATGAAGATTTCCATCGGTATAGATGTGGGTATTTCAACAACAAAGATTGTTGGTATCAGAGAGGGAAAGGTAATTAAACCTTTGCGTATTAAGGCTACTGACCCAGTGACATCCTTGTATGGAGCATTTGGAAAGTATCTTTATGACAATAGAATAGATTTGTCTGATGTTGAGCATGTTATGCTTACGGGTGTTGGTGCTCACTATATTGATAAACCTGTCTATGGTCTGCCAACAGCTAAGGCTGATGAGTTCTTGGCCGATGGCTTAGGTGCTCAGTTTGAATCAAAGCTACAACGTATGATCGTTGTCTCAATGGGTACGGGTACTTCTCTTGTACTTTGTGATGGCAGTGAGGTGCGTCATATTGGTGGTATTGGTATTGGTGGGGGAACATTGAGCGGCCTTTCACGACTTCTTCTACAGACTGACAATATCAATGAAATTATCGCTTTGGCTAATAAGGGGGATATCTCTCGTATCAATCTGCAGATTAAGGACATATCTACCAGTCCTCTTCCTGGTTTACCAATGGATGCAACTGCATCACTCTTTGCCAACGCACAGGCTAATGCCAGTCGTGAAGATATTGCTTTAGGGTTGATAGGTCTGGTGTTACAGTCTATTGGTTCGGCAACAATATTGAGTTCTTTGAATAGCGATATACGTGACTTTGTACTCATAGGAAATCTTAGCTTGTTGCCACAATGCGAACTCCTTTTCCCTGTAATGGAGAAGATATACGACGTACGCTTTATCATTCCGAAGAATTCAGAGTATTGTACTGCGATTGGTGCGGCACTTCAAGCAGACAAGCTAAAGAAGATTTAATATCTACTGATAACTGATTACAGGCACTTTGTAGTATTGTCTACGAAGCACCTGTAATCTTTCTTTATACCAGACTGTTATATAGTAAGTTAAAGTAGATATCTTTTATTCTTTCTTTGAGAACTGAAAGTCCTCAAAGAAAGGCATTTATAAACCTATTATTATACCTTTGGAACCGTTCCAAGGTTCTTTTCTATGTCTTCGTCTGAGAGTGTATAGTTTCTCAAGTCACCATTGATATAGGTGTCGTATGCCGTCATATCAATGAGACCATGCCCTGAGAGACAGAAGAGGATAACATCTTGCTTGCCTGTTTCCTTTGCTTTCTTCGCCTCGCGAATGGCTGCCGCAATGGCGTGACAGCTCTCCGGTGCGGGGATAATTCCTTCTGTTCGAGAGAAGAGAATACCTGCTTCAAAGCTTTCTAATTGTGGTATATCCATTCCGTGCATATACCCATCTTTGAGCAATTGGCTCACGATGACGCCTGCACCATGATAACGTAAACCACCTGCATGGATGTTTGCTGGCTTGAAGTCATGTCCCAGTGTGTACATTGGTAATAATGGTGTGTAACCTGCTTCATCACCGAAATCATATTCAAACTTACCTCGTGTCAGCTTTGGACAGCTGTTTGGCTCAGCTGCAATAAACTCTGTTTGCTTTCCTTCGAGGATATTATGACGCATGAAAGGGAATGCAATACCACCGAAGTTACTACCACCACCAAAGCAGGCAATAACCTTGTCGGGATATTCCCCAGCCATCTCCATTTGCTTCTCAGCCTCTAAGCCGATAATAGTTTGGTGCAATGCAACGTGATTGAGCACTGAACCTAAGGTGTACTTACAGTTAGGTGTTGTCCTCGCCAGCTCGATCGCCTCAGAGATAGCTGTCCCTAAAGAGCCTGGATGAGTCGGATCACGTGTGACGATATCCTTTCCTGCACGTGTAGACATAGAGGGTGAACCCTCAACCATAGCCCCAAATGTCTTCATAATCAGTGAGCGATAGGGTTTCTGTTGCATAGAGATCTTTACTTGATAGACTGCTGCTTCAAGTCCATAAACCTTTGCTGCGTATGATAAGGCGGCACCCCATTGTCCCGCACCAGTCTCTGTTGTCACATTTGTAACACCTTCTTTCTTACAATAGTAACACTGTGGAATGGCCGAGTTAACCTTATGTGAGCCAAGTGGATTAACGCTTTCATTCTTGAAATAGATATGTGCTGGTGTGCCCAAAGCCTTCTCCAATGCGTATGCACGGACGAGAGGTGTGGAGCGATAATACTTATACATATCCAAGACTTCCTCGGGGATGTCTATCCAAGGATGCTCACAATCAAGCTCTTGTTTAGCACATTCCATATTGAATATCTCGGATAAGTCCTCTGCTGTCATAGGCTTATGTGTTACAGGATGAAGCGGAGGTAGGGGTTTGTTAGGCATGTCTGCCTGTATATTATACCACTGTGTCGGGATATCTTTCTCGTCAAGTATAAATCTTTTCTGTCGTGTCATACGCTATTGAAATTAAATGATAGATAACTGTAATATGAAAGGTTATGTACAACAAAGTTACAAAATATGATTTTCTTAATGCATGAAATGATGATATTTTTAGTAATTTTGCTGCCATTATGATAATTATCACTACTATTCTTGCATACTTTTGCATTTTATTGTTAATAAGTAGAACAACGGCACATAAGGCTGATAACGATGCTTTCTTCCGTGCAAACGGGCAGTCACCTTGGTATCTTGTGGCCTTTGGGATGATTGGTGCGAGTATTTCGGGGGTCACCTTCGTTAGTGTCCCAGGAATGGTAATGTTGAGCGATATGACCTATATGCAAACTTGTTTAGGTTTTGTCCTTGGTTATTTTGCTGTTGCATTTCTGTTACTTCCCGTTTATTATCGATTAAGGTTGACCACCATCTACTCTTATCTACAAACACGTTTAGGCAAACATAGCTATAAGACGGGTGCATCTTTTTTCCTATTGTCAAAGATGACAGGTGCTGCTGTGCGGTTCTATGTTGTTTGTATGATACTTCAACGTTTCGTTCTCGATGCATACGGTATTCCTTTCCCCGTCACTGTTGTGGCACTCGTAGCATTGATTTGGCTCTATACGCGTAGGGGAGGTATTCGTACTCTTGTCTTGACAGATACCTTTCAGACTCTTTGTATGCTCCTTGCGCTGATTCTTATTATATATAAGGTGGTCGAGACGTTGGGGATGACGCTTCCTGAGGCAGTTCAGGCAATAGCCAGCGACAGCCACTCTCGTATTTTTGTATTTGATGACTGGGTTTCGACACAGAACTTTTGGAAACAGTTCTTTAGCGGTATCTTCATTGTTATAGTTATGACAGGACTGGACCAAGACATGATGCAGAAGAATCTTACATGTAAGACTTTGCATGAAGCACAGAAGGATATGTGTACATACGGATTTGCTTTTGTACCAGCCAACTTACTCTTTCTGTCATTAGGTGTGCTGTTGATGATGTATTTCAAGAGCATAGGGCAGACTCTACCAGATGTACCAGACAATCTGATGTTGCAGGCAGTTGCTGGTGGACAATTAGGTACATTGGTTGTCATACTCTTTACGATTGGTATTGTTGCAGCCTGCTTCTCCAGTGCAGATTCAGCCCTAACGGCATTGACAACAACCTATTGTGTAGACATTTGTAATCGTCCCAAGGATGAGAAACTACGCAAACAAGCACATTTCGGAGTGTCCGTAGTGTTTATTCTATTTATCCTTATCTTCCGTTATGTCAACTCGACGAGTCTTATAGATGCTATTTACACGATAGCCTCTTATACCTACGGTCCACTCTTAGGTCTCTTTGCGTTTGGCTTATGTACAAAACGAGCAGTGAATGATAGGTTGACACCTTATATAGCAATAGCCAGTCCACTTCTTTGTTTTGCTTTAGATACAATTGTCTCGGCCACTACTGGCTACAAGTTTGGCTATGAGTTGTTGATGTTGAATGGTTTAATAACATTTTCCGCATGCTATTTCTTCCCTGCAAGAAAGTGAGCTAATGAACAGAAACGACAGTAAACTCCTTTGTAGACTATGCTGACAAATAAACAAATCCCCCTATAAGCTCGTCGGTAAGTGTTATACCATATAGATTATAAGGGTAATGATGATGACCATAATAAAAAGATAAAAGGCAAAGAGTATTAGTCTCTCTGCCTTTTATCTTATGTTTGTATGTTATTTTGCCAATATTTCTTATGATTTTTAGAGAGGAACCTATTGGCAAGTCACTATCCTATAGTAATTCCTCAATCTGCTTTGCGATATTCTCAAAACTCTCTGTTGGTTCAAAGCGAGCAACAACTTGTCCCTTCTTATTAATAAGGAACTTTGTGAAATTCCACTTAATGTCTGGGTTTTCCTTATAGTTAGGATCAGCCTCAGAAAGCATCTTGTCAAGGACTGGGTAGAGTTCGTGTGACTCGTCCCAACCTGCAAAACCCTTCTGTTCCTTTAGGAACTTGAAGAGCGGGTCAGCGTCTTCACCATTCACCTTAACCTTCTTGAAGCGTGGAAATTTTGTGCCGTATGTAAGTTTGCAGAACTCATGGATACTTTCGTCTGTACCTGGTGCCTGCTGTCCAAACTGGTTGCAAGGGAAATCAAGTACTTCAAATCCTTGTGCATGGTACTTCTCGTAGAGTGCTTCCAACTGCTCGTAAGTTGGTGTGAAACCACATTTCGTAGCTGTGTTTACAATCAATAGCACTTCATTAGAAAACTCTTTCAGTGAAAAAGCCTTACCTTTTCTGTCTTTGACAGAGAATTCATAAACTGTTCTCATTTCTGTTTCTTATCTTCTCTTTATATAATTTACTTATTAGTAAGATGCAAATGTACTAAAATTATTTGTTTCTTCCTTCATTGTTTAGTAGTTTTTTAGTATTCAATTAAATTTGTATTAGATTATTAGAGTTTCTTCATTCGTATTGATAAAAGGAGGATTTATCTTTTATAATAGGGATTTCCCTATCTTCAAATAGTATATTTACGCAGAGAGTATCTTATAAATTCACTATTTTTGCACCAGTAAACAAAGAAAGAATAAGGATTTAATAAGATATGAGTATGAGACGGATTTCAAAGTTATTCTTGGCACTTGCAATAGTTGCGGGGCCTTTGACATTAGCAAGCTGTGATAATGATCCATGGGGAGATGATAACTATTATTATAATGATTTGGTAAGTGATGCAGTACGAAACTATCTGCGTGAATACCCAAGTGGCTCAAGTTATTATACAGCTTACAACTGGTTCTATTATTATTACCCAGAGGCAACGACCTCAGAGTTCTATGCCTTCATGGATGCTGTGGGTAGTAACAATAACTATAATTGGAACAATAATTATCGTCAACAGGAGAATAAACAAGTTAATGGGCTGATTTCTGAGGCACAGACGTTAACTGGCGAGTGGGATGGTAATATGACTGTTGAGTATACGGAAGACGCAACGCAGCAGCGTAAGAGTGATAGTTTCAAAGCTAACATGAAGTTCTTCCAATATAATTCTTCTGCTAATTCGCTCCAAGGTAATGGTGTTGAGGTCGATACTGATGCACAGGGTAAAACAAAGACATTATCATTCTCTTGGAAAGTATTGGATAATGGAAACATCGAAATAAAGTATTCAAAGACAGGAACTATCTTTATTCTTGACATCAATGCTACTAATGATGGTTTCCATTTAGGATATGATGAAACAAAGGGGTATGACACCTTCTATGGTGTAGCACGTAGTACAAACACAACAGATGTCATGCGCTTCGACCTTGCACGGCAGAGACCAGCAAACGCTAAGGCTGCGAATGCATTTACGAGAGCTTCAAGTAAGGCTTCCTTCGGTTCTGCTAAGGAGAACGACTATGCGAAGAAGAGCGCTGGAGCAGTAAATGGTCTACATGAAAGATAATAAAAGCTAATCGCTTTTCTATTGCTTCATATATATTTGAATAGCATCCCACCAACTGCGAAGTTGGTGGGATTTTTGTCTTTATATTAGTCGTTTAAAGGTAGTAATTCATAATAGTAAAGGTTGAATTTGTCTTAATCATATTTACGATTCTGCAATTAGATTGCTGATTTTCAGACTTTTTTCGTAACTTTGCAACCGACTCTTTGTCTGAAAAGGACGATAGAGTCGGTTTGACGTGATGATAAAGATGAGGAGACTTATTCAATTCATAAAGGACTGGACACTACCAGTGTCAATAGTTACAGGTAGCTTTCTATACCTTGTTTTTGCCTTTATTCCTGCCTTGGAAAGCGCAGCAACTGTTTTTGCTCCTATCCTTGACGCAGCTCTTCCATTGTTTATGTTCCTCGTCTTGTACGTTACCTTCTGCAAAGTAGACTTCCGCAAGCTAATTCCTGTTGGTTGGCATCTTTGGATAGCACTCTCCCAAGTGTTGATGGTGGCGGTTGTCATTGGCGTTATTCTGACTTTTCATGTTACGGGTGAGACGCTTATACTGCTTGAAGCCCTCCTCACTTGTATCATTTGTCCTTGTGCCTCTGCAGCAGCGGTGGTCACACAGAAGTTAGGAGGCGACCTTGAGGAAATGACGACTTACACCTTCCTCTCCAATTTCCTCTGTGCTTTGTTGATACCAGTCTGCTTCCCATTGCTTGATGCTGGGGCAGGATTAACTTTCTGGAGTGCCTTTGTGATGATTCTCTATAAGGTGTGTTTAGTGTTGGTTGTACCGATGCTTTTGGCCTATATAACGAAACATTGGCACGCTTTATGCAGGTTCTATCAATGGGTAATCAGTGTTGACAACCTTAGTTATTATCTATGGGGCTGTTCATTGCTCATCGTTTCTGGCACAACAGTAAAGAATATTGTCCATGCTGAGGTGGCTGTTAGTTTCCTCTTGTTGATAGCAGTGTTGGCATTAATACTTTGCTTGATACAATTTGTCATTGGTAGATATATTGGTCATTTCTTCCGTAGTACGATCAATGCGGGCCAGGCCTTGGGGCAGAAGAACACTGCTTTTGCTATCTGGATAGCCTATACTTATCTGAATCCATTGTCTACAGTGGGGCCAGGCTGCTACATTCTGTGGCAGAATATTATTAACAGCGTTGAGATATGGCGGCATGACCACGCCATTAAACGCATAAATGAATAATTGTGAGAACAATAAAGTGTTGTATAGTTGTATTATCTCTTTTCCTATTATCACCTGCTGTTTCAGCGCAGGACACGAATGGAATAAACATTGAAGATGTCGAACCAGCTAAGTCAGTAGAGCCTGATGTAATGCCAGCGGCCGCTATGCCGCAGTCAACTCCTGCTTCGGTAGGAGAGATGACAGTAGAGCCTTTGCCGTCATCAACAACGCATGTGTCACAGGTAGCGGAGAGCCGCGATCAAGTAGTCCTACTTATTGGTGATTCTATGGCTGATGGTCTGGGCTCTCGGTTTAATGATTATGCTGTAAAAAATGGTTTTAAGTTTCATTCTATAGTGTGGTATGGTAGCACAACACGCGACTGGGCGATTGCTGCCGACCTTCAATATCAGATTGAGAGAGTTCGTCCTACATATATTATTATCAGCTTAGGTACCAATGACTTAGGTTATAAAGATTATAGTAGACGTGAAACTGCAATTCAGACTATCCTAAGTCGTGTGGGTAATATTCCATACGTATGGATTGGACCACTCCCTTGGAAGAAGATAAAAGACAGAACGATAGTCGACTTGATACGTGATTGTACGGGTGAAGGTCGCTTCTTTGATAGTAGTTCAGTCATTGCTTCTCGTGCAGATGGTATTCATCCGACACGCCAAGGAGCTGCTCAATGGGTGGATAAGATTGTTGAGTGGATGGGTGAACCGGGGGTAAATGCAAATCCTATTGAGATGGATAAGCCTGATTTCACAACTCGTTTTACCCACGATGAAAAGCATGGAATGGGCTATCATGGGCGGCGATAGCGATAAGAGATATTTATTTTTACAATGTAGAAGAGGGTGTGTCAAAATGTACACATCCTCTTTTTTATGCACAAAGCCCCGACTTTCTCAAGCCAGGGCTTTGCTATTTCCTAAAGTTTTTGTACCTTTAGGCATTCAAAAATTCTCATTATGACAAAGGTACACTTTCGTTCTTACATACACAAGAAAATGATTCTTTTTCCTCAAAGAATCGATAAGGATATCGCAGAAGATGACCCTGTTCGTCTTTTAGACGCCTTGGTGGATAATCTTATGTTGGATAATGTCTACAAGCTTTATAAGCCCAGT
>NZ_FZNZ01000058.1 GCF_900187995.1 Prevotella jejuni
AACGAAAGACCAAGAGAAAAATTAAACTTTTCTACTCCAAAGTGTGAGTTCTTTAAACACGTTTTGTAATTTTGCACTTGCTGGTTGACTCTGCGGTTGTGGTTAAATGGAATATTTGATGCTATTTTTATTACTTAATGACCCGTCTAATTCACATAAAATTAGTATCTTTGCACATTAGTTTATAACCAACTAATTTAGTTTAGAAAGATAATAATTAAACATAACATACATCGTGGCTGAAACAAAGTACATTTTCGTTACGGGCGGAGTAGTTTCTTCACTTGGTAAAGGAATTATCTCGTCATCAATCGGTAAGCTTCTTCAAGCAAGAGGTTACAACATTACCATTCAGAAGTTTGATCCGTACATCAACATCGATCCAGGTACGCTAAACCCTTACGAGCACGGTGAGTGCTACGTGACGGAGGATGGTATGGAGACCGACCTCGACCTCGGTCACTACGAGCGCTTTACGGGTATTAAGACCACGAAGGCCAACTCAATGACTACGGGACGTATTTATAAGAGTGTCATCGACAAGGAACGTCGTGGTGACTACCTGGGTAAGACCATTCAGGTAGTACCGCATATCACGGATGAGATTAAGCGTAATATCAAACTGTTGGGTCAGAAGTATCACTATGACTTTGTGATTACTGAGATTGGCGGTACTATTGGTGATATTGAGTCAGCTCCATTCCTTGAAGCAATACGCCAGTTGAAGTGGGAGTTGGGCAAACGTGCTATTAATCTTCACTTGACATACGTTCCTTACCTGAGAGCTGCAGGGGAGTTGAAGACTAAGCCAACGCAGCATAGTGTGAAGGAATTGCAGAGTGTAGGTATACAGCCAGATGTCCTTGTCTTGCGTACTGAGAAGCATCTTGATGATGATATCCGTAAGAAGGTGGCAGCTTTCTGTAATGTTGATTTCGATTGTGTTGTACAGAGTGAGGACCTCCCAAGTATCTATGATGTCCCTGTAAATATGCTGGAACAGGGTTTGGATGCTGCTATCCTACGTAAGTGTGGGGAGGAAGTTGGTCCTAAGCCTGCTCTTGGTCCTTGGAAGGAGTTCCTCGATCGACAGCGTAAAGCAACGAAGGAGGTACACATCGGACTTGTTGGAAAATACGACTTGCAGGATGCTTATAAGAGTATTCGTGAAGGATTGATGCAGGCTGGAACCTACAACGACCGTAAGACGGTTATTACCTTTATCAATTCTGAAGACTTAACAGACGAGAATGTAGCCGAGAAACTTAAGGGGCAAGATGGTATTGTGATATGCCCAGGATTTGGTCAGCGTGGTATTGAGGGTAAGATAGTGGCCGCTCACTATACTCGTACACATGATATCCCAACCTTCGGTATCTGTCTTGGTATGCAGATGATGGTGATTGAGTTTGCTCGTAACGTCCTTGGTTATAAGGATGCTAACTCTCGTGAGATAGATGAGAAGACTACGCATAATGTGATAGATATCATGGAAGAACAGAAGAATATCACGAATATGGGTGGTACTATGCGTCTTGGTGCATACGAATGTGTATTGCGTCAAGGGTCACATACCTTTAATATCTATAAGAATGAGCATATTCAGGAGCGTCATCGCCATCGCTATGAGTTCAATAACGACTATGAGAAGGAGTTTGAGAAACATGGTATGATGTGTGTTGGGCGTAACCCAGAGAGCGACTTGGTTGAGATTGTTGAGATACCAAGCCTGAAGTGGTATATAGGAACACAGTTCCATCCAGAGTACCAATCAACAGTGCTCGGTCCACATCCGCTCTTCCTCGACTTCGTTAAGACTTCAATTGAAAATCAGAAAAGCAAATAAATGGATAAAAAAACAATCACAGGGTTTGTACTCATAGCCCTGATTCTCTTTGGTTTTGCATGGTGGCAGCAGCCATCAGCAGAACAGAAAGCTAAGCAGAGAGCTGAGTTTGTAAAGGATTCTATCGCTGCTGCCAAGAAAGCACAAACTGCTAAGCTTGCTGCAGAGAAGCAAGCACAACAGAAGGAGGCTGCGGCAGTGGATACAACTGCACTGTTCTATTCTGCATTGAATGGTAAGGCACAGGATATTACACTGAAGAATAATAAGGTGGAATTGACCTTGAGCTCTAAAGGTGGCGTCGTTAAGAAGGCTGTTATCAAGAACTATGTCGGTCATAATATCGCTGTTAAGGATGGTTCGAAGGACCAGAAGGATGTTACCTTGTTTAGTGGTGACGACCAAAGTCTTAACTTTATGTTGGCTACAAAGAATAGTAACATCGAGACAAAAGACCTTGTCTTCACGCCATCAAACGTGACTGACTCTACTGTTACATTTACTGCAGCTGCAGGAAAAGGTAAGATGCTTACCTTAAACTATACCCTTAGTGATGGTTATCTGCTTCGTATGTCATTACAGACTACGGGTATGAATGGACTGTTTGCACCGAATTACAACCAGATGGATATCAACTGGCAGGATCGTTGTAGGCAACAAGAACGTGGCTTTACATTTGAGAATAGATACGCAACGCTTACCTTTAAGAAGCATGATGGCGGTACTGACTATTTAAGTGAGACTGCTGAAAAGGAAGAGACTACGGAGGATCCAATGGACTGGGTGGCTTTCAAAAACCAGTTCTTCTCTGCAGTAATGATTTCAAAGGATAACTTCTCTACAGGTGCTAAGCTTAAGAGTACTCCACTTGAGAAATCTTCTCATTACTTAAAGCACTATGAAGCTAACATGAAGGCAGGCTTTGACCCAACAGGTAAGCGTCCTTCAGAGTTCGAGTTCTACTTTGGTCCTAATGACTTCCGCCTACTTCAATCTGTAGAAAAGCAGAGTCACTTCGGTAAAGAGCTTGATATGGAACGCCTTGTATATCTCGGTTGGCCATTGTTCCGTATCATCAACCGCTGGTTCACGCTTTATGTATTCGATTGGTTGAGGCAAGTATTCCCAATGGGAGTGGTGTTGATACTCATTACCTTGCTGTTAAAGCTCATTACCTTCCCTATGGTGAAGAAGAGCTATATGAGTTCTGCAAAGATGCGCGTGCTCAAACCAAAATTGGATGAGGCTACTAAGCAATTTAATAAGCCAGAGGAGCAGATGCAGAAACAGCAGGCTATGATGCAGAAATACGCTGAATATGGTGTCAGCCCATTGTCTGGATGTCTTCCAATGTTGATACAGATGCCTATCTGGATTGCGATGTTCAATTTCGTACCGAATGCTATTCAGCTTCGTGGCCAGAGCTTCCTTTGGATGGATGACTTAAGTACTTACGATCCAATCTTCTCATGGGGCCATGATGTTTGGCTCGTAGGTGATCACATCTCATTGACCTGTATCCTCTTCTGTGGCGCTAACTTACTTTATACATGGTTTACCATGCAGCAGCAGAAAGACCAGATGGTGGGCCAGCAAGCAGATCAGATGAAGATGATGCAGTGGATGATGTTTGCTATGCCATTGTTCTTCTTCTTCATGTTCAATGACTATTCATCAGGTCTTAACTTCTATTACTTCATATCACTCTTCTTCTCTGCAGCTATCATGTGGACATTGCGCAAGACAACTAACGAAGAGAAGCTCCTCGCAATCCTTGAGGCTCATAGAGAAGAGAGGAAGAATAACCCATCTAATAAGGGTGGTGGACTCTTCGCTCGTCTGCAGGCTTTGCAGGAGATGCAGCAACAGCAGCAAGAAGAACTACGTCGGAAACAAGAAGCACTTAATAACAAAAAGAAAAGTCTATAAGCTATGAACAAAAACTTAACCATTGCAATGACTGCCGCTCTAATGATGAGTGGCGGTGTTGCACAAGCGCAGGATGTGAACATCGGACGCAACAACATCACGCTGAAGAGCGACCTCATGACTCCTGAGGCGCTTTGGGCTATGGGGCGTATCGGTGCTGCACAGGCCTCACCTGACGGCAAGAGGATTGTCTATCAGGTGGGTTACTACAGTGTAAAAGAGAACAAAGGACATCAAGTGTTGCGTGTTATGGATGCTGATGGCAAGAACGACCGTCTACTCACCACCTCTTCAAAGAGCGAGAGTGACGCAGCGTGGCTTGACAACAACACCTTAGCATTCCTTTCAGGAGGCCAGTTGTGGACGATGTCTGCCGATGGTTCCAACCGAAAGCAGCTTACACAGTCTGATATTGATATTGAAGGCTTCCGTTTCTCACCCGACCGTAAGCGTGTAGTGCTCATCAAGAGTATTCCTTACTATGGTACTATCAAGCAGAACCCAAGCGACTTACCGAAGGCTACGGGTATGGTTATTACCGATATGAACTATCGTCATTGGGATCATTACGTAACAACCAATGCACATCCTTTCGTGGCTGATGTTACAGCAGAGGGTGTTGGCGCAGGCGTTGACGTACTTGATGGCGAACCATACGAGAGTCCGTTGGCTCCTTTCGGAGGTATCGAGCAAATTGATTGGAGTAAGGACTCAAAGCTTGTTGCCTATACCTGTCGTAAGAAGGAAGGTACACAATACGCCATCTCTACTGATGCCGACATATATATATATAATGTGGAAACGCGTCAGACAAAGAACCTCTGTAAGCCAGCCGACTATGTTGAGCCAAAGTGTGATGCGACAAAGAGCCTACGTAATCAGGCTGTCAACCATCAAGCGGGTGATATGAATGTAGGTTACGATGTGAACCCTAAGTTCTCTCCTGACGGCAAGTATATTGCTTGGCAGAGCATGAAGAACGATGGTTATGAGAGTGATCGCAATCGTCTTTGTGTCTATGACTTGGCTACAGGGAAGAAGACATACGTCACTGAGAGCTTTGACTCAAATGTAGATGACTATACATGGGCCGTTAACTCAAAGGACCTTTATTTCATTGGGGTATGGCATGCGACAGTGAATATCTATCAGACTAATCTTAAGGGAGAGGTGAAGCAACTCACAGAGGGCGACCATAACTATGTAAGTGTCTCACTCTTAGGTGACAAGAAGTTGCTTGCTATTCGTCAGAGTATCTCTCAAGCTAATGAAATCTACGCTGTCACTCCATCAAAGAAGGAGAAGACAAGTGTACAGACACAGCTTAGCTTTGAGAATAAACATCTCTATGACCAGTTGGCTATGGGTGATGTAAAGTCTCGTTGGGTAAAGACAACCGATGGTAAAGAGATGATGGAGTGGGTGATAACACCACCACATTTCGATCCGAACAAGAAGTATCCAACCTTACTCTTCTGTGAGGGAGGTCCACAGAGTCCTGTCTCTCAGTTCTGGAGTTTCCGTTGGAACTTTCAGATAATGGCTGCTAATGGATACGTTATCATAGCACCAAACCGTCGTGGACTACCAGGTTTTGGTAGCGCATGGAACGAGGAGGTGAGTACAGATTGGACTGGTCAGTGTATGAACGACTACCTCTCTGCAATTGATGATGCAGCTAACAATCTCCCATTCGTAGACAAAGACCGCTTAGGAGCAGTTGGTGCTTCATTTGGAGGATTCTCTGTTTACTATCTTGCAGGTATTCATAACAAGCGTTTCAAGTGCTTTATCTCACATGATGGAGCCTTCAACCTTGAGAGCATGTACACTGATACTGAGGAGGCTTGGTTTAGTAACTGGGAGTATGATGATGCTTATTGGAACAAGGATAAGAGTGAGGCTGCGAAACGCACATACGCAAATAGTCCTCATCTTAAAGTTGATAAGTGGGATACTCCAATCCTTTGTATCCACGGCGAGAAGGACTATCGTATCAATGCCAATCAGGGGATGGGAGCATTCAATGCGGCTCGTCTGCGTGGTATCCCAGCCGAGTTACTTCTCTATCCAGATGAGAACCACTGGGTATTGAAGCCACAGAACGCTATTCTCTGGCAGCGTACATTCTTCAATTGGCTTGACCGTTGGTTGAAGAAGTAGGTGATTAGATGATAAGTGAACGAGTTTACAAGTAGATAAGTAGACAAGTGAACGAGTTTACAAGTAGACAAGTTGCTTGATAGTATTAACTCGTTTACTTGTTAACTTGTAAACTCGTCAACTTGTAAACTTATTAACTCATTTACTTGTAAACTTGTCAACTCGTCACCTTGTCAACTTATTAACTCGTCAAACTATTCACTCATCAACTCATTCAGTTTTAACTTATAATCTAACAAATAACTTGTTTACTTGTCAACTCGTAAACTTGTTAACTAATAAATATCATCATGACAGATAAAATTCAAACTACATTGAGAGATTCAGCGGCAATGCGTTGGACGGCTCTCCTACTTTTATCCCTGGCAATGTTCTGTGCCTATATCTTTGTCGACATCCTTTCTCCTATCAAGGAGTTGATGCAGGAGCAGAGAGGTTGGGACTCAACCGCTTTCGGTACGATGCAGGGTTCAGAGACATTCCTTAATGTCTTCGTGTTCTTCCTTATCTTTGCAGGTATCATCCTCGACAAGATGGGCGTTCGTTTCACTGCTATTCTCTCTGGTGCAGTGATGTTAACTGGTGCTTTGATTAAGTATTATGCTATCAGTGATAGCTTTGCTGGTAGTGGACTTGAAGTATGGTTTACCAATAATCTAAACCACATTCCTGTCTTCGAGCAGTTGGGTGTGTCGCCTTTCTATGAGGGCATGCCTGCGTCAGCCAAGGTAGCCGCTTGTGGCTTCATGATATTTGGTTGTGGAACAGAGATGGCCGGTATCACCGTTTCTCGTGGTATTGTAAAGTGGTTTAAGGGTCGTGAGATGGCCTTGGCAATGGGTTCTGAGATGGCTTTAGCACGTCTTGGCGTTGCTACTTGTATGATATTCTCTCCTTTCTTTGCAAAGTTAGGTGGCAACATTGACGTATCTCGTTCAGTAGCCTTTGGTGTTGTTCTTATTTGCATTGCATTGATGATGTTTGTTGTTTACTTCTTTATGGATAAGAAACTTGACTCACAGACTGGTGAGGCAGAGGAGAAAGACGATCCATTTAAGATTAGCGACCTTGGAAAGATACTTACCAGTATGGGCTTCTGGCTTGTAGCCTTACTCTGTGTACTTTATTATTCAGCTATCTTCCCATTCCAGAAGTATGCTGTAAATATGCTTCAGTGTAATCTTACCTTCCATGAGCTTCCAGCGAACTCATACTGGGCTTCATCAAGTGTGACAATCGTTCAGTACGCTATCATGCTTGTTGTTGCAGCAACCGCTTTCATGTTCAACTTCATGAAGAACAAGGCTATGAAGAACATTATGCTTTTCGTGTCTGTTTTTTGCCTTGTTCTCTATTGTTATATGGGTTATATGCGTCAGTCAGCCGAGTCTATCTTTGCAGTATTCCCATTGCTCGCAGTAGGTATTACACCAATCCTTGGTAGCTATGTCGACCATAAGGGTAAGGCAGCATCTATGCTTGTGTTAGGTTCATTGCTTCTGATTGTTTGTCACCTCACATTTGCCTTCATTCTTCCACAGTTTAAGTCAAGTCAGGTAGGTGGTGTTATCGTAGCATACGTAACCATCCTCGTTCTTGGTGCCTCTTTCTCACTCGTACCAGCATCATTATGGCCAAGTGTTCCAAAGTTGGTAGATGCAAAGATTATTGGTTCTGCTTACGCTCTCATCTTCTGGATTCAGAACATTGGTTTGTGGTTGTTCCCATTGCTTATCGGTAAGGTTCTCGACAAGACAAATGTTGGTGTAACTGACCCAACACAGCTCAACTACACTGCTCCATTGATTATGCTTGCAGGTTTAGGTGTGATTGCACTTGTCATCGGCCTTATCTTGAAGGTAGTAGACAAGAAGCGTCACCTCGGTTTGGAAGAGCCTAATATCAAGGAGTAAGATAATAGGATGAAACTTGGATGGTTTATGAATACGTTGTATCATTGAACTTTCATTAACCATCCTACGATTAAGTAGATAATATACAGAAAAGCCCTCATGAGCAGTTTATGCTTGTGAGGACTTTACTTTTATCTTTCATGAGAATGGGGTGATAGTCTTCACTAATATCAGACGAACTTTTGTAGAGTTATTTTTGAGCTTCTCTTCTTGTAGAACAATACGTTACAATGACTGTGTGTGGTTGTGTAATGGATAGTCTCTTCCCTTGTGATGTTCATCTAAGGTGACAGTTTGTTCATGTGCCAATAGTCTTTTATTATGTATAAAGTTCATTGCACCATTCGTTTCTTCCCCCTGCGCCCTACGTATTGACCATGCGTACATAATCTTACTAAGCATTAACACAGCGAGAGAAGGATGAAGCTATGACCTGAAAGGGATATACTCGTAAGAAGAAATAAGACGCTAAATACTAAGTTACGTGGCTGAACTCTATACATAAGAAACATTCCGTGAATCTGTAATTATCTTCTTTATATAAACATAAAACTCTTCTTATTTGTAAAGAAAATACATATCTCCAATTTGAAAGACGCCTAATAAGCTTTGAGAAGACGCCTTTCAAGCCTCAAGAACATGCCCTTTAAGAACGTTGTTAAGGCTCTTCTTGATTCTAACTAAGCATCTTATGCAATGATGTATTTTAACCATTTAATTATCAAAAGGTTATATGTGAGTAGTGCGTGGATATTTCGAGCGTTGTAGTAGTTCGTTATGATACTGTTTTGTAAGGATATTTCGTGTTTAGCGGATAGGTGAATAAGGGATGAAGAGGTGCAAGTTGCGGTGATAGAGAATGGTGTATATTAGAGATAAGAAGTCTGAAAACGAAGAAACCCGCACAACGATTGTGCGGGTCTTCTTGTATTGCTTTATCCTTTCGAGATAGTTTTACAGTTACTCTGCGCTATTGGTATAGCGTAGACAATCCTGTTACTCTTCTTCCTCTTCATCGTCTTCCAGAACGACATCAGCCACCTTCATGCCCTCAATAGGCAAGGTACGGTCGATAACAGCATTGTAAGAGATAGAACTCTCACTGCGTGACAGACCCAGTGGCATCAGCTTGTCATGGATAACAGACATAAGGTGATGGTTGTTATATGCGTAGATTTTCAAGAAGAGGTCATACTCACCTGTGGTGTAGTGACACTCTACAATCTCTGGAATCTGGCGCAAAGCCTCAACAACATCATCGAATTTCTCTGGGTTTTTAAGGTTCAGTCCGATGAAAGCACAGGTCTCATAACCAATACGTTCTGGGTCGATAATAAACTGAGAACCGCAAGTTCAACATAGAACTGCAATCCCAAGTGCTGGTGTAGCTTAATAATCTATACCTGAAAACACCGAGGGGTTTGGGGGCGAGAAGCCCCCATGAGAAGAAAATCAACAAGCAATGCATAAAAATAAGAAAGGGAGACCTCTGTCTCCCAAAGATTAATTAATTTTGCATTGCAATGTACAAACAATTAACCTCGGAGCAAAGGTACACAATTTCTGTGCTACTCCAAAATAGAACGAAACAAAAAGATATTGCCAAGGCGATAAATGTAAGTGCAAGTACAGTGTCTCGTGAAATAAGACGTAATAGCGGAGTCAGAAGACACTATAATTGGGAAACTGCCCAAGCAAATGCAGTACAAACAAGGCGCAGAAAGCCAGGCAATCGTTCAGTAGACAAGGATGTCATGGAAGAGGCGAAG
>NZ_FZNZ01000057.1 GCF_900187995.1 Prevotella jejuni
AAGACATACATATTAGCATGGTACGACCATTGTATAACAAATGGAACAATTGAAGGCATTAACAATAAAATAAAGGTTCTGAAAAGACAGATATACGGATTCAGAAATGAGGAATACTTCACATTAAGACTATATGCATTGCATGATAGGCATCTACGCATTTAACGGAAGAACCAAAAAAAAGAGGAAATAAAACAAAGAAAAGATTTATCCAACAACTCTGCCAAAATAAAGAAAGAGAACAATCCAGTCCAAGATAAAGAAGAGGATATCCGTTTGCAGAGTTTCAGACCTAAGTGGAGACGTTAATGGAGTGTATTTGTAATTATTTATCGAGCTGGTTAGATTTTGGCAATAATACTTGTTTGTTGCCAAAATCTAACTGATTATTTTTGTAATAGTTCGCTCGTCTTAACCCAATAGAAGAAAGCTTCAGGTAGTACTTTCTTCAATTTGTTGAGTTTATTATTGACGGAAGGAGACAATTCCATGGCAAGTATGGTGTTTAGATTTCCATCGTATTTCTCAATTCTCGTGCTTGATTTTTCTATTGAGGTAGCAAGATAAGCTGCACGAGCCGAATCTACGATAGCTTCTTCTATGCGATATTTCCCCTTATAGATGTAGCCGTCTATTTTCTTAATGCCACTTTGCAGCATATTGAAATCACCTTTACCCATTTGCCCTCTGGTAGCCAGACACAAGGCGGTCTCCCTAATATCCTCATAAATGAGTGATAGTTCAGCGGGTAAGCCCCGGTATTGCAATTCTATTTCCCCAATTTGGTTGAAAGTATCCTTAGTGCGCTGAAAGTAACCAGAATGTTCAAACAGCCTGCCTACATCATACAGCTGCTTGATGATTTCCAGTGAGCAATCTCTGTCCCTCTTGACATAAGGAATGCCAGAGGTATTGGGGGCAAATGCCGTAAGTTTATCACCGAGAATATCATCAGCAGAGGGCACAGTTACCTTCAATGGCTCATTGTCCAATTCTATAAAAGGACCTTTAATCTCGACTTCTTCGGTAGCATGATATTGTAAATCCTCGTACAGGACATCAAGCAGTATGTATGCAGGTTTATCATCGTTCTTATAAGCTATGTGATAAAAGAATCTCGAGTGGCTCTTGGGAATATTCGTGTCTCTCTGCTGCCGCTCTTCAAGAGTTTTGGATATAAAACCGAACTTTTCTATATCTTTCAGATATGGCTCAATATCCGTACCTGGTGGACAGATAATGTCAATGTCTATGGATAGTCGATGGGCAGATTCTCCCAAAATAAGCATCAGAGCCGAACCGCCCTTGAAACAGAAAGGGCAACCGGACAATTTCAGCATCTCCAAGAGCGACATTGCCCTAATAACTTTCTCTATCAGATTCAGGTCTTTATACTTGTTACGAACAGATATGGCCTTTATCCATTCTGCAGTCATACATTCCTTCTTGATCATACAAATTCCTTGATATATTTTTCTATTTGCGGTTTAATATTGCGCCGTGAGGCATAACGCAGTAACATTCCTATATTCACATTATAGTTGGCAAAGGCATTCTGCATCATGTACAAGGACTCTTGACCTTGCAAATAGAAGAAATCCTTGTCACATTGGATATCAACTAAGAGTTTCTCTATTGTTGGTACATTGATACCGTTTACTTCCTGTATGGGCGATTCTGAAACAAGAGGCTTCACAATAAAGGATCTTTTGTCCAACCGGATATAATCGGGCATAATATCCTCCTTTGGCGAAAGGAAACTGCGTTCGTGCATATCCTGTACAAAGTGGAAAATGGTTTCAGTGGCATCACGCTCCGTTTCGATATAGATATTGTTGTTATACGACAGGTGATGCTGCAAGTCAGACAGTATTTCACCATTATAGACACAAAAGTCCAATAAGGGATGTACCGCTTTTAATTTCTTATACAACCGAATGGAGTGAGCATTAGGAGCAGGACAGAAAATGGCTTTAGGGGTTGTTGTATATACTCCTTTGCTTATTCTGAATATTTTTTTTTCGTCCAACAACTTGCGTAAATGCCAAGACAACATCTTCTTGGAAAGTTCAATCTTCCCAGAAAGATACTCAGACAAGTCATTCGTTCTGAATTCCTTGTTGGTGTTTGCAAAATCTACAATGATATTACTGACGTTCATCCTGCTATCACTAATGGTTCGATGCAAAGATAGTTAGATTTTGGCAATAAAACAAATATATTGCCAAAATCTAACTTATTATTATACCGTCTTTCGTTACCAACCATCTCGCTTCCGTATCATTTCATCTATTTCTTCCCGAAGGAAAAGTAACCTGCCATTAGCTTTGAGATAGGGAATTTTTCCTGCCCACACCCAATTATAGATGGTCTTTTGTTCTACTTTGAGTATCTTGGATACATCTATGATATCCAGATATTCCGGTTTCAGGGGTGGATGGACAGTTGTGTCAACAGATTGCTCTTGCAGAATCAGCAGGCGGTCGAGTTTGTCCTCGACACGCATCAGTTTATCAAACAATCGTTTCTGCCATGTATCTTCTGTATGATGTTCTAAGTACGACATAGTTCTCCTTTTTGATAGTTACCATTGGTATCTTGTGCCAAGATACGTTGTTCTTTCATATAGGCGATGTATTTCTTTGCAGTTCTGCCCTTGATTTCCATTTCTCGCATCAGTACCTCACAAAGTTCTTGGTAAGTGAGCTTGAAAGAATTTCGGAAGGCTTCTTTGACAACGGCAATGAGTTCATCAGTCTTGCGCTTTTCCTTGTCCTCTTTAGACTTCTCGCCACGATAGACGTGCATGTCTTCAGTTTTATCCCAGCCGAAAAGCATCATCGGTATGTCCAACGGACTTCCGTCACGGACTTTCAATGCTTTTACGACCGAGTATTCGGAATTATCATCTTTCTCTATGGAAAGAATTCCCACTGCTTTGCGCTGCAATTCTGAGACGATATGCCCACGGAGTTTGATTCCATTCGATACCAAGTGTAGCACGCATACAATGCATATATTGTAGATGCTTATCAATCAGTACAGTTCTTTCAAGGAAAAGAATACAGTATTTGGCTGCCCTTGGGGAGCTCTAAGAAGGAATTAACTAAAAATCCCTATATGAAAAAAATCACTTTGTTATACAAACTTTTTGCAAGAAAGAAACATTTAATAAGAAAATTTATCTATCTTTGCAGTGGACTTCCAGTACGTCTGTGTGCAGATGTGCGTCACAAAGAGTTCAACTTTTAAAAAGAGCGTTTGCTTTAATTATCCTTCCTCTGAAACGTGGAAAATTTCAATACTGCAAGGATGATGACAGCAAGGCTCACGCTTGGGATTATTGTACCCTTACCAATGGGGATAATATACCTCAATGCGTGGGCTATTGTTGATTATCTGCAGTAGGTACTTTCCACGACCACAGAGGGGATAACAGCAATAGTTCCCACGCTTTTTCCATTTACCTAAATAGTAACCGCTTACTTCTGGGAAACAGTTGGCAAAAAGACATAGTATGCCAATAAAAATGATTAATGGATTTAATGAAGATAAACTTTTTATCCTTTATGCCTACTTATGTAGGTACGAGCATAAGATAAAGGGTATCAACACTTTAAAAGAACTTACTTCGATGTACCCTAATCTTCACAAGTTGGAGAGCTTGATTTCTTCTTTTTCATGTAACATCGTAAAACGAGAGTCCATGCCAGCTATGGGACTTCTTGCTTTACCTAATATACTATATATGACCAATAGTAAAAACTCTAAAGTTTTATCTTTTCTTACACATATTAGAAATTCCATAGCACATGGTCAAATTATGAAAGAAAAAGATTATATACATATCATTGATTATAGTGAGAACAAAAACACAAAAGAGAAAATATACACAGCAAGGGGGAAAGTGGAAATTCCCAAGATAGAAGCTATTTTAGATTTAGTTATTGAAAATGTGGAACTATGAAACAATCCCTATTAACCATTTTATTCACTTTCGTGCTTGTAAATGCAAGTAAGGCGCAACAAGTAACCCATATTGTACATGCAAATGGATACTTGCAAAGGCAAGTCAATTCCATACTATCTCATAATATAAAAGGATTAAATGCCATTAACGGACAAGTAATAATAATGGATTGTAAGTCTGGAGAGATTAAGGCAATGGTAAACTTGATGAATACTAAATCAGGAATCAAGCCAGCAATAAGACAATTGTCAGAACCAACTGCCTTAATGCGTACAGTTTCATTATTAGCAGTATTGGAACAAGGTAAGGTAAACCAGAATGACAGTATTGATACTAAAGCAGGAATGCTTGATATAAACGGCTATCTGCTGGAAGACTACAACTGGCGTAGAGGAGCAAATGGAAAGACAAGCGTACAGCAAGGCTTTTTGTTATCATCGAACATCGCTACCTATTTGGCAGTTAAGCAAGCATTTGGTAAGGAGTATGACAGGTTCTATAAAGCCATTACCAATATGGGCTATGGTTTACCACAAAATAGCTTCAAAGCAATCTTACCAAGCCCTTTCAATGACATTTCTCTTGCCAAGTTTGTAAATGGAAAGAATCAGCACATATCACCTTTACAGATACTTACATTTTATAATGCCATAGCCAATAATGGTAAGATGGTAAAGCCAATATTCCAGAAAGGTGATACCACCATTATAAAAGAACAAGTAGCAAGTAAGGAGAACATTACTACTATCCAGCAATTGCTTATACAAAAAAGACTTACTACCAAAGTCTTCTCTGATAAAATCCCCATTGCGGGAGAACAAGGAGTAGCTGTTGTTAAGGAAGATGGAGATAACACAATTTACTGCTTACAGTTCTGTGGCTATTATCCATCAGATAATCCACAATACAGCATTATCGTTTCTTTGAACAAGAAAGGATTACCTGCAAGTGGTGGAATGGCTGGAGAGATAGTGAGCCAGATTTTCGAACTATAGAGATAGCGTTCCAAGATATAATCCTTATAAATGAAATTACTTATATATTAATCATACAATTATGAGAAAGCTTATTCTATCATTAATTTTACTTCTTTTTGTATGCAACATACATGCACAATCTATTCTGAAACTTAAAAGTTACGCAAAGATAACACAGACAAATAACCCATATCATAAAACAGATAGACGAATTCCTTCTGTAGTATATCTTCATAAAGGAGGATGGTGGGAAGTCTATTCTGAAGGGAAACATTATACTCTTTATACAGAATATACGCATGAAGCAGAAGAAGGGTATTACTATCGTGGATTTGATAATTTAGGAAGGAGAATCAGTGTCAGCTTTTTAAATGTGAGTTTCTTAGCTGGCAGATTACTATATCAACTTGACATTAGATATATAGAAACAAAGAATAAGTTTAGTGTTGCTTATTTAATTGATGGAACAGAAATGCCATCCGCGTTACGTTTCTAATGTTTAATATTATTTTGCACCATTTGAGCAATCATTTGGTGCTTTTCGTTGATGACATTTTTACTCTGAAAATTCTTATATATACCCAAATGTAAAAATGTCACTCCAAACGAGAAATTCTGACTTTAAGTGCACTTTTACTCGATTTTTCAGAAAAGTGCGAAGCAGCTTGGATTTACAGAATAAGATACCTATATTTGTTTCAGATATTCAGGTAATCTCAACGATATAAAGGAAATATGGAGGTACAGCAATGTACCTCTTTATTTATTGCTTGAAGTGTCGATTTTTTATTTATAAGCCACTACAGATAAAATTGAAGTACAGATATACTTAATGAAAGAAAAACGCATTACCAATGAGAGCCGTATGGGAATTGCCAATGAGAGCAATAGATACTACTAATAAAAAACTATTACTCATACAGCTCAAATCTTTCAGATTTTCGCTTATCTAAACTTATTGATTTAGCAATGAAGCATGATTATAAAAGCAACAACAGGAGAACAATTTGAAACCCGAAAAGAAGCCAAAGAACGTGTTGGAGGTAAATGGGCATTTGAGAGATTAGTAAAAAACGGAGAGATAAGATTTATAAAGGATGGTAATAACATAGCAAGCGATGGATTACACTACCCTAAGCAAGGAAATCGGAGCTTGTCTTAATCCACTGCAAGCATACATATACTTGGGATTATGCCTACATACAGATTTTAAGAATGATATTTCAAACATTAACCAAGATACGTTGGCAAAATTCCTACAATGTGATGTCGGTACCATACAAAGAGCCCTACGAGTGTTCCAAGAGAACAACTTGCTTACCATTTATCAAGATAGATATGGCTGGAGAGAAAAGAACAGATATAAGCTAATTAGAACTAACTGGTTTGGCGTTAAAAGAAAGATACTGAAAGAAAACATTACAAGAGAACAGATAGGCTTTCTCTTATTGTTGAAAAGTCTTTGCTACAGTCACTGTAATTACACTGATTACTATGGCAAAGACTTACAGGAAATAATGACTCTTAAACGGAGCATGATTGACAATTATTTGAGGGCATTGGAAGCCAAACAATATATCAAGAGAGATAAGAAGAAGAAACGGATAACAATACTCCGAGATGATTTATTCCTAACAACAAAAGAATCAGAGAAAGAGAAAATTATGAAACTATGCCCAGAGGTTATGGGTGATAATGATTACATTGATGAATATGGACAATACCATTTTGTAGACTAAAATCAAGGAAGCCTTACACCATATTTATAAGACAGGAGAAAGGGCTACTAACAAAGATATAAAAGCTACCCTACAAACAATTTACACTAAGTTTGGTTGCAAGAGAAAGGCTAAAGGAACACAGATTACTGAATATGGCTTTGCCACACAAAGATGTAAAATCCCTACAGATAAGGGGAGAAAAGATGGAATGATATTATTCACAACATAACTACAGGCAATGATAACAAAAGAACACTTATAGGCACTCGTCAACGAGGCTAAAAGTCTTGTTGACATATTGAAGATACTGAATAAGAGGCAGAGTAAAACTAACATAGAAGAGCTTACTACTTTATTAGATAAATACGGCATAGCTTATCATACTCTTCCCATTAGACTGATACAAGAGAAAATTCCCTTAAAAGACATACTTGTAGAAAACAGTACTTATCAATCTTCTAAACTAAAGAAGAGACTGATTGAAGAGGGTATCAAGCAGGAACATTGCGAAATATGCGGACAAGGTAACACATGGAATAACAAACTACTTGTCTTGCAATTAGACCATATCAATGGCATACACACAGATAACCGATTGGAGAACCTGCGCATCGTCTGCCCAAATTGTCATACACAAACAGATACGTTCTGTACACGAAAACTTAAACAACACAACTACTGTAAAGACTGTGGAAAAGAGATTAGTCCTAAATCTACTTGGTGTCCCGAATGTGCATTGAGACATAACCGTGTACACAAGGTCTCACCCTCTGATAAGCCCTCTAAAGAAGAGCTACTACAGCTAATAAAAAAGAAACCATTTACTGAAATCGGTAGACTGTACGGAGTAACAGACAACGCTATCCGTAAATGGTGTAAAAAGATGGGACTACCCTCCACGAAAAGAGAGTTAAACACATTATATAAGAAAAACACAGATAGAGGATAAACAGCAATACCTCCTATTTCAAAGTGTGATATTATTTTCACACAACTGACCCAAATATGTTAGTTTATTACAGTATTATTCAAGATGTTTTTGTAACTTTGCGATACGATAGAGTGTTGACCTATAGTTGACCTCTTATCCGCACAGAGTTCATTAACAAGCTGATAAATAAGCTCATATATAGTTTGTGTGGTGAGACTCATAATCTGGAGGTCCCTGGTTCAAGCCCAGGCTGGTCCACAAAGGGTAAGAAGAGCTTTACACGATGCTGTAAAGCTCTTTTTTTCTTATAGATGATTTGTTATGCCACAGACGGTTTGGAAGGAGAGAGACGGGGACGAAATTAAAACGAAGGTGTATGAAAACAAGATGTAAGATACTGATAGTACTTATACAGGTGCTTGCTTTCTTCAGCTATATAGGTTGCTTTGTCTATCTAACTTATAGAGCTGATAAAAGGCTGATATACGTAGATATTCCTGTGAAATATACTCGTGATGCTATTACCGGGAAGGAGTATGGAATAACTATCACGGGAAATAAGGGGAAACACACTGTCAACTTAAAATCAGATAGTTACCCTGACAAACGCTTTGAGGCCACCTACTTTGGGTCTATTACTTATCCACAGCGTTCATTTGATAGTATAATAGCCTCCCATCCAACGTCTCTGGGCTGCTATTTAGAGCCCGATTTCAAGGAGAAGCAGCAGGTGTACATTCCTTTTGTCTATGCTGGGCAAAGAGAGAAGACATCGGTTTACTACCTAAACTTAGTATCTTATGTCAAATGGGAGTATGGCTTTTTATGGTCTTTCTTCAGTCTCTTTATGGTCCTAATGTGCCTATTTACCGAGAAGATAGACTCGTCTATATTAGCTTGGATCATGGTTTTAAGTGTTATATTTAGTATCCTCACATAACGTAAAGGAGCGTCTTACAGACAGGTAGCAGTGGTCGGCCCCACGTCACCTCCTCCTACTCATTAACCAAGAAATGATGATGAAACATTATTATTCATTACTCCTAACGATCGCCTCATTGTGCTGCGTGAACCTATCTTATAGTAGGGTGCTACCCCACAAGACCGTGGCTTCCTCCCCACAGCACGCAAGTAAGCACATAGAAATAGCCACTTTCGAGAAGGCAGACCACTGTGTAAGCTACCTCTACCACGTAGATAAGCGTACAAAGCGGTTGGTTTATAAGATTTATTGTGACGATGGAAGCGCTATAACCGACTTAGGTAGCTACAAGCGTAGCAGTAAGTCATTACGAATCTATGAGATTTATAATGCGTCAGCTGACAGTTATCTCTACGTTATATACGATGTCTCAACCGATAAAGGGTATCTGACACGGACCAGTTCCATGGAGGCAACGCTCCTTAAATCGTCCATCAACCTAAGCGAACCGTCTCTCTCCGTGAAGATGAGGGGCACAAACAGGGTGGTGAAGATAAAACTGAAAAGAGTATTCTAAGCCAAACCGAATATCCGAACAGGAATATTACGTATGTCACTAACCCACTCCACCAATCGTGCTAAGCCCTTCTGACGTTTGCATTAAGGCTTTATCCCATCCGTGCTCACCCTCCAGACCTTTTTTGTTAGTCCTCAGAGCCATTTGTAATAATCCACTAAACCATTTGTAACAGTCCTTTGAACCATTCTTATTAAGCCTCCGAGCCACTCTTGTTAGCCCTCTGCTTACACCTATAAAACCATTGCAATCTTTGTCGCGATAGGCATCCTCCTCCCTTTCGAGGAGAGGTTGGAGGAGGGGACCACACCCACCTCCGTTCAAGAACATGCCCTTTAACGATGAAGAACATGCCCTTCAAGAGGCAAGAAGGAGGGTGTGTCAAAATGTCCACATCCTCTTTTTTTATGCACAAAGCCCCGACTTTCTCAAGCCAGGGCTTTGCTATTTCCTAAAGTTTTTGTACCTTTAGGCATTCAAAAATTCTCATTATGACAAAGGTACACTTTCGTTCTTACATACACAAGAAAATGATTCTTTTTCCTCAAAGAATCGATAAGGATATCGCAGAAGATGACCCTGTTCGTCTTTTAGACGCCTTGGTGGATAATCTTATGTTGGATAATGTCTACAAGCTTTATAAGCCCAGT
>NZ_FZNZ01000060.1 GCF_900187995.1 Prevotella jejuni
AACGGACTAATTAGGCAATACGTGCCAAAAAAAGAAACCTTTGAGCATATCAGCCAGCAACAAATCACGAAGTATTCAAAGAAAATTAACATGAGGCCAAGAAAGAAATTAGATTTTAAAACACCACAGGACTGCTTTTACGAACTAATTAAGTAAATTTGCACTTGCTTGTTGAATTCACGTTTTTGCGATGCAAGAATGGACGAATTTGCAATAAAGAATAAAATGCAAATTGAATATAATTATAGAGGGAAACAAGTTAGTTATCCAAAGACTAAAGTTTGCTCTTAAAACAATAGAAAAATGAAAATTAATTGGCAATATTATCAAGCACCAAACAGGGACGCAATTGATGCAATACCTTATCAGCTAGATTATTTGTTCTCTACCAAGGACTCGTCAGAAGATATAGAGTATTTCCTTTATAATGAATTAGCTCCCAACATAAAGCATCAAAATAGAATATATAGTATAATAGAACCTGTAATTGAAGTTATGGAGTTCAACATATGTCAAAAAGGAAAGATACAATATAAGAATGAAATCTTAAATTTTTTAGGATATATATTTCAAGAGTATATTCGAGATGAAAACAGTATTTTGGTAACCCCTATAGAATACCAAACGGCCGCACTGAAGTTGTCATTACAATATTCTGAAGAGTTTGAATCTTACAAAAGATTTCAATCCTTTATGAAAAGAGTTTTCCCAGACACTATTGAACCACAAATGCCAGATGTGATTTTTTATAAATCCACATTAAATGACTGTCAAAAAACTTTCGAAACATTAATATATAATGCTGACCAACAAAATATAGGAGAGTCCCTTTTTGCATGTGGATTGATGAGTTTCAAAAACCCCAATTTAAAACTACATGATTTAGAAATGATTCAACAGGATAGTATTACTAATCTGGGCTTATGTATAAACCAAATGGCGTTTGACAAAAGACTTGCGGTTAAATCGCTTTCCACACCCACACTGCACCCATTTGTGTGGGGAAATGGTTTTGAATGCGTATTGGCAACATCGTCACTGATGATAGATAGTATACATCAAGATTTAAGATGTCAGAAAAATACAATCAATGATATAATGAATGGTTACGAAGCAATTAGAGATATGAATATTGATGAAGATATTGATTTTCCACCCCATAAGTTTATGTTAGAAGACTTGAGTAGTGTTCTGTTTCAAGAACATCTTGGAAAAGGGCGACTGCTCGATCCCCAAAAACTAACAGGAATACAATCATATTTTTACAATTTACTGTCAAAAGAGTATCGCACACATACTTACACACTGCTTTATGCAGGGATAGTCCCCAATGGGATGTCTATAGAAGAAGCTAATAATATAAATGATATTTACAACTGTTACAACTAAACCTCAACCGAAAATTATATCCTTAGTATAGGTTTTAAACGTGGGTGTATGCGAAGGGCTTATATTTCTATAATCGCAAGGTTATCTGTGATTTCATTCCTTTTCGCCAATTAGGTCAGTATGAGGACGAGGAGACCGGGTTGTATTACAATAGATTCAGATTTTATAACTCAATTTCGGGAAATAATATTAGTCAAAGCCCAATTAAGTTAGCAGGTGGAAATCCTACGCTGTATGGATATGTAGAGGATTGTAATACACAGATTGATCCATTGGGGTTAGACACATTTGGTGTTAATCAAGATGTTTATGCCCTTTATAATGAGGTTGACATTGTGAACGATATTCCGAAAGAAGGAGCTAAACCATATTATATTGGAATAAGCCAAAATTCAGATATACGTTTAAGACAACATACGAGCAATGGTAGATTCAATCCTAAAACTGATGTAAAAATAGATTTACATAAAGATATTGACTATGCCAAAGCAAGAGCATACGAACAATATTACATTGAGAAATATAAAACAATAGATAAAACAAATCCTAAAGCAGATCAACAAAATTCTTTCAGACATAATCGAACAGATGCAAGAGGAAAGGGTTTTGAAGCAGAATACAAGAAGATTAAATACCAATAGAATTATGAAAAAAGTTATTGTTTATCCTGGAGAAATATTTTGTATCCCCTTGTTTATGCCCAAAGATGATTGGAATTTAAAAAAATTTTCTGATGAAGACTTAGATAAAGAATTTGCATTTGGAAGAGTTATAGAGACGAGTTCTTCGGTTTTAGTAGAGATATTCAAAAAAATAGGTTCTGCTAAAACAAGTATAAACGAAATCGTAAACTCGGGTATTTTGTTTTCCCCAGTAAAAATATTTTGGGATGGTGTTATTAGAAAACGATGGCGAATAATCAGCAAAACAGAAAACTACGATAAATATAAGCATTCAAATTATGATAAACTAAGAATGATATTTGGTATAGACGGTGCTTTTCGATTGAAAGATTTTGGCACGCAAAAAGAGACGCCAATAACAAGAGAAGAATTTAACGGATATGAATTTTCAATAGTTTGGTTTCCTATTGATTTAGAGAATAGAATATTAAAGGCTATTGAGTAGAAATAACCCACCTTATTCAACAGTCCTTTTCTTTCGCCTTTGGCGACATATTGACGGTTATTTTTTGTAGCTTAGCCATAGAAAAAAACTTTTTTGCAAAAAAAGTTCTTCTCAAGAACCTTTTTGGGAAGGTATTTTCGTTAAATGCGTAGCTACCTTTCGTATAGCCTTAAAGGAATATCAGAAGTTATGCGTGATGTGAATAGATAGCCAAGACGGTCTTGGCTGTCTGTTTTATTTATCCTCTGACACAAAAGAGCTTTTCATGTTAATGCTTCGGTAAAATGCAGATAAAATATTGAAAAATCATAACATAATTTCATATAAAACATCTACAAATAAAGACTAAAATGCGTGTAAAAGGCAAGGTTGTATCATGCAGTAAATCAATCGGCTACGAAATCGTAATATAAAGGTGCCTAGTAAGGATACAAAAGGGCATTAGTTAGACCTCAAAAGGGTATCTATTGCAAGTCAATCAGGCGTATTCTCTAAGCCAGAAGAGCATATATCGGTTTTAAGTTGTACGAAAACAGTTTACATGTATCGGTTAGTTTAGAGAAAAGTTGCTTGTATGTAGAAGATGGAAAGATATGGTAATGAGTAGACGTAGTATTCATTATCTGAAATGACAATCTTCGCCTTCTGCAGACGCTTGATACAATAAACGACAGGAGTGTCCGTTACGATTATGACGCCTCCGGCTCTCTGTCAGGTGCTGTGTATGGTGATGGCAGCTGTCAGTGGCGTAACCCGGATGCAATGGGTAATGTGTACGATAGCCCTGACCGAACGGACAGGAGCTATGGTTGTGGTGGACAACTGCGTGAGGACAAGAAGTGGCGGTATTATTACGACAGCCATGACAACCTTGTGCTGAAGACCATGCGCAGGTCGGGACCATCCCTTGAAACTGGGATGCGGGATGAGTTCCTTACTTGGCAGAGCGGTGACTATGCCTATACGTGGCAGGGTAATGGTATGCTTAGGAGTGTAACACGGCCGGACGGCAAAACTATAACCTTCAAGTATGACGCTTTAGGCAGACGCATTGAGAAGGTCTTTGACGGACGAGTATATCGCTACCTTGGGATGGTGATGTCATTCTGCACGAGTGGGACTATGCTGAGGCTGACCGCCCGAATACGATTGTTACCGAGGCTGGTGAGGTCACACTTGACAGACCAGAACCAGTTGAGAATCTCATCACGTGGGTTTACGATAGTGACAGCTATGTCCCTACAGCCAAGATTGTTGGTGACAAGCATTACAGCATCATCAGCGACTACATCAGCCGTCCCGTCCAGACATACGATGACAAAGGTAATGTCGTCTGGCAGGCAGACTATGACATCTACGGTAATCTCCGCAACCTTAACGGCAGCAGGCAGTTCATTCCTTTCCGTCAATTAGGTCAGTATGAGGATGAGGAAACAGGGCTGTATTACAATAGGTTCAGATACTACGATCCGAGGATAGGCATTTACATCAGCCAAGATCCGATAAGGTTAGCGGGAAATAACCCTACGCTATATGGGTATGTAGAGGACTGTAATAAGTTTTTTGACTTATTTGGACTTTATTTACGTCGCCCTTATGTTCGTAAGGATACACGAATAGCGGTAGAAAAGAGTGGTACTATTATTGATGGACGTTTTTATGATACAGTGGATGGTTTTGATGAGTCTATTGCTATAGAAGGAGGGAAAAGACGTAAATATTCATTAGCTGAAGGCGAGTATCATTTGGGACATAAAGAAGGGCATGAATATCGTTATTATAAAGAGTATGCAGAAAAGAAAGGTATGAGTCAGAAAGATTTTAATGACCTTATGAATAATCCTAACATTTATCAAATTGAGGATTCTCATACAAATATGTCACATACAAGAGAGGCTAAGACCAACCAATTAACACAATCAAATGATGGTATCAGTAAAAAAAATAATATTGTAAGTTATAATTAATTTATTTTATTTATATGAGAAATAGTAAAACGAATAGGAGAAGTGATTTTAACCGATTAGAACTCGTTGAGGTTATTAATCATAAAAATGACTTTAAAGGGCTCAAAACATTTATAGAAGAGCATGGGGGACTAGATTCAGTAGATGAATTTGGGCGTACTGCTCTTATCAATTGTATTATTGCGTTCAGGAATCCGATAGAAGATTGTTGTTCTGCCAACGATTATGCGAAATTGTTAGTCGAATCAGGGGCAGATGTTAACAAAACCGATTTTAATGGTTATGTAGCACTTCATCATTGTATTCTTTCAAAGAACTATGAGATGTTTGATTATCTGCTATCACGCCCAAATATTAATATTGATGTTGAACCTGGTTTGCTTGGATATGCTTTGTCACATGATATTGATAACACTTCGAATATCATTAAGCTCCTTGATTTGGGCTTAGATCCATTCAAAAAAGGGACAATATTCTCGACATATCAGGTTCTGGTCGGTATAGACAATGGTACAATCAAGATTGGAAATCAAACAAAAAGTGTAAAGCCAGTATTGGACCATATAAAACAACTGTATGCAGACAGGGTAGAGTAATGGAGTAATGGGGTAAAACATGGAGAGAAACTTTGGGGAATTAAATCGACTTACGCGAGGTCACACTCGACAGACCTGAACCAATTGAGAACCTCATCACGTGGGTTTACGACAGTGACAGCTATGTCCCTACAGCCAAGATAGTTGGTGACAGGCATTACAGCATCATCAGCGACTACATCGGCCGTCCCGTCCAGGCATACGATGATAACGGTAATATCGTCTGGCAGGCAGACTATGACATCTATGATAACGTCCGCAACCTCCACGGCAGCAGGAAGTTCATTCCCTTCCGCCAGTTAGGACAGTATGAGGACGAAGAGACTGGACTGTATTATAACCGCTTCCGCTATTATGACTTGAGGATTGGTAACTACATCAGCCAAGACCCGATTTCTATAGCAGGTGGGATAAATGTATATGCTTATGATTCTAACAGCTGGATAGACCCATTAGGATTGAGTTCCAACCCCCTAATATTTACACGTAGTAGCGGACAGACTCATAAAATCAGTGGATATACAAATTTGACTCATATGAGCGATACCCAATTAAATACACTCTATCATGCAAATAATAATGCTCTCAAAGGAAAAGGTTTTGGATTATCTGGTGTGGATAAACAAGGTAATACAATTGTACTACATCATTATAAACAAAATCCTAATGGAGATTTAATAGCTATGCCTGCCAAACATCACGATAAACCACATACAAACCCTGGCCAACATCCATTTGGGAAGCAAAAAGGAAGTGGATTAACACCTGACGAACGAGCTGTATTTAATAAATGGAAGCAAGAATATTGGAAAAATCAAGCCGTAGCGGAATTAAAAGCGAGAGGTAAAATAATTGGTTATAATTAATTAAATAAAGGATATGAAACAAGAAATCATAAATAAATTGAATATTTTTTTTCAAGAAAATCCCACGATGTTAGGGAAAGCTGCTACTAATGAACAAATCATAAGCGCAGAAAAAGAACTTAATATTATAATGGATAAAGATTATAAAGAGTTTATTCAAAACTTTGGAGGTGCTTATGCTGGATTAGCAATTCATGCTTTTATAAATGGAACATCAATAGGGAATGAAACTATAATTGATTTAACAAATAACGCTCGTAAACTTTTTAATGAAGCTAATATTTTCCCAGAGATTAATAAGAGTCTTGTAATTTCAGACGATGGTTCCGGAAATCCTATTGCTATTATGCCTAATGGGGAAATGGTGTTATTTGACTACGATACAGAAGAAAAGCAGGTGCTTTCAAATTCTTTTGAAGAATTTATTGAAGAGAATTTTGTGGAATGGTAATCGCAAGTTCAAAGCACGAGGATTAGACGTCACTGTTCATCACAATAAGATAAAAGAGGGAAAAAACATTGAAGACAGATTTATGGATAAGGACGACCCACTAAGTTTAGTCCGGGTGCGTCATCTGAACTGTGCCATTGGCTTCATTTCTTTAGGATCATGAGGAATGCTGATGATCAAAACGGAGCAGTCTTTTTCTTGGTAAAATCACGCTGGGTTCGATGCACAGTATAGTTTTTAATTTGTTGGTGGTATAAAACATCGTTTTTCTTGATGTTGCAAAGATACGAAAGTATTTCTGAGTTTCCTAATTTTTGGATATGTAACTTCAAGAACCTATAATAATTGGAAGCGGCCGACAAACTTTTTATTGTGTTAGCTGGTAACACAGTTGAAATAACATTATCTATATTTCTTACATTTTATTCTTTTACTTCATATCTTTACTACACTTACAGAAAGATCCCCTGCCCCATTCCACACGACAACTATGCAAGAGAGAAGGCGGCTGTGTCAACTGATGAAAAGATTGTATCCTGTTCTTTTAATACCATGTTCACAACACGTCATTCGCACAAATCAATCATCAAAAACACATTTTATGAGCCGTTTATCCTGTCGTTCTATTTTTCTTTATTACCTTTGCTCACCTAATTAAGTAAAGTAGCACTAGCTTTCGTTTGTTATTAAGAACTTAAAACAACAAAGAACTGCTTGTAAGCTACCCCAGATATTATAAAAGACAGAAAACAAATATGAAAAATATGGCAAAGAAGAAAAAGCAAAAGAAAGGTGGACAACAACAGTTTCTTTCACCAGAGAAATTCCTGAAAACGAGAGCCAGATCCCTAAAAATAGGGAAATGCTACTGCGCCGTTAACCTATTTGAAATTGGAGTTGGTTATGTCTTAGTTTCCAGAGAACATACAGGCGGTAAGATTAGTTATGCATGCTATCTCATTGAGACCTTTTACTTAGGGTTAAAAGATTCTATGTATGCAATAAGAGTAGATGCAGACGATTTTATCGATACTGTAGAGATGCTCAGCGAGACAACTGAACTTGAAGAATGTAGCTACGAAGAAGCACACAACATTATATATGGTGCTATTGAATATGCCGCAGAACAAGGAAGAAAACCACATAGTAGCTTCATGATTACAAAGTATATACTGGAAGAAGATACAGACGATATACCTCTCATAGAGTACGAGTTTGGGAATAGCTTCAGACACAATCTTCCACCTGCAGAGAGCGATGAAGACGACGAGTCTATCATTAAATCGGACAATGAAACAAATCCCACATGCGACATGGAAACAGAAAACGACAACAAATCACAGCAACTTGCAGAGAACTTAAACCTGCATAATAAATGGCTTGTAGAGGAACTAAGCAAACCCGAAAACGCTTATTGGTTAGAGAAACCATTAATAAGCAAGATTCTTGCTCTGCCTAAGGAAGAGCTGCGTTCGGACTTAGAAGAGATTATCCGCTATGTCATAACCATCACAAAAGATGGCGATATTCCTTCCTATTTTGAAAATGGAGACATCAATGGAATCCTTGCTTCTTCCCTTATCTTATTAGGAGAAGTGGGAAACAACAGCAGTAGTCTGGACCTCGTATTGGAGAGTCTAAGACAGTCAGAGGATTTCTATGATTATCATTATGGCGATACTGCTCATCATACTATTGTTCCGACTCTCTACAAGATAATGACAGCTGATGACTTTGATAAGCTACTCAGCTTCATGAAAGAGCCTTTGCCATATTCTTTCGGCAAATCTCATGTGGCTGAGACAATACTGCAAATAGTATTCAACCAGCCTGAATTGAGGCAGACATGTATTGAGTGGTTTGACAAGGTTATCACATTTGCAACTGAAAAACTACCAGAAGAAGAATATTTCGATGGTGCGTTGGCAGGAATTATCACCTCTGACGTCATAGATATACAAGCTTCAGAACTTCTCCCCAAAATAGAAGCAATGTATGATACAGGCTATGTAAACGAAATGTGGTGTGGGAGTTTTGATGATGTAAAGAAAAAGATTTCCAAGAAAAAGAAGCAGTCACATGAAGAATTCTTCAGCACTGATGTTTACAAAATCTTCGCTCATCAAAAGTCTTATCTAGAAGGTCATATTTAATGCTGGACGGAGGCACGCCTAATAAGTGTGCCACCTTATGCCCAAAAAGATCGTAATTAATAAGCGATTCTACCAAAATAAATTTTCCTGTCATTTCTGTCATCCAACGTAGACACACAAGTATTTGATTTATAAAGAGTTTACGATAAATGTTAAAAATGACAGGAAAATAAAATAAAAAAGGTTCTTCCGTTAAATGTGTGGACGCTTTTCGTAGTGCTTTAACGTAAGAGCCAAAGTTACTCATTAAACAAAAATATAGCTGAGACAGTCAACTATCTATCCTATTTTCATCCTCTTTCATTGAAAATCTTTCCGTTTTAAGACTTCGAAAATCTGCAGACAAGGGTTTGAAAAATCATTACATAATTTTAAGGAAAACACCTAGAACTAACGGCAAAAATACACACATGAAGCAAGTTTGCAATCAACAGGGTATCAATTAGTTACCAAGTATAAAGTAAAAGGTGCTTGATTGGACATCAAAAGGGCGTTAGCAAGGGTCTTAAAGAGCATCTTTTGCAACCCAAAAGGGCGTCTTTTAGAAGCCAAAAGAGCATGTATTGGGTTTGAGCTGTACGAAAACAATTTACAAACATGATTTAATAAGGGAATAAGCAGGTTATAGACGACAGATAGACATCACACCTAATTACATTTATCATATAGTTTACCTCCCCCTTATAAAACAATCTTATTGGAGGTAAGCTTACCATGTATGTGGATTAATCTCACTCTATTAACAATCTACACATTTAACGGAAGAACGTGAATTCAACAAGCAAGTGCAAATTTACTTAATTAGTTCGTAAAAGCAGTCCTGTGGTGTTTTAAAATCTAATTTCTTTCTTGGTCTCATGTT
>NZ_FZNZ01000055.1 GCF_900187995.1 Prevotella jejuni
GACGTAAACAACGAGGCGCCGATGACCATCGCGATGACCTTCTCTGCTGAGAATATCACCGTGGGTAATGCCGAGCTCGACAACCGCTGGCCTCGTTCATAGGTCTAAGAAACTTAAGGACTGTGTCGGGCTACGTGCTTGACATGGTCCTTTTAGCTTTCTATTTAGATTTCACCGCAGTAGGACATACCTATAAGCTGCTGAGGTCGTCACCTTATTTATATATAGGGAACAAATCTTATCAAAAAGCTTTTCAGCCTTAATTACCTCAAAAAATATATTCAATGGCAATACCTTTTAATCCCATCTCCATCACTATAGGAAAGGATGGACTTTCTTCTTTCAAATCACTTCGTATCGACCAAAGTACTGGTGCACATCATCACTTTGACCTCACGGTTGACCTTGAGTCGGGAGGCAACAGACAGGTGCATAACATCAGTAGTAGTAAAGAGTGGCTCGGCAAGGATATCATAGTGAAGGCTGCGAACAAACCATTCTTCTGTGGCATAGTGACGAACATTGAGTTGCATCGCGATGGTAGCGATTTCGGGTGTATACAGGTGTCTGGCTACTCCTCTACTTATCGTATGGAGACGGCACCGAGCTGTTACTCATGGAACGATAGGTCGATTGGTGATGTCGTAAAGAGTCTGTGCAGTGATGGTAAGGTGCAGTTGGCATTGAATGCGGCACACAAGAAACAGTTGGATTACATCTGCCAATACGAGGAATCTGACTTCGATTTCGTTCGTCGTCTTGCCTTACAGTATCAGGAGTGGATGTATTATGATGGTCTGAAACTTGTCTTCGGCAAACCAAGACGATTGCCAGACCCTATCAAGATGGAATTTGGTACGTCGCTGAGTTCCCTCAATATTGGCCTACAAACATTAGCTCGTCCAGAACAGGTGTTTACGTTCCATTCTGGTGCAAACCGTGAGATGGACCGCAAGACGCCCGATAAGGCTTACGGACATGACAGGATGGCGGGTGATGCGTTCCGTGCTGCGCTCCCCTCCTACCCTAAGGCAGCTCGCCAGTACTCTATACAACGTGTCAGCTCTATCGATGATCTTGAGAATTATGTACTCCTAAAACAGGCCGCCGAGACGGCTGAAACACATTACGTCACAGCCGAAAGTCAGGACCCAAGGCTACATGTGGGTTCGGTGATAAGTTTGTATAGTTCTTTCTTAAAGGGAGTTGGCAATCTCTCCCAAGAGAGCTTAGGTGATTTCATCATCATCGAGATGACCCATGAAGTGAGCGAGAGCTGTTATTACAAAAACCGTTTCAAAGCCATTCCTGGTACTGTAATGAGTCTGCCAAATCCAAAGGTTGAAATGCCTCTGGCTGAAACACAAATGGCGACGGTGCTAAGCAATGCCGACCCACATGGAGCGGGTCGTGTGCAGGTGCGCATGAATTGGCAAACCGACAACATGCGAACAAGTTGGGTGCGTGTGATGACACCAGATGGTGGTGGCAGCAAAGACGTAAAAAGCAACCGTGGCTTTGTTTTCATCCCGGAGGTAGGCGACCAAGTCCTCCTCGGCTTCCGCCATGGTGACCCCGCTCGTCCCTACGTCATGGGCAGCCTGTTTAATGGAACAACAGGTGGTGGCGGTCTCGAAGGAAATCACATGAAGAGTCTCACAACTCGTAGTGGGCATACTATAAAGTTGAACGATTCACTATCGTCACTTGGAATAACCATCAAAGACATAAAGGGCAATTCCATTCATATTGACTCTGTAGGAGATGACATCATTATCAATGCAAAGCGAAATATAACCATCAATGCAGGAGAGACATTCACCGTGAACTGCAAGAATGCCAACATCCTTGCGGAGGAATCCATTAATATGAATGCTGAGCAGGATATTACCAGTGTGTCTGGGGAAAGTACGTCTATACAGGCAGGTGAATCGCTTACAGAGATAGCAGCAGACAGTTATGTCCTATCTGCTAATGATGCCAACGTACAGGTCACAGAAGAACATAATCTTCAGGCATCTACAATATCGGAGACGGCAGAGAAAATAAACATTGACAGTACGATGGAGGACCTTGACCTATCTTCTCCAAAGAAGGTCAACATCCAGAGTTCTGAAAAAGTAAATCTGTTCTAAACTATGTATATTCCTTTTAAAGCACCGACAGGGTCATGCAAGGTGCATGGAGTCAGGACAGAAGTTATGCCAGACGGGGTAAGTGAGACAAAATGTGATACTTCTATAGAGTTTGCTCCTCTTTCTAAAGACAGCAAAGTCAAAGCTGTAGTGTATCTACATGCCTTTGCAGATGATGACGATGCTACAGCAGCATTTGTGCATGATATAGAATCTACTCTTAACCCTATATGTCTGGAATTGGACAGCAGGGGGAGATGTGTCGGGATTTCAGACCATGGCGAACTCTGTAGACGCTGGGATGACAGTCTCTTTCTTTTGCATGCCAAGTATGAAGGAGAATGGGTTGAAAAGGAACTACAGTTGTTGACTGATAGGGTTCATGACAAGAACCTGCTACTTAACATGATGAAAAGATATTACGTACTTTCTGAGTGGCTGGAAGCCGACTGGTCAGGCATAGAATTCACAGAAGGGAAAGGATACAGAGAGCACGAAGAGGTAGCCTTGGGAGTACCGCTTCTCTTCTCACAAGATTGTTCCATTGAGGACACAGAAGAAGGAATATCTCTACACATTGTTGGAAATGCTGACTTGAAAAAGAATGAAGTACAGCTTGAAAAGATTTCCCTCCTTGGTGAGGCTCAAATAGAAGATATAACATCTATAGAACAACATTGTATTGTGAAGACAACCAACCTTACAGAAGGTCCTCAATCCGTATATAGTCATTATATGGTTAAAGGGCGGGAGCAGATACTTAAGGATATTGAAATAAGTCTAACCTTTCAATAAAGAAGAATGGAAACAGGCAAAAACACATCAGCAGACCGTAATCGTAAACAGACTGGGAACAGTGAGGAGATTGTTGCAGATAGTGCAATTTGCACATGTGACAAAGGTTCCAAACCAGGAACTTTCCGTGTTACCAGCCAGCAGAAGATCTACTGTAATGGTGCAAGAAAACTTGTTGCCACAGACCAAGACAAGGATATAAAGTCCTTAAATTTTGGAAGCTGTGCAGCAAAGAATAATGGTCCTTGTTCTCCGAATATCGTTTGGAGTAACACTTATAACAAGATTGCCATAAAGGGCAAGATGTATCCTTTGACTGTCAAGAGTTCTGGTACCTGTAAGGCTGGAGGTGGTAGAATCAATATACAGACATCTGGTCAACAGGTTGTAGTAAAGCCTTCTTCTTCACCACGCAAGGCAAATAGTACGGCACATAAGAGTCCAGTCTTTACAGAAGAAGACTGGAAGCATTTGCCGCAGGATGACGAGAAGAGTCAGAACAAACGTGTTCCGGCAGCGGTACAGGTAAACAATGTTCTTGTCAATGGTAAGAGGGAGATAACCATAACCCCCTACGACCAAGAAGAACTCCTATTCACTACGTCACTTACGGCAGGAAGTATGCGGGGGACTGGTGTCAAGTGGGATGTCTGTCATGGCAATCGTGTGATTGCAAAAGGGTTGACAGAAGCTCCAGCACGTACTTACTTTACTAAAGAAGGTACGTACTCTGTATATGCTTATGTTCATAAACCAGGCTCACCCAAAGGCAAAGGTGTGGTCAGGATAACTGTATCCTACCCTAAGTTCAAAAGTTTAGAATGGAAGGACGAGAATGGGAAGCCTGTTACTTACATTGGGTTGCGCAATAAAGTGTTTGCACATGTATCTTTGCCGGGCTGTAAGGGTATATCTGTCAATTGCCGCTTTTATTATAATGGATATGAGGGAAAAAACTATCTATCCGCCCTTACTCCAATTACCTTGTCTGCTGCAGGAAAAGTAAAGATAGCCCTTTCCCTTTCAAGCGACCAGTTAAAGAAGATAATAGAAGACCGTAAGCACTTCAGCAATGGACAGAAAATAAGAATATATCTGGAACTGAGTTCTCGACATTGGATAGAAAACCTTACAAAGGCTTCACAGCATCCTATCCTATTCAATGACACGATAGAGTTCCGCAGCCTAATCATTTATAAAGATTCTGACTGCAAAGAAAAACTGCAGGGTGGTATTGCTGACAGCGGGAGTACGGTATACGTGCGTGTATCTACTGCCAATATGGAAACTGGCAAGATACGTCTGGATGTATATAAGCACGAAACAGGCAACCAAGAAGAGAAAAGTTCCAAACCATCACCTGTATATAGTACCAGTAGCCCTGTCAATAGTACGGGTGTCTATAAGTTCTCTTTAACGTTGGCAACGCCTCCGTACAAGGAAGGTGTAGCCTACAAGGTTGTTGTCTCATGGCTTTTCAGTAGTAATCAATCTTCCAACGGAAATGTAAATAATAATACTAACAGACAGACCTCAAAGGAGACCAAACAATACATACTTAAAGGAAAAGAAGTCCTCTTCTCTGTCAAGCGGCATATCCCCACGCCAAAGGCAGAACCCAGCAAGGCGAATGTTAATCGCACAGAGCCTGAAAAGGATGGATGTCCACGCTGTAGAGAAGAATGGACGGATATGCTTCCAAGACTAAAACAGGTTTTTGGAAAAGTATCACCTAATAGATTAAAGGCGGTTGCACAAGCCTACACTGAACATATGAAAGCTTTGAGTATGGATACGTGTTGGGTAAAAGCACATTTCTTTGCTCAAGCTACTATAGAAACCGGGTATACTCTTAACATTTCTGAGAATATGAACTATAAAAGAGAAAGATTTGAGGATATTTTTCCAAGCAAAATATTCAAGGGAAGATGGACTAAAGATGGTAAATGGGTGTCAGACAGAGATAAAAATGGAAAAAGAATATACAAAGATGGGATGAAAAGGACTCTTGATAAGGTTTATTCTATAACTGACACTCAGGAACGTAAAATAGTTCTTGCAAACATTGCGTATGCTAATAAGAACGGTAATGGGGATTATTACTCTGGAGATGGGTGGAGATTCCGGGGAAGCGGCCTTGTACAAATAACGGGTAGGGAAAACTATAGTAAAATACAACATCTAATCAATACAAGGTTTAAATTAAATGTTGATATAATGACGAACGGCGCAGATACAATTAATGGAGATGATCGGATTGCGACGTTAGCCTCTATGTGTTATGTATATATTTGTTTGAAAGGGAATCCACAGCTTTTTTGTAATAAAGTGAGAAATACAAATAGTTTCTCAAAAGCCGTTGGGAAGAATATAAAAGAAAAAAATAAACCAAGTAGTTGGGAACGAAAACAAAACTCCTTTAACTTAGAAACTTCTAAAGCTTTTGTAATTGATCAATGTAACCTTTCTGAAAATAAAAAATCAAAAGATGGGCAATGGCATGATCCTGTTGATAATCCTCAAATTGCTGTATTTACTCAAAATGGACATGATAATCCTGCAAATCAAGTATTTGGGACTACAAGAGGACGTGCTCACCAAGGAATAGATTTATTCGCACTTGAAGGGTCAAATCTTTATGCTTGTTTGTCAGGAAAAGTTGTTATTACAAGGAACAAAGGTAAGGCTGGTCATCAATATGTTGTTATAGAAGTTTCTAAAAAATCTCAGATAGAGATCTTCAGAAAGAGGAGGCGTAATGATTATAAAAAGATAGACCCTAAAGAATATTTGGAGGGAGAAGGATTCAATGAAAATTCAGATAAAATTTATTTTGTTTATTATCATATGAGTGAAATATTAGTGAATGAAGGTCAAGATGTAAATGCAGGTGATGTGATTGGTAAGTCAGGTATTACCGGTATTCAATTAGGTACTCATGGCCCTCACCTTCATTTTGAAATAAAATCAGTTAATTCTTTTCCTCATGGCTTAGCAGGACGTGTAAATCCAGCACTCTATTTAGATTATAAAAAGAAAAATCAATTAACAGAAGCTGAAATGAATATACAGCGTAACAGAAATAAAAAAGGTTATAAGTAATTCTATGGTAATAATAAAGTTTTTTCTTTTAGACGTATTGGCCTTTGTGTCAATTGGATGTATAAGTTGTACAAATAAGAAAGGTGCAGAAATGAAGATAGTGCATACAACACAGGAGAAAGATTCAATCTCTTCGTCTCTATGTAAGAAAATAGGAATTCCAGAGGATATGATTCTACCCATAAACTCTCAAGGAATGGACTCGCTAATGAAAGTCTATCAGACTTCTTACCTGCAATCATCCTCTGAGGATGAAGAAGAGGATGAGGTGCGTATTGATGAACGATATATCAACATCCTGATACCTTATGCTTTCAACGATTTGGCGAAGCGTGGTTTTATACCTGTATCTTCTGCTTTGTACAACAAAAAGTTGAAAGAGTTAGGTCTTGCTCCCGAGCAAAGGCAGAAACAGCCTTATATCTATGAATATAAACACTATTTTTCCTCACCGACAATTATGCAGGGATGGACTGATGACATAGCAGAAGACGGTATTGACAAAAAAGAACATGAATATATTCGATACGCTCCTATCAGTAATATATTTGTCAAGGGCTATAATTTCTGCCTACCAAAACCTATGTTGGATTCCTTTCTGAGGAATAATAAGGGTAAAATAACGTTTCATTTAAGTGATGAGATTGTACATCTAAATAGATTTTTGTTCAATGATAGCAAAGCGAGTTTCGCCTGGCTACTACACAATAATCCTGACATTTTGAAAGATTTGCTTCTATCTTATGGATATGATACGAATGAAGCTATCAATGAACTGGTACTAAAGGATATATCGAACGAATATACCAATGTGGAAGATGTTTCTGGATTAATAAATACGTTTATTCGTAAGGTATATGACAAAGAACCTCATATAGAAATCCGAGAGGGGTTAATGAAGACTATACTTCAGTTACCAGCCAATGATAAAAATTTGAAATGGCAAATAATTCTTGAAACATATATTGATTATCTCTTGAAAAAAGACAAGGCGGGGTGTCCATATTGGATGGCGCACTTTACGTGGAAGGAACGATACAAAGCTGCTGCCTATCTGGGATATTACTTATATAAAGACCGTCTTCGATATCAGCAGATTGGGAGTACAGGCTTTGCCAATGAGCTGTATTATAATAATGAGTTCAGAGATAATCTGGAAAAGCATCATTATTATAAACTGCCAGGATTTAAGGAAATCTGTGATAAGATTTATGAGGACTACGATTTCTCCGTAAAGGCTTCGCAAACTGGAGAATAATTGGATGCCTCATGCACTTAATGATAGTTTAAAACGTTTACTTAATGATTTTTTGTTCTTCTAAAATATGTAGATAAACTAAAGTTCTTACATAATAAGGTACACAGATATACAGAGTCTCCTCTGTATACGCTTATGTTCATAAACCAGGCTCACCCAAAGGCAAAGGTGTGGTTAGGATAACCATATCCTACTCCAAGTTCAAAAGTATAGAATGGAAGGACGAAAACGGGAAGCCTGTTACTTACATCGGATTGCGTAATAAAGTGTTTGCACATGTATCTTTGCCGGGCTGTAAGGGTATATCTGTCAATTGTCGCTTTTATTATAATGGATATGAGGGAAAAACCTATCTATCCGCCCTTACTCCAATAACCTTGTCTGCTGCAGGAAAAGTAAAGATAGCCCTTTCCCTTTCAAGCGACCAGTTAAAGAAAATAATAGAAGACCGTAAGCGTTTCAGCAATGGACAGAAAATAAGGATATATCTGAAACTGAGTTCTCGACATTGGATAGAAAACCTAACAAAGGCTTCACAGCACCCTATCCTATTCAATGACACGATAGAGTTCCGCAGCCTAATCATTTATAAAGATTCTGACTGCAAAGAAAAACTGCAGGGTGGTATTGCTGACAGTGGGAGTACGGTATACGTGCGTGTCTCTACTGCCAATATGGAAACTGGCAAGATACGTCTGGATGTATATAAGCACGAAACAGGCTATCAAGAAGAGAAAAATTCTAAACCATCACCTGTATATAGTACCAGTTGCCCTGTCAATAGTACGGGTGTCTATAAGTTCTCTTTGACGTTGGCAGCACCTCCATACAAGGAAGGTACAGCCTACAAGGTTGTTGTCTCATGGATTTTCAGTAGTAATCAATCTTCCAACGGAAATGTAAATAATAATACTGGCAGACAGACCTCAAAGGAAACCAAACGATACATACTTAAAGGGAAGGAAGTTCTTTTCTCTGTCAAGCGGCATATCCCCATGCCAAAGGCAGAACCCAGCAAGGCGAATGTTAATCGCACCGAGCCTGAAAAGGGTGGATGTCCACGTTGTAGAGAAGAATGGACAGATATGCTTCCAAGACTACAGAAAATTTTCAAGGGAGTGTCATCTGAAAAATTATCAACTGTTGCAAGAATTTATACTCGTTATATGAAAGAGTTAAGGATGGATACGTGTTGGATTAAAGCACATTTTTTTGCTCAAGCCTATAAAGAAACAGGAGGTAAACTTGACGTAAAGAAGGGAGAGTCCTTTAATTACTATTGGGAAATCATACCAACCAAATTATCAGCCTTCAGAACAGATAAAGGAAGATTTTATGCAAGACAATGGGGACGTGCGGAAAAGAAATCAACCAAAACGAATGCTGTTTCTAAAGAAAACCAGATAAAGATAGCAAACTATGCATATTCTTATGAGTTCAGCAAGGGAAAAAAACTGGGAAACAAATATCCAAATGACGGATGGCACTTCAGAGGTAGAGGATTAATACAATTAACTGGTAGAAGTTGCTATACTGCAATTGAAAAAATATTGCATGATATAGGTTATTCTTGCGATATCACAAGTAGTATAGAGAAATCAGATCAAGTTGGCAAAAATTTCGAACTTGCAGTGGTTGCTTCCATGGCTTTTTTCAAATGGAAAAATGCAGATATGTACAGACTCTGCAATGGGAATAAAAACACAACAGGTATTTCTACAATTGTTGGAATGAAAGAAACAAACAAAGATACAGGTAAATCGAACTACGAAGAGAAACAAGAAGCCTTTACTAATAGGACTTCTGTTGCTTTTATTGTGGATAATTGTAAGTGGAATGTTAAGGAACCACCAAAACAAACTCCTAAACAGGGAAAGTGGCACGAACCTGTGGATAATCCACAGATAACGATATGGACTCAGAGTGGACGTAATGAGCCTTCAAATGCGGTTCTTGGTGCGAAAAGACCTAATGGACATTATCATCAGGGAGTTGATTTGTTTTGTACAGAAGGATCAAATGTATATGCGTGTTTGGATGGTATTGTAGAATCAATAACGGATTCTCCTAAAGGACAAGGACAGACCATTGTGTTAAAAATAACAGATAAGGAACAAATAAACTATTTCAGACAAAGGAGAAGAGACTATAATCCAACCTATGACGGCGAAAAAAACAGGGTGAAGGATTTGATGAAAATTCTAATCATATATATCTTGTCTACTATCATTTAAGTTACATTCTTGTAAAAAAAGGTAGTGTATATGCTGGGCAGGTTATTGGTTATTCGGGTATTTCTGGTATTATAGATGGAACTTGTGGTCCTCATCTGCATTTTGAAATAAGGTCAGAAAGAAAATGTGGAGATCTGACTAAAAGATGTAATCCTGCATATTATGTATATTATAAGGTGAAGATGTCACCAGAAGAAAAAAGGAAACAGGAAGAAAGAATGAAGAAAGGACAATTAAAAGATTTTTATGGGAGAAAATAAAATGAAAAAGATTCTATGTATACTTATGATTTCGGTTTTAGTTCTGTCGCATGTAAGTTGTCAAGAGAATGTAAGACAGAGGCAATCTACAGACATAAAAGGAACTGTTCAAAATGTGAAGCAGAAAGACTTGATTTGTATGAATGAAAAGACAATCAGAAACTACTATAGAGAACTGGCGGAAGTCGGACTTGATGGAGTTACGGTAATGCCTATAGACAAACAAGTAGAGTATACAGATTTGGCAATAGAACTTATTTATGATGCGCTCAAAAGAATGGGATACCAGTCCGTCAGCGATGCTGAAGCACGAAAGGCTATCAAAAAATATTATAACATTGATATCTCTGAAAATAACATCTATTTGGCAGGGAACAAACTTCGTAGATATGT
>NZ_FZNZ01000054.1 GCF_900187995.1 Prevotella jejuni
GACGTAAACAACGAGGCGCCGATGACCATCGCGATGACCTTCTCTGCTGAGAATATCACCGTGGGTAATGCCGAGCTCGACAACCGCTGGCCTCGCTCATAGGTCTAAGAAACTTAAGGACTATGTCGGGTTACGTGCTTGGCATGGTCCTTTTAGCTTTCTATTTAGGTCTCACTGCAGTAGGACATACCTATAAGCTGCTGAGGTCGCCACCTTATTATATATAGGAAACAAATCTTATTAAAACGCTTTTCAGCCTTAATTACCTCAAAAAATATATTCAATGGCAATACCTTTTAATCCCATCTCCATCACCATAGGAAAGGATGGCCTTTCTTCTTTCAAATCACTTCGTATCGACCAAAGTACTGGTGCACATCATCACTTTGACCTCACAGTTGACCTTGAGTCGGGGGGCAACAGACAGGTGCACAACATCAGTAGCAGTAAAGAGTGGCTCGGCAAGGATATCATAGTGAAGGCTGCGAACAAACCATTCTTCTGTGGCATAGTGACAAATATTGAATTGCATCGTGATGGTAGCGACTTCGGGTGTATACAGGTGTCTGGATACTCCTCTACTTATCGTATGGAGACAGCACCGAGCTGTTACTCATGGAACGATAGGTCGATTGGTGATGTCGTAAAGAGTCTGTGCAGTGATGGTAAGGTGCAATTGGCATTGAATGCAGCACACAAGAAACAGTTGGATTACATCTGCCAATACGAGGAATCTGACTTCGATTTCGTTCGTCGGCTCGCCTTACAGTATCAGGAGTGGATGTATTATGATGGTCTGAAACTTGTCTTCGGTAAGCCAAGGCGATTGCCAGACCCTATCAAGATGGAATTTGGTACGTCACTAAGTTCCCTCAATATTGGTCTACAAACATTAGCTCGTCCAGAACAGGTGTTTACGTTCCATTCTGGTGCAAACCGTGAGATGGACCGCAAGACGCCCGATAAGGCTTACGGACATGACAGGATGGCGGGTGATGCGTTCCGTGCTGCGCTTCCCTCCTATCCCAAAGCGGCTCGCCAGTACTCCATACAGCGTGTCAGCTCTATCGATGATCTTGAGAATTATGTACTCTTAAAACAGGCGGCCGAGACGGCTGAGACCCATTACGTCACAGCCGAAAGTCAGGACCCAAGGTTACATGTGGGTTCAGTGATTAGCTTGTATAGTTCTTTCTTAAAGGGAGTCGGCAATCTCTCCCAAGAGAGCTTAGGTGATTTTATCATCATCGAGATGACCCATGAAGTGAGCGAGAGCTGTTATTACAAAAACCGTTTCAAAGCCATCCCTGGTACTGTAATGAGTCTGCCTAACCCAAAGGTTGAAATGCCATTGGCTGAAACGCAGATGGCAACGGTACTCAGCAATGCCGACCCACATGGAGCGGGTCGTGTGCAGGTGCGCATGAATTGGCAGACCGACAACATGCGAACAAGTTGGGTGCGTGTGATGACACCAGATGGCGGTGGCAGCAAAGACGTAAAGAGCAACCGCGGCTTCGTTTTCATTCCAGAGGTAGGCGACCAAGTCCTCCTCGGCTTCCGTCATGGTGACCCCGCCCGTCCCTACGTTATGGGTAGCCTGTTTAATGGAACAACAGGTGGTGGCGGTCTCGAAGGAAATCACATGAAAAGCCTCACAACTCGCAGTGGGCATACTATAAAATTGAATGACTCACTATCATCACTTGGAATAACCATCAAAGACATAAAGGGGAATTCCATTCATATTGACTCTGTAGGAGATGACATCATCATCAATGCAAAGCGAAATATAACCATCAATGCAGGAGAGACTTTTACCGTGAACTGCAAGAATGCCAACATCCTTGCTGAGGAATCCATCAATATGAATGCTGAGCAGGATATTACCAGTGTGTCTGGTGAAAGTACGTCTATACAGGCAGGTGAATCGCTTACAGAGATAGCAGCAGACAGTTATGTCCTATCTGCTAATGATGCCAACGTACAGGTCACAGAAGAACATAATCTTCAGGCATCTACAATATCGGAGACGGCAGAGAAAATAAACATTGACAGTACGATGGAGGACCTTGACCTATCTTCTCCAAAGAAGGTCAACATCCAGAGTTCTGAAAAAGTAAATCTGTTCTAAACTATGTATATTCCTTTTAAAGCACCGACAGGGTCATGCAAGGTGCATGGAGTCAGGACAGAAGTTATGCCAGACGGGGTGAGTGAGACCAAATGTGAGGCTTCTATAGAGTTTGCTCCTCTTTCTAAGGATAGCAAAGTCAAAGCTATAGTACATCTACATGCCTTTGCAGATGATGACGATGCCACAGCAGCATTTGTACATGATATAGAGTCTACTCTTAACCCTATATGTCTGGAATTGGACAATAGGGGTAAATGTGTTAGCATTTCAGACCATGACGAACTCTGTAAACGATGGGATGACAGTCTCTTTCTTTTGCGTGCCAGATATGAAGGAGAATGGGTTGAAAAGGAACTACAATTGTTGACTGATAGGGTTCATGACAAGGGGATTATACTTAATATGATGAAGAGATATTACGTATTTTCAGAGTGGCTGGAAGCTGACTGGTCAGGCATAGAGTTCACAGAAGGGAAAGGATACAGAGAGCATGAAGAAACAGCCTTGGGAGTACCGCTTCTGTTCTCACAGGAATGTTCTATTGAGGACAATGAAGAAGGAATGTCGCTACACATTGTCGGGAATGCTGACTTGAGAAAGAATGAAGTACAGCTTGAAAAGATTTCTCTCCTTGATGAGGCTCAAATAGAAGATATAACATCTATAGAACAACATTGTGTTGTAAAGATAACCAACCTTACAGAAGGTCCTCAAACTGTATATAGTCATTATACTGTAAAGGGGCGGGAGCAGATACTTAAGGATATTGAAATAAGTCTAACCTTTCAATAAAGAAGAATGGAAACAGGCAAAAATACTTCAGTAGACCGTAATCGTAAACAGACTGGGAACAGTGAGGAGATTGTTGCAGATAGTGCAATTTGCACATGTGACAAAGGTTCCAAACCAGGAACTTTCCGTGTTACCAGCCAGCAGAAGATCTACTGTAATGGTGCAAGAAAACTTATTGCTACAGATCAGGATAAAGATATCAAATCCTTGAACTTTGGAAGTTGTGCAGTAAAGAATAATGGTCCTTGTTCTCCGAATATCGTTTGGAGTAACACTTATAACAAGATTGCCATAAAGGGCAAGATGTATCCTTTGACTGTCAAGAGTTCTGGTACCTGTAAGGCTGGAGGTGGTAGAATTAATATCCAGACATCTGGCCAACAGGTTGTAGTAAAGCCTTCTTCTTCACCACGTAAGGCAAATAGTACGGCACATAAGAGCCCGATCTTTACAGAAGAAGACTGGAAGCATTTGCCGCAGGAGGACGAGAAGAGTCAGAACAAACGTGTTCCGGCAGCAGTACAGGTAAACAATGTTCTTGTCAATGGAAAGAGAGAGATAACCATAACCCCTTATGATCATGAAGAACTTCTTTTCACTACGTCACTAACAGCAGGGAGCGCACGGGGGACTGGTGTCAAGTGGGATGTCTGTCATGGCAATCGTGTGATTGCAAAAGGGTTGACAGAAGCTCCAGCACGTACTTACTTTACCAAAGAAGGTACGTATTCTGTATATGCTTATGTTCATAAACCAGGCTCACCCAAAGGCAAAGGTGTGGTCAGGATAACTGTATCCTACCCCAAGTTCAAAAGTATAGAATGGAAGGACGAGAACGGAAAGCATGTTACTTACATTGGGTTGCGTAATAAAGTGTTTGCACATGTATCTTTGCCGGGCTGTAAAGGTATATCTGTCAATTGCCGCTTTTATTATAATGGATATGAGGGAAAAACCTATCTATCCGCCCTTACTCCAATACCTTTGTCTGCTGTAGGAAAAGTAAAGATAGCCCTTTCCCTTTCAAGCGACCAGTTAAAGAAAATAATAGAAGACCGTAAGCACTTCAGCAATGGGCAGAAAATAAGGATATATCTGGAACTGAGTTCTCGACATTGGATAGAAAACCTGACAAAGACTTCACAGCACCCTATCCTATTCAATGACAAAATAGAGTTTCGCAGCCTGATCATTTATAAAGATTCTGACTGCAAAGAAAAACTGCAGGGTGGTATTGCTGACAGCGGGAGTACAGTATATGTGCGTCTCTCTACCGCCAATATGGAAACCGGCAAGATACGTCTGGATGTATATAAGCACGAAACAGGCAACCAAGAAGAGAAAAGTCCCCAACCATCACCTGTATATAGTACCAGTTATCCTGTCAATAGTACGGGTGTCTATAAGTTCTCTTTGACGTTGGCAACACCTCCGTACAAGGAAGGTACAGCCTACAAGGTTGTTGTCTCATGGCTTTTCAGTAGTAATCAATCTTCCAACGGAAATGTAAATAATAATACTGGCAGACAGACCTCAAAGGAAAGCAAACAATACATACTTAAAGGGAAGGAAGTTCTTTTCTCTATCAAGCGGCATATCCCCATGCCAAAGGCAGAACCCAGCAAGGCAAATGTTAATCGCACAGAGTCTGAAAAAGGTGGATGTCCACGTTGTAGTGCTCCAATTACAGCAGAGCAGCTTAAAAAGGTTTTCCCAAAAACTTCAGAAAAAACACGTATAAAAATTGCTGATGCTTATAATAAGCACATGAGGTATTTTAAGATGGACACCTGTTGGAATAAAGCACATTTCTTTGCACAGGCGAAGATAGAAGTGGGAGATTCTTTCAATATTAAGACCGAAAGTTTCAACTACTCCGCAAGGCGTATGAAAGGGAGAGACAACGTTAATGGAAAACACTGGGTACAAGGTAATACTCAAACAAGACAGGGTGGTTATTTTACAGATGGTAAATCAAAAAAATCACCATATCCTTATATGGTAAGTCATCCGGATTTAGCAGAAAAATATGGTCGTAAGGACTTGTATAGATATAATGACCAAGGTATTCAGGCTGCAAATGAAGAGATGATAGCCAATGTTGTATATGATGACAAAAATTGCTCACAGAAAAGGAAATTAGGTAATACTCAAGTTGGAGATGGTTGGAAATTCAAAGGGCGGGGACTGGTGCAGATAACAGGACGCTCAAATTATACAATAACCAATAAATACACGGAAAAGCTACTCGGTAAGAATATTATAAATTCGGAGGCTGATGCAAATCTAGTTGGTACAGATATTGAAGTCGCAATGGTTGCATGTATGGCTTATTGGTCTAAATCTGGAAGAAATCTAGAAATTAAATCCAATGGAGAAATGAATGAAGATATTATCTCTGCAGGTATTGGTAGTAATGTAGATTATATAGGAAAACAAAGTGCTTTCGAAAACATAACATCTAAATGCTTTGCTGTTTCCGATTGTAACATCCAATCAAAGGCTAAAAGAGTGAAAACGGTGACAGATAAGGAACTAAAGATAGAAGAAGGTATCAAGTGGCTTGAGAGTATCTGCATTCCAATAGAAAGTGTAGGAAAGACCAAATATAAGATACCATACTGCCAGGATCTAAATCGCATCAAAGATAGTGGTGCTAAAACAATGGACTGTTCAGAAATGGTAGGGCGTTATGCTGCAAAAATAGAATGGTCAAAGAAACCTATGGGATGGACAACAGCTAGTATGATAGAATATGGTAGGAACCATCCGAAGTGGCTTATTCAACACAAAAATGCCAATTATATACCCAAGCGAGGAGACATCTTCTTATGGAGAGGACACACAGGAGTAGTAATAGAATACGATGAACAAAATGATATAGTTACCACAATAGAAGCTATTAGTTCTACTGTAAATAACGAAAAGCCTGTAGATGATAATGGAATATTTCGAAAGCGTAAACCTGACATCCATTTACGAGGAGTCATAAAAATGAAGTTCAAGAGGACAGACTATCATTTGCTTGGTCATTCTCCAAAGCTTTGCTATTTTTATTCTTTTGCAGTACATTATACAAAAAAATAGACATGAGAAGATTTATTACATCAATTTCAATGATTGTATTAGCAATCGTATTTTATCAGTGTAGTTCAAAAAGCGGGAAAGTGAGTGTGGATACGAACCAACAAGATACACTGCAATCCCTAAATGATAATATCATCAATATGGAAAGATTGAAAGAAATGGGAATAGACAAAAAAAACTTGACCAAACACATGAAATTGCAGGAGTTAGCCTGGTATGGAGGAGACTTCCGCGATGACCAATCTAAGCCTAGATACGAACCCACAGAATTAGATTTTCTACTAACAATACCCTTTGTGGATTACTACTTATCCTCACATGGTTATAAACGCCCGACAGAAAAGCTGTTTCAAGATAGAATCAAGAAAGTGTTTGGCATAGGACTAAAAATGCATAGCTCCAAAAGTTATGAGGAAATTGTTGGGGATGGTTCTTTTGACTTTGCCCATAGCTATTATAGTATATGTGATAAGAATTTTATAACATATAATTGGATGCTCCGTGATATGCTATCCATAGAGGGAGATAAAATTAAGTTAAAGTCAGAGGTATTTCAACAAATTCTTGCACTCAATAAATTTCTTATTTATGATGACCCTTCAGCATTTAAAATTTTGGAATTATCTAAGTATGAAGGGGATAAAAATGATTTAGGAGACTTTTATAGTGGAAAGATGATTTTAGACGATTTGTTCTCAACTTATAATTATTTTGGGAGTTCGCTGTTAAACCAATGGTATTTTAATAAGCAAAAAGATGTACCTTATGGCTTTGTAAGCAGAATCTTTGAGCAGACTTCAAATAAGAAACTAGTTGTACATCCTTCTTTAATAGAAACAGTGGAAAGGAATTCGACAGGTAAGAACGGGACTTATTTTAATAATTTTGGACTTTACGTATATCAGGTGTTACAAAATGAGGATGGTATGAATTCCAACAATTATACTCTTGAAGAAAAAGCGAGGATATTTTGCCATTTTGCTAATTCGGAATACAAGATGCGGAATAAATATGCGGAGTATATGGATACCGGCGACTGGGGCAGAACTTCATGGACATATATCATGATGACCAATTGTAAAAGTATTTATGAGGAAGCTCAGGCACATAAGTTCTTCGGAATAAGTAAACCTGAAATGATGGAAGAAATGGAACAAGAGGGATTGGAATTAAATCCATCCAATGATAACGAATAAATTATTTGAGATGTCTGTGAGACGGCAGAAGTACAGTAAAGTGTCATCCAATGGAATCAGTCTTATGATAAGATTTCTGTGTATTCGTTATCGAGCCAGAGCGTCGGGATATGGGTAGACAAAGTTCATTTGTAGGAGATGATATAAGTTACCGTAAGACCATCAAAACCCGGATAAATAAGTACGAACTAAACTCTCCTCAATATGGTTCTAAAGACAACCCAGTTCCAGTGTTAGACTTTGACTACAAGATAGCACATTTCCAGAACGATAAGAATAGCAAATACTACGAGTATGCATTCAGCAGACCTGCCTATTACAAGAGAGCAGTAGAACTATATCTCACCTATATGATGAGTAAGGAAGAGTTCAAGGAACGGTTTGAAAAGGAGTAATTTAGTGGGCCTATCACTACAACGATAATACGTTATGAGAAAGAGTGGTATGGGTTGGTTTACAGGTGTCGGGCTTGTTGCAATGTTGTTGGCAATTGGTAATATAATTTACACCTGCACACGGAATAATGGGGAAAAGTATGCACAGCAGTATATTGACGATTCGGAGTATGTTACATTGCATATTCCTCAAAGGAAAAGTATTTCTTATGAATTCAATCATATTGTTACAGGTGTTGTCATGAACTCTGCTGAAACAGTATGGACAGACAGTATAACATTTTACGATAGTTCTTATAGAAAATATTTTTGTGTACTTGTGATTGAAAAGAAAAGGCGTAATATGGTGAGGCAAAGTATGTTTGTAGGAGATGATATAGCTTACCGTAAGACTATCAAAGCTCGGATAAACAAGTACGAACTAAACTCTCCTCGATATGGTTCTAAAGAAAACCCTGTCCCAGTGTTAGACTATGACTATGATTTACAAGAATTCAGAGATGCTTATTATGGGGAACAATTTAAGTATGCGTTCAGCAGACCTGCCTATTACAAGAGAGCAGTAGAACTATATCTCACTTATATGATGAGTAAGGAAGAGTTCAAGGAACGGTTTGAAAAGGAGTAATTTGAAGGGGCTATCAATACAACGGTAATACGTTATGAAAAAGATTAATATGGGTTGGTTTACAGGTGTCGGTCTTGTTGCAATGTTGTTGGCAATTGGTAATCTGATTTACACATGTACACGGAATAATGGGGAAAAGTATGCACAGCAGTATATTGACGAATCAGAGTATGTTACATTGCATATTCCAGAAGGGATAAAGGATGTTACTTATAGAGCTGGGAGTATAATGACAGGTGTCCTAATGAACTCAACAAAAAGGATTAGAACTGATAGTATTCTTTTTTATGATAGCACTTATAAGAAATATTTCTGTGTATTCGTCATCGAGCCAGAGAGTCGGGAGACAGTTAGGCAAGGTATGATAGTTGTAAATGATAAGACTACCGTAAGACTATCAGGGCTCGGATAAACAAGTACGAACTAAACTCTCCTCGATATGGTTCTAAAGACAACCCAGTCCCAGTGTTAGACTTTGATTATAATTTACAAGAATTCAGAGATGCTTATTATGGGGAACAATTTAAGTATGCATTCAGCAGACCCGCCTATTACAAGAGAGCTGTAGAACTATATCTCACCTATATGATAAGTAAGGAAGAGTTCAAGGAACGATATGGAGAGAAATAAATGGAATTAAATACCTAAGAATAAATAACATATAAAGACAGAGTATACAAAATAGACAAAGGATAGAAAGATGCTTCTTTATTGCATATAAGACCTTAAACTTTGTTATTTTGTGTTGTATCAATTGCTTTTATAAAATTATCTTTTTACTTTTAACCTCCTAAACATAGGAAAGGATGGACTTTCTTCTTTCAAATCACTTCGTATCGACCAAAGTACTGGTGCACATTATCACTTTGACCTCACGGTTGACCTTGAGTCGGGAGGTAACAGACAGGTACATAACATCAGTAGCAGTAAAGAGTGGCTCGGCAAAGATATCATAGTGAAAGCTGCGAGCAAACCATTCTTCTGTGGCATAGTGACGAACATTGAGTTGCATCGCGATGGCAGCGACTTCGGGTGTATACAGGTGTCTGGCTACTCCTCTACTTATCGTATGGAAACGGCACCGAGCTGTTACTCATGGAATGACAGGTCGATTGGTGATGTCGTAAAGAGTCTGTGCAGTGATGGTAAGGTGCAGTTGGCATTGAATGCAGCACACAAGAAACAGTTGGATTACATCTGCCAATACGAGGAATCTGACTTCGATTTCGTTCGTCGTCTCGCCTTGCAGTATCAAGAGTGGATGTACTATGATGGTCTGAAACTTGTCTTCGGTAAGCCAAGACGATTGCCAGACCCTATCAAGATGGAATTTGGTACGTCACTAAGTTCCCTCAACATTGGTCTACAAACATTAGCTCGTCCAGAACAGGTGTTTACGTTCCATTCTGGTGCAAACCGTGAGATGGACCGCAAGACGCCCGATAAGGCTTACGGACACGACAGGATGGCGGGTGATGCGTTCCGTGCTGCGCTTCCCTCCTACCCTAAGGCGGCTCGCCAGTACTCCATACAGCGTGTCAGCTCTATCGATGATCTTGAGAATTATGTACTCCTAAAACAAGCAGCCGAAACGGCTGAAACCCATTACGTCACAGCCGAAAGCCAGGACCCAAGGCTACATGTGGGTTCGGTGATAAGTTTGTATAGTTCTTTCTTAAAGGGAGTTGGCAATCTCTCACAAGAGAGCTTAGGCGATTTCATCATCATCGAGATGACCCATGAAGTGAGCGAGAGCTGTTATTACAAAAACCGTTTCAAAGCCATTCCTGGTACTGTCATGAGTCTGCCTAACCCAAAGGTTGAAATGCCTCTGGCTGAAACACAGATGGCAACGGTACTAAGCAATGCCGACCCACATGGAGCGGGTCGTGTACAGGTGCGCATGAATTGGCAAACCGACAACATGCGAACAAGTTGGGTTCGTGTGATGACACCAGATGGTGGTGGCAGCAAAGACGTAAAAAGCAACCGCGGCTTTGTGTTCATCCCAGAGGTAGGCGACCAAGTCCTCCTCGGCTTCCGTCATGGAGACCCCGCAAGACCATATGTTATGGGTAGCCTATTTAATGGAACAACAGGTGGTGGCGGTGGCCAAGGCAACAACTGCAAAAGCCTTACCAGCCGCACTGGCTGTGCCTTGAAACTTAATGATTCTAAAGGAAGTGTCACGCTGCACGATAAGGGCGGTGTAACCATGACTTTTGA
>NZ_FZNZ01000051.1 GCF_900187995.1 Prevotella jejuni
CAAGTTTATATAGGCTATTTAAAGCCCAATAAATCATTTTATATGAAATTAGCAGCATAGCTGCAGTAAATAACGAATTATGTGGTAGACAAGGTAAAGGAAGAATAGAAAAGAGGATGTATCAATTTTGACACACCCTCAAAAAACCATCCCCTATATTAAAGGTTTATATTGAGAACTCTGGAAGTATGGATGGCTATATGTGTGAGGGCTCAGAATTAAAAGATGCAGTTTATGACTATATAAGTTCTTTGAATAGTTATGCTTCATCAACGAATCTTTTTTATATTAATTCCCAAGTTGTTCCATTCCATGAAGAAATACAAACATTTATCCGAGACCTTAACCCAACAAGTTTTCGAACTGTAAGTGGTAATCGTACGAATTCAGATCTTGCTGATATGCTTCAAAAGGTCATTGCAGGAACTGATAAGAATACTGTTTCTGTTTTTGTATCAGATTGTATTTTAGATGTACCACAGGGTGATGCTCGCGATTACTTTGTAAATAGACAGATTGATCTTAAGAATGCATTTCTGAAAAAGGTTGTTCATGATAAGAACTTTGGCGTTGAAATTTTACAGTTAGAATCACGCTTCAGTGGAAAATATTATGGCACAGATGGGGTTACACCTTTAAACAATGTAAAACGGCCTTATTATATGTGGGTAGTGGGTGATAAGAATATTCTTGCTTACCTAAATCGTCATATTTCACTTTCAAAGATAAAGCATGGTTATCTTAATATGGCATCCTTTACAACTCCATCAGAAGTATCATATGACTGTTTCAATCGCTACATGAAGGATGGTAAAAAAATAAATCAAAACAAAAAGCAAATGGAGCTAAAGAGCGATAGATCTGGAGATTTTGTTTTCGTTATTAAGGCTGATTTGTATCCAACACTTGTTGATGATAAGACCCTCACAAATACAGAAAATTTCAAAGTTAGTAATAATTTTGTTAAGGTTGATCATGTAGAGAAAATAGAAGACGAACTCTATTCACACCTTATTACTGTGAGTATAAGTGATCGTGCCAAGGCTTCTGGTGTAGTTATAGATTTAACTCCAGAGCAGCTACCTTCTTGGGTCAAGAAAAGTAATGATGATACTGGTTCAAACATAAAGACAAAACTTAGTAAGACATCTGGCATACAATACATCATTGGAGGAGTTTCCGATGCATATAATGAATATAAGAGTCGCACAAAAATAAAATTTACAATAACAAAGAATTAAAATTATGGGAGAATTTTTTGGAAGTATTTACACAGCATTATTTGAAGGGTTATTTGGAATAAACCTTGCTGATTATCTTTGGGGCGTAACTTCGCAAGACGGAGCCAACCTTTATATTGGTATTGGTCTCTGGATGTTTGGAGTTTCTTTATTAGTAGCTGTACTTTTCTATTATATTATCAACCACCCACGACTAAACACCTGGTGGGGATGGGGCATATTCATGATTATCAATGCTGCGGTAAATTTTTGTTTGGGAATATGGTGGACCCTCAGTGATTTATGGGCAGGTGATATGGAAGTATACGATAAAGAAACACGTCAAATGGTAACTTTTGTAACCGAAGGTGATTGCCTAAGTTTTGGTATAGCAAATGCCATATTATCTCTTTTTGCTTTTTTCATTATCTCAATGGCCATAAAATGGAAGAGCACAAATGTATCACAAGCACCTTTCAATAAATAAACAAATCTAACAAACATGTCAAAGTTATATATTTTTGGAATAGGCGGAACTGGGTCTCGTGTTCTTCGTTCACTAACAATGATGCTTTCGGCAGGTGTACGGCTGAAAAATGGGATAGATGAGATTGTCCCAATTATTATAGACCCTGATTGTCAGAATGGTGATTTGCTTCGAACTGTAGACTTAATGAACAACTACATGCACATTTCAGAGAACTTAACATTCTCTGAAGAAAACAAAAACACCTTCTTCAAGACACGTATCAATCGAATACTTCAGAACTTTACTTATACAATTAAAGATACTAATGATAGAAAGTTTAAGGAGTTTGTGAATGTTCCAAGTATGAACCGTGAAACACAAGCAATGATGAAGATGTTATTTTCTGAAAAGAACTTAGAGTCATCAATGGATGTCGGTTTTAAAGGAAATCCTAATATTGGTAGCGTAGTGCTAAATCAAATTGCTATGTCAGATGACTTTACGAACATAGCAAATTCCTTCTCTCAAGGTGACAGAATTTTCATTATTAGTTCTATATTTGGAGGAACAGGGGCAAGTGGTTTTCCACTTCTTCTAAAAACATTGCGTACAGAACAATCAATACCTAATCATTCTCTAATCAACAATGCTCTAATTGGTGCTGTTACAATACTACCTTATTTTAAGGTAAAGCAAGATAATGAAAGTGAGATTGACTCCTCTACATTTATATCAAAAACAAAATCGGCTTTAGCATATTACGAAAATAATATTGTCAAAAACGAAGAGATAAATGCACTGTACTATTTAGCAGATGAACCAAAAAAATCATATGACAATAACGAAGGTAAGGCTGCACAGCGAAATGATGCCCATTTAGTAGAATTTCTTGCTGCAACTGCAATTGTAGACTTCTGTAATAGTGATGTTACTACTGATGAGACCCGCAATAATGAGTTAGGTATAAAAGATATTAATGAGGAGAATTCTGCAACTATAACATTCTCTTCTTTCCATGATGGTCTAAAAGATATGCTTGCCGAGCCGCTTACACAATTGACTCTTACTGCTAATTGCTTTAATGATAAATTTAGTTATGTAAGTTCTTCAACACTAAGCGGTAATGGTAAATTAGGCTTATCAACAGACTTTTATAGATCTTCTTTTGTAAAGAATCTACAACAACATCTATATTATTATCGTGATTGGCTATCAGAACTAAAAAGTAACAAACGGTCGCTTGATCTTTTCAATCTGGAGTGTGGTGATAAGCCATTCACTGTTATGACAGATATAACGGAGAAACGTGTTATGAGTCTTAAGAGTAACTACGATCTCTTTTATGATGAGTTGAGTACTGTTGCAAAGAAAAAATGCCAATCAAGAAAGGCAGAGGATAAACTTCTTGAGATGTATTCTTTAGCTACAAAAGAGCTTTACGATAAGAAATTTAACATATAAACCTATTTTGACATGTCAAAAATATTTAGATTAGGAGCTGAAGGTTCACAGAATAATCGTGATTGGCAAGATAGCAGAGTCTATCCTTATAATCAAAATAATCGTCAGACAATAGAAGATCCAGATGGTGCTTCTGCACATAATGAAATAACTTCAATTCCATCACCTTTTGCTCGGATTGACCTCGTAAAGAATGCCTTTGCTCGAGTTTCAGAATCAAAAGACCTTGATGGTAACACTATCTTCCATAAGATGGTGAGTGACGCATTAGATATTGGTGAGATTTTTTTTAATTTTGACAAATTAAAAGATCAAATAGAAATTATCACTTGGGATGTCCAAAAAGAAATTGAAATTTTAAAACAATCTACACATAATGGACATCAGTATTTAGGAGATGCACTACAGAAATACCTACAAAGTGATGCAGAAACATATAACTTTGGAGAGTTACAGAATATTTATCTGCTCAATTATATTAATGGTCCACAACCTTTAAATATAATTGGTGCAACCTCTCCTGCTACACTTTTCTTTTCCAATGCCAATGACCTCAACTATGTGGGTAAAACCATACAGTTTGGAACTGATAAGCCTTTTGACAAGGAGTACAATCCTCTCTACAAACGTGACTTCGAATATGTGAAGTTTTGGTTCTATTTGCGCGAGACATTACCAGACTTTGCTATAAAGTTTCGCGAGTTAGATAATTATCTTGGAGAAACTTACGAACGCATTGTGGATAATCAAAAGCGAGCTGAGTTACGAGATATCGTGCAAAATATGCAAGGACTATCCCCTATATCAATAGATTCAACCAACCAAGTAGAAGTTTTAGGTGTTCCTCTACTTAAGAAGTCTGTAGAATTACAAGCAGGGGTTAGCCAATTCGAGATACGTTCTTCACGTTATACGAAGGAAGATAAGCCTTTGGTATTACCTGTGGAGAGAGGTATAACCTATAGTAATTTACTTTATACAACAGATAAGTGGGGTAAAGAAAATTACGCTGACTTTATAGATCATGAGCCAGACTTGTCTCTTCGCCATCTTCCTAAAGATGGAACGAAGCACCCATACCTTACTATAAGTGATTTCTTGGAGGATGCTATTATACGAGTCCCACATGGTTTGAATGATAGCTATTTTTTTGATGGAAACTTTAAGGAGGCTAATAGTAGTCGACTAAGTTACCTCTTACCCCTAAAGCCTCGTTTCTTTGAATTCTTCTCAGCAGATGAGTTAGTAAGTGGTATAGACGAGAAAACATCAATGCTTGAGATACGAGAGACAGGTAATGGAGTAAAAGTCATACTCCGCATTCCTATCATAGGAGATAATCGCGTAAGGTATGTCGAGTATTCAAGGCTTTATTTTGGAGGAAATGTCCAAGCAGACCCAGAGCGGAATGAAGGAGTAATATTAGATTTCCGCTTTACAGGTTTTATAATGCCTAATATACGCTTTGCTAATCCTGAAGAGGCTATCTATCGCGTTAGTTGTATCAGTGATTTCAAACTCAATTATACGCTACGCTTCTACGAGGGTTCACAACCAATAGAAGCTGAGATAGATTGTCGTAACAAAGATATTAGCGATAACTTAAAGCCAACAACCTATTCTATAGAAAAGAGAAACTTTGAGTATATACAGCTTGTAGATGATTACGACATGCATCGTGGAGTATTGTTGCCATTGTTCTCAAAACAATATAGTGGAAAGCAATTTAAAGTATCCATTGACCTTGGCACCTCTAATACACATTTAGAGTATATGGCTAATGGAGACTTAGAATCGAGAACCTTTAGTTACAATCCTGATGAACTTGTTACTCGTTTCTTCATACCTAAAGATGTTGTAGACGGAAAGATATATAATGATCTGGAACGTGAAGATGCTTTCTTGAATTATGACTATTTCCCATTATTGTTGGGTAAAGACAGTAATTCATGCTTCCCTACACGTACCGTACTTTCACATATCAGAGATATTGACTGGACAACGCATAAACGTCCTTTAGGTTTGATAAATATACCTTTTACATTCTACAGTTTTGAGGGAACAGGTTATAACGAACAGGAAGAAAATGTGAAGTGGGGAGAGGATAATAAGTTAGTAACTTCGTATATCGAATGTATGGCACTAATGATTAGAACTTTCCTTGTTTCTAAAGGGGCAAGTCTATCTAAAACAGAGCTTACATGGTTTTATCCTATCAGTATGCCTCCTGTTCGTGTCAATACGATAAGTGATGCATGGGACGATGTCGCAAATAAGTATTTTGGTATTAGCAAAACGAAACGTATGACAGAGTCATTGGCACCTATTCGTTTCTTCTTTACCAATAATGCTACAGCCACCAATCTGGTCAATATTGATATTGGTGGAGGTACAACCGATATCGCTTTTGCACAGGAACAGCATCTAAAATTTGTGACCTCATTTAAATTTGCTGCAAATGATCTCTATGAGAGTTCTCTTGACCAGAATCCTCATAATGGTATTATTGATACTTTTAAACCATTATACCATGATTTATTAAGTAGTGATGGGCGGCTCGGTAACTTAGTAGAAGTTTTGCAAAAGATGCACCGCCCTTCAAGTGTCGCATCATTCCTGTTCTCGTTAGCCAATAATAAAGAAGCAGAACAGATGAATGCAGACCTTATTGATTTCAGTAAGCGATTGAGAATGAATGAAAAAGGGTTTAAAATAGTATTCTTACTTTTTTATACTGGAATTATTTATCACATTGGACAAATCCTAAAGCTAAAAGATTTACCAATGCCTCGTCATATTAGTTTCAGTGGTAATGGAAGTAAAACCCTAAATATTATTTCCACACAGAAGGCAGACTTAACACGCTTTACACAAGCCATTTTCACTCTTCTTAATGTAAAAGGGTCAGATGGAAAGCTTGAGTTACTTGGACTTGAAAAGGATTCATCTCCGAAACTTGCAACTTGTAAGGGAGGACTACTTTGTGATTCTGAAGAAGATGATTATGATAAAGTTGTCAAACTACGTGCGGATGGGAAGGGATTCGTTGGAAATGACGACACTTATGAGTCTATTGATAGCGCCTATATAGACCAAGCAAAGAAAGCTGTGGAAGAATTCTTTGATTTCTTCTTCAACAAACTGGTTAAAGAGTTTGATGTTGAAGCTTACTTCGGAGTATCTCGTGATAATCTTAAACAAGCTCGTTCAGCGACCTTGAGCGATTTAGACACGTATATCAGAAGAGGAATAGCCTTATCCTGTGAGTCTTCAAATAAGGAAGAAAAGATTGCAGAAACACTATTCTTTTATCCTTTAAAGGGTGTTATAAACGTACTCTCTGCTAATATAGCAGAACAAAATTTACAATTAAAGAATAATAAATAGTAATGAAGAAAATAATATTTTTATTCCTATTATGCGCAACTATAAGTTGTGAGAAGCATTCTGACACTTCAAAACTTGATAGAAATGTTCCTTTTATTCCCAGAGTTGAAAACTTAGAGAACAGTAAAGCTGAAGATAAAGTCGAGGAAGAAGGTTCTTCATCTTTTCTTATGCTTTCATGTCTCCTACTAAGTGGATTGAGTCTTGTTGTCTCTATCACAGCTTTCGTAAGAACTGGGAAGAAAAAGAAGAAGGATGATAATATCGGTCATATGCCTAAACAAAAGGAGAATCATACAACTGACGAACTTCATAAAGAAATAACAAATCTTCAAATAAAGTTAAAACGGATTGAGGAAAAGATTCAGAATCCTGTTACTCCAACTCAGCCTTCACATGTAACCTCACCCATTATTCAACAGCCAAAACCAGAAAAGAAAAAGGAGGCTGAAGTAGAAGTTTTCTATTTGCCCACTGGCTCTGATGGTCGTTTCCGTGATAAACTAACATCACAAACAGGAGAAGCTATTTTCCGTGTTACTCAGAAGGATAAGGATCATATTACTTTTGAGCCTGTAAACTTCGAACGCATACGTACTATGGGTGGAAACAAAGACGCTGTTATAGAATTAGAAAGAGGAAGCTGTAGTTGGATGGAGGCAAAGGGTATGCAAAAAGTTACTCCTGGTACTCTACGTTATTCTTCAACATCTGAAGGAACCTCATTTTGGAAAGTAGAAACAAAAATAAAGCTAATATTAATAAAATAATTAATGTCATAAGATGGATATTATAGTTCCTGTCATAATTATAGGTATCGTTTCATTGCAGATATTCTTCTTTTTGAAGAATCTGCAAAGAATGAAAGAATTTAAAGATATTTTTAAAGAGGCTGACTCATGGAATATCTTGTATGACGAAGAAAGCCACTTTGTTAGCAGTATTGCAGGTAAAGGAAATGAGACTTTTCAAGCAATAAAGTTTTCTATTAATAAATACTTAAGAAGCCATACAGGTAGTGTCGTTGATTTTAACCTGTTAAAAGATGCTGTAGACCGACATTGTGACTCAGTAGAAGAAGATATAAACACTCAAACTCCGGTCCCTCTTTATTGCGGATTGGCAGGAACAATGATTGGTGTCATCATTGGATTATCATCACTTCTCTACACTAATAGTATTACCTCTCTTTTAGGAGGTAATAAAGCAAAGAACAACACAGAGATTGTTCAACAGACAAAGGATTCAGAAACTGAAGCCGACGAACATATTAGCCAAGCTGCAGATGGTGTAAACGACCTGTTGACGGGTGTAGCATGGGCTATGTTGGCGAGTATCCTTGGCATTGGTCTTACAACAGCTAATTCACTTTTCTTCAAGAAATATAAATTGGAAGAAGAAAGTGGAAAGAATGATTTCTATGCTTGGATGCAATCACAACTTCTACCAGAATTGCCATCTGACACATCTGATATTCTACAGAAATTGGTTAGTAACCTAAACCGATTTAATAACGTCTTCTCTAAGAACACGAAAGAATTAGGTTCTACACTTTCTGAGGTTAACCGCTCATACGAAATTCAAGCTGATATTATCGGCTACTTACAAGAGATGGATATAGAACGTGTGTCCGCTGCAAACATACTCGTACTAAAGGAACTGCAGGGATGTACAAATGAATTAAAAGAATTCCAGACCTATCTTAAAAGTGTACAAGGATACACTACAAGTATTCAAAAGTTTACTGAGCTATTTAACAGTGAAAGTGAGCGATTGCATGTCTTAGAGGATATAAAAACGGTTTTCCAAGGCAATAAAGACTTAATAGCAAAAGACTTAACTTCTTCTCAAGACTTGCTTAAGGAGTCTATGATACAAATGCGACGTGCAACGGAGGATACCGTAGAAGAGCTAAGAAAAGCCTTAACCAATGAGATGGATAACTTCGATAAATTAAATAAGCAGTTGGAGAGTAAGTTTACAGAGCAGCTCGAAAAGATGCCTAAGCTTTACGAAAGTCTTAACAGTATATCGAAGATTCCTTCTAAGCTTGAAGACTTAGCACAACAGCTTATCAAAGGAAATGAAAGGACTGCCTCTGCGCTTGAGTACAAGATGGACTCCTTCCTTTCTGAAATCAGTCAGCATACAAATACCGAAACAAGTTATCACCCTTCGAAAAGAATGCCTCTTTGGCAGAAAATGGCTATTGGAACAACCTTGTTTATCGTTTGTTTCTCTGGACTGTTTACAAGTTTTATGGTTTACAAAACCTATGAACTGCAGAATGTAGGTATGCAAATGAAAAATAGTGCTCCAGCCCCTTCTGAGTCTACTTTAGATACTCTTTTAGATTCTCTTAATGCTGATAGTACTGCCGCTGTTAGAACTTTACAATAAATAAAGAACGAAATGCTAAAAAAAAAGGAGTCCTTCTTTTGGACAAGCTATTCTGACCTCATGACAAGTCTTTTCTTCATCATGATGGTGCTTTTTATTCTTGTAATGGTATTACTTTACAAGCGAATGGAAGTAACAGAAAACAAGTTAGAAGAAATAAAACGTGTAGAGCAATCTACACGTGAACTGAATAAAAAGGATGGATACTTTGAGTACAATGAGAAATATGAGAAATATGTTCTACGTATTGATATATTCTTTCCTGAATTGCAAACTAACTTTGCCTATCTTACTCCAGGATGTAAGGATAGCTTAGACCGAGCTGGAGATGAAGTTGTTGCTTTCCTAAAAAGACATCAGGACACTAAATATTTATTGATTGTAGAAGGACAGGCTTCAAGAAATTCTCCTAAGTGGATGGACCGAAATTATAGTTTAAGTTTCGAAAGAGCTAAGAACTTGATGAAGTTTTGGTTACATGAGAAGGGTAAAACCTTTGGTAATAACTGTGAAGTTCAGATAACTGGTAGTGGAGATGGAAGGCTCAATGTTCATTCAATGCGCCATCCTATCAATGAAAAAAATCAACGTTTCTTGATTCATATTATCCCTAAGAATATCTTCAAAGAATGAAAAAACAAATGTATTTTTTTAGGAAGTTCTATTTAGTAATACCACTTCTTCTCTTTGCCTCTTGTGCTCATCGCTCTGGGCATGGAAAAAGATTAGCTGATGAAAATAGATATAAGATTCAGCAAAATGCCAATGTGAAGAAGATACAACAAGATATTGACCCTAATACTATTATTAGGGATCAACCAAATAGAAGAATTTCACAGCGTCATCATCGTATGGATGGGGCTGAGATTTTTAAAAGATTTAATGAAGCTGTCTTTATGGTGGTAACCTCCGATGGTGAGGATGTATATCAAGGTTCTGGCTTTTTTATTGGGGAAGATGGTTTAGCTGTTAGCAATTACCATGTATTTCAAAATACAGGAATAGGGCTTGAAGCTATAAAACTTGCAGGAGATAATCATATATACAAGGTAAGCCATATTTATGTTAAGGATGAAGAGCATGACTTTATTCTCTTTCGCGTAGCTTGTAAGAATAGGATTTATCTCCCCATAGCGGAAGAACAACCACAAGTCGGAGACAAAGTCTTTGCCATAGGAAGTCCACGTGGATTAGAAAACACTTTCTCTTCTGGTGAGGTTTCCCAATGGCGTGATCAATATCTTATGCAAATAAGTGCACTTATTGACCATGGTAGTAGTGGAGGTGCTTTAGTTAATGAGTATGGGGAGGTAGTAGGTATAACCTCAGGAACTTTTGTAGAAGGCTCGCAAGCTAACTTAAATTATGCTTGGAGTATCGATGTTATAAAGCCTTATTTATAAGATTACACATCACGGAAGTTTCTCGCATGCATTTAAAGGGTTTCGTAAAGCATAAAGGTATAACGTAAGTATCCAGAATTAGCCAACTTTGCTTATTATAGTAGAGTTGCTAACTATGTGCAAAAAACAGCTTCTTCCGAAATATGGGGTGATAAACTAAAAGTCTTATATAATAAGGCACACAGAGTTGCAGAGGGGAAGGAAGCAAAGGCAATGTCACGGAGGTGTCGATGGTACAAAGAGCGACGGAGGTGTAGCGTACAGATTCCTGATAACTCTTTTGGATAAACGCTTTGTGTATAAATTGCTAATGGGCTTGGCAAACTATCTCCGTTGCTCCACCCACCGACAGTACCTTCATGTCTACCAGTGCTTTGTTTTGATATCCTTCCGTACTCTCCTTCACTCTGTGTGACATTTCATCAGCGACCTAAGCTTAGACGAATCATTCTCACTCCCAAATTCTGAAGCTTCATCAATATCACTTTCTTCTTGTCCATCTTTAAGCCTTCTATTAATGTGTCCATTACATTCACATACACATCATGGTATCTTTGCTTGACAAATCTAAGTACATTCCCGTCGTATAAAAGAAACTTAGGAAAGTTGGTTTGCAGTTTCCTGTCATATCTGTCATGCTCTTTTCACTTACTTTCATTTGGTACTTAACGCTTTACGAGAAATGTTAAATATGACAGCAAATGAATTTAAAACTTAATTGGGGATTTATGTAGTGTTAGTCTTTGTATTCTTTTGATGCGATATACCTTTCGGACATGACAGTCCTATTTAAGTAAGTTTATAGATGGAACTGTTTTGAGTTTACGTAAGTAAGCAGATTCTCTCTGGTATTGTTTAATGCTTTTGTTATCCTTCATTGTGGTGTAAGGAATACGAGAAAGGTCTATGTTATGAGTAAGGTCTTGCAGTTTTACGGCAGTTGCAAGGATGTTATTTTTAAGCCATTAGAATTCTCTCGCCCTTTTCATATATTTATGACGTAAGCTCGTTCATTGTAAAGATATAGCTTCTTTTGCTGAAAAAGATACTATTTTGTATCTTTGCAACTGATTATGACTACATGATAAGATGAAGAAAGAAGAAGATAAACTGAGTACGCCAAAGGAGAAACGCACTTTCGCAGATTACTTGCTGAAACCGATAGAAGTAAACTCACTTTTCTTTGTGTTTATGTTGTTGGTTGGTGTTATCATGAATGTAAGTCATCGCAACCCTTTTGGTTATTTGGAATTGTTGGCAGATGTATATGTTGTCAGCTTTCTGTTAAGCCTTTGCCCCAAGATATTACATCGAGGGTTACAGATAATATTATGCAGTATCACGTATAGCATAGCCTTTATCGATGCTTGTTGCAAAACACTTTTCGGTACACCAATTACACCAACAATGCTGCTTTTGGCACAAGAAACGACAGGCAGAGAATCCGAAGAGTTTTTCTCACAATATATTAAGCCCGAACTCTTATTCTCAACAGCAGGAGTAATCGTATTGATTGCATTGTTTCATATTGTTATGGCTGTAAGGAGGCAGACGTTTCGTAGTTCATTCTTTAAGCAACCTGTCATTGCATCAACTTTGACCGTCACCCTCTTGGTAGGCATAACGTTAAGTGTTTACGATAAAACGCAATTATATACAGCACGAAACTTGTCAGAACTTGAAGTAGCAGTAGTGAACGGCTTTGCACATATTTATCACCCTGTTGAGCGTGTTGCGTATGGACTTTATTCTAATCATTTAATAGCAAAACAGGTTGACGGAGTGATAAAAGCAAATAGGGAGATAAAGATAGACTCATGTGCAACGACATCGCCAATCATTGTTCTCGTGGTGGGTGAGAGTGCTAATCGTCATCATTCGCAACTATATGGCTATCCCTTACCAACAACACCCCGACAATTTGCCTTGAAGAATGGAAAAGACTCTTTAGCAGTATTTGCTGATGTTGTGTCGCCATGGAATCTTACAAGTAGAGTGTTCAAGCAGATATTCTCTTTACAGTCAGTTGGAGAGAAAGGCGATTGGAGCGATTATGCACTCTTCCCAGCAGTATTCAAGAAAGCAGGTTATCATGTCAGTTTCTTGTCTAATCAGTTCCCGTATGGGATAAACTATGCGCCCGATTGGACGAACAACCTCACGGGAGGTTTTTTTCTTAATCATCCACAATTGAACAAACAGATGTTTGATTATCGGAATACCGAGATTCATTCATTCGATGATGAGCTACTAAACGATTATAAACATATCAATGTAAAAGACAAGAAGCCTCAACTGATTATTTTTCATCTATTAGGTCAGCATTTTCAATATACAATGCGCTGTAAAGACGAAATGAAGAAGTTCGGAATAAAGGATTATCCACGAAGAGACTTGACGGATGATGAAAAGCAGACGATAGCTGATTATGACAATGCCACGCTTTATAATGATATTGTGTTGAGTAAGATTGTGGAGCTATTCAGACAGCAGGATGCTATTGTCATTTATCTGTCTGATCATGGAGAGGATTGTTATGGCAAAGATGCACAAATGGCTGGTAGACTGACTGAGACAGAACAAATCGATATCAAAAAATATCACGAAGAGTTTGAGATACCCTTCTGGATATGGTGCTCACCAGCTTATAGGCAAAAGCATCACAAAATATTTATTGAAATGTTGAAAGCTCAGAACAATAAGTTTATGACGGACGACCTTCCACACCTTCTCTTCTATCTTGCTGGAATAAAAACAAAAGATTATCAGAGAGAGAGGAACCTAATCTCCCCGCACTTCAATAATGCTCGTCACCGCCTTGTATTGCAGAACATTGACTACGATCGAGCCTTAATGAGATAATTCAGTGTGGTCAGCGAAACTTATGATAATTACAAATCAATATGTATGGCGTAAATTATAGCGCTATCCTATATCCTGTTTCATATTGCTGAAACTCTATTTTCACTCTGATGAAACTTGAGTTTCATGTGTCTGAAACTTGAGTTTCATAATGATGAAACAGCTGATACTGACCGATGGGACTGTAGTAAGGTACTGAGAAAATGTTTTATTTTATACACGTTTGTAGGTACGCATAAGTGTAGGGTATTGTTCTTCATAGCTGTCGAACTCAATTGCAGAACCGTCGTAACCCATGTCTGTGAAGATATCTCTTATCTCCTTTTGCTCACTTTCAGTCAGTACACGTTCTTTTCGTTTAATTCGATAATAGGCTGTGCGCCCAAAGGTGTAGATAAGATTCTGGCGGATATCACTTAAATCAGCCACCCGCACATTGTCATATATTCGTGATATTCCCCATGCAAAACGTTCCTTGCTGTTAGGGTCGAAGAACGGACAAGGCTTCTTATCCGCAATCACATTCGTGTTCACCATCATATACTGCTCCCGTCCACCTGTTTCAAGCATCGTGTAGGCAGTATGATGCAAACACTGGCTGGCTTTCTCGCAATGAGTGCCAGCACAGTGTGTGTAGTCGTAGGGTAATTGGTTGTATTGTTCAAGGGTCATTGTCCGTCTTGTGCTGTTTCACCTTCTGTACCTTCATACTTCAATTCTTTACTATAATTCCAGAAATAGTAGATTTCTTTTTCATTTCTATCTTTATGTGACACATGAAAGAATTTCTGAAAGAATTCCTTAAGTCTTTCTATTAAACAAAAAAATATCTTCTTTTCCTTTCCATTTGAACTACCATCTTTAGGTAGTTTGGCGACCGCAAGTTCAACATAGAACTGCAATCCCAAGTGCTGGTGTAGCTTAATAATCTATACCTGAAAACACCGAGGGGTTTGGGGGCGAGAAGCCCCCATGAGAAGAAAATCAACAAGCAATGCATAAAAATAAGAAAGGGAGACCTCTGTCTCCCAAAGATTAATTAATTTTGCATTGCAATGTACAAACAATTAACCTCGGAGCAAAGGTACACAATTTCTGTGCTACTCCAAAATAGAACGAAACAAAAAGATATTGCCAAGGCGATAAATGTAAGTGCAAGTACAGTGTCTCGTGAAATAAGACGTAATAGCGGAGTCAGAAGACACTATAATTGGGAAACTGCCCAAGCAAATGCAGTACAAACAAGGCGCAGAAAGCCAGGCAATCGTTCAGTAGACAAGGATGTCATGGAAGAGGCGAAG
>NZ_FZNZ01000050.1 GCF_900187995.1 Prevotella jejuni
TCAGAGGGGTGACAGATATTCCTTTCTTTTTATATAGGCTTATGAAATTGTGTGCTTAAGAGAGTAGGCTTGCAACTGGGTTTTAGGACTGACCCATCCTTACTGACCCTTCTTTTCTGCCATATCCCCTATCCTATCCATGGAACTTACACTAAGGCGAATATAATCATAATTCAATCGGACATAAATAAATAAAAGAGATTTAAGATGGGATTCTTTTTATCACTTATTTTCCAAATTCATTATATTTTATGCGCAACAAGAACCTAACAATTACCTTTCTATCGCCCTTTATAGCATTAACGAAACGAATTGCGCCTACACTGTGGATAAGCTCTTCATCAACAGACAGAATATTGGTAGACATTAATACTCGTACATCTTTTATCTTATTGTCTGATACATCATAATCAAACTGAACAACACTCTCTCCCTGTACACCATTTTTATATACATATCCAGCTCTCCTCCATGAGAAATTATGACATATATACTTCTCTACCCTACCTCTGAGGAATACACTTGGGAAATATACTCCAGCGGTATAATCATAATGAATATCGCTATTGGAGATTATCAAAGGGGCTTCTTGTTGTAGATGACTTGTTCTACAACTGATTAAAGAGAAAATAATCAATATTGGGACTATATGTCTTAAGAAACACATTATCTTATTCTTTACTTATCATTTTTCACAAACATGTGGGCAATTTATAAGCATCGTTTAGTGCTATACCTCATAAACTATTTACCAAAATCCTTGTGCGTAGAACCTATAATGTTGCATTATACAAAAGCTTCTTGTCAGATGATAGATTTCTGTATTCAACCCGTATGAAGATATTTATACTACTAACAGTTCACTTATAACATACCCAGTACCTTTAATATACCATATATCAGTGACACACTTGCACCTATCCAGCCTCTTATATACATATATTCACCACCTCCCCCAGAATGATGAGACTTGGCACAAACCCATATCATGATAATGCCTATTACAATATAATTTATTCCTTCTAAAGGACTGTAAAATAATCCAGTAATACCCAAAAGTAGAAGACATAAGAGGATACAAGCAGCAGAAATGGTCGAAGACTTTTTGCTTTGTAATCGTCTTAAACAGTAGAAGAGATAGCAAACCAGACATATCGTCAAAAATCCTGATATACTATAAATGCCCATTACGTCAATCTATTTAGACTTTGATTTATCCACCTTACTGTCCTAATCTTAATTTTCAAACACCTTTAAGACCTACGCTAATGGCGCAGTACTATTCTTCCCCTGCTTACATGTGCTAATATCTTACTTCAAAAGAGACTGAAGAAATCCTTTTCCCTATACCTTTCAAAAGACAATTTAGATTGTAGCTACATCAACAATGCTGTACATTCTCTTCATCAAAATCTTATTGTCAGCTGTAAATCTCAATAGCTACAAACGCAGTGCTTTGTATTATCTTGCAAATACATTATTACTATCAAATCTCATGATAAATTGAAGAATAATTAGTAATAAAGCAGACTACCCCCAATGACAAATATACACTTCTTTATAAACATCGATGAGAGATATAGAAACAAAGCCACACAATGATTATTCATCAATGTAAAGTAACACTATCAGTACCTACAAACCCCTAATTTATTTTTATTTTCTGTTGCTGTCATTTTTAACATTTAGCGTAAAAGCTTCATATCCAATCATATAAACAGGAGTATGTGATGACAGAAATGACAGCAATTTCAAAAAGTCTGTTTGCCTCTCTCTCGCATCTTATGAGCGTTCAACAGACTGATGCAGCTTAGAAGAAACCCCGATAGAGGTCAATAAGCGTTGACAGTTGTCGCAGTTGTGTATCAACAAGTTCTACCTGGCAATCAAGTTGGTCGCGCTCACTATCAAGAACCTCTAAGTAGGTAGCACGATTATAATTGTAGAGTTGTTGAGAGACGGAGACGGCTCTGGTCAAAGCATCATTCTGTTTCTTCTTCAACACTTGGTATTGAGCCAAGTTACGTGCACGGGCTTGCAAAGTAGACATTTCGCTGTAAGCTGTGAGCAAGATCTTATCATAATTATATAAAGCCTCCAATTGTAATGCATTAGCTTGGTCAAAGTTTGCTTGAATAGCTTTCTTATTAATCAGCGGAGCCGTCAATCCCCCCACCACACTGAAGGCTAATGACTTAGGCAGCTGAAGCAAGTATTTAGGATTAAAAGCGTCAAGTCCCAAAGATGCAGAGATATTAAGAGAAGGCAAGAAAGCCTTTCGTGCAGCTTCGACATCCCATTTGGCAGCTCTAAGTTGGTGTTCAGCAGCAACAATGTCAGGCCGATGTAGTAGTAGACTTGCAGGGATTGCTTGCAACGTATTAGGTAATGACTGTTCCATCAAGACATTCTTATTACGCGTAATAGGAGTAGGATATCTACCTAAAAGCAAATTCAGATTGTTCTCTGTCTCAGTGATAGCCTGTCGAAGTTGATACTCTTCAGCAGAAGCCTTAGCCAGTTCAGACTCAAACTTCTCAACAGCTAACTGGGTGTCAGCATCTGCCTCTTTCTGCACACGTGCTATTTGTACAGCTTTCTTCTGTAAAGCAATATACTGCTGCATAATATCCAACTTATTATCAAGTGCCAACAAAGCATAATAGTTCTCAGCCACATCAGCAACGAGTTGGCTCTTTATTGTCCTTTGTCCTTCTTCTGATGCAAGATAACGTTCAACAGCTGCACGTTTCGTACTATTAAGTTGGTTCCATAAATCGACACTCCAATCTAAGTGTAGATTAGGTGCAAAATCAGGAACAACATTTGGCACATTATGTCCTGGCGTAATCTCCGTACCCACATTACCAGCTCCTTCTGCTGTATATCGGCCCGCCTTAGATGCACCGGCAGAAACATTAGCCGTAACTGAAGGCAACATCTGTCCACGCTTCGCCAAGATATTGCTTTTAGCAATGGCCATCTCTTGAAGCGTTATTTTAAGATCTTGGTTATTTGCGAGCGCTGTATCTATCAGTGCACATAGCGTCGGATCTTTAAAGAAGTCGCGCCATAGGGGTATAGCCGTCACTGTATCAGCTGTAGCAACAGGCATAGAAGCCTTTACTGTATCGTTTGGCAATGTTGCTTGTGGAGTCTTACAAGCAACCACGCCCAACAATGATATAAGTGTCATGAGACCATAGGCGAGACACTTGTTATTTCTCTTCTTCATCATCATTCGTTACTTCTTTATGATATCGTTTATCTTTCTCTTCGCTTAAAGGTTTATCCTTTTGATAATGCACAATCTTATCAGCCATTGAAGCAAAGATATAATAAAGACCTGGAATAATAACCAATCCGAACATGGTTCCTATCATCATACCCCCCACAGCTGCTGTTCCAATAGTCTTATTACCAATAGCACCAGCACCAGTAGCAAAGACGAGCGGGATAAGTCCGGCTATAAACGCAATACTGGTCATAAGAATTGGACGGAAACGTGCCACAGCTCCTTCTATAGCAGCTTGTGCAATGGACTGTCCCATATTCTTTCTTTGTACGGAGTATTCCACCATCAACACCGCATTCTTACCCAAGAGTCCGATAAGCATGACCAATGCTATCTGTGCATAGATATTGTTTTCTAACCCACACAGCTTCAACAATAAGAATGCTCCAAACACACCCACTGGTAAGAAGATGATAATTGGCAGTGGGAGTAAGAAGTTCTCATACTGTGCTGCTAAGATTAAGTAGACGAAAACCAAGCACACAATAAAGATGATGATTGCCGTGTTACCTTGATCTACCTCGTCCTTTGATATTCCTGCCCAGTCATAGTCATATCCTTTAGGGAGCGACTGTTGGGCTACCTCACTGATAGCCTTTAATGCCTGACCACTTGAGTAACCAGGTGCCGGAGCACCTGTCACCTCTGAAGAGTTATAGAGATTATGACGTGTAATCTCACTCATACCATAGGTCTTGTTGAGTGACATAAAGTCAGAATAGGGTACCATCTCTCCCGCATCATTCTTTGTATAAAGATGAAGCAGGTCTTCTGGGAAGGCTCTATACTGAGGTGCTGCCTGAACAATAACCTTGTAAGGCTTACCAAACTTGATAAATCCCGTCTGATAATCAGAACCTACTAATATAGAAAGACTGTTGAGAGCCTTACCGGGTTCAACTCCCTTCTGTAATGCCATAGCATCATTGACATTGAGCATATACTGTGGGAAGCTTGCAGAATAGAACGTGAAGGCATTTCCTATCTCTGGACGCTTGTTCAACTGACGGACAAAGTCTTTGCTCACACGCTCCATCTCGTGATAATCATTATTACCTGTCTTATCAAGCAATCGTAGCTCAAAACCACTGGCAGCACCATAACCAGGAATTGAAGGCGGTTCGAAGAAATCAATATTGGCTGTCGTTATCACCTTACATTTATCTTCGAGGTCTTCGATAATCTCCTTTGCTGTACGTTTACGATGCTTCCAGTCCTTTAAGTTAATAAGACAACTACCAGAGTTAGCACTTGTTCCTTCAGAGAGAATCTCAAATCCTGCAAGTGAAGAAACACTCTCTACTCCTTCCTCTTTCTCCGCTATTGCTAACAACTGACGAGCAACCTCATTTGTTCGTTCAATAGTTGAGCCCGGTGGTGTCTCAATGACTGCGTAAATCATTCCTTGGTCTTCTTGTGGAATGAAGCCTGATGGGAGCCCGAGATTTACCCAATAAGCAAGACCGCAGAAAACGAGAACAGCTATCATCGTGAAAGCCTTATGCTTCACAGTATGTTGTAAGACATGTGCATACTTCTTACTACCAACATTAAACTGAGCATTGAAGCGTTGCAATAATCTACCTATAAATCCTAACTTGACATGATTCTCTTGCTCCTTTGTGAGGATGAGCGCACAGAGAGCAGGCGTCAAGGTCAGTGCCACAAAACCTGAGAAGAGAATGCTGGATGCCATCGTTATAGAGAACTGACGATAGAACATACCTTCTGGGCCACCCATGAATGCCACTGGAATAAACACGGAAGCCATAACAAGAGAGATGGCAATAATAGCACCACTAATCTCTTTCATTGCTTTCTCCGTTGCTTCAACAGGTGTCAGTTTATTGCGCGATATCTCTACATTCACGGCTTCTATCACCACAATAGCATCATCAACAACAATACCAATCGCCATTACAAGGGCAAACAACGATATCATGTTGAGTGTGATATTGAACACAAGCATCGCAATGAAACTACCCAATAAGGACACTGGGACCGCCATAATCGGTATTACAGCCGAACGCCAATCACCCAAGAAGACGAACACAACAAGGGCTACAAGTATGAAGGCTTCAAACAATGTATGGACTACCTTATCTATACTTGCGTCAAGGAAGCGACTTATGTCATAACTATACTCATAATGCATACCCTTTGGCATGTCTTTCTGAAGGCGAGTCATCACCTGCTTGACTTGCTTTATGACGTTGCTTGCATTACTTCCGTATGCTTGTTTCAACGTCACAGCTGCTGACGGACGACCATTGAGCGTTGAATAGATATCATAGACTTCACTGCCAAGATGTATGTCGGCAATATCTTTCAATCGAACGGCTTGACCGTTCGCATTACTTTTGATGATGATATTCCCATACTCTTCTGCAGTGGTGTAACGGCCTGGATATTTCAAGACAAACTCCTTCACCTGTGGACGTATACCGCCACTCTCACCTAACTTACCTGGTGAGACCTCTATGTTCTGGTCTTCCAACGCATCACTGACATCATCCGTTGACAAGCCGTATGCTACCATCTTATCTGGATGCAACCATACACGCATAGCATAACTACGAGTACCAAGAATATCAAGGTCGCCCACTCCATCTACACGCAACAGCTCTGGAGAGATGTTGATATCAAAGTAGTTGAATAAGAAATCTTGGTTTACACTTGGATCATCGCTATAGAGATTAATGTACATAAGGATGTTTGGTTCCTCACGTGAGATTTTAACACCCTCTCGTATGACCTCAGGCGGCAACTTATTCGTAGCTGCTGAAACACGGTTTTGTACGTTTACGGCATCTACATTAGGGTCAGTACCTAATTTGAAGACGACGTTTATCTCTGCTTCACCATCGTTTCCAGCATCGCTCTCTATATATTTCATACCAGGAACACCATTCAAGGCTTGCTCCAATGGTATAATCACTGACTTAATCAACAACTCATTGTTTGCTCCTGGATAATCAGCAACTACGTTTACCTTAGGTGGTGAGATAGAAGGGAACTGCGTAATCGGAAGATTAAACAAAGACAGAACACCAATAAAAGCAATGACCAGTGCTACCACAATAGATAGAACCGGTCGACGAATAAATATCTTGAACATTTATTGAATAGCGATTTCGTTTGACTTTATTGATTGTCGTGGTGTCACGAAGCGAGTATGCACGTGGTCGCCATCATTCACTTTCTGTATACCATCAATTAGATAATGGTCTGACGCTGTAAGGCCTGATGAGATGACATAGACTCCTGTCAACTCAGCTGAAATCTGTATCTGGCGTTGATGAGCAACGTTATTCTTATCAACGACGAACACATACTTGCGGTCTTGCAACTCGTAGACAGCTTCTTGTGGGATAACGATAGCATTCTTCTTCTGTACAAGTAGCTGTACAGTTCCCGACTGTCCGTTACGTAGTAAGCCTTGTGGATTAGCAAAGAGCGAACGAACAGATATCGTTCCTGTCGCATTATCGAATTGTCCTGATATGTCTTTTATGCTTCCTCTGGCTGGGAAGGTACTGCCATTGGCCAACAGCAACTTCAAAGGTAACTGCATATAAAGTTGTGGATGTTGCTGTAAGTCTAAGTAATCGCTTTCTGAGATGTTAAAATAAACCTGCATCTTAGAGTTATCTGACAGTGTTGTCAACAAATCATCTTGCTGAATGAAACTACCAACCTTCTGTGGTATTCTTCCTAAAACACCACTAAAAGGTGCTCGAATAATAGATAAACGTTTGTGTAAAACGGCGAGTTTGTAATCGGCTGTTGCTGACTGGTACTTTGCTTTGGCCATTCGACGCGCGTTGGGAGATACGATATTGTTCTCTGTAAGCCGACTTGTGTTTTGCAAATCTATCTCAGCTTGTTCCTGCGCAGACTTTGCTTTCGCAATCTCTTCGTCTTCTCCTACTATAGCAATACGAAACAAAGGCTGTCCGGCACGTACCATCTGGCCCTCATCTACGTATATCTGCTGTAGTATTCCTTCTTGCTGTGAGCGCACCTCAATGTTTCTTAATGACTGAATGTTAGCCACATAGCTTTGAGGAAGACTAATATTAGTTACCATTGGAGTTGTTGCTGTGAAGACAGCCTTCGTATTCTCTTCTGTTTTTTTAGAATGACAACTCCATAAAAGGATAGAAAGTAAAGAAAGAAAACAAATTCTCCGTACCATAATCTATTATCTATTGTCCCGTTTTAACTAATCTGCAAAAGTACTATAAAATATTTATTCACGCAATAATAATTTGTGATAAAAGTATTCTCCATAGATAAAAATATTCTTTCCAACGACCTTCTCACAATTTCGGAAGCCTCTTTCTTACGGGAGGTCAATACCTTTATTAATCTTACACACAAATTAGAAGAACAAAAGTCTTACCTTGAAAAAACAGTATATGCCATACCTTCTGCTCTTCTCGGTATCTTCATCGGAATTTATCGCTTGCTTCTCCACTTTTTGAAAGAGCCTATATAATCGTAAAATATCTTTACATAGCATTGAGGTAAATACGCTTAATGTAGGGGTGTATCACCTCTTAAACGCAAGACTATAACATGCAATAAATCAACCTATTACAAACATAGTTATAAAAGACGCCCCTCTTGCTTCAAGAAGAGCGTCTTCTACACCCAAGAAGGGCATGTTCTCGAACAAAGAAGAGCCTTTTCTTTTATCATTCTTGGCCTCTTCTCAAATGGAGAGAGAAATGATTATCAATAATTATTTACAATATCTTCTTACACGTTTAGCCTTTCTTCGTCTTTTATCAGTAATCTTATAGGGATGTCTCAGCCATTTTTCTAACAGAACGTCACAGACTTGTGTCTCACAGGTTAAGCCACACAGAGGTCTGTTCAAGTATGAGATAGCACAGAGTTACAGTCAATATTGGCGAAAGTGCCCTGCACTCTCTGTATGCCTATCGCCCTTCTTGAGTTCTCCCCATGTACAAAAAGAGACTAAAATCGCTGTGTACTCTATGAGAAATGAAACACCCAAGTGCTTTTGCGAGTAGCCCTATAAGGGTTACCTCACTCGTCACACTCCTCTCTGTGAGTGAGGAGAGAAACATGATTGAGATATTTACCGTCTAATCTTCCATTGGAATGTACTACATGGCAAACCAACTTCATTCACAAGGTTGGCACGTGTGAAAGGTTGCCAACCATACCGAACTGAGACAGGACGAGATACAGAAGAGGACTTAACGAGAACTGTGTTAGCCGACGTTATCTGGGCTTCTGCAGGATAGTAGACGCCATCTGCTCCTGCTACTTCAAACCCAATAAGATGGTTACCATGAGCTGACAACGACCGTGCATGCGTAAATTGCAGTTCAAGACCATCGTCTTTTACGGATACAGAATGGCAGACAGGACCCTCAGACTCTATCTTGTAAGCATAACTATGGTTCAATGCTTGTAGGGCAAGACGCTCACCAACAGGCTGCTTATTTGTGTAATGAACATCTAAAGAGTCGCCTAAGTCGGTTGTCACCACCATCCACGTGTTACGTAACTTTGACGCCATACGTCGTTGAGAGTCACGGAAACGAGGCCAAGAAGGACGATTCAGACTTGAAAGCTGAACGAAATAGAATGGTAGTTCTGGGTTATGGAAGAAACTACGCCAACTCTTCTCCAACAATGGGAAGAGACGTTCGTGTAGCTCCATATTATGTGCATTCGACTCACCTTGGTACCATATAACACCATTGATACCATAACCTTTCAAAGGGAGTAGTCCTGTCTCGAACATATAGGCAGGTGAATAGGGGTGGCGCTGCAGCGGGTTCTTACTCAACTTGACATTCTGCAAGGCACGTTCACGTGCCCATTTCATACCGAAATCGCTGTGATACCAATCATGAAGGATGGAAGGCACATGCTGTTCTAATGTATGGCGATCAATCCATGACTCCGTGGTCGTACCACCAACAGCATTACAAATGATGCCAACAGGCACTTGTAGACTATCAGCCAATTTCTTACCGAAATGATAAGCCACAGCAGAGAAGCCACTCAAAGACGCTCGTGTACAATTACTCCAAGGACCGACACGTAGATACTGATGCCGATTGACAGAGTCGCAAGCACCTACCGACCATGAAACAGAGGTTGTTGGATAGATAGCAGACATATTAAACAGATGTAAACGTGTCTGTTTCTCTGCTTCGTTGAGGTCTTGTTCTCTACTCTGTACAGCACTCACTGGCAACTCCATATTCGACTGTCCTGAACAAAGCCATACCTCTCCTACGTATATGTCTTTAATCGTCAGCTTCTGTTTCTTTGTACTTATCACAGCCTTATAAGGGCCACCAGCCTCTTGTTTAGGGAATGAAACCTTCCACTTCCCTGCCCCATCAGCCAAAGCCGAGAGCGTATGACCATTGAAAGCGACCTTAACTGCTTCGCCTGTGTTAGCTATTCCACGGAAAACAATAGGTTTGTTGCGCTGAACAACCATGCCATCCGTGTACAACGGTGAGACAGCAAGACCACCATAGTTACCTGTCAGTGCACCATAGACAGCCTCAGCAATAATCTTTGCACCCTCTGCATTAGGATGAATAGCATCTGCAAGAAGGTCAGGACGACTATATAAAGGTGTGTTCAAGTCGATGAGTGGGAGTCCTGTGGCCTTAGCCACCTGACGAATATGGCGTTGTATCTGGTCGTACCAATCACGTGTACTACTCTCAAAACGTGGATGTCGATCAAAGATAGGCGTCATCTGACAAAGCCAAATCTTTGCTTTCGGATTAGCCTGACGGAAGCTATCAATCAAACGGATATAGTCTGCATTGAACTCTTCACTATATTCTGGCCAATTTCGTGGGTCTGTATCATTGAGCCCAAGATGGATAACAACCAAGTCTGCCTTAAAGTCCAAAGCCTCTTGATACTCTTTTTGGTCAATATATGGACGATGTCCGTGACTCAACAACGTTGCTCCAGAGTGCCCAAAGTTCTTGACTTCATACAGGTTTCCCAACATCTGCTGTAGCTGGGAGGGGTAACAATTCTTCTCCCTATCGGTAATCGTTAAGCCCCAAGTAACACTGTTGCCTACACATGCCACCTTAATTCTTTCTCCTGCAACGGCGGTTAAGACAGTTAAGAACAAACCTAATACTAAGAGAATCCTTTGTTTCATCATCATGTATATTTGTAGTAATGATAGATTTTGATTTTTACTTTAAAGTAAAGACGAAAGTATGTCTTTGCAAAGTTAACGATAAATTATGAATAAAAGGGATACTATAATTAATAAAAAGAGCCATCACGAGTATTTTATCACACAAAGAAGAAAACTATACGGAAGAATTATTAAGTCAGTTTCTTACCCAAATAACGCAAAAAACCTTTATCATTCTAACTTTGAATGACGTATATCCACATCGTTACTAAACACTAAAGAAAACCCTTAAAAACAAGAAAACAGACGCTTTGAAGCCTTTGGAAAGAAATTAAAAGAACATGTGTTCGCACACATCTAATTGATGAAAAAATAATCTACTAAAAGTTTGCAGAAGCCGTAAAATTACTATATCTTTGTGTCTGTTATCCTGAAAACAATCTTTTACCTTTAAAGACTAATACCTATTGAGTAATAAAGCGATTTCCTGTGAAGGCCATCGCTTTTCTTTTTTTATATACCTTATTGATAATAGTAGATATCTTTACAATACCCATCTACCGTAATACACTTACGACCATCCCATACTTTAGTGGTTAATAAATACAAGCATACAGTTGCAATAGACTTAATGAACCCGAACAAGTAGGGGCAATATAGCAAGAAACCCCAAGAGTCTGTTACAACTCCCAGGGTTTCTATCAACCAAAATCAAGAACATTCGTCTATAGAAAGTATCTATTACAAATTATTGATGAACCACTCAGCGACCTGTCTTAATAGATGGTTACGTGTGTTTCCACCATAGATACCATGATTACGATTTGTATATAGATTCTCCTTAAAATCCTTGTCGGCTTGTACTAAGGCTTCAGAATACTCAAATGTGTTCTGTGGATGAACATTATCGTCTGCTAAGCCATGACATATCAAAAGCTTTCCATGAAGCTTCTCAGCACGATTAATAGGATTTATGGCGTATCCTTCAGCATTTTCTTGTGGTGTACGCATATAACGCTCAGTATAAACTGAATCATAATAACGCCAGTTTGTTGGTGGAGCGATGGCCACACCAGCCTTGAAAACATTACGTCCTTCGCTCATACTCATCAATGTATTGAAGCCACCGAAGCTCCAACCCCATATTCCTATACGTGAAGCATCAACGTAACTCTGCTTGCCCAACCACAAAGCTGCCTCTGCTTGATCCTTTGACTCTAAGTCGCCAAGTCTCAGATAAGTACACTTCTCGAACGCTGCACCACGTGCACCAGTGCCACGTCCATCTACTGTTACAACAATATAACCCTTTTGTGTCAAGTAGTAGTCGAACATTGCACCGCTACCCATAGACCCTACGCTCCAGTTGTCGACAACTTGTTGACTGCCAGGACCGCTATACTGATGCATAATAACAGGATACTTCTTTGTTGCATCGAAGTTAGCAGGCTTCACCATCCAGCCATTGAGTTTCACACCCTCAGAGGTTGTAAACGTAAAGAACTCAACTCCTGTGTTGCCATACTTAGCCAACTTAGCCTGCAACTCATCATTATTGAGGACCTCACGCACTTGCTTTCCCTTGTTATCATAGATGGCAAACACGTATGGATGATTGCTATCACTCCATGTGTTGAGGAAATACTTATAATCACCAGAGAATGATGCTACATTCCAACCAGCACGAGCAGAAAGACAAGTCAACTTCCCTGACTTATCAGCAACATATATCTCACGCTGCATTGGCTTACGTGCTGCTGCTTGGAAATAGGTATTACCTGTCTTTGCATCATACCCGTAAATCTCTGTTACATCATAATTGCCTTTATCAATCTGGCGTATAAGCTTGCCATTCTTATCATATAAATAAAGGTGCATATAGCCATCACGGTCAGAAGGAACAAGGATATAATCCTTCATAATACTTATTCCTTCCATCGCTTCTTCCTTAACATACTTAGGTACACTCTCCTTTATCAGTAACTTACAAGTACCTGTAAGCGGATTAGCAGCATAGAGATTTAGCTCGTCCTGATGACGATTCATTGTATAGACAATGATTCTATTGGCATCGAAAGTTGTCTTAATACGTGGAATATAACCATCGGCAGCCAATGGTAAATCGTATTTACGTACAGCGCCATCGGTCAAATTGTAAGACCAAGCGCTCACCTTTGAGTTTGCCTCACCTGCCTTTGGATATTTATAGCTGTAGTCACCAGGATAGATATCAAACATCTCAAAAGTAGGATGAGAACCTTTATAGAACTGGAGGGTAAAACTCTTTACCTCGCTCTCATCATATTTGATCCAACTTAACGTCTTACTATCCGCACTCCAAGCTAAGGCATTATTAAAGCCAAACTCCTCTTCGTTCACCCAATCAGGTAGACCGTTGATTATCTTATTAAATTCACCATCGGTAGTAACTTGCTTCACATTCTCACCATCCGTTATATAGATATTGTTCTGATGGACATAAGCAATCTGACGACCATCAGGTGAGAAGGTAGGAATCTGCTCAGAGCCATCCTTTGACAATTTCTTCAACTGCTTCGTCTTAACATCATAGAGATAGAAATCGGCTGTAAACGAACGACGATAGATACGATTAGTATTCGTCTGTAATAATAGTCGACTGCCATCTGTCGAGATCTGATAGTCATCAAATGAACTTAACTGAACCCCCTTGGCATCAGCAAGATCAAAGATAACCCCTGTAGCATTACCAGTCTTAAAAGAATACTTTACCACTTGACGCCCATCAGACGAGATTTGAGCATATTCTGAGGTCCCCTCTAAAGGATTAACACCAGAGATGCGCTTAGTTGCAAAAGCACCATTAGTAATGTCTTTCAAAGAGATAGGTTCCCCAGCTATCAACTGAAGTGCACTTAGCACCGATAAACACATAAGTAATATTCGTTTCATAAATTCAAGTTTTAACAGCACAAAAATATAAAATAATCTGTATATTTGCAAACGAATGGAACAATATTATTGCGACTTTGGGAGTTGGCTGCGTACCCAGTTCCCTTATAAGGTACAAAAGATTTCGGTTAACGCTGGCTTTACCTGCCCTAATCGGGATGGGAGAATTGGACATGGTGGTTGTATCTATTGCAACAACCAAACGTTTAATCCAGCCTATTGTGACAATGGTAAAAGTGTTACTCAACAACTTGAAGATGGTAAAAGGTTCTTCTCTAACAAGTATCCTGATATGAAGTATCTTGCTTATTTCCAAGCTTATACAAACACATACGGAACTAATGAACATATCAAAACACTTTATGAAGAAGCTCTTGCAGTAGAGGATGTTGTCGGACTTGTCATCGGTACACGGCCTGACTGCATCAATAACGATTTGTTAGACTACTTTGAAGAACTTAACCATCGAACGTTTCTTATCGTTGAATATGGTGTGGAAACCTGCAATGATGCGACTTTACGACTCGTGAATCGTGGTCACGACTTTGCTTGTGCACGTAAAGCTATTGAGGAGACTGCCCAACGTGGTATTCGTGTTGGAGCACATATCATCCTTGGTCTGCCTGGCGAGGATGCCGAAGAAAGCCTCAGACAAGCACCAATCATCTCTTCTCTCCCGTTAACAACACTGAAAATTCATCAGTTACAAATTATCTGCGGCACTCGTCTTGCAAAGATGTACGCCGAAAAACCATTCCATCTCTATACGATTGAAGAGTATATCAAACTCATTGCAGATTACATTAGCCTTCTCAGATCCGACCTTGTTCTTGAACGTTTCGTCAGTCAGAGTCCTCCAGAACTGCTCATTGCACCGAAATGGGGACTGAAGAATTATGAGTTTACACATCGTCTTCATAACTATATGAAAGAATGTCTGAATAATAAAGATCTATTATATAAATGAAAAGAAGTCATAAACTTTCAATTGTCTATATTGTTATCTTACTCACAGGATTGTCTTTGTGGCAATTATGGAAGAGCAGTAGAATAATTGAAGACCCTGCTTATACCAAAGGTGTAGTTAATGAACTATATAAAGTTCGCGCTACTCCTTACTTTTCTTATTTATATACTATCGATGAGAAAACCTACAAAGGGAATGGTAAACGATATGGAGAATATGAAAGCCTACAAATTGGTGACACTATTACCGTCTATTATCAAAAAAGTAACCCTAACAATAGTGAAGCCTATATAAGGAAGAACAAATAACAAGATCCAGCCTATAGGGCATCAAATATCTACCCTGTACCGATAGATACAATAAATGGAAACGCCAAATGAAAGGTTTTTGCTATATTCTTTGAGGCATACTTGCGTATAACTGTGCACTTGTTTACAGCAAAAAGAAAGAGGACTTAAAGAACTAAGAACAATCAAACTAATGAATAAACTTAGCAAAGGTATATTAATTTCAACTTTAACCGTTATCTATATCCTTGGGGTTAGCTTTGTACAAGAAACCTTTAGGAATGGGCACGATGTAGGGACTGGTATTCTATACCTTTATAGCTCCTTGCTCTTTGTCATTAGTTTTATCGTTTCATTCTCAGTATATGGAATAAGCAGAAAAAGGAAATATACATTTCTTATAATTGCCCTATCATCCCTACTCTACTACATTTATCTTTGGATGGAACAAACAAATATGCGTGAATTCAACAAGCAAGTGCAAATTTACTTAATTAGTTCGTAAAAGCAGTCCTGTGGTGTTTTAAAATCTAATTTCTTTCTTGGTCTCATGTT
>NZ_FZNZ01000078.1 GCF_900187995.1 Prevotella jejuni
TCCTACTCAACGCAGAGGATAGATACATTACCAAGAGGGTAATAAAAAATACATCTATGATAGTAAAAGTAATACTTTTAGAGATGCACCGAATCGGGTTAACCGCTTATTAACGCCCGCAAAAGATTCAATAAATTTGTATCTTTCAGATAATCAACATACAAAGAAAGAATAAAGGGAAAATGTGTTACGATATGGAAACGAGCGAGTTTCTTTCCCTCTCTTTATTCTGCATTGCCTCAAAGAACACACCAATTCGATAATGCAAAGATAATATTTTCTGATGAAAAAAATGTGTTTCTACGGAAATAAATTGCAGATACACCTTAAATTAGTCACATCTAATTCTATTGGGAGTAATTTTCAGAAGTTTTAGTGTCGTTATTATGCCAGCTAAAAAGACTTATTATCATTTCACATTGTAAATGAGAAAAAAGAGAGTTTTTGAAGCCCCTCGAAAATTTGGTAAACTGAAATAAATTGCCTATTATTACATTCAAAGCAAAGAGCAAAAGCATACGTTCTGTTTTAGATTTAGCATTATGAATTTATAAGAAATCAAACAACAAGGACATATAAGCAAAAGGGGTATTTTCCTAAACGAGTCGCTCTAGTTATTTCAGAAAAAGAGTTTTGCACCTCTATCGTTCTTGATGTTATTCGAAACGACCAACGTTTATTGTGTGAATATATTCCATCATGTTAGGAATAAAGAATTCTTTTCAATAATATAAGAAAAATACGTCATAAAATTTTGCAGTATCGGCTTAATTTCTTATTTTTTCATCAATATGTACAATTAAAAATTATTTATTAAGATGAAGCCATTATATTTAGTTCTATTGATAATATTTTTTGCATTTCAAAGTTGTGATAAGACAGACTTTACCAATAAAGAATATGTTGAAAAACAACTTTCACTCAATCTTTGTGGGGATAATGAAAAAATTTCTCCTTGGACTACTGTGGTCGCATACACAGGAAATGGCAGCACTTTATATGTAAAACAAGGTAAAGATACAAAAGTTTGTAAAGATGGAACATTTGAAATATCCAAGGGACGTTGTTCTACTTCTGACACAATTACGCTATATTTAAAAACAAGAAATCCTGATTGGATTCATATTGGAATAACCTACCGAAAAAGAATGAAATCTCCTTCTATTTCTGACGACTTAACCATAAAAATAAAAGGTTATGTTGATAATATTCAACATATAGATACAACGCATACTATTCATGCCTTTTATGTCGATGATAAAATAACGGAATCGGATTATATATTCAAATTAAATTTTTAAATATGAAAAATTTATTACCATTTTTAATGATTGCTTTTGTTACTATATCATGTAGTAATGAAATCGAAGAATCTTATTTACAAAATGATTTGTTGAAAGAACAAAATTCGAACATTGCAGTAACTAAACAAAAAGAAACGTCTACAAGGGTAGCAAAAGTTTCCCAAATAAAGACGAGAGCAAATGGTGATATTGTTGATGATGAACTTGTTGTAGTATATGGAAGTGATAGAACAGAAACTGCAAAAAGAGGGAAGATCGCACTAAAGAGTGCAGCTGCAGCAAAGTTTGGTTTGCCACAAGGAGTTTATGTTGTTGAATACTTGATATGCTATAAAAATGTATATAAGCCAGGGTATGATATTTGGTCTGAAGAGTCTCAAAAATGCGGCTACAAACCGTCTCAAGATTTTGTATTGGGTAATAGCAGTATAGCTTTAACAAAAGACCGTGGATACGAAGAACCTGCAAGCAACGCAAGGGAACTTAAAACATTCGTTCTTCATGTTGTCAGCGACTTGTATGGTCGGAGAATGGATCGATATGATCCATGTACTCCTAAAGACATCGAATGGAAGTATTCTATCTCACCACAATAAAAATATGAATAAAAGATTATTTTTCAGTTTTTCGCTTTTTGCGATATTATCTTTTCCTTTTCTAACTAGCTGTGAAAATGAAAGCAATTCTATGTTAGGTAATAAAGATACTGCAAAAAGGAGAGAATTTATTGTTCCTACAATAAATAATGACACAACGACACTTTGTGTCAATTCTTTAGAAGATTTGCGAAATTCTCTAACACAAGTAGTAAACGAACGTGAGAATCGATTAATACAGAAGGGATGGACAAAAGTCGAAGAAGAACAACCACAAACCAGAAGTGTTTTAAGAGCAAAAAGACGAATACGAACCGATACAGTGTATATCTACCGAGAGACTGTTGATCTTTATTCGGATCCATCTGTTTATGCTAACTTTAATGCTAAATTTAGCAAAAGTATGGTTGACTCTATCAATAAAGTTGTTTCGCCTGAATTAAGGATTAGCACGAATAAAAAATATGTGTGTAGATGGAGACTCTATGGAACATATTATAATGCAAACGATGGAGAAAAAGTTTCTGCACGCCCCTCACCTTTATGTGGTCTTGTTCCTAATACGAAATCCTCTTATACAGAACGAGGGTATTCTTTATATTTATACAAAACTAAAGAAAATGTCAACCAATATCAAATGAATTCTTATCAACTACGAATTCAGTGGGAAAATGTATCTCATAAAACCATTATATTAGATATTGATTGGCCGTTCTTTGCAAGACATCCTTCTAATATTGGAAGTCTTGGCTATCAGTTTATTTATGCGGTTAGCAAGAGAATATAGTTTATAAAGGAGTCTAAAAGTCGTTTTTGTATTACCTTTTTTCTAAAATATAACACGACTTTGGAGTGATTTAATCCCCTTTCGGGGCAAGGGTCTTTGTGGTACAAATGGCAATTTGTGGTACAAAGACACACCTTGCCAGTATAAAGAAAGAGATAGTTTGTTATGTTCCATAAAGTAACCTTTCTGGGGTGCTTTTGATAGACGAGAGTTCAAAGTTCAAGAAGTAAGTCAAGAGATAAGTTTAGACTAATTTCTTAACTTACTGACTTTATGAGCTGACATATTTTTGACTAAAGTTAATTTTGACTTAGGTCGAAACTAATTTCTTGACCCCCAAAGTCATAACTGACCATTTGACTTAAGTCGCGACTGATTTCTTAACTTAACTCATAACTTACCTGTTTGCGGTATGGGATTATAATGCCTTTCAAGCATTGTTTGTATGTCGCTCTCTTTGTAAAGTATCTTCCCTCCGATTTTGTAGAAAGGAAGTGTTCCTGCATTTCTGTACTCTTGGAGCGTACGTGTGCTGAGCCGTAATTGGCTGCAAACCTCCTCGCCAGCGAGGTAAACCTCTCCGCCCAGCATCGGATGGGCGGTAGCGCAATACCGCTCCAATTTCTTCAATATGCCCTCCATCAGTTGTGAAAACATCTGCATCTGAGGGTCTTGCTGTGTAATGATTTCATTCTCTGCCATAATTCATTCTGTGTTTGATTTCATTCATTGTTTACATTCAGTAACTCCGTGATGTCGCTCTCCTTGTAATAGCACTTGTGTCCAATCATTGAGAAAGGGATTTTTCCCGTATCTCTGTATGATTGCAGGGT
>NZ_FZNZ01000048.1 GCF_900187995.1 Prevotella jejuni
TTACTGTCTCCATTCAAAGAGCATATCAAGTCTATTACAACTGACAATGGTACAGAATTCGCTTGTCATGAAATGATAGCCAAAAGCCTTGGTGTTACCATATATTTTGCTGACCCATACGCTTCATGGCAGAAAGGCGCTATAGAAAATGCTAACGGACTAATTAGGCAATACGTGCCAAAAAAAGAAACCTTTGAGCATATCAGCCAGCAACAAATAACTAAGTATTCAAAGAAAATTAACATGAGACCAAGAAAGAAATTAGATTTTAAAACACCACAGGACTGCTTTTACGAACTAATTAAGTAAATTTGCACTTGCTTGTTGAATTCACGCTTTGTACCACTCAATTAAACCGCCGTATTTGTATGTCTGTGGAACTCGGTATGAGTATGAAAAGTCTCAACAAAAATGTAGTGAAAGGTAGGGGGTAATGACGAAGGTTATATACATGGTTCACGTCTATAATCTGCATTAAATCAGTATGTTGTGAGTAGTAGTGGAGAAGTTGCCTAATAAGGTGCAAGAAGGGCGTTAACAAGCGTCAAGAAGGGCGTGTTCTTGAATGAAGAAGAGCCTTTTCTTAATCCATGATGGGCATGTAGAGGATATGATGTGTGCGATAATTCATTACAAAATAGTACTAAGGTTAAAATAAAAGATAATCATCTTCTTCTCTTCTTCTTCTCTTTAATCCTTCAATGAAATACGTAATTTATTGATAGTAGTTTCTATTTGTTCCTGATGAATGGTGATTTCCTCAAAGTTCTTTAATCTGTAGTAACGTCATACATTTTATTGTACTAAATAATAATAATGCGATTCTATGACGTATAACAAAGACTGCAAAGCAAGACAAGGTGTCGTCCATGACTTTATTCATGGGATGAGCGAATTAGAAGAATGGTAGAATTGAGTTCTACTCGATACTATGTAAGGTGGAATATGCGTGCGTTCTTATCATTTTACTTGTAATTTTCTAATTCTTCATTTATGTCATCAATGAGAGTGCTTATAGAAACATTCAGCCCAAATCCATCGGGGACAGGGAATATTAACGCCTTGTTTATGTTATGCACTTGTAGTTTCCTGATAGTAGTATTAAGGAACTCTGCTAACTCAAAGCATTTACATATAGAACCAGACATTGCTTTTGTTTGGTTTATATAATATGATGCAAAATCATTGAATGGGAATAAAATCACATATAATTCGCCTTTTTTCCCTTCATTTAGAATGATAGAATCATCATCAAATAATGTCCATATACACTCCCAATCACATATTCGTTTGATGAAATATGCATAACGTTTTTCAGGAGATAATCGTATTATAGCCTCAATTTCTTGTTTAGATATTTCCATAATCTTTTTGTTTATTTCTATGCCTCTGGTTGTTTTTGACTTTGGTAGACTACTTTGATGTCTTGTCTTTAGAAACGGTTGACCCCGTTATTAGCCACATCTTTTTAAAGTTGACTTGATATCTTTATTACTGTTGATAGTTGTTAGAGTTTCTTTTATTACCATAAAGGATTGCTTGAAAGGTATGAGTAGTGCGGTAACCCTTTACCCATAAGGCAAAGGTATGCTTATTTTAGAGATTACACAAGTGTTTTGCTTTATAATAATCTATTCTTGCGTTGTCATCTCGGAAGTGTTTGTAGGAGGTCTCGTCTCGTTGTCCATGTATCGACTTAGTCGATGGGAGGGGATGTAGTCATGAATACTCTTGCGATTACGCAAGTTATTGTAGCTATCATAGCCAGCATACAAAACAGCAATGGCTTAACTGAGGTATACTTTCACAGAATAACTCATATAGCTGCAGATGAGCGTGGAACTAATTATTGTTTCATCAATGTTACCGTAGACGAATAATAGTCTACTGCAATGGATGAGACGTAGTATCTGCTTCAGACACATGCCATAACTTTGTGAATGACACCAATTTTGGGATTGTCTTAAGGTGTCATATTAAAGGTGTATTGTGCATCATCCCGTGGGTCATTATAACTCGTAAACGCATCAGTAGGTTCAAAGTTAAATCCGTAACCATAAATAGTACTCTCGGATATAACTCTTTTTTTATAGCCAGATATAGCCACACGATACTTGCCTTTGCCGAGTCTTATTCTAAATCCTTTATACAGTGTTTGACCATCTAAAGTCTGATAGGATAAACAGTCCTGTGCAGGATCTTTAAATAAACTTACTCTAAAATTAGCTAAACTCCCCAAAGAGCCAATCCAAACGTTATCGTCTTCTACATTTAGATTAAATCCATCATAGGTAAAAACTTCATTCCAATCGTCTTTTATAATGTCATCGTGACCTATTAGAATCTCATAATCTATTGAGTCAATGGGTAAGATAGGAATCCACACTCCTTCCTTCAGTGAATCAATATATAAGTCATTATTGTCTTGAAAGACCTTCAAGAGATTTTTACTCTTTATTTGTTTTCTTGTAAGAAACCTCTTCAAGGAAGCTATACAAACAACATAGATGCCATAACTTTCGACTGATAGTATTCTTTTTTCCATTCTTTATTTGTTGAAAAATATATCATTGTTTTATAGTATAACGTTTTTTAGCTTCTGTAAATCCTCTAAAAGCGTTACACCTTTATATCGAATATCATACAAATAGAGAACCGAAGATGTCATAAATCATAACGTACACTTCTGACATTTATTGTATTAAGCATTCGTGGAAAGCTCTTAGAGTCCTATATTCGACTTTGTGATTGGATATGAGGATATAGTAAACATAATTTGATATTGGATTTATCTTTCAACTTATATCTTGTGTTCTTTCTATCTTATGTCTACTTAGAGACCTGATACGGCGGGACTTTTTGTCAATTTGTTTTATAAACAAGCTAAGCGAAAAAAGCAGGTTTACCTAATTTGATACAAGAGGAATTCAAAACGTTATGAGCAACCTGTTGGAGCGAGCTTCTCGATTTAAGGTGATTGACATGTATCTTTATCATAAACAAGTTCAATCGTTGACCAATGGCAAGAACATACAAAGGTGCGCTCAGAATATCGTTGGATATTATTTATATTGATGGTCTCTATATCATCAGTTCTTTCTCCTGACATCTTTATATATACTTCGTGAAAATGATAATCAGTAATCTTGAATTCGACTATTCTGAATCCTTTATTCTCTAAATATTGAATTAGTGTTGTTATAGGAGTACAGACTTTGATGTTTTCTATTTGCATATACATCTATTAAATTTGCTTGATTCTAATTCTATTGGGGCTTCATAAGGTGTTAGCTTTTCATTATAATCTTCTAAAGTATTGCGTTGCGCCACCTCTACTATATTGAAGATTAGCTTTTGTTATATATCCATTTTGAGTTGAATTATTTCCTGTTAAGCTTATAGGGTGTTGGTGATGTAATTATCTGTTATCGATTTATTATGCCAGAATGGGTTATTGTAGGAACCTGTCTTATTGTCACAGAATACATTTTGAGATGTAGGCTATCCATCGAAGACATACTGTTGGTACGCAAAAGTAATATTAAGTAGCTGTGTAGTCCCACTATTTTAATACTCGTACACCAAGTTTCTGAAAAGTAACTTAACGACTACTATTATGTCTACTAATCATGAATATTACTGGAAATCTCGCCAAATTCAAATTCATTCTCAAATGATATATAAATGATCTTCGTATAATCTTGAGATAGGAAATAGTGATGTTGAGGTATGTCTTCTATTAATAAGGGGATTATCTTTAATAAATCATTCAAGTAGAACTCATATCCATTCTCCGTCAAGCTATCTCCAATATATATAATCGTATCATCCTTACGATATACTCTCGCTTCTATTAACCCTTTAATAAGATTAATGGCTTCAAAAGAGACGTCTCTTTGCTCGGCTTTTATATACTTATAATTATTTAATTTACTAAATTCAAGCCGCTCTCCGATGATGGGGATATGTTTTTTTAGATTTCCTATGTAATTAGAAAGGTTGGGAATAACAGTGTAATTTATCTTCTGCTCTTCTGCACTCTTTATTAAGATGTTATCATAATAATTATTCATAAATCAGTAAACTATTATTTGTAATGTTATTCGTTGCGTATACTGACTGTTCTTGTAGTTCACGATTGTGCTATCTGATATTGGTTGAAGTGTTATAATTCGATTAATAGCAAGAACTATCTAAGTGTCCAATTCTCCAATGATGAACAGAAATCTTCAAAGTTAGGAGCTATTTCTATCAAGCCTTCTTCCATTGGATACTCATGATAAAATACTTTAATAACTCCTGTTGATACTTCTATCCAAATATCATTACCACACCCATCATCAGCAAAGGGGATGTGAGTCTTGACTAAAGAATCCATCTCAGAATCATTTTGTAATTGTGGGTTCCGATACTTAATGATATCTTCAAATTTTAAGAAGAACCCTATTTCTATCTTATCCCAATCACCTTTTGCAATAGGGTAAAAGGTGTGTCTGAACATCATAGCTTGCATTGGAAATGAGACACCATCGTAAGTTAGATATAATTGGATAAAACTTCTCATTTCATCATAATCTATTCCTAACTGTCGTCTTATCTCCTTTTCAGAAAGTAGAGATGTTCTACCTTCATATAGTAATTTATTATCTGTGAATGAAACCATAGTTTTATCTTTATTAATTAATATTGTTGTAAGTCAGAAGATTTCGTAAAGTAGGGTAGAGGGGGCGTAGGTTTTGTATCATTTTAATACAGAGATCCGACTACAGCGGAGGTACTGTCTGGTGACAGCTGCGGTAAATAAGACTGATAGCTCCATTGTATTCACATTGTGAAGGGAACTTTCTGTACTGAACATATTGTAAAACCTAATATAAGGATGTTTAAGCATCTGTCCGATAACAAATACTCCTTTACGTGTTTCTATATTCAAGACTCGATTCTCTTTCCAAGATACTCTTGTCATACTTTATAATGTTTTTTGTCCTTTATGTAGTTTTGTTAAGTCAGTAACCTTAGTATTATCTTTCGTTTCAAAATATTTGTTGGTAAGTAGTTAGGTACTTACTTGTATCTTATCATTGTGCTTAAGCTTCATATTATAGTTTTGTCTTCATTTGAGGTGTACGAAAAGAGTATATGAGAATGTGGTTGTTAAGGATGGATGGCGTGCGGGCATAGTAATGAGAAGATGTAGTAACAGAGTTGGCAAGTAAGCGAGTTATAAGTTATAACAGCTATAACAAACTCCTCGTTCACTTGCCAACAATGCTATTATCTAATTAACTTGTTATCTTGTCAATTTACTTAACAATCACCTTGCGTGTTGTTCCATCAGAAGACTTAACGATGTTCAGACCCTTCTGAAGCTTCTGAATTTGACGACCATCAATGGTGTAATACTTTTCTGTTGTGGCCTTATTGAAGTTTGCACTCTCGATACCAGCGGTAGAAAGTTTGGCAACCATTGGTTCGCTTGAATACTTCTTGCCGTCAGCCTCATAAACCATTACGACCTTAAGGCTTGTGATAGAACTATCATAGAAGTGAAGAATACGAAGGTTATCGATGACCTTGAAGTCATAGTTTCTGTTGTCCTGATAGTTGAAAGGAATATTAGTCATTTCGTCCTCATGCATGTCACGGTACTGAGTTTCAGTCTTCTTGAACTTGAAAGGCTCTTTGCTATCATTTGCATAGACATTGTAGTACATCTTCTCTGGGTCGAGATAGTTGCCGTCAACATCTGCGTTCTTAACATAGAACGCTAATTTAATCTCATTAGAAGTGTTATCGTAGTCTGGAGTAGATGTGAAATAGAAGTATTCAGGTGTCGCTGGTTTACCTGCTTTCTGTATGTAAGGAGTCAAGGTTAGGCCCTCGTAGCTTTCTACATAGTCTTCACCAGTAATGTTGTCATCACTTGCTCTACCTAAAGAAGTTCTAAGAATCTTAGAAGCAGTCAGTTTACCAGTTGCATCAATGCTGAACTCAAGGTTTTCAGCGGTCTTTTCTTCATTCTCGAAGGCAGCTGCAAAGGTGTGATACTCCGACTTATCGCTATCGTATTTCTTAAAGTCTGTCTTCTTGGTAATACCCAAATACTGATTAGTAGGCATGACAGCTTTGTCGCCCTGCTTGGTTAGTTTCACCCAAACGTTTGCGAGTTTCTCAGCCTTGAACAACCCCTTGATGTAGATATCGTTGTTATCTGTCATCGCTTCAACAATTCGTGGAGAAGAATCAGACTTAGATGAAACAATATACTGAGCCTTCACAGCTGTAGAAGGAGGCGTAATTAGCTGTTCGCCAAGTGGCTCAATCGTAAGAGCCCAGTCGCCACCATAGTTGTTTTGCCAGCTATTTTCATAGGCAGCGCCCCATATTTTCGCTTTCTGACCCATACCTTTCATCACAAGTTTATTGTTCTCCCAAGTGAAATCAACATAGTTCATAGCTGCGCCAACAGGCTCGTAACTCTTTCCATCATCAGTAGAAACCATACGATTGAGAGTGATTGTACGCTCGCTACTTTCCTCCTCCTCATCGTCCCCACCGAGGTCGTCTGTAAGGATATCCTGCGGTAGCTTTGCTCTATACTTGCCATCCGCTTGCTTCTCAAGCTTTAACCATGACTTGCTGTCGAGGCCTGAAAGTGGATTATAAATATAAATACAGCCATCATCTCCGATAACAATCTTGGACACTAAACCTTCATATCTACCTTGCTGAACACCTGTCCAACCCTTCTTAACCCAAGACTTAGTTGAGCGGTATAGGTTTTCTATCAGCTTACCTTTAGGCGTGTCCTTTATTATCTGAGCGGATGCCGTAAGGCTCAGTACTAATGCACAAATTGAGAATAAAGTTCTTTTCATATCTTATTAATTTATATTAGTTGAATTGTATTGTTTGTCATTTTTAGAAGTCATAGCCAATGCCAATGGTACAATAGCTGCTTCCTGCGTTTGCAGTCTTCAGATTATAAGCTCCGTTCAAGCGCAGTCCTTGATACTTGAAGCCTGCTCCCATAGTGACATGACTAAGGTCGTGGTCACCATACTCATAGCCTGCACGTACTGATACCATCTTATTATAGGTGTATTCAAGTCCGCCACCAAGCATAAAGAGTTTTGCCTCTGTAGGTTGGAAGAAGTAACGAGAAGATAAGGCAGCAGCCACTTGATGCTTCTCAGCAACATCCACTGACAGCGCACCCCCTACGGCAAAATAGGTAGGAAGTGTTGTTTTATGCTTGTTACCATAGTCGAGTTGTGGACCAATTGCACCCACCTTCGCATCGAGCATGAGGTTGGCCGGTTTGTTGGCAAGGGTCAACTCGTTATTCTGATACGCCCCCCCTATATTGAAAGCAGCACCCATAGCATTCTTTGATAGGTGACTATAGATAAGACTTCCTGTCGCGTATGCTGCGAAACCCTTACCTAATAAATAGGTGTAACCCAAGTCGATTGTCCAGTTATAGGGCTGATAGTCCTTGGTTGGATTGCCCGAAACGTCGTAGCCCTTTAACTTCAAGCCTCCAGCATAGCGGAAACCAGCAAAAACAGCATGACGTTTAGCAAACTTATAACCTGCAGTAGCAGCGTAAAGTCCGAAGGTGCCGTCAGCACCCTCTGCCTTTTCAAAAACAGATGCGGCGATATCAGCAGTGAACATCTTATCTGTTGCGAAGAAAGCAGCAGGATTGTTATATAGGTACATACCCTCGGCTGCAACCGAAGCATTACCCATAGCGGCCGTCTTAGCATCGGTGTTGACCGTCAGAATAGAGAGGTCTTGTCCCTGGGCATTAGCCTGCGTAGCACCGAGAAGTGCTGCGCAAGCCATGAGAATGATATGTTTTGTATTCATACTTGTTTTGATTATCGTTTAATGAATAGCTGGGTATGGTTACCCTTGCTGGTATAGACGGTTAGTTTATACGTCCCAGGGTTCAGTTTAGAAAGGTCGAGTGTAGCCACGTTGTACTTGTCTGGTGTCACGGTAGCCTTCATCAGACGCTCGCCCACAGTAGAACTAATAACGAGTTCAGCCTGTTTTACTTCAGGATTGAGCAAGGTATGAATATCCTTCTGTACTGGGATAGGGTAGACAGCATAGACTGGAGCTGCCTTCTTTTCGACCACACGAACTTGGAAAGAGGCATCAGATGATGTCTTGCGACCGTCAGAAGCAATGATGTTGATGCGTGTGACACCCTTACTCGTTGGTTTCAACTGAAGATTGTCATTGCTGATAGTAGCCGAAGCAACACCCCCATTCGTAACATTCGCTTTATAGGTAAGCTGTGTGTTACTGCTGTGTGTGTAATGACCAGCTAATGGTATCGTAACGACGCCTTCGTCCATACCTATGATGTAGTTCTCGAAAGGCTTCGTTAGCTGTGGTGGTATATACTTGACAATCTTAAATGTAAAGCTCTTCTCGGCCTTTGCACCTAAGTCATCAGAGAGTATGAAAGTACAGTTATAACTACCAGCTTCAAGCACAGGAACGAGGTTGACGGTCACAGTATTGCCCTTCACGGTGTAGGAAACACCCTTTGTCTCACCCGTAGCCTTGATGTCCCAGTTGTGACCATCAGGGTCGGCAACGTTGAAAGAGAATGACTGACGATCGTTCTCCATAACCTCTATAGCCTCTGTTGGGAATCCTGTAGCCTCAGGAGCATGGTTGAGTCGGGTTGTACACTTCTGAATCATAGGTTCAGAGAGGTTGCCCCAACGATCCACTGCTACCACTGCAACGCTATAGGTAGTGTTATCTTTCAAGTCATCGAAGTCATACTTAAGCGTCTCACCCAAGCTATGTCCCATACCATTGATTTCTCTGTAAGTCATATCCTTGAGCTTATCAGCTGTCAGATCACCCTGAGCAATGTAGAGTCGATAGAAGGCTGCAGTCTTATCCTCGTCCTTTGCGATACTCCACTCAGCATTGATGTCCACGAAATCAGGCTTGAGCGTCAGTGTTCCTACCTTCTCTGGGGCAATTTTCGTATCTGTTTCGAAGGCCGCCTCTGCGTCGATATAACCCTTACCTAATTTCCCCTTATACGTAGGATTTTGTTCGTCGATATTATAAGGACGATAGGCAGTGGTCAGTCGTGTCTTCAGTTCTTCATTCGTAAAGCCTTGACGACCGAAGTAAGAGGCGATGAGTGCCGCAATACCTGACACGTGTGGGCAGGCCATAGAGGTACCTTGGAAGTAAGCATAACCCGATGCTACCTTCTTTTTGGGTACGGTGCTCAACACACCTGCCGATGTTCCGAAGCGGTCTTGGTCGCCACCTGGAGCCGTAATGGTCACCCATTTAGCGTAATTACTATAACTTGCCTTACTGAAGTCCCATGCCATTGCAGCGACAGAAACCGTCGGAGCATAGCAAGCTGGGTAAGCAGAAAACTCTTTATTCTCATTACCAGCAGCGAACATTACCACACCGCCCTTCATTGGGGAGTCTGGACGTTGATTGCCGTTAGCATCACAACCAGCCATCTTGATGAAGTAGTCGATGGCTTCCTTCAGTAGTTGAGGCATGGAGGTGACCCCTGCTGTTGACGAGTAGCCCCAAGAGTTCTGACAAATGACAGCCCCGTTGTCAGCAGCATACTTAATGGCAGCTGCCGCATCGCCCTGCTCGTCTTTGTTTCTGAATATCTGACAACTCAACAGACGTACGCCACTATCGGCCGAGCCATCGCCACCAGCGATACCAGCTACACCCTTTCCGTTGTTGTTACGAGCTGCAACAGTACCTGCAACGTGGGTGCCGTGTCCGCCATCATCGGGTTCGATAGTACCGCCAACAACGTCTTTAGCAGTCACAAAGTTGTAACCATAAATATCGTCAACAAATCCGTTGCCGTCATCATCAACGTTAGGTTGACCGTTCTTCTCCTTTTCGTTGACGTAAAGATTGTCTTTTAAGTCCTCGTGTGTGATATCAATACCACCATCAACAACGGCTACGATGACATTCTTCTTACCTGTTGTGTATTTCTCCCAGACAGGTTTAACATTACAGTCGGCCCCACGCTTAGCATGAGCACTGACGGTTCCGTCGTTATAGTAATGCCACTGTTTAGCGAGGAGAGGGTCGTCGAAATTGCTGGCACCTCCCTGTGTACTTGCTTCAGAAGGACTATAAGGAGTCATCTTAACCGTTGGTCTGGCCATTGGTAGTACTCGTTCAGCACATTCAACACCGTCAGCTTTCTTGAACTGGTTTAATACTGCTGCCACATCCTTGCTCTTGTCGAAGTAGATAGTGTACCAACGGTCAAGTCCCTCGGCAACTGTTCGTGCTTCATAGATGCCAGCTGGCTTAAATACTCGTTCCATCTTATACGCACCAGAGTATTGCATTGCAGAGGACATAGTCGATGGGACGCTTTGCATCTCAACATTTCCGCTGCGAGTTGTAGGGATAGCTTGATTCGTACCCTTTGCCAGTTTCACATTAATGCAGCCTTTTACCGCAAAGAGGTCTTTGTCAATATTGACCGAGCGTGTGTCGGATGCGGTCGCATCTAAGTCTTGACTGTCTTGGCATGAGGCCGTAACCATCATGCCAGAGAGCGCACACGCACATAGATATATAATAGATTTTCTCATCAATGTACCTTTTATTTATTTCTTTTGATTGGTTTGTTTGAGCATACGTTCCACCTTAGCCAGTCGCTGTTCTTTACTTCCTGCAAAGACCGTAGGCTTGTACAAGACGGTAATCTGCATGACTGCCTTACCGTTGTTGACGTCGGCATACTCGCCACCTGAGATGGCCAAGGTCAGATAGTCAGAACGACGAGCATAGACATGATGCTTACCATTGTAGCCAACAAACTCGAAATTGTTTGCGGTAAGGAGCTTATCAAACTCGTGGGTGACAAACCACTCGTTGCCATACTGCCATATACCTAAATTAGGCTGACCGTAGAACAGGCTGTACTGCTCAATGCTTCCGACCTTATCTTGTGGGGTCGTAGCATCACTGCGAAGGAAGAAGAAATAAGTACGTGCAATCAGTGTAGGGTCGTTTGTCTTGTAGAGAAGAGCCTCAACCTCGTTGTTCTTAGTTGTTTGACGCTTCATCTCCTCGCTGTTCTTACCCTGTTCATATTTCTCAACATCGCTTATCTTCTTGTCAGACTTGTTCAGAAGGTCGATAGGCCCAAGGTCAAGACTACTAAAAGTAGGGTAGCTGCGGTCCTGTGTATGCATCTGATAGAAGAACAGTACAACACTGTTATTCTCCTCTCTGATGTCTACATCCATCGTATAAGCCTCTTTGATATTGACGTAATGATTGGTGTCCTTCTCGTCTCTTGTATATCCATTGGCTCTCATAAAGTCCTGGAAAGCTTGTGTCTTAACGGCGTTAACACCTTCTCTTGTTAGTGAACGCGTGTAGACACGGGTCGGTACACCATATTTAGTGTCGTTTACATAGACCACATCCTTGAACAATGGCGATGGTGTTCGGAAGAAGTAACTCTCTTCATAGATGCCGTTTACCTCGTCTGGTCCGCCATATTCTGTAAGAATACTCCCTCGGCGATACTCGTAATCCATCATCTTATGCAGACTGAAGGGATTACCTGGGTTGCAAGCTAAGATGAAGGTTGCCACGCCTGGTTGCTTGACAACGACCTCATTGTTCTTCCCTGCGATGGTTACCGTGAGTTTCGTAGTTCTTTCAGTAGCACTATAGTTAGGCTTAGAAATAAACTTCAATCCATGCTTCTTCTGAATAACTTGCAGCCAGTCAGGCTTTTCGTTCTGTGTAAGGTCATACGACATGCCCTCTAACTTCAAGTCGACAGTGGTCGTACCACCCGCCTGTGGCAGGACAATCTCACCTTTGCTAATATCCAAAGAGATATCAGCAGCACTCTGGCTGACCATGATTTTCTGTACTGCCAAACCACCATCAACAAGGATATAGCTGCTTCTCTCCGCCCCAGTTGTGTTCGGGTCTACTTGTACAGCAATCTCGTTTCTGTTCTGTGTAAGGTGTACCCATGACTTAGGAGTCGTGGTAACCCATTCCTTACAGTTCGTGTTCACTGTAATCGTCTTCTCACCTACCTGATTAGAAAAGCTTATCTCCTTCTCTGAAACATTCAGATAGGGCTGTTCGAAGCTGTCATTGTCAGCACATCCAACCGCCATTCCTAATAATAGGCATAGCAGGGAGAACTGTACCAGCTTATGTATATTGATTATACGCATATCATGTAATAATTTAATAAGGTATAAGAATCAGATTAGAACTTCAATGCTTTCTTAGCAGCAGAGAAGTTTTTAACCATCTTCGTCTGTGCTGTTAAGCCCTTACTACTTACACCTGATACGGACGGGTCATAGCTATAAAGCAGTGCGAGCACTGGTGCGTCATTGTCTAACACGCATGTAACATCAATCACTAAGTGGTCGCTTTCACGTACGAAGAAGTGGTTGTTGCCTGATGTACGGAGGAATGAGAAGCCCTCATCACCAAGTAGTTTCTTGAGCTCCTTGGTTGCAACCCATTTACTACCATACTTCCACACACCGAGGTTAGTGTCTTTGAAGAGCAAAGCACCAATCTGTACGCTACCAAGATTGTCTGGTGCGTCACCATCCTTATCCGTTGTATAGAAGATGTGAATACGTCCGTATGCTGCAGAAGGGTCTGTGCTTGCCTTCAGCTTATATTGAAGCTGTGACACCTCTGAGGTCTTGTGCTCGTTGACGGTGCGTTCTTCTTCCGTGCTACCAGCCCTCTGCTCGTATTGTTCTACTTGTGCTAACTTCACGTTGTCCTTCTGTAGTAACTCAAGAGGATAGAATGGTAGCTTATTGAAAGTCTTGTATTCACCAGTCTGCTTCATGATAGGAGTGAAGGTAAGATTGACTCCTTCGTTGTTCTCTTTCTCTGATATATAGACCTTCAAAGACAATAACTCCTTCTCATTCGTGTATTCTCTGTCAGACTGAGAGTTGCTGCGTACATAGCCATTGTCTGTCAAGAACTTATCGAAAGCCTTGTCTTTCACGGCGTCGATAGCCTTTCTGCCATCGCCAATCATGATGATCTGTGATGGATTGATACCATCAGAACTGCAATACTGAACTAAGGTAAAGATAGGAGATGGGGTGATGAAGGTGTAAGTCTCCTCAAGTCCGTAAGCAGGCATGGCAGCTTGATACTCGCGCAGATAGCTACCACGCCCTAACTCGAAGTCCATAATCTTGTGCTCATCCTGTGGTACACCAGGGTTGATAGGCAAGAGATAACGCTGAATACCAGGTTGTGACACGACAATCTCACGGATGACACTGCCACTCTTGGCATATAGTTTCACCTCACGGGTCTGGTAGCTATCGTTGCGTTCAGCTATCAGTTTGATTTCTTCCTCAGCCTTAACAATCTTCAACCAACTAACTTCTTCGCTCGTAGTTACGTCATAGACAGCTGAGTTAGTGGTGATGTCAATTGTCTTCTCGCCACCTGTTTGTGGGAGATAGATAGCATTCGGAACCACGTCGAGCGTCACGTCGGCTGCACTCTGGGTCACAGCAATCTTGCCAGTAGCGCCATTGGCATTTACAAGAACATAACTTGTGCGCTCTGCACCCATCTTATTTTCAGTTACCTTTACCTTCAGTACGTTACCGTCCTGAACCAGCGAGAGCCATTCGCCTTCCTGTGGAGACGATGCGATCCAGCTGTTTTGATTGGTTGTTACACTAATGTTCCTTTCACTTACGCCTTTGTCAAAGGTGATGTTGTTTTCTGAAAGGACCAGTGTTGGCATCTCAAACTCGTCTTCCTTAGCACATGAAAACAGGCAAAGAAGGATGCCACCTAACATTAGGGAGTAGAGTGTCTTTTTTAATTCCATACTCTTTAAGGGTTTTATAAGATAATAAATATATTGATTCATACTCAATTCGAAGGGTTGTAATTGGTTTTTTGTATTCATATTCTCGGTAAGATATTGACTACGTGGCCTTTGTCTTAATTTATATTAAGGTGAGGTTTTCTTTTACAAAAATAGGATTTAATGAGAATAAAAACAAGCTGATTGAGTTAAAAGAAACTAACCTTATGTTATTTATATTTATCATGAAAGTGGGTGTCAACGAATGGGAATATCCCTTCTCGTGCTCCTCTTTTGAATTGAATAATAGGTTCTTGACGACTTCTGCCAAGTCTGTCACCTTAAATGTCATACTAATTAAATCCATATTTATCACGGCCTGTAAAAATAACGAGTGCAAAGGTAGTGGCTTCCTACGGATGTGACAATACCTATTTATTAGGAATTTACACTCGTTTCTTTGTGTTGATGTGTCCTCTTATCCCTAATTAAGATGACAGAATTTGCTTTCTCAATAGTCGTTTGTTTGTTTTGACGTTCGTAAAATATCATTACAAAACGAGTGTTCTATAACCTTCTTTATTACGATAAAGTATCTTGTTAATAGCACTATATAACTAACAGATAAACAGTAGGTTATATACTCTATTGGAGAAGGGCGTCTTTAAGCTTCAAGAAGGGCGTTGACAACGACGAAGAAGGGCATGTTCTTGAAGGGAGAAAGGCCTTGTCTTGAAGCTAATCAGGCGTTGGTTAGTTTTAAGGGTGTGAATTTCTTTTACATAATAGTTAGTGGGTATGGGTGATAAGGTGGATGGTTTAGGTTCTGTTCCATAGTGTGCTGTGTTTGTAGGTGTTAATATGTCCATCCAAGAACGGATAAAATAGTGAGTAGACGAAACTTAGTTGAGAAGGTATTTCTTTGCCAATGAGTTTGTAGGATATGATAATGAATAAGTATAAGGACTATTACACAAGTTTACATGTTGCGTGGACTATAATCCAGATTGATATATATTGAGTTTCAGATATGACTATTGTAAAGTAAATAAAAATACCCATTGAACGTGTAGAGTTGGATAATTCAACTGTACACGCTCAATGGGTTTACGACAGATGGTCGTGGGTTTTAAGCCTTTCGCTTCTTAGTACTCCTTCTCTTCCACCACAGGTAGTAACCGCTAATAGGTAGGAATCCCCCGATAAAGGCTGCGATGGCATAGAGAACACGTGAGAACCAGCCGCCCCAAGAACCTGTGTGCAACTGCTTAAAGAGTTTTCCTCCCTTTGGCTTCTTGCCTTGCTGGTCGCCTTTCATGTCTTTTGTCCCATCTTTCTGTGCCTGTGGTTGCCCCTTTATCTTACTTGTGTCTGGCTGTGCAAAGGCTTTCTCGTTTGTCTCACCCTGCTTTGCTCCGTCTTTCGACAGCTGTGCCTTCATTTCCTTGGGAGGCATTGGTTGACCAAAGAGTTTAGACATTCCCTGTCTGTACCAGCCGAAGGAGAATACAGGACCAGTCAGTGCCATGAGGAAAAGGAAGATGAATACATAGATACCTAACGACACATGTGAGTCGTAAACAAATCTGCGAAAACCTTTGTTGGTGCTGACTGTTAGTCGACTTTTCAGTGCTTTCTTACTCTTAGGCCACCAGACGACGACGCCGGAGAGCAATACAAGTACCATACACATGGACGTCACTGCCGTTAGAATTCGTCCTAACGATAGTCCACCATCGTGTGCATTCTCTGGTTTCATGAATAGCCAGCGGTGTAAGCGTACTATGTCTGTATAGAGAGGAATCTCTTTTGCATTCATGTCAAACAGCGGTGCGAGGTCTTTGAATAGTAGTAGCGCAAGTCCACTGAAGCATAATACGGTCATCACCACGCCAAGTGGTAATGCTAACCATCGGTGTATTTTTAAGCAGAATTTTCTCATTTCTTATATAATTATTGTTTTCGTTTCTTGTTTGTAAGCTGTTATCCTTTCGCTATCCCTTTCGTTTAAGATGGCTTTTGAGACTTATTTGCTTAGATGCTTACAACCTTGAAAGGTTTAATGAGCGTAGAGCGAATAAGTGATTATTTATATAATAAGATGTAGTAAGTTGTTGTGTTTACTGCCGAAATAGGTCAACACAGCTTCATTCGTCGCCATATCCAATTAGGGATAAGGCGCCAGAGGAAGGTGAGGACGGCCCATCGTGTGTCGATGACACAGACATGACGACGACAGTTGACAGCTTTTAGAATGCTGCGTGCCACCTTTTCTGTAGTCATCAACATAGGGAGACGAGAACTGCCAGCGAGTAGGGGAGTGTCGACAAAGCCCGGACGAATATCTGTGAAATGGATGTTATGATGCTTAGAGATAGCAAGCTGCTCCAATGCCTGTAGGTAGGTGTTCTGCATAGCCTTACTTGCACTGTAAGCAGGAGCAGGTCCGAGTCCCTTTGTTCCAGCGATAGAAGTGATGCAAGCGATGTGTCCTCCGCCATTGTTAGCAAAGTAGCGATAGGCACAACCAACCAATCTTGTGAAGCCAACAGCATTTGTTTCCATCGTTTTGAGCTCTTTCTCGGCTTCAAGACTTGGGTTTTGCCAACCGATACCTGCCGCATGGAAATAGAGATCGAGCCCTCCCATGCGTTCAATAAGTTGTTGTAGGGATGCTTCTGCAGCTTCGTCTGTCACGTCAATCTGCGCTGTGAATACACGCTCTGGTGCGAGGTTTTGTAGGTCTGTCAGCTTGTCAATACGACGGGCTGCCACACCAACTACCCATCCTTGGGCTATGAACAATCGTGCCACCTCATGTCCGATACCACTACTGGCACCTAATACGATAGCTTTCTTCATTTTAGTAGTTCTTTAGGGAGTAGTTCGTTGAGGCTATCCTCACGTATAATCTTAGGTGCAGCCTTGCCAGGAAGAACTAAAATCTTCTTCCCTTTGCGATAGATATGTAACTGTCGAGCACGGACCACAGCCGTTATCTCGTCATCAGTTTGCATCGCCTGCCATATAGGATAGTAAACTCCATCCTCATTAAAAAGCTTCTTCTGCAGGTGTGAACACATATTGGTTGTGTCGAGTTCTATCATTTCTTCTGTTGATTTGAATGTTATTGCGTGGATACAATATCGTTTCTTATTCTTTTCTTTTGCAAAGTTAGGAAAATAAAGCAGTATAACAAGCAATGGAGAAGAAAATGCGTGATTTGTGTAAGGAGGTGGAGTTGTGGCTGAAGAGATATTTTCCTTTCTGTCTTAAGATGCTAAAAGGCTGTTTAAGATATGCTGAAAGTAGTCTTAAGATGTGTTGAGAAGTTGTTTAAGATACGTTGAGAAACTGTTTAAGATAGGATGGAAAGCTGTTTAAGCTGTGTAGGAAAGCTATCTTAAGCTGTGCTGATGAGGTGTCTTAAGATTGGTTGGAAAGTTGTCTTAATATGCTGAAAAAGAGAAAGGTGTAAGCCACGTAATCCGTTGGTTTACACCTCTCTTGCGGAAAGAGGGGGATTCGAACCCCCGATACCCTTTAGGGGTATACACGCTTTCCAGGCGTGCCTCTTCAACCACTCGAGCATCTTTCCTTGTGGATTCTGAAGCATATAGCTTGTCTATCGAACCCAAACTGGTTTGCAAAAATAGAACTTTAGTTTTACAATAAAGCGATAGTAAAACTTATTTTAAGTTTCTTTAAGGCTTTTGGCGGTCTTTTCCTTTCTGTTAGTTTTGTGCAATTCATCGTTTTGTTTGTGAGCGAATATACTTGTAATAAGTCAAAACAAATAAATACACTTGTAACTCTATAAGACAGGTTAATATGTCTGAAATAAACGTTTAATATCATGTATGCTGTTGTATCAAGGCTGAATATGTGCTGACAGGCACGTTATTACCCCTGATGATAGCACTTAGTTTGGGACTTGTTGTGCAAGTTCCAAAACGAAGTGCAATAAAAGAGTGTCCCTCTCCGAGAGATGCAGACGTTCTCGACGCGTAGCGAGAGGTTGTCTGCATCTCTCGG
>NZ_FZNZ01000047.1 GCF_900187995.1 Prevotella jejuni
ATAATTGGTGATTCTTCATGATGCAAAGGTAATAAATACTTATGAAATTATGTGCTTAAGAGGATAGACTTGCAACTGGGTTTTAGGACTGACCCGTATTTACCCCCTCTGTACGTACTCTGAGTAGAAGAATGGATATAAAAGAAAAGTATCATAACTACTTGTAGCTATGATACTTACGTTTTTGTTAGGATTTCTCTGTTGGTCTGTTCAGAGTACCTAAAGCGGAGAGAGAGGGATTCGAACCCCCGGTACCTCTCGGTACGACGGTTTTCAAGACCGTTGTAATCGACCACTCTACCATCTCTCCAGAAGGTTACTTTGTAGTCAACCTGCTTCCTTGTTGAAAGCGAGTGCAAAGTTATGGATATTTTTTTGAACTACAAAATGTTTGGTAAATAAATTTTTGAATAAAACACTTTTTAACAAAGAAAGGTATTCTAAAGTCTAATTGGGAGTAAAACCTGTCTATTTATATTGTGTTATGGGAGTACAATGTCATTCCATGAATAATGTTGATATAGTACGCTTTAGCATTTTATACGGATACAATGCATTTCTTGAGCAGGGGTTGACATACTACGCTTGCGCATTTATATGGATATAATGGGGCTCTATGAATAGTGATAACATGATATGAATAGGCGATTTGTTAGAATATTATATGTCCCCGTGGAGTGATGTTGATACGATATGGCTTGGCTATTTATTTGGGCATAATACGTTCTTGTGAATAATGTTGGTATAATAAAGTGTGGTGTTTGATTATGGATATGAAGACGGTGTGGTGGAGGTATGGGTATGTAGGTGATTATTAGAAGAAACTATTAGAGTAGGGTAGTTGTAGAGAACAAATGTTATAGTCCACATGTTATCAGCTGCCTCATTTGTACCAGTAGGAGGTTGTTGTGGAGATGATATTATTATAGTTCACATGAAGAAGCACTCTTCCCAGCTATAAAACCTGTTGTCCATGCAGCTTGAAGATTAAAACCGCCAGTAATAGCATCAATGTCTAACACCTCACCAGCAAAGAAAAGGTTTGGGCAGACTTTACTTTCAAGTGTTTTAGAATTAACAGAGCTAAGACTCACACCACCACACGTCACAAACTCTTCACGAAAGGCACCTTTACCAGCAATGGTGTATTGATCGTTGACCAACGTTTCAATCATTCTGTTTAGTGTTTTACGTCCAATCTCAGCCCATGGTTTCACAGCCTCTATGCCAAGTTTACTCAGTATATAGAGCCACAGACGACTCGGCAAGCCAAATGGATGTAAGGTAGCAACCTGCTTACGTGGGTTAGCAGTTTGCAACTTCAGAAGGTTCTCCTCCACTTCTTGCCGTGTTAGTTCGCCAGTCCAGCAGATTGCAAGCGGTGCTTTATAATCATTTTCAGCAAGCAGACGAGCCGCATAGGAGGAAAGTTTCAAAGCAGCAGGACCACTTACTCCCCAATGTGTCACCAACAACGCACCCTGTGCACGTAGTTTTGTGCCAGGGATAGCCACAACGACTGGGTCAACCACAGTTCCCATAAGATCACAGAAGGCTCGGTCCTTTATATTAAATGTAAAGAGCGATGGTATAGGTGCCTCTATCTTATGTCCAAGGCGCTCAAGATAGTGTAAGCCACGTCCATTGGGTGAACCACCTGTTGTTATAATAGTACGATGAAACACGCGATGTGCACCATTCTCAAACTCCAATTTTAATCTTCCATCTTCCATCTTATGGATATTCATCAAACGGTGTCGACAACATATAGTAACACCCAAGTCATTAGCCTGGCGCACTAAACAATCAATAATGGCATGGGAGTCTTGTGCCTTCGGAAAGACACATTCGTCTTCTTGTGTCACCAATGGTACGCCATGTTTCTCAAACCACTTAAATGTATCTTCATGACTAAAGGTCTTCATCAATCGTTTCATGAGCATATAGCCACGTGGATAAGCTTGTTTCATGTCTGTAATGGCTGCGAAGCTATTGGTGACATTACATCGTCCGCCTCCAGTAATCTCCACTTTGGCCAATACCTTTTGTGCGCGTTCAAAGATTGTCACCTTACTTGAAGGGTTTGTTCTGCGAGCCATGATGGCTGCCATAAATCCTGCTGCTCCTCCTCCAATAATAGCTATATCCATTCGCTAAAATCTATTACTCAGGTCCAAAGAACTATCGACCTTTGTTATTTTGATATATTTAATGTGTGGTGATTATCCTTCTACGAGCAATCATTTAATCTCCAGTTGCTGTAGCTGATGAATGCACCTTCTTTCGTTTACCACTGAATTCAGAGAAATCAACGCGGATTATCTCAACACGATGGAAACTCATGTGAGCATATTTATCGCCAAGCTCTTTGAAATCAGGTGATAACTTATCTATCAATAGATGCAGTGCATGCATCTTCTCTTCTTCAGAGAGGTGGATATGAGCTTCACCAAAGAAGATAGCACTTTCGTACTCTGTGGTAAAATTACGTGGTAATAAATTCACCTTTCCAATGATACACAATGAAACCTTTGGATTTTCTTCGATGGCTACTAACTTTTGTCCTTCAGGTGCACAATGAATATAGATACTATGGTCGCCGTCCCAAACAAAGTTTACAGGAATACCATATCCCATGTTCTCTGATACCATACTTAAAACACCATATTCTCCCTCACGCAGCAATTCTATTGCTCGTTCCTCATCCATCAGGCGGTCCTGTCTGCGTATGCGGTCATTAACATATTTCATATTCTACATTATTAATATGATAATTGATTATTGAAATTAAGAAATGTCTGTTATGAATTAATCTTATATGTTAAGAAAGCTTCACATCAGACTCCCAAATAAAAAAGACCTTGACTGATTCACATCACCCAAGGTTTAAATACTAAAACTAAATTAACCACTAAAAAAACTTGATGCAAAAGTACTCGTTTTTTCGGTAACGTACAAACTTTGCTGTAAGTTTTTTCTGCGTTTAACGCTTATTTTAACTTTTATTACAATGTCAGGGCTGATATGTCTTTGTGGAATAACAATTATTACAACTAACTCAATGTACTTTAATCCCTTTGTTCTCCTATAAAAACGTTATATTTATTGATTATTGCTTTCAATCGTGATTAGGTTAAAAAAGGCTTATCGATTCAATTAAATTATAATGCAGCATCTTAGTGTTAAACTATAAGAAATAGGGCGTAATTATCAGAAAACTTTACATTTTGTATCCGACTATTTTCGGTTCTTCCGTTAAATGCGTAGATTGGAAATAGAATAAAGGCTTATGCACTTGCAAGGTATGCCTGTCCAAAATCATATGGTCTTACATCGGAAGATAAACTACAAGATAAGATGCAGAAAAGGCAAATTGATGCCGTGTCTGTTCATGAGCATGTCTTTCTGCCTTTACATACAATTTATTACCATAACATCGGTGTCTGTAAATATTTTTACGCAGTTCAAAACTGACACATACTCTTCTGGCTTCTAAAAGACGCCTGATTACCGTGCAATAGATGCTCTTTTAGCGTGTTACTAACGCCCTTTTGAAGTCCAATTAAGCACCTTTTAAGAATGACATGATAACCAGTTGATTGGCTGCTGGTTATAAACTTACATTTTTGCATTTGTTTTTTATATTTGCAGATGATATGTCTGAAATTATGTAATGACTTTTCAAACTCTTGTCTGTATTTTGAACGTATTAAAATGAAAAGGTTGTTTTGCATAGGAGGGTGATGATAGAATGGACAGTTGACTGCCTTGCCCATGTTTTTGTTTGATGAACCATTTTGGGTCTTCTGTTAAAGCTGTACGAAAAGTATCTACGCATTTAACGAAAGAGTCCTATTTTCCCTATTATGTTCTCCAATTGTTGCTCTATAAAAATTCTCCAATTAGTAGATTGAATTATGACAGTCTATATCATTATTGAATTGAGAACAATCATCCTCTTTCTCCTATTTTATTTGAAGTACTAACGACCATTACAGGTTGTATTGATGATAAAATTGTTCCTGTTTTCTCTTAGTCTTGATTTATGAACAATGTTTATAGGAGTATTAACCTCCATTTTATCATGTGTGACACAATGTATTCTTTATGAAAATTTGCAGTATTGGGATTTTGTTACTAACTTCGCAGACAAGAAAGGCACTAATGGTGTTCGAAATAGTATCAAAGCATGGGACGAAATAAATTCGCACAAGACGAGATAAAAGAAATAGCAAAGCTCCTCCGATTAAAGAATGCGGGCAATCGAGCAAAGCAGAAACTTGTACGTCATGATCTTCGTACTATCTACGAGTTTAATATTGCTGACTTCAACGAGCCTGGCAAAGCTTTCGGCGAAGAAGAGTTGCAGGAGGCTATTCGTCGTGGAGCAATACAGATTCTTGACGATGCTACAATTGCTGATATGAAGGCAAAGCGTGCACGGGATAAGGCACGAGATGAGGCTGTACGTGAGCAAGAGGCTATTGAGGCGGGCGAGATGACCGACTGGAAGGTTGTTGCTAAGGAGTGGGAGGAATGGGAGAATACGCAGAATAAGCGTAACTAATGTGACCATTTATTTCTTGGCATTATTTTTGGTAAATGAAATATAGAATATGTTCCTTATCTAAGAGGATGAGGGATGAAGGATAAGAGAAACCCATTGTGTGGTTCCATCCTAATATATAAAAATAAGAATACAATGACATTATATCCCAAACTCATTACAGACGCACTGGAAAAGGTTATCTATCCAGGAACAAAAAAGAATATTATTGAGAGTGAGATGCTGGCCGATACACCCAGTATCAATGGCAACAAAGTAAGCTTTACGCTTATCTTCCCTCGAGAGACCGACCCTTTCCTTAAGTCTACTATTAAGGCTGCTGAGGCTCAGATTCACTATTCTGTTGGTAAGGAAGTAGAAGTAACCATAACAACAGAATTCAAGAATGCGCCACGCCCAGAGGTAGGTAAGTTGTTACCTCAGGTGAAGAACATCATTGCTGTAAGTTCTGGAAAGGGTGGAGTAGGGAAGAGCACTGTCTCAGCTAACCTCGCTATTGCCTTGGCACTTCTTGGATATAAGGTTGGTCTGCTCGATACTGATATCTTCGGACCGAGTATGCCAAAGATGTTTGGTGTTGAGAACGAGCGTCCTTACGGTGTCGAGAAGGATGGTCGACAACTCATAGAACCTGTCGAGAAGTATGGTGTGAAACTCCTCTCTATCGGTTTCTTTGTCAATCCAGACACTGCCACCCTTTGGCGTGGTAGTATGGCTACCTCTGCTCTCAAGCAACTCATTGCCGATGCCGACTGGGGCGACCTTGATTACTTTATCCTCGATACACCACCAGGAACCAGTGACATTCATCTGACACTCATGCAAACACTTGCTATTACAGGTGCTGTGATTGTCTCAACTCCTCAGAATGTAGCCTTAGCTGATGCTCGTAAGGGTATTGATATGTATCGCAACGACAAAGTGAATATCCCTATCCTCGGATTAGTTGAGAATATGGCATGGTTTACTCCAGCTGAGCTTCCAGAGAACAAGTACTATATCTTTGGTAAGGATGGTTGCAAGAACTTAGCCAAAGAACTTGGTTGTCCGTTGCTTGCTCAGATTCCAATCGTACAGAGCATTTGTGAGAATGGCGATAAGGGTACTCCTGCGGCAACACAGATAGACACTATCACTGGTCAGGCTTTCCTCAGCCTTGCCCAGAGTGTGGTGACGGTTGTCAATCGTCGTAATAAAGAACAGGCTCCAACAAAGATTGTTGAGGTAAAGAACGGGTAAGCGTATAAACCGTATCTGCATGTTCATCCATAAAGAGAAATAGAGATATACGGGTAATGTGTATATCTCTATTTCTCTTTTAGTACACCCAGTGGTAGCTTCTTCCAAATCCTTAGATGTGGAACAATAGACGATATTAAGAACTGATAAAAAGCGAAGCTTGGTCAGTAACTCTTTCTTGCTCAAATGACTAATTTGATTTTGAAGACTGATAAGTGTTAAGCAAATTTGCTCTTAGGGTAGGCTTTCCGTCTTCAAAGCGAATCGGTATCCATAGATACCTACTGTCAGTAATCTTCTTTGGGCGCCACATATCGGCCATAAACACATAGTCTGCACCATCAAACATCTTCTTCTCTTTTGTTTTTCTAATCTTAAAGATATAGGCGCCTTGTGCACCGAAAGTCTTATTCGCACCATCACCACGGCAGGGATTAGACAGCCGTTCCCATGGTCCCATAATATTCTTAGCACGGAACAGTCGAGCTGCGTTCGGTGCCCACCCTGTACATCCACTTGTTATCATCCAGTAGACACCGTCTTTCTTAAAGATTGTCGGTGCTTCATTCTGCTCGCCCATAGCAACGCGCACATACAGGCCTGTATGTCTTAAATAGTCATCCGTGAGCTCTGCAATATGTAGGGTGAGATTGTCTTCTGACGCATAGATATGATACGCCTTACCGTCGTCGTCAATAAAGATTGTCATGTCACGAGCCATCTGACCTCCTTGTAAATCACGTACCATAAACATTCCACGCTCTATCTGTCTATACCAAGGCGATGTCCACCAAGTGTTAAACGCTGGTTCACTGAGTCTCTGCCGTAGCTCTGTTGTATCTGCCTCTATGAAATCTTTCGGCAAGATTCCTGCATTGATACGGCCCGAGCGTACGAAACGGAACGGACCAAGCGGTGTGTCGCTGACGGCTACTCCTGCACGGGCACTCTTATAGCCCATCCCTCTCAGTTCCAAGTGGAACCACATTACAAACTCCTTTGTTTTCTTGTTATATACCACCTTCGGTCGTTCAATGATACAGCCTTCTTGGATGTCGCTGCATGTGTCATTGCTCACAGGTAGCACTACTCCTTTGTTCGTCCAGTTCTGTAGGTCTTTCGATGTATAGCAACTGACGCCCTTTGAACTATACAGTGTGTTTCCTGACGAACGATTCTCACCATACCAGCAGTAAGTTCCTTTATAGTTGATGATACATCCGCCATGTGCATTGATATGTCTACCCGTATTATCCTTCCACTCACCACCCGCCATCGGTGCTTGTGCATGAATAGTCAGTATGGGAATCATGACCATCAGTAATAACAGTATTCTTTTCATTCTTCTGAGTTGTTTGTTGTAAATTCCTTTCCCTTTGCAAAGATAGTGAATATACAAAGAATGTAAAGTGTTTCTGTCAACAAATGTGTGTGGCGTTAAGTCTTATCTACGATAGTACTCACTATGATATCCAGCCATACCCCTGTACAGCCATATCGACAAAGTGGTCCAGCAAAAAATGATGTAACCAACTAATAGTCTATCTTGTTTTGAAGATTATAAGTTGATTAGAGAATATCCTTTAACGATATTGAGCAGGTAAAGGAAAAATATCCTCATTATCAGGATAATTCTCTATATTATTCATTAACCATAATTCAAATGTCTTATAATTATCAAAGAAACCAGCAAAGATGTTCTCTCTTTGACAACAAACAGTCTTCTGACTCTGATATAGCCTTGAGAATTCTTTGAACTCTTTCCATAATTTTATTTACATATTGTGTATATGTATTTATTAAACTCCTCATGTTCAAGTAGTTCATACATCATTTGCTGGTAGTTCTATTTCGCTGCTATCTTTTAGATCTTTGTATAAACTGAAGAACCTTCTTCTATAAGGTTTATTCCTTTTAAATTAGCAGATTCACAAAGTTTTCTAAATTGTTCTGTAACAATAATGTAGGAGATCTTTTCTTTCATTCTTACCATCAAAGAGTTATGAATTGAATTCGGGACGATATATAATTGTTTTATTATCTTTATAACAGCAGAACCATATCTTTTAGTTTCAATGACCGATCTGACCTCATCTAAACAAGGAACTATCTTAAGAATATTTGGAATGTAAAAATTCCTGTTTGTGTTTCCATCCATATCTTTTATATTTACTCTTAAAAATTGAACATCTTCCTCATATCCTTTGAACAACTTTACGAACTTTGAACTTACTAACGGTGTCCCATATGTTGGCAAGACATCATAGTTATTCAAATAATCATCTATCTTGTCAACTTTATAGAAAATATCACTTTTTATTTCTATACGTTCTCCTTTTTCAAAGGCATTATATTGGATACTATTTTCTTCTGCATATTGAAGATATATATCCCGTTTATAAAACTCGTTTAACTGATAATACATAATTTAATAACATTTAATTTCACCTTCTCGTAAACCTAACCTTGTATCTTCTCTTAGACTTTCTATTGCATCTAAATTCTGTTGCCTACCCCAGCGCTTAGCATTTCTGAATTCAACAATATCATTTAACTTTTGCTTGATGTCGGCATTATAATTGGCATGTGCTTTATTCTATCCATTATGAATACTTCTTGTTGTATGGCTTCCATCTTCTATCGGCAAATAAATCAAATTACTTGGTTTATTAACGTCAAAACCAGCTGCTTTTATGGCGGGGTGTTCTGCCATCGATTTAGGTATGACGTGATGTAATTGATAGCCATCTAACTTTGGCATATTAACATAGTTCCACCCACCTTTAGGCATTCCACTTAGCCCTAACAAATCTATCCAACTGTTAGTATCGTGGACATATGCATAAAGTGACATACCTCCTCCTAACCTTATCGGGTCTTGACTGATGTAATTACCTATCCTTGGGTCGTAATAGCGGAAGCGGTTGTAGTAGAGGCGAGTCTCATCGTCCTCGTACAAACCCAATTGTCGGAAAGGAATGAACTGCCTGCTGCTGTGGAGGTTACGGAGATTACCATAGATGTCATAGTCTGCCTACCAGACAACATTACCTTTATCATCGTATGTCTGGACAGGACGGCCGATGTAGTCACTGATGATGCTGTAATGCCTTTCACCAACTATCTTGGCTGTAGGGACGTAACTGTCACTGTCGTAAACCCACGTGATGAGGTTCTCAACTGGTTCTGGTCTGTCGAGTGTGATCTCGCCAGTCTCGGTAACAATCGTGTTTGGACGGTCAGCCTCGGCATAGCCCCACTCGTGCAGGATGACATCACCATCCCAGAGGTAGCGATATACTCGTCCGTCAAAGACCCTCTCAATGCGTCTGCCTAAGGTTTACACCTAAGTATGATAACTCTTTTTATTAGTGCATACGATACAGCTCAATATCAATTCTTCTTCATCACAAATACTTCTGATATCAGGATAAAGCGTTGGAGAACACTGTAAATATATTCCCCTCCTGTAAGATTATGGAGGAGATTTTAATAAGAACTGGACTTTGTGTATAGCAGGTTTCTACTATATTTTTTCATAGATAGTCCTTTCTTTTGGTGTCATATCTATACTGTCACTAAACTGTAGTCCCTTTAGTCCAGCTGCAAATAATGCAGCCTTAATTTTCTCACTTACAACAATGCTTCTGTGCATCTCTTCACAACGTACAATATCAGCTTTGTTATTGTCAAAGAGGTTCTTTCTAAGTTTCATATAATAAAACATATAATCTGGATTATCTCTGTCAAAATTCATTAGGCGAAATTCGCTGTTCTCCAAATCAATACATTTTATGAGGTGTAGCACATTTATGGCGTAAAAGCCATCAATTTTTTCATTGCCACAAAATAAGTCCACATCAAAAAATTGGATGTCCCGCACTTGTGTTTCTAATATTTCTTTAAATTGTCTGCAAACTAGTTCGGGACCAGTTGATTCCAACAACACTGCAGACCTTATCTTTTTTAAGTTTGAACTTTTGGGAATATTATAAAACAATGGCAGGTCTTTGTATAGTAGACGTTCCCCTTTGAGAAATTCTTTGTAATCTAAAGAAATGTCATTATCATATTCAACCCAGCCATATGTATTCTTTGTTGTTGTTAAAATATATCCATTCATAAGTTAATTGCAATTTAATTTTATTCGTTTATTTCTCAAATCATCACCAATATTCTCCATCATATCATCCAAATGCAACTTTTTTATATGGTCACTAGCATTTAAAGACTCTATAGCATCAAGTCTATTTAAAATCATACGATCATAAGCAGAATTATGCCTCCCTTTGTGGATAGTTCGCGTTGCGTCTATTGATGGATTAGTTGGTAATTGTATAATATTTTTATTTTGGTGAACATCGAACCCTAATCTGTCCAACAATGGATGTTTTGTAGATTGAGGAATGATGTGATGTTTCTGGTGTCCTAGCATTTGGGGTATTTGATAATAATCCCCTTTTAACCCAAATAAATCAATAAATTTGTTACAATCCTCCACATACCCATACAGCGTCGGGTTATTTCCCGCTAACCTTATTGGGTCTTGGCTGATGTAATTACCAATCTTTGGGTCATAATACCTGAATCTGTTGTAATATAGCCCTGTCTCCTCGTCCTCGTACTGACCTAACTGGCGGAAGGGGATGAACTGCCTGCTGCCGTGGAGGTTGCGGACGTTACCGTAGATGTCATAGTCTGCCTGCCAGACGATATTACCATTATCATCGTATGCCTGGACGGGACGACCAATGTAGTCGCTGATTATGCTGTAATGCTTGTCACCAACAATCTTGGCTGTAGGGACGTAGCTGTCACTGTCGTAAACCCACGTGATGAGATTCTCAACTGGTTCTGGCCTGTCAAGTGTAACCTCGCCAGTCTCGGTAACAATCGTGTTCGGACGGTCAGCCTCGGCATACTCCCACTCATGCAGGATGACATCACCATCCCAGAGGTAGCGGTATACACGTCCGTCAAAGACCTTCTCAATGCGTCTGCCTAAAGCATCATACCTGAACGTTACGGTTTTGCCGTCAGGGCGTGTTACACTCCTAAGCATACCATTGCCCTGCCACGTATAGGCATAGTCACCACTCTGCCAAGCAAGGAACTCATCCCGCATTCCAGTTTCAAGGGATGGTCCCGACCTGCGCATGGTCTTCAGAACAAGGTTGCCATGGCTGTCATAATAATACCGCCACTTCTTGTCCTCACGCAGCTGTCCACCACGACCATAACTCCTGTCCGTACGGTCGGGACTATCATACACATTACCCATTGCATCTGGGTTACGCCACTGACGACTATCGTCACCATACACAGCCCCTGACAGAGAGCCGAAGGCGTCATAATCGTAACGGACACTTCTACCGTTTATTGTGTCAAACGTTCGTAAAAGACGAAGATTATCACCCCAAGTATATGACTTGTCAAGCAGCGTCCGGCCATTATGACGGACACGCTGATGTGCAGGGCGGCCAATGCTGTCATAGTGCATAGTATTCTCTACACAGCCAGGCATCATACGTGATGTTTCACGCCCGAATCGGTCGTATGCTATATCCGCCTCCCAAGGCTTCTTCCGCCCTGACATGCCAGCTGATATGTGGTTGACAGAGCCTTTTGCATCATATCCGTAGGTAATAATTCCTCCTAATGCACTGACGATATTTGAAAGTTGGGAACGCTCATCATACTTATGCTCCACTGTACGCCCGTCCTGCGTTTCCTTTATGACCTGCCCCCAAGCATTACGCACGAACTCCGTCACGCTGTCTCTGTTGTACGCTTTGGTGAGCCGTCCTACCTTATCGTACTCCCAAGCCTCCCAACTACCATCGGTGTACTTGTTATAGGTAAGTCGTCCGGCCTGGTCATGCTGATGATGCACAGCCGTACCATCAGGCAGCTGTGTAGTAATCACCGTGCCGTCAAGGTCACGGATATAATGGCGTTCCGCTCCGTCGAAGCCCCTTTCACAAATCACCTCACCATTAAGGTCACGTTCAAAGAAGTATCGTTCACCGTGTTCGTTCTCGACAAACTTCAGTTGGTCATAGGAATCATACTCATAGTTCAGCGCACTGACCATGCGCATACTACTCGTCCGACGTGTCTGACGGCGCAGGTTACCCATAGGAGTGTACTCCATAGTCCACACTTCATTGCCACTGGTAACTTCAATAGGCAGGTCGTAGGCATCGTAGGAGATGCGCATCACGCTCTGCCCAGGAGTTGCGTAGCGAGTAACACGGCCGAGCTGGTCACGCTGCCATTCTGTACTATTCCCGTCAGCATGCCTGTGTCTCAGAGTCGTGCAGAGCCATTATGCACGCATGAGTTTTATGTTTTATTTGATTCCAAGAAGGACATACATGTCATTTCTTGCCTTTTCTACAGCAGGTGAGGGACGAAAAATACCAGCTTTTATGTAGGGAACGAATACGCTCAGAATCTTGTCGTCAATGAAGTCGATGGACTTCCCCTGCGTGTGACGGTAATGGATGAGAGCAAGGATCTCTGTGGGGAAAACTCGCTGTGAAGCGAAAGTAAACTCGCTCCTTACGAAGTTGTCGTTGTTGGATTGTTTGACATGGTATTCCAGCATGTCCGACAGCAGAGTCTTAACCTTCTCTTCATCGTCAGAAAGGATGTTGTCCATGCAATCCTGATAAAGTGGTGTCAGCGGCTTGGTGATGTATGGAGTCCACAAGTCGTGGTTCTTGCCACCAGTATAGATGTCATATAACAAGAACGCTTCTTGGTGTGTCGTGTCCTGATAATTATTAGAATAACCTCTATCAATGTCACCCTTTATCAAGCTAATCATGGAATGGAACATGATATCCCTCTCTCTTTCTTCACCGAACATAAGGATTCCTAAAAAGAGAGAAGATGCACCTACCAACATATAGCGAAACTTCTTTTCTGGGTCATGGGTGTACATTGTGCAAACCATGTATTCCAGCATAAAGGAATCGATAATGCCAGTAAAGTCCTCTTGGTTGGGATTATGCCAGAAAGGGTAGAAGTGCATGCCAAAGTAATTCCCAGATGCAGTATCATGTCTGATATAGTTATCGTAATCTATGGACATATCCATAATAAACTTTGTCATGAAGTCACTCATAACATAATTCTTGAACTTTTTAAGTTCACGCTCAACAAGTCGGTCAAATACTTTCTTTTTCATTAATGATGTCCTCCTTTTTTTAGTTTTTCTATTCTTTTTGCCTCTGCATCCCAACTCTCATAATGGATTGATTCAGCATACAGAGCCCCATTATCTCTTCGTTTTATATCCACATAAGCAACCTTTCTTTCTCCCAAGTTAGACATAATATCTATTCGAGCATCTTCGGTAATCATACCATGTGATTCAGCTCTTTCCAATCGTGTCCTTACAAAGTTGTCAGGATCCATCTGAGCTTCAGAAAGATTGAATTTTCCTACCGTAGAGGATTTTACCTCAAAGGCATCATATTTTCCTGTACTTGGATTCTTGGCAAGCACATCAATGCCATTGTTAGAGCCGTATTTTACGTCTATAATTTCATAATTGTTCTTTTTAAGGTCATTAATTACAGCTTTCTCACCAATATCTCCCACAGCATGTCCGAATGGTCGTAAGCCAAATATATCATACCAGTTGTTAGGACTTCCGACATACGCATATAGTGTCGGGTTTCCGCCCACCAACCCTATCGGATCCTGGCTGATATAGGTTCCTGTATTCGGCTCATAATAGCGGAAGCGGTTGTAATACAGCCCCGTCTCAACATCCTCATATTGCCCCTGATACTTAAACGGAATGAAGGAGGAATTATTGTTGTTCTTTCTTCTCTTTCTGCCGAAGATGTCAAGCTCCTGCTCCCAAACCTTGTTGCCGTTATTGTCAAATGCCTGCAGGGGAGTACCGAGGTAGTCAGACACGATGGAGAAACTCTCGCCGTTGGCTGCGAGCTTGGCAGCAGGAATGAATGTGTTCTGCTCGAAAAGCCAGGTGGTGACATCTGCCTTTCCGGCATCAGCTGCAACTTCCTGCCACTCGTGCAGCGGTACATTGCCGTTCCACACGAAATGAGTAGCGACGCCCTCATAAGTCTTCTCGGTCCGCCTGCCCAGCGCATCGTATGCGAATGACACTTCCTTGCTGTCGGGGCGAACAACCCTCGACAGCATACCATCACTCTGCCAGTCATAACGCCAGCCTGCGCCAAAGGCACGGAAGGTTATGCCGAGCTCCTCCTCCAGGTGCGCCTTCTGTCCGCCAAGCGGAACGGACACACCGGCCCAGTCCAGCGTCCTGAACTCCTTGAACACCAGGTTGCCCTCGCAGTCATAGTGATAGAAGTAGTCACGGTCTTCCGTCAGACGGCTGCCCGCACCGTACTTACGGTCATCCTTCTCACGTGTCTCAAAGAGATTGCCGATACGGTCAGGAATACGGTAGATGCGCTCAACGTCATTCCCCTGCTTGTACTCTGCAGAAAGGAGATTGTCGAACTCATCATAGTCATAGCGTACCCGGCGCCCCGTAAGACCGTCCTCGGTTGCATGAAGACGGTTGCCGATGCCCCAGGTGTAGCTGCGGCGGAACTGCTCGACATTGCGTGCGCCCACTGACTTGTAGGTCTCACGTCCAAGGCTGTCATGATGTGTCTTTACATGCACTCCGCCTGTAAGTTCACGCTCCGTCTCCAGTCCTACCCTGTCACGCTGCCATCTGGCTGACCATCCTCCGCTGTTCATCTCACTGAGGTTGCCATCCTTGTCGTGGGAATAGTCAATACTTGCACCAAGACTGCTCTCGGTGTGCACATGGCGTCCTGTACGGTCATACTTGCGCATGATGCAGTGCCCGCCCTGCGTCTCCTTCACTATCCGTCCCCCAAGGTCATGCTTGAAGGCTACTTTCATCTCCTTGTTCTCAGCACGCAGCAGCTGTCCGTCCCCGTCATAAGCAAAGCGGCTTGTTCGACCATCATGCTGTGTTTCCTGCAGAATATTGCCCACACCATCATACTCATATTCTGTCTGTCTTCCCTCGGGACGTACAACCCGTATCACCCTGCCAGCACCATCACGAAGGTACTTTCGCTGCAGGCCGTCAAAGCCAGTCTCCTCCACGACACGACCGAGTCCGTCAAGACGGAAGGAATAGCATTCACCGCCCTCGTTGATAATCTCGCGCAACTGCAGTTCGCTGTCGTAGCCGAAACGCACGTGGCGGCCGAACTGCCGCCTGCCCGTGAGCGTGCCCAGCGGGCCGTAGTCGAACTCCACGTCGTGCAGCAGGTCCGACGCCTTGACGAGGTTACCCGAGGCGTCGTACACGAGGTTGTGCACGTTGCCGTCCGCTTCCTCAATGTGTATCAGGTTGTCGGCGTCGTCGTAGGCGTAGGCCGTCACGTTCCCAAGCACGTCGCGCGCCCACACCATGCGGCCGCGGCCGTCGTACCGCCAATCGCGGTGCAGCCCGTCGGGGAAGGTGAGCCGTATCAGTTCGTGCCGCTCGTCGTACGCCAGCGTGAAGGTGCGCCCCGTTAGTCAACTATTTCCAAATCCCGATTTACCCTTCTGCAATATTGTAGCTTTCTAGCGTCCAGACTTTATCTATCAGCCTATATCGGGCTGATAGCTGTGTCTGTTCGTCCACTTCCCACAATATGTCCTGTATTTTACCATTATCAGTATCCGTGAATTTTTTTTGTCTTGGCTTTCCGAACAAAGCCATTGCACGATCGTAAGAAACATTTTCTATAACCGCCAACTTAAAACTGCCACTATCGTCAGGTAGCCAAAGGTTTTCAATGAGAAATAGGCGCATGTCCTCCACCAAGTCTTTTTCAATGGGTTTGAGAACGGGCAACTTGTTTCTGTATTTCTTTATGTTCTCTGCAAAAAATGGGAAGAAATGCTTACCCATAATCCGCCGTTGCATAGAAACGTTATTCTTATAAGGATTAAATTCTTCTTCGGACATTATCAAATCCATACCAAGATAATTGCAATCCTTCTCAAACCGGACCTTTGACCGGATGCCGCGTGTGGTGTACAACGCTCTGAAACAAAAAGCGAACTCAAAATCTATTTGAGGATATTTCCTTTCTATTGTTAATGAAAATGCAACAAGTTCATTGCCTATTTCACTAACCTTTACATAGCTAGGTGAATCAATTTGAATACTTACTCTGTTCATAATTTTTAATGATAGCATTTATTACCTGCTGGCTTTTTACCAAACTGCTTTTCAAACTTCTCTATACGGCTTGTTTCAAAATTTTGGAATGACGTTTTTGCCGATTTATTGGGGGAATACTGTAAACGCTTATATTCTAAATTGTTTTGTCTCAGCCATTTTTGAGTATATCTATTTTGAATTTCAGTTCCATCTTTTCTTGTTCTGAAATTCGTTGTTTCCCCTATTTTCCAAGTATCTCCTTTCTTTAAATATGTTTTGCCCACGGGCTTATCATTCCCCCATTCATACACATCATAATAACCATCCTTCTTTGCCACTAATTTGTATACTTCGGCAGTCAACCCTAGAACATCATTCCAACAGTTTACGTCCGACACGTATGCGTACAACGTAGGATTGCCACCTGCCAACCCTATCGGGTCTTGACTGATGTAACTTCCCCCATTCGGGTCGTAATACCTGAACCTGTTATAATACAATCCTGTTTCCGCATCTTCATACTGACCTTGGTACTTGAATGGAATGAACGCAGACGGGCGTTTCCGCTGTCGCCCGTAGATGTCCAGCTCTTGTTCCCACACCTTGTTCCCCTTTTTATCGTAGGCTTGCAGGGGCGTGCCGAGGTAGTCGGACACGATGGAGAAACAATCACCGTTGGCAACCAGCTTGGCGGCAGGCACGAACGTGTCTTGCTCGAAGAGCCAAGTAATTACGCTTTCTTCCGATTCGGCCGTCTCCGTCCATTCGTGCAGCGGCACGTTGCCGTCCCAAACTAAATGGGTGGTCGTTCCTGCAAAAGATTTTCGGATGCGACGGCCGAGGGCGTCGTAGGCGAACGACACTTCCTTTCCGTCGGGACGCACGACGCGGGCGAGCATGCCGTCACTTTGCTAGTTGTAACGCCAGCCTGTGCCGTAGGCGCGGAAAGTGATGCCAAGCTCTGTTTCGAGCCGCTCCTTATCAATCGGGGCGACAATGCCGCAACGCGAAACCGTTTATCTCTAACTATAATCGAAAATTAGCTATATACACCTTTGCGAATTGTTCTATTGTCTTATCCGAATAGCTACCACCTTTTGCATACGCTAAGTCCATGATTTCAATTGTCAATTTATCTAGTTCTTTTGAATCCACAACAATAGAATGTTTTCTTAATTGACGTTCTATGACACGTTTGCATCTTGCAATGTCATTACTTGTAGCGTAGGGTATCATAATTAATGTAAATCTAAATGTTCAATTTTATCTACTTTTATTTCTTTATGAGTAATTGCTTGTGTTGCACCTCCTTTACCAAATTCAGGGAAATCCTTCGTTATTGGTTCTAAATAATCTGCCTTTCCCCATTTTCCCTTAGGAATTTCAACATCATCTACTATTTGTAACGTATCGAAACTAGCTTTCACCGATGCATCATGTGGAACCTGTAATGCTTTAGGGTTAGGAGTGTCGAAATTGTCAAAGGAAAAATACGTCCCGTTAGAATTAGCCGGTATAGTTTTTGTTGATTTCAACTCATCAAGATATGGTGCTTCTTTCGATACATACCTATATCCTGTTGCAGGGATGGCCTTTCCACTTGGAGTGATATAAAAATCAGTTAACCCTAAAATATCTATATTAATATTGCTATCTGAAACATACCCATACAAAGTGGGGTTGTCACCTGCCAACCCTATCGGGTCTTGGCTGATATAACTCCCTACATTCGGATCGTAGTAACGGAAACGATTATAATACAGTCCAGTCTCGGCATCTTCGTACTTTTATTACCTTTTATGGAAATTTTCTTTTATATATTTGGTTCTGCGGGATTTAGTGTGAATTAACATGCCGTATCCCGCATTAAGCGGCACGAAATTCGTATCTTTGTAGTCAGTATGAAGAAATCAAGACCATCGGCAGAGGATATGGTACTGCCGAACGCTATCGGATAGCGATTCTATTCTTCTATGGTGGTCTAGACATATGTTAACTCACACTAATTACAGTAGAACCATATATTTTATGGTTCTTCCGTTAAATGCGTAGATGCCTATCATGCAATGCATATAGTCTTAATGTGAAGTATTCCTCATTTCTGAATCCGTATATCTGTCTTTTCAGAACCTTTATTTTATTGTTAATGCCTTCAATTGTTCCATTTGTTATACAATGGTCGTACCATGCTAATATGTATGTCTT
>NZ_FZNZ01000083.1 GCF_900187995.1 Prevotella jejuni
CCAGAGAACACGGGTGTAGGGTATAATGCCGTCCTCACCGAACTCGGCAACCATGATGTGCCACAGGGTTGGATTCAGACTCCACATCCTAACACCACACCAAATACCAACCCCGGTCCTCCTGTAAGCTGGAACGACCCGAGTAACCCTGATGACCCGCAGGCTGGTTATGGCTATGTTCCTAATGATACTACACGTGAAGAAACCTTCTTCTATCACAGTGACCACCTCGGTAGTACATCTTACATCACAGATGATAAAGCCAACATCACACAGTATGATGCCTACCTGCCTTATGGTGAGCTGTTAGTGGATGAACATAGTAGTAGCAAGGACATGCCGTATAAGTTCAATGGCAAGGAACTTGACGAAGAAACGGGGCTGTACTATTACGGAGCCAGGTACATGGACCCCAAAATCTCCATGTGGTTAGGGGTAGACCCGTTGAGGGAGAAGTATCCAAGTGTTACCGGATATTGTTATACGATGGATAACCCCATCGGCTTGATGGATCCAACAGGAATGGCTCCCAAATATCCTACAATAAAAGAGACAATTGTATATGGAATGAAACATAGTAGAACTTTTAAGAAACTATTATCACTTGCGGGTATTACTCTGAAAAACTATGACCAGAATATCTCATTTGGTAGATATACAGCGACAGATGGAGAAACAGGTAAGATAACATTAACAAAAGGAACAAATAAGAAATATCAGATTGTTAAACTGGCACATGAGTTGTCTAATCGGATAAATGTCAAAGCTTTTAAGTCATATAGAAGGCAGGTCGAGATGGGTAAGATTACTGCCGCTAAATATGCAAATCTAGTTGCAGGAGTGGAAGTTGACGGTGAAATTAATCAAATAAAAGTTGCAGCAGACTTACACTTTCACTACCCTGAAAAACGATATGAAAACGTTAACTCTTTAATTGATAAATATATAGGAGATAGGAAAACCAAACTCAAAGATTATATTATTCCCTCAACCCAACATATAAAGGAATATACAAGTATTGGGAGAGGTTATAGAAGTGCATATTTGATAAAAAACAAAAAAAAGAGGCAATGATGAAAAATATAAAATTTCCACTTATTATATTTTTAATAATGTTTATATCATCCTGTAATGCTCAAAAGATAAAACAGAATGATATCCATAATACGAATAAGTATTCTTTTATTGACAATAAAAAAATCAAATTCAAGATATTGAAGATAGCTGACGAATCTACTTTTCCCATAACTGATATTGGATATCGGGTTATTATCGATTTAGATTCTAAAGAAAATCGCATTCTTGAAGGAGTGAAAAAAGAAGAATGGATACAAATGTTAAGGAACAATAAGAAAGATTACGCTGCAAATATTTTATTATATTATCTATATAAGCGTGAAGCTGCTGTTCTTTTAGTGCATATCGGCATTCGAGAATGGCGGATTAGTATGAAAGATGATGATATTTCATATTGGAAACAAACATTAAAATAGTATTATATCTGGTATCCTATGTCATATTCTAAGAGGAGCATATTTGTATCTTATCTCTTGCTTATTTGCTTAGGAGCAAATGCACAAGTAAAACTTGATATGATATATAATGATGCTGTGATTCATCTATATGAAGAGTTGTAAAATTAAAACTTAATTAGGGATTTTGATGCTTTTCGCTTGGTTACATTTGCACGCACAACGCACCCTATCCTTCCCCGTTTTCGCATGATCTAAAGACACATTTACAAAATAAAGTTGTATATTTGCAGTTGGTATACCTATGACTTGCTTGGTCGCAAACTGATGGTGAACCATCCTGATGCAGGTGAGACGGATATGACCTATGATGCGGCGGGTAACCTCCTGACGAAGCTTACGGCAGAGCTTAGGAAGTCGATATCTGACAAGGGTTACATCTCTTACACCTACGACTTCGAACGACTCCATGAGGTACTTTATCCAGAAAACCTCTTTAATCGCGTTACTTATACCTATGGTAAAGCTGGCGATAAGTATAATCGCGCTGGTCGTCTTGCCCTTGTAGAGGATGCGAGTGGCGGTGAAGCCTACTACTACGGTCGACAGGGTGAAGTGACGAAGACTGTACGTACAGTGATGGCGAGCGTGGCAGATATTAGGACTTATGTCTATGGTGCTACGTATGATAGCTGGAACCGTGTGCAGACGATGACTTATCCTGATGGTGAAATGGTGACCTACCATTACAATGCTGCTGGACAGGTTGAGCGTCTTACGAGCAATAAACAGGGACGTCAGAGCGTTATTGTTGACAGGATAGGTTACGACAAGGAGGGTCATACGGTCTATACGAAGCTCGGTAATGGCACGGAGACTACCTATACCTACGACAAGCAACGTGAACGTCTACAGGTGATGAACCTTACAGCGGACGGTCAGACTGTGATGGAAAACAGGTATCGTTATGATGCTGTGGACAATATCCTCGGTATTACGAATGCCGCCAACCCAACGTCGCTGACGAAACTCAACAAGGCGAAGCTGGGAGGAAGGAGTTCGCATACGTATGAGTATGATGAGCTGAACCGTCTTATTCATGCCAGCGGTAAGGCAAAAAGTGCAAGTTACGACATGGTGATGTCGTTCGGACGGATGAGTGAGCCGCTGACTAAGGTGCAGAAGGT
>NZ_FZNZ01000003.1 GCF_900187995.1 Prevotella jejuni
GACTTGCATGTGTTAAGCCTGTAGCTAGCGTTCATCCTGAGCCAGGATCAAACTCTCCATTGTAAAATATGTTTTGGTGATAAGTGATGGGTGATAAATGATAATGGATACCATGTTAACCCAAACGCTTCACCGAGTAATCTCTGTTTCAGAACGCTTATCCTAAAAGTATCAAGTTAAAAAGCACCTATTCTTTTATTCCTTAATTGTTTTGAGGCGATGCCTCAAAAGCAGGAACAATGAATTGATCGGTTCGTTTCTTTTACCCATCTGAATGACAAATAATGTCAGACAGACGCTTCTTGTACTACTTCTCTGTTTATGTAAATATTTTCAAAGAACTCTTTCTTCTATGCTTTAACTAACTTGCCAGGAGGCTTGTTTTGTAAAGCGAGTGCAAAGGTATACAGAATTTCCGTACCCTCCAAACATTTTGAAGAAAAAGTTTCAAAAAAGTGCACTTTTTCTTCTTTCAGGCCTAATTTGAAGCTTAATAATCGGTTTACACCTTATATAATATAAGCAACATACAACCGTAATAAAAGCAATCACACATCATTCTCATGCCTCTTTAAATTCAACGGAACAGTATCAACAAGGGGCAGAGGCTCTATCTTTGAATAAAAAAAGTCAGAGATTAGCCTAACGACCCACCCGATGCACACCGGTTTACAGTCCTCTGAAGGCAGAAGACTACTGCTTATCACGCTCACGAATCTCTACACGACGAATCTTACCAGAGATAGTTTTAGGCAAAGCATCCACAAATTCAATGATACGCGGATACTTATAAGGAGCAGTCACACGTTTAACATGACCCTGCAACTCCTTTATGAGCGCCTCTTTATCCTTATCCTTCCACTCCTTAGCAAGGACAACAGTAGCCTTAACAACCATACCACGAATTTCATCAGGTACACCCGTAACTGCACACTCAACGACCGCTGGATGCGTCATTAACGCACTCTCTACCTCAAACGGACCAATACGATAGCCCGAGCTCTTAATGACATCATCAGCACGACCTACAAACCAAAAGTATCCTTCCTCATCACGCCAAGCCAAATCGCCTGTATGATAGAGATTATCATGCCACACCTTCTCCGTCAGTTCTGTATCCCGATAATAACCCTTAAAGAGCCCCAACGGTTTTCCTGCACTGGTATCGATACATATCTCACCCTTCTCACCATCTTCACACGGTGTTCCGTCAGGCCTCAACAATTGTATATCATACTGAGGATTAGGCTTTCCCATACTTCCAGGTTTAGGTTTAACCCAAGGGAAAGTACCCAAAGTCATCGTTGTTTCAGTCTGTCCAAATCCCTCCATCATTTTAACTCCAACGAGGTCGAAGAACTTTTGGAACACAACAGGCTCAAGTGCTTCTCCTGCCGTAGTACAGTATCTTAGCGAAGAGAGGTCGTATTTTGAGAAATCTTCTTGCAGCATAAAGCGATAGATAGTAGGTGGAGCACAGAACGATGTAATGTGATATTTCTCCATCATACGCATAATCTTCTCAGCCGTAAATTTCTCATGATCATACACAAAGACCGTTGCACCGGCAAACCACTGCCCATAAAGCTTACCCCACACAGCCTTTCCCCAACCAGTATCAGCCACCGTCAGATGGACACTATCCTCATCGAGGTTATGCCAAAAGACACCCGTAATAAGATGGCCCAGTGCATAGAGATAATCATGTGCCACCATCTTCGGCTCTCCACTGGTACCACTTGTGAAATACATCAGCATCGTGTCTTCATTGGAGTTTACCTTCTCTGGACGAACAAAGGCCGGTGCCTTCTCCAATTCGGCAAACCAATCATGAAAGCCTTCAGCCACAGGCTTATTTCTCTCAGCCAATGAGTTAACAGCAACGAGCATTTCAACTGTTGGACTCTCCGCCATAGCCTGCAGAACCTGCGTCGTTACGTATTCATCATTGACACATATAATAGCCTTCACCGACGCACGTTGATTACGATAGACAATATCACTTGCCGTCAACATGTGGGTTGCAGGGATAGCCACAGCCCCTATCTTACACAAAGCCATCATTGAAAGCCACCATTGATAATGGCGTTTCAAAATCAGCATAACCTTATCTCCACGTCGGATACCAAGACTTAGGAAATAAGCAGCAGCTTGATCGGTCTGCTCTTTGAACTCCGCATACGTAGCTTTCAGCTCCTCTCCACGCTCACTGGTCCACAACAAAGCCAACTTATCAGGTGCCACTTTCGCCCATTCGTCCATGACATCATAAGCAAAGTTAAATGTTTCAGGGACTTTGAAATGCAAGTGTTCTCGAAAATCTGCCTCTGACGTGAAATGTGTTTGCGTCAAATATCTTTCTATCATCTTATCCTATTGAATTAAAATCATGGTCTATAGACTACTCTATAGCACATAAATATACATTAAAAGACCAAACCCTTCTCTAAGTCTCACGATATTCCATCGTTTACTTAGAGTTATTGAGTAAATTAAAAACCTAAAATATAATTGCCAAGAAGCGCATCGTCACGTTATCCAAAGCACGCATACAGTGAGGCTGATTAGCATCAAAATAAATACAATCGCCTGGTTCTAAGACAAATTTCTTATCCCCTATTCGCAGGTCCATACGGCCTTCCCAAACCATATTGAACTCTTGTCCAGGGTGTATATCCATATTTACAGGGGCATCTTCAGGCTTCGGCTCAACCGTCACAAGGAAGGGGTCGGCTCGACGCCCACTGAATCCGCTTGCTAAACTCTGATATTTATATGCGAACTTACGCTCTACGCTCATACCTTTCCCCCTACGTGTAAGGAAATAAGAACACATGTGTGGCTCCTCACCAAACATCAAAGCGTCCAATGCAATACCGTACTTTTGAGACAACTTATACAGTCTACTAACCGACAAGTCGTTCTCACCCGCTTCCATCTTTAGATATTTATCCTCCGTGACACCGCAGGTCTCTGCCATTTCCTGTACTGAGAGGTCTAAAGATTCACGTAACCCTTTTAATCTTTCGCCTATTTGCTTTATCGCTTCTTCCATAATTCAACATACTACTTTACTCTCCGCAAAAGTAATAAATAAAACCATATCGACATTAAAAAGTAACAAGTATTCGATAAAATAAGCATTAAATAATTAAATTTATACACACTTGTAGGATGTTTGTGCATATAAATAGTAACTTAAAAGCGTAATCTGACAAAGCTAAATAAGCCTACACAGAAATAGAGGATATTTATAAAAGAAGAAGGAAGAACCCTAAACATGCCCGTATGATTTGTAAAGATATTTTGGCGAACTTTTCCTTCTCCATTCGAAGAGAGCCTTGACTTGTTACAAGAAGATGCCCTTCTTCATCCAAGAACATGCCCTTCAAGAAGCAAGAAGACGCCTTTCTTGGAGCAAGAAGGGCGTCTTCTATATCGTTATTCACAACATACTGATTACTTGTTGGTTACAGATTCTATTATAAGAGATAATACACTCCTATTTCGAAGATACTTGTCGAGACCAACTGTAATAGTTTTTTACGCTTCACCTAAGTCCTCCGAAATATGGAGTAGCGACCAAGCTACCACTAAGAAGATAGGATAAGCCATAAATAAAGCTCGTTGCGTAAAGCCCTATTCAAAGGAAATACGCAACGAGCTAACGTCGTATATAGTTGATTACTACCTACGTCTTATCCTATCTCTGGGATTACGTAAGACAAAGCATCCAGCACTTGCCCACGAGTAGAACCCTCACGAAGAGCGATGAAGATGGTATCATCGCCAGCAATAGAACCTAAGATGTAAGGAGAATCCAAGTTATCAATATCGTATGCAATAGCACTGGCGTAGCCAGGGCGCGTCTTGACAATAGCCAACTGACCAGAGATGTTCACCGAGATATACCCACTTCGCTGCAACATCTCAGTTGCCTTACGAGGCGTTGTCACCCGTCGGTACATAGTTTCATTTGGTAGAACATAAACGTACTTACCGTTCATTGAAGCGGCCTTAGCCACCTTCAACTGTTTTAGGTCACGACTCAACGTAGCCTGCGTCAGCTTAAATCCCTCTTGTTCCAATACCCTCAATACTTCTTCTTGGGAACTTAGTTCCATACTTGAAATAAGCATTTTCAATGTTTCAAGTCTGCTGTTTTTTACCTTCATAACCCGTATATAAATTCTAATTCGGCTGCAAAAGTATGCAATTACACCGATATATGCAAATAAAAACGTATAAATTAAGAAGAAAGAGTATTATTATACCGCATCATGTTGCATAAATACTCAATAATAAAACATACATACTTCCAAACTTATCTCCACCTATCAGTCATCCTATCACATTACGTCTCTTAAAGCTAACCTTATTGTTATGACTATCTAAAAGCACAGTGACGAGACAAGAAAACAGAGGAACATGTATCTACAAAACATCAGAGGAATTGTGTAACCCCCATGTGAAGCTTACTTATAAGACACTTGTTACACCATTATATATATCCCCCCGTCATTCTGTCAATATCTTACGTGCATGGAGAACACTCTCTTCCGTAGGAGGTTTCACGTCTGTGAGTTTATAAGGAATGCCCAACTGCTCCCATTTATAGACTCCCAAGTCATGGTAAGGCAGCACCTCAACACGCTCCACATTGCTTAACGTGTCTATGAAAGAACGAAGTCTGTGCAACGACTCATCATCGTCATTAATACCAGGGACTAAGACATGTCTTATCCACACAGGTTTATGAATATCCGACAGATAACGTGCACAATCTAAGATATTCTCATTCTCCCACCCCGTAAGCCGTTTATGGGCATCATTGTCAATATGCTTTATGTCTAATAAGACTAAGTCGGTATATTTCATTAATGCTTCAAAAGCCGAGAAACGACCATCCTTTCTGCTGAAAGGTTGGGCAGAAGTGTCAAGACAAGTATTGATACCTAAGTCCTTAGCCTTATGGAATAGCTCGGTCAAGGGCTGTATCTGTAGCAGCGCCTCACCCCCACTCACCGTGATGCCACCCTTCTCACCCCAATAGCTGCGGTATCTAAGTGCTTGTGAAAGGACATCATCAACAGAGCGGAGGTTACCCCCCGCCCTGTCCCATGTGTCTGGATTATGACAGTACTGGCACCGCATAGCACATCCTTTAAGGAAGATGACGAAACGAATACCAGGCCCATCAACCGACCCGAACGACTCTACAGAGTGCACTCGCAGCATCGTCTCGGATGTCGGCAAATCCGATAATTCAATATGTTGACTATTCACTTTACATTGATCCATGTGCTCGACGAGCAATAACGTCCATCTGCTGCTCACGTGTGAGGTCGATGAACTTCACAGCGTAGCCACTCACACGGATGGTAAAGTTAGCATACTCCTCCTTCTCAGGGTGCTCCATACAGTCGATTAGTTTGTCTACACCAAAGACGTTCACGTTCAAATGGTGTGCACCACGGTCGAAGTAGCCATCCATAACACCCACGAGCGTGTTGACACGTTCCTCATCATTGTGGCCAAGAGCGTCTGGGCTAATCGTCTGAGTGTTTGAGATACCGTCAAGCGCATACTCGTATGGGAGCTTGGCAGTTGAGTTCAACGATGCTAACAAGCCATTCTGCTCTGCGCCATAAGACGGGTTAGCACCCGGCGCAAGCGGTGCGCCAGCTGGACGACCATCTGGCATATTACCTGTAAACTTACCATATACCACGTTTGAAGTGATGGTAAGGATACTTGTTGTAGGTTCAGAGTGACGATAGGTGTGGTGTTTACGAATCATATCCATGAAGGTCTTTAACAACCATACAGCTATATCGTCAGCACGATCATCGTCGTTACCATAACGAGGGAAGTCACCCTCCGTCTTATACTCTATTGGGAAACCAGTCTCATCACGTATGATGTTCACCTTAGCATACTTGATAGCCGAGATTGAGTCGACCACATGACTGAAGCCAGCAATACCCGTTGCGAAAGTACGACGTACATCAGTATCAATGAGAGCGAGCTCTGCAGCCTCATAGAAGTACTTATCGTGCATGTAATGAATGAGGTTCAATGTGTTTACATAGACACCCGCCAACCACTCCATCATATCCATGAAGCGAGGCATAAACTCCTCGTAGGTAACAACATCACCCTCTATTGGACGGTAAGCAGGTCCACACTGCTCACGTGTCTTACTGTCAACGCCACCACTAATAGCGTATGTAAGACATTTAGCGAGGTTTGCACGAGCACCAAAGAACTGCATCTCCTTACCTGTCTGGGTAGCAGATACACAGCAACAGATAGAGTAGTCGTCGCCCCAGATTGGTCGCATCACGTCATCATTCTCGTATTGTATAGAGCTGGTAGAGATAGATATCTTTGCAGCATAGTCCTTGAAATGCTTTGGAAGACGTGAGCTATAGAGCACGGTGAGGTTAGGCTCTGGTGAAGGACCCATATTCTCAAGTGTATGAAGGAAGCGGAAGTCATTCTTAGTAACCATAGAACGGCCATCCATACCTAATCCTGCCACCTCGAGCGTAGCCCATACAGGGTCGCCAGAGAAGAGCTGGTTGTATGAAGGAATACGTGCAAACTTAACCATACGGAACTTCATAACCAAGTGGTCGATAAGTTCTTGTGCCTCTTTCTCCGTTAGTGTGCCTTCTTTGAAGTCTCGTTGAATGTAGATATCGAGGAAGGTTGAGATGCGACCCACCGACATCGCCGCACCGTTCTGGGTCTTTATGGCTGCTAAATAGCCAAAGTAAAGCCACTGAACAGCCTCATGTGCATTGTTAGCAGGCTCAGAAATGTCATAACCATAGATAGCTGCCATCTCCTTCATCTCCTTGAGAGCCTTTATCTGCATAGAGATCTCTTCACGTAAACGGATTATCTCTTCGGTCATCGTACCGTCTCCACAGTTGCGAAGGTCCTTTGCTTTCTCGTTGATAAGGAAGTCTACACCATAAAGTGCAACTCGACGATAGTCACCAACGATACGTCCACGACCGTAGGTATCAGGGAGTCCTGTAAGAATATGGTTGTGTCTTACAAGTTTCATCTCGTCTGTATAAGCATCGAAGACACCATCGTTATGTGTCTTACAATACTTTGTGAAGATTTCATGTAGCTTTTCAGAAGGTTCATAACCGTAGGTTGTGCAAGCTTGCTCAGCCATCTTGATACCACCATACGGCATAAACGCACGCTTCAGAGGTTTATCAGTTTGTAAACCAACAATTTTCTCCAAATCCTTGGTTCCTTCTCCGATGTAGCCAGGGCCGTAGGCAGTCATACTGGAAACGACCTCGGTCTCCATGTCTAACACACCATTCTTAGCACGTTCCTGCTTTTGCAGCTCTTTGAGCATGCCCCAAAGTTTGTTTGTTGCGGCTGTAGGTTCTTCAAGGAATGAAGCATCACCATCATAACTTTCGTAATTATCTTGGATAAACTGACGCATATTGACTTCGTCGAGCCACTTTGTACCAGTGAATCCTCTCCAGGCTTTTTTCATAAATGTCTGTTTGTTACGTTGTGAAATATTTAATACTTTTAGCTATAACACATCATACTTACAAAGTACTATGTATTACAGTGACCAAAGTTAGGCAAAAAAAGCGTAATAGCAAGTAATTGAACACATTATTATACATAAAATACATAAAAGTAGGTATGCCTTTCGTAAAGTCGAAGCGAAAATGATAATAACACGTAACCCACCTTATTATATAAAGCAAAAACCATAATATCTAAAAAAATGAAAAAACATGTACTACATTTGTCAGTATCTAATCTTTCCATTATCTTTGCGTTTGAATGGCATGACATTTGTACATTCAAACATAGATGGCACATTTCTTTTGAGCCAATAACCCATTGATAACAAATTAAAAAGAATGAATATGAACTTTGACAATTTCACTAACGTAACAAACACACAAGAGCGTGACTTAGAGATGTCACGTGTCTTCCCTTCCTTAATGCGTAAGGTTTATATATGGATGACTATGGCGCTTGCTATCACTGGCGTCGTAGCATACGGCGCGGGGAACTCTCCTGCGCTCATCCAGTTCCTTTACATGGGTAGAGGTGCTATGATTGTCATGGCATTAGTAGAGTTTGGTATCGTCTGGTATCTATCTTCACGCATTGACAAACTGTCTCTCACAGCAGCAACAATATGGTTCATTATCTTTGCTACTGTCAATGGACTCACATTAGGATGGATTTTCGCAGCCTTCTCATCAGCGGCCATCACGAAGACATTCCTTGTAACAGCAGGAACCTTCGGAGCAATGGCGTTGATAGGTTCTACTACTAAGAAGGACTTGACGAAGATGGGTGGTATCCTCTTCATGGCCCTTATCGGTCTTATCATTGCAGGTCTTGTGAACATCTTCCTAAAGAGTGCAATGTTCGATTTCATCGTAAGTGGTATCGGTGTACTTGTCTTTACAGGACTTACTGCATGGGACGCTCAAAAGATTAAGCGCAACCTTCAGATGGCACCAGATGCTGACGAGGGTGCTCAGAAGATAGCACTCCTTGGTGCATTGAGCCTCTACCTTGATTTCATCAACCTCTTCCTCTATCTTCTCCGTTTCTTCGGTAACAACAGAAACTAATCAGACAAGAGAAATAAACATCTAAGGACAGCCGCATTACGACTGTCCTTTTTTTATTGTCCTACGTAAAAGAAGACATGAGTTTTCTATCAGCTCCTAATTTCTTGACCATAGATATAAGGCAAAAACACCAAGATTATTTTTATTTTCAGTTGCTGTCTTATTTAACATTTAGCGTAACTATCCTATTATCTAACTACTTACACGACCACAAAGGATGATAGATATGACAGGAAAAATTGTTTTTAGCAAATTGAGTTATCAGTAATGACCACTCTCATCACACATGAAATGTGAAAGAGAGCATGCCTTTTCAGAACGCTTAGACTATGGATAACAAATAAAAACATCCCCAGACGAGTTTATTCATAACGCCTTACTCACTCTTAGTATTAGGTCATCATCTGGCTTCCCTACCCTCATCTATCAATATCCGAACATCTCGGACAACTTGTCCGAACGCTTCGGACAAAGTGTCCGGAGGCCTCGGACAGATTGTCCGAAGCCTCCGGACACATGATGAAAACGGCAGATAGCAACCGTATTTCAGCTTACAGAGATGGGAAGAGACCACATATACCAAACAAGCACAGGGTTAATACTATTTCAAGTACACGTTGAAGGCAGTTTTCTTAATAATTATATACATAATAACACACTAAATATTAATCAAAAGAGACCCATCATTAACCCAATTTTAAATAAAATTTAAAGAAAATAGAAAGCCCTAATTTAGCTTGTGTAATCAAAAAATAATCAATACATTTGCACTTATAAGAAATATTATTAATTACTAAAATCGTATGAAAAAAAGTATCTTTAGCGTATGCGTTAGTGCCCTACTCTTATTAGGTTCCATGCCTGCAATGGCACAGTTCAACATTGGTAAAGCAGCAGGTGGTGCTACGAAAGTGCTAAAAGCAGCCACATTAACAGATGCCGACATGGCAAAGTATGTAAAAGAGTATATTGAATGGATGGATGAGCACAACCACGTTTGTGACGCAAATAGTCCTTACACGAAGCGTCTGAATAGACTGACAAAGGGACTGACATCGGTTGAAGGCATCCCTTTGAACTTTAAGGTGTACTATGTTATAGACGTTAATGCCTTTGCTTGTCCTGATGGTAGTGTTCGTGTCTTCTCTTCTCTGATGGACGCAATGACCGATGATGAGTTGTTAGGTGTTATCGGACATGAGCTTGGACACGTCGCACACAAGGACTCAAAGAAGCGATTCCGCACAGCTTTGCTTACCTCTGCCTTGAAAGACGGTATCTCTTCAACCAACGGTGTGGCTTCATCTCTTAGCCAGTCACAGCTTGGCGACCTTGGTGAGGCTCTCCTTCAAGCTAACTATTCACAGAAACAAGAGAGTAAGGCTGACGCCTACGGCTATGATTTCCTCAAGGAGAACGATAAGAACCCATGGGCTATGGCACTTGCATTCGAGCGTCTCAAGAAATTAGAAGAGGATGCTGGCGTTCAAAAAGATAGTAAATGGCAGCGCATGTTCTCATCTCATCCAGACCTCGACAAACGTATCAAGACTATGAGTAAGCGTGCTGAGAGAGATGGATTCACCCGTCCAGAGAACAAGATGCCAGAGAAGATTGTACGTGAAGAGCCTGCACAGACTCAGCAAACAACTGAGAAGACGGTCAGCAACCGCACTCCAAGAAAGCAAACCGTTGGTAAGCGCCCAGCTGGCAAACGCCCTGTAGGCAAGCGTCCTGCACGTCCTGCACACAGACGTAGATAATAATTACCTGTTTGTTCGTGACTTCCTGTCAACGAACAAACACGAAAAAGAGAGGGTATCAGAAAGCCTGTCGGAAGGACAATGGCATATCTGATACCCTCTCTTACTTTATGTTATCTTGAAAGAGATAAACTCTATCCTTTCACTAAAACTGATTCTCAACAATATCGGATAGTACATCCTTGATATCTAAACCAGCTGCTCGTACCTGTTGAGGGATGAAGCTGGTAGCTGTCATACCAGGAGTAGTATTGATTTCGAGCATGTTGATGACATCATTACCGTCCTTATCCTTTGAAATGATATAGTCAATACGGATGATACCATTGGCATGAAGGATGTCATAGATGCGACTGGTCTCGGCTGCTACACGCTTAGCTGTCTCCTCAGACATACGGGCTGGGGTGATTTCCTCAACCTGACCGTTATACTTAGCATTGTAGTCAAAGAACTCGTTGCTGGTTACTACCTCCGTAGCAGGGAATACAACAGACTTATTCTTAGTCTTATAAACACCCTGAGAGATTTCCATTCCATCCATGAAAGCCTCTATCATCACCTCATCACTCTGCATAAAAGCAACACGAAGAGCTGGTGCTAACTGGTCGATATTCTTCACCTTTGACACACCAAAGCTACTTCCATCAGAAGAAGGCTTAACGAAGCAAGGCATACCAAGACGCTTTTCTATCTCTGCCTCATCGTACTCTTCACCACGACGGAGCAAGATGCTGTCTGCTACCTTTATCCCAAAGTTGCGTAGATAGTTATTAAGAACATATTTATCAAAGGTCAAAGCCTCAACCAACACACCTCCTGTTGAGTAAGGAAGATGGAGAAGGTCGAAATAGCCTTGCATTACCCCGTTCTCACCAGGCTGTCCATGAATTGTAATATAAGCATAATCAAACTCCGTACGCTTACCGTTCATGACAAAAGAGAAGTCGTTCTTATCGATTGGAGCCAGATTTCCATCAGGCAATTCAACATTCCAATCGAGACCTCTTACGTCTACTATATATATATTGTAACGCTCCTTATCAAAGAAAGAGTATAACCCTTGTCCTGAACGCATAGATACATCATGCTCTGATGAGTCGCCACCACAAACGATAGCAATTGTACGCTTTAATTCTTTCATTGTGCCTTTTTTATTTTTATTCCCTCTTTTCCCTTGCTGAGAAGGATATTTTTTATTCCCTTCGTAGGGCTTATTTGGGTTATTATTATTTCTATCTTTATGAATAGTCAATGGTATGGACGAATTAAAAACCTACTAATAAGCGATTTACCCAACCATCAACTCACAATTTCACTACTCGTCAGCTTGTTTGCTTGCTAAGCCTCCAACGTAGCTTCTCCATTTCTCTATCAATGTGGCAAGGTCGTTTGGAAGTTCACTCGTAAAGTCCATCTGCTCGCCCGTAACGGGATGAACGAATCCTAATGTCCGTGCATGGAGTGCTTGTCGGTCGCAGATAGCAAGACAGTTATGGATGAACGCCTTATAAGAACTCGACCGTTGCCCACGCAGAATCTCCGTTCCTCCATAACGCTCGTCCCCGAACAAAGGATGACCAATATGTTTCATGTGTGCACGAATCTGGTGTGTACGCCCCGTTTCAAGGATACACTCGATAAGTGTTGTATAGCCGAAACGCTCAATGACACGATAATGTGTGACAGCAGACTTACCGATCTCCGAATCAGGAGGGAATACTGTCATCCGCAATCTATCCTTCGGATCACGCGCAATGTTCCCTTCGATGCGCCCTTCATCATCTGTCAGATTACCCCAAACAAGGGCATTATAGCTGCGATGGGTTGTCTTATTAAAGAACTGTTTACCCAAGGCTGTCTTCGCATCAGGCGTCTTTGCAATCACCAAAAGGCCACTCGTGTCCTTGTCTATTCTATGTACCAACCCAACCTCAGGGTCATTAGGGTCGAAGGAAGGCATATCCCGCAGATGCCAAGCCACTGCGTTGATCAATGTACCATGGAAGTTGCCTGCTCCAGGATGTACGACAAGACCTGCCGGCTTGTTTACTACCATCAAGACATTGTCCTCATAGACAATATCTAAGGGTATATCCTCTGCCTCTATCGTATTATCATGCTTTGGACGGTCGAGCATTAAGGTGATAACATCCTCTGGACGCACCTTATAATTACTCTTCACTGGTGCGTTATTCACATGGATATACCCAGCATCAGCAGCCTTCTGAATACGGTTACGACTGGAGTGTTGCATCCGTTCAAAGAGGAACTTATCAATACGGACAGGCTCTTGCCCTTTGTCTACCACGACACGGAAGTGCTCATACAATGTTCCCTCCCCTTCTCCACTGCCTTCAGTAGGAAGGAGATCATCGTTAAGCTCATCGTCAAAAACAATCTCTTCTTCTGTTGTCATCGTAAACTACTCTTTTGATCTAACCGAAGATGGGTCGGTAGGTAAGCCCGACTGTGAAGAGGGACCCGAACTATTAGCGCCCGACCTTCCACGGCTATCTTTTATCTCGTTGCCATTCTCATCAACAGGCACCTCTACATATTCCTCTACCTCATCGTATTTAGGAACCTTCTCCTCTACTTCCACGTCTTCATACTCAGGCTCATTCAGTCCTGCTGTATCAGAGATTTGACGTGTACCATCACCCACCTGCAAGACAATCACAGCATCAGACGGAACACGATCGCCTGCTTGTACATGCTTACCATTAACTAAGATGCCATAAATCCAGTCTTTCTCACCTGGGATATATTCTGGTTCACCGACCTTAAAGCCCATAGAGAGCAACTGAGCCTGCGCCTCACGAAGCGAGTTATTATCAATAATATCAGGGATGACAAGCGATGGAGCGCTCGCAGCATTAATCGTTACATAAATTACATGGGTAGACTTAACGCGCTTACCACCTGCTGGCGATTGTTCAAGAATACAATCAGCAGGAAGCTCCTTCACATATCCTGTATCCGTAACCTCGATTGTCAGTCCTACTTTATCCATAATATCCACAGCATCATCATACTGCTTATGAATAACATTCGGCACGACGATAGACTCACCATGGAGTGTATAGTAGTCAAGCCCAAACCTGACTCCTATCGAGAGTATCAGCACAAGGATGACAATAGCAAGGATATTACCCCAGATATATGTGCTGTTAAATTTGTGGAAGAATTCTCTTGATGTCATTCAACTTGTCTCTTTTTCTTCTAACTAATCAACTCGTAGTATTCTCAAATAACTTGTTTACTCGTTTACTTGTCAACTCGTAGTATTCTCAAATAACTTGTTTACTCGTTTACTTGTCAACTCGCAGTATTCTCAAATAACTTGTTTATTCGTTTACTTGTCAACTCGCAGTATTCTCAAATAACCTGTTTACTCGTCAACCTGTCAACTTGTCTACCTACCAACTCACCAACTTGTCAACTCATAATTCTATCTGGCAAAGTTAGATAAAAAAACGGAAAGAAGCAAAGAATACTCTCTACTTCTTTCCGTTTTCACCTATTTCCTCATCAAGGACAGGCGTACTCATTTACTTTCCGTGATGCTCGTCAGAAACAGTTAACTTCTTACGACCCTTGGCACGACGGGCAGCTAATACGCGACGACCGTTCTTTGTTGCCATTCTCTCGCGGAAACCATGCTTGTTGACACGGCGACGATTGTGCGGCTGAAATGTTCTTTTCATTTTCTTATCCTATTTTATTGTTATTATGCAAATTATCAGTACGGCAGGACAAAGCCTGCCATTATGGGTTGCAAAATTACTTAATCTTTTTGAATTAACCAAGAAAACGATGATTTTTACGCCCTTTATTTACGTTTTTTTCTATATTTTCTGTAACTTTGCACCGCATTTACAAGATAACAGCATATAAAAAATAACAAATTAGATATTAACAGATTATGATTAATTCACAGGAAATCAAGATCGGAACATGTATCCGTCTCGATGGTAAAATTTGGACTTGCATCGACTTCCAGCACCGCAAGCCAGGTAAAGGAAACACTGTTATGATTACCAAACTAAAGAATGTATCAGACGGCCGTGTGCTTGAGCGTACATTCCAGGTAGGTTTCAAACTTGAAGATGTACGTGTTGAGCGTCGCCCTTACCAGTATCTTTATCAGGATCCAACGGGTTACATCTTCATGAATCAGGAGACTTTCGAACAGATTCCTATCCCTAAGCACCAGATTACTGGTTCTGACTACATGAAAGAAGGTGACGTTGTAGAGGTTGTTACAGACACTTCTGACGGCACTATCCTCCTCGCTGAGATGCCTGTTAAGACTACCTTGACTATCACACACAGCGAGCCAGGCGTTAAGGGTAACACTGCTACAAACGCAACAAAGCCTGCTACGCTTGAGACAGGTGCTGTTGTTCGTGTTCCTCTCTTCATCAATGAGGGTGAAGTTATCCAGATTGACACTCGCGATGGTAGCTACTTGGGCCGTGTAAACGCCTAAGTCTTGCCTGTCGGAAGACAGATATTATCATCAAATAGCATATAGAATAGGATATGTCAGACGCCTGGCATATCCTATTTTTTTTGCTTCCTTCATTCCTTAAAAGCCTATCACTAAATCTAACTCCTTACTTTCCTCAATTCTTAACGATAGAATACTGTAACCTATTTCTTGCTTTCCTCATTCCTTAAAAACCTATCACTAAATCTTATTCCTCACTTTCCCCAATTCTTGGCGATAGAATACTGTAACCGATTTCTTGCTATCCTCATTCCTTAAAAGCCTATCACTAAATCTTATTCCTCACTTTCCACAATTCTTGACGATAGAATACTGTAACCGATTTCTTGCTTTCCTCATTCCTTAAAAGCTTATTATAGGATAAGAGAAAAGAGTATAACGGCCCATTCGCAAGGCTCAACCCATCATTTGATTACACCTTTCTACCATCTTCACAACTCGTTCTACAGTAGGAGAAAAGTTCCACCTCCAAATTATTTTCACGACAGGAAAGATTTATTTTCATGAAGAAAAATATTTTTTTTCATGACAAGAAATATTTTTTTCATGAAAATAATTCGAGACCTAACGCCACTCTACCTTCATCTTATCCTTTTTATTAAGTTCTAAAAACCTCATTCTACCATACAAATAACGTCACTTTTCCACATCACCAACTCCCCCACCTCCCTGTTATCATGCCTTATAACGTCCCCAACTACCCTATTACCCTGTCTCAAACATCTCCTGTCCACTCTGTTACCATGTCTTAAAACCACCCCACTCTACCCTGTTACCCTGTCTTAAACATCCTCTGTCTACTCTGTTACCATGTCTCAAAACCTCCCCACTCTACCCTGTTACCCTGTCTTTAACATACCCCGTCTACTCTGTTACCATGTCTTAAAACCACCCCACTCTACCCTGTTACCCTGTCTTAAACATACCCTGTCTACTCCACTAAGTTATTTTTTTCAATTCAAAATTCCCATATATGCTACTTTTGCATTACCTTTGCGGATATGGAGAATATGAACCTTGGGGCAGACGTAAAGCCCACTAATTACACCATCAACGTACGAGGGCAGCTCATCGACTTGAGTCATCCACTCGTCATGGGTATCATGAATGTAACACCCGACTCTTTCTTTGCTGGCAGTCGGGTACAGACAGAGGAAGCTATCCGCCAACGTGCACACCAGATAATGGCTGAGGGAGCAAAGATTATTGACGTCGGTGCATGCTCAACACGCCCTGGCGGCGAGGTTGTCAGTGCTGATGAAGAGATGCGTCGACTGGCTTTTGCACTCCCCATCATACGAGATGCCGAGCCAGATGCTATCCTTTCTATCGATACCTTCCGTGCGTCAATAGCCAAACGAACGATAGAAGAGTTTGGTGCCGACATCATTAATGATGTTGAAGAAGGCAAAGATCCAAACATGTTCCCTTCTGTCGCCGAATTAGGTGCACCTTATATATTAATGTCTACGGCAGCCAATCTGCACGACATGCTCATCGACTTCTCACGTGAAGTGCAAGAACTACGTGCTTTAGGACAGAAAGACATCATCCTCGACCCAGGCTTTGGCTTTGGAAAAGGGGCCGTTGACGGTAACTACACACTACTGAGCGTGATGGAGCGACTGCAGGTAATGGAACTACCTATACTCGTTGGCATTAGTCGTAAGCGTATGATTCATCAGCTCTTAGGCATAACAGCCGCAGAGAGTCTTAACGGTACAACCGTTCTGAACACTATCTCCCTCATGAAAGGAGCCAATATTCTTCGTGTTCACGACGTTCGTCCTGCCGTTGAAGCAGTGAGAATCGTTGAGGCAATGCGCCAGAATGCCGAGCAGTAAGCTCGATTTTACACATTAATTATAACCCAACAGATAACCCATACTTCACCCACTATCAGCTATCCTCTGCCCTACATGGTCAGAGACGATGGTAAAAAGACGGGGAGTAGTTTTGTAATTATGTTTTTTCCATTTGGTATAAAGGATGTAATCGACATCGTGCTGGTAGCATTGATGCTCTACTATAGTTACCGATTGATGAAAGAGTCGCGTTCGCTGAACGTCTTTATCGGTATCATGGTATTCATTATCGTGTGGCTCATTGTCAGTCAAGTGTTAGAGATGCGCTTATTAGGTAGTATCTTAGACAAGCTCGTTTCGGTGGGAGTCATCGGTCTTATCGTTCTGTTCCAAGAAGATATACGTCACTTCCTCTATAGCCTTGGCGCACACCGAAAGGTGAATAACATCATGAAACTATTCACAAGAAAAGGCAATAAAGGCGAGGTAGACAAAGAGACCATTATGCCTATCGTCATGGCCTGTATGAGTATGAGTCGTGGAAAGGTTGGTGCACTGATTGTCATAGAGCGTGGTGTGATGTTGGAAGACATCGTTGAGACTGGTGACCTGATTGATGCTCGTATCGACCAACGCCTAATAGAGAACATCTTCTTTAAGAACTCACCCCTTCATGACGGTGCGATGGTGATTTCAAAACGCCGTATCAAAGCAGCAGGTTGCATCCTTCCTGTAAGTCATAAGCAGGATATTCCAAAGGAACTTGGCCTTCGCCATCGTGCAGCCATGGGTATCTCGCAAGACTCAGACGCCTTGGCTATCATCGTATCAGAGGAGACGGGCCGCATTAGTGTTGCCATGCACGGTGAGTTCCAACTACGTCTTTCAGCCGAGCAGTTGGAGAGTATCCTCACAAAAGAGATTGTCACTGTGTGATGGGTGTTGGGTGTTGGGTGGTAGGTGTTGATGAATAGCGATGAATGATAGGTGTTGGGGGATGAGTGGTAGATGTTGGGGGATGAGTGGTAGATGTTGATGAATACTTATAAAGGGTGTTGGATAAAATGTAAATCAGCAACCAACATTCAACACTCAACACCCATCAACCAATATCACCATTCATCAACACCTAACATTCAACACCTATCACCCATGACTCAACACCTAATTAAGCATTAAGTTCATCTCAAGGCTATCATCCTTAAAGATATAATCAGCTAACTCGGCAATCGTTAGTGAGCGCGTATCAGGCAACGGTCGATTTGTTCGAACGACGTGTCCTCGCTTGATTTGGAAGTATGTGTTGTTCATTGGAATATCCGAATCGTCATACACACGGATATTCTCTGTACGTTCAGGATGGCGTTGCGCATAGAGTTCTAATGCTTTCTCCGCATTGATAACACGTATCATAGCAGGGATATCTTTGGTCTCTTGCTGTTCAGTCGGGTTAAGCGTCAATGTGAGACGATTGTCCTCCTTAATAATCTCCAACCCTTCCTCGTCATGTAAGAGTACACAGTCTTTCTTACGTTGCCACTCATCAAAGGTCTTAAAGTCCATCTTGTCAACCTCCTTCGGATCCGGAGTACAAGTGATGTTACGTGTGTAACCACATCGAGCATACCAGTCATAAAGCCATTCCTCAGCAGGTATTAATGTGGCAAAGACAATATCCTTGTGATAAAGACGGAAATGAGCCTGTGACATAAGGTTGTTGCCCATGTTCTGCTTGCGGTACTCCTCTCGTACACTCACACCACTAATATAAGCTGTTCGCACCTCTTCTGAATAATACTTCATCGTATAAGGGAGCGTCTGAAGAGCTGCCACTGTATGCTGATTAACCTGACAAATAACGTTATACTCAGGTTTGAAGACACGTGAGAAATAAAGTTGAATAAAGGGTTCAACGTCATGGAAGGTGTCACGCCATAGTGCTATCGTCTCCTCCTTAATCTCCTCCTGTGTCTCTTCCTGCGCCAGAGGGTATTTCTCCATGATAACATTCTTCTCCAAGAGGATGTCTGGCTTATAAGAAAGCTTCGCATATCGGAGACCCTCTATACCAAGGTCTTCCTCACGATTCATATACTCATATTGTTCTGGGAGATGCTGTGCGAACTCCTGATTGATGATAGAGAAAGCTCCTTCGTAGGCCGTGTCAGCCTTCTCAACACACACGTCAAAGACCGTATTCGTAATAGGACAGCCAAAGGTAAAGGCTATCAGCTTGCCATCTACCCATATTGTCCCACCGAGAGCACCAATCTCATCCCACAAGTCGAAGACACGTGTCATTGAACGAAGCTCCTCTGATAGTTCTTCAGACTCGTCTGTATCGTCCTTTGTGACAGCTCTCCATGACTCTTCCACAGCGATACACTCTGGTATCATGTCCTTTGTTAGTGGTCGATACTCATAGTTTGGGAAACTCTTACGGAACTTATTACAGTGGTTACGCTTCCCTTGTAGCTTCTTACCAGATAGTGTTGCCAGCTTTTCTCGTGTGTAGATATAATCGAAGTGGTCGCGGTCTGGCTTAATATAAAAGGTCTCTGGGAAGGTTTCCTCTAATATTTTCGTCATATAAGAACATACGCCTAACATCAAGAAGGGATGACCCAAGATGATAGCATCGTCTCGCATCTGACGGACAACAGCAGCAAAACACTCTCGCATCCCCTCCTCCCACTTGCATTTCCACACCGGAGCCATATAAGCAAGATGGTGTCCTGTATAGAAACGGAACACTAAGAAGCCATCAACCTCAGCTATTTGCGTATTATATAAGAACCTCCATGAAATGATGTTGGCAAAGCTTAAGTCGCAATTCATGCGGTCGCCACACAGCGTATAACGCTGTATTAATTCACGGTCGGTCGTCTTTACATCATGAAACTTAATCATATAATTATCTACATTGTTTAGATTACAAAGATAACCAGAAAACTTTAGACTCGCAAAGGCAGGCTTGTTTTTATTCTTATAAGGGTGAAATAAAATGGTATCTCCTATCATCATATAAGCTAATGTAAGTAGATAGCGTCCTATTTAGCCCCGATTACCATTGATGTACACTATCTGCACATGCGGTGTGAAGTCCCTGTACAACTACGAAAGAAGGTAAAATAGGAGCATTTTCACCCCTACCACATTCAAAAGACAGCCATAGTAAGGTCATTACTAAAAATGTTTAGCAAACAGCATAATTCTGTTTTAGAAGAGAAAACAATAATTATGTTTGGCATTACAACTTTCTTTTGCTATCTTTGCATAGCAAAACTGAATTTATAATAAATACATTTTAAGATACAAATATGGACTTATTAGAGCAAATCGTTGCACGTGCTAAAGCCGACAAGCAGCGTATCGTGCTCCCCGAGGCAGAAGAGGAGCGTACCTTAAGAGCAGCTGACAGAGTGTTGGCTGACGACATCGCCAATCTGATCCTCATTGGAAACCCAGCCAACATACGTAAGCTTGCCACAGAGTGGGGGCTTAAGAACATTGACAAGGCTACCATTGTCGACCCAGAAAACAACCCAAAGAGTGAAGAGTATGCCGCTAAATTGGCCGAACTACGCCAAAAGAAGGGTATGACATTAGAGCAGGCTCGTGAGCTGGTAACCAAGAACAATCTTTACCTCGGCTGTATGATTATTAAGACGGATGGTGCTGATGGACAGATTTCTGGTGCCCTCTCTACAACAGGAGATACCCTTCGTCCTGCCTTACAGATTATTAAATGTGCACCAGGGATTAGCTGTGTGAGTGGTGCTATGCTCATTCTTACACACGAGGAACAGTATGGTGAGAACGGAATTGTCGTTATGGGCGACGTTGCTGTTACTCCTAACCCAACAGCCGACCAGTTGGCTCAGATCGCATATACCACCGCTGAGACCGCAAAGAGCGTTGCTGGCTTCCAGAACCCATACGTTGCTATGTTGAGCTTCTCTACTAAAGGCTCTGCACAAGACGCTAAGGACCGCGAGACAGGTAAGAGTGTTTATATCATCGATAAGGTCGTTGAGGCTACAAAGATTGCCAAAGAGAAGTTCCCAGAACTGAAGGTTGATGGCGAGCTGCAGGCAGATGCCGCATTAGTCCCAGCCGTTGCTGCAAAGAAGGCACCAGGTTCTGACATTGCTGGTAAGGCTAACGTGCTCGTTGTTCCTAACCTTGAGGTGGGCAACATCGGCTATAAACTGATTGAGCGCCTCGGTGGTGCGAAGGCTATTGGCCCTATCCTCCAAGGTATAGCACGTCCTGTAAACGACCTCTCACGTGGCTGCTGCGTCGATGACATCTATTATATGGTAGCTATCACAGCGTGTCAAGCACAGGACGCAAAGAGGTAAACTGAAATCAAAAGTGCTGATCTAATAGTTATTACTTCGTCTGTTGCACTATTAGAAACCAGCAAGACTCAAAATCAATATTACTAACAACATCATTCAATAATCACAATTACGTATATGAAGATATTAGTTTTAAACTGCGGAAGTAGTTCTATTAAATACAAACTGTACGATATGGCAGACGAGTCTGTACTGGCTCAGGGTATCGTTGAACGCATTGGTCTTGATGAGGCATTCATCAAAGTGAAACTTGACAACGGTGAGAAGAAGCAGATTATGGCTGACCTTCCTACCCACAAGGAGGGTGTTGCACTCGTATTCAAGGTGCTCCTCGACCCAGAGATGGGTGCTTTGAAGAGCTTGGACGAGATAGACGCTGTTGGTCATCGTGTCGTACAAGGTGGCGATCTATTTGAGAAGAGCTGCATCGTAACCAAGGAAGTGGAGGAAGGTATCGAGAGTCTTATCGACCTTGCACCTGTTCATAACGCAGGACACTTGCGTGGTTTGCGTGCTGTTGACGCTTTAATGCCCCACACACCACAGGTAGTAGTATTCGACAATGCGTTCCACAGCACCATGCCTGATTACGCTTACCTCTATGCAGTGCCTTACGAGTTCTACAAGAAGTACCATGTTCGCCGCTACGGCTTCCATGGAACGAGCCATCGTTACGTGTCACACCGTGTCTGTGAGATGCTTGGTGTTGACATTAAGACACAGAAGATTATCACTTGTCACATCGGTAATGGTGCTTCAATGGCTGCTATCAAGAACGGTAAGGTCATCGACACCTCTATGGGACTTACCCCATTGGCAGGTTTGATGATGGGTTCACGCTCTGGCGACATCGACCCTTCTGCCGTTACATACCTAATGGAGAAACTCGGAAAGAAGCCACAGGAGATGGCAGACTTCCTTAATAAGGAGTCTGGTGTACTTGGTATTACAGGCATCAGCTCGGACATGCGCGACATTGAGAACGCTGACAACGCTGGCGACAAGATGGCTCATCTGGCATTACAGATGTACACCTATCGTATTAAGAAGTACATCGGTGCTTACGCAGCAGCAATGAATGGTGTGGACATCATCGTTTGGACAGCTGGTGTGGGTGAGAATCAGACTGGTCTTCGTTGGGATGCTTGCAAGGACATGGAGTATCTTGGCATTAAACTCGACAAGGAACGCAACATGTGCCGAGGTGAGGAAAAGGTACTCTCTACCGACGACTCAAAGGTAAAGGTTGTCCTTGTTCCAACAGACGAAGAGATTGTTATTGCACGCGACACACAGGACTTGGTCAGAGACTTGAAGAAGTAAACATCGTAACTTAGACGTATTAGGCGGTTATAGACATCCCATAGGGAGCTATAACCGCCTATATTTGTATAAAGACATTGTCGAATAACGATAAAGACACATACAAACGCGAAAGGTAGTTGTCTCACGACAACTACCTTTCTTTTGACTAAACTTAATCTACAAACCTGAGTTTTATTTTTATATTATGAATGTCTTAAATCAAATCAAAGGCTGAACACCAGTCTTCTTCTCTATCGGTAATGGTTTAATGTCCATCCCTCTTAAAGACAATGCAAAGTTACGCTTTTGTTTGATAACCTCCAAATTCTTTTGCGAAAATTTATATTTTATACTCAAAATGGGTCCATTTGTCTTTACAAATAGGAAATTTTTACGTTTGTTAAGGCTTACTTTCACCCTCTACATACTCCTCTAAGAACATGTGTTCACCATCGAAGACGGCGTAAGTAAACTGCCATATCCAATCGCCAAGGATGAGCATACGCACTTTTCGCGACAGCGTGAGATCCAGTTCGATGTGGCGATGACCATAGATAAAGTAGTCTATATCCTTATGAGTAGCCATATACTTCTTCGTATATTGCACCAGATACTCCTTGTCTTCGCCCAAGTAGGGTATTTCCTTCCCATCGACACGTTTCAATCTACTCTTCTTTGCCCAGTTAAGGCCCAACTGCATTCCCCACCAAGGGTGGAAGAAGTTAAGCAGTCGTTGACAGAAACGATTATGAAACACCTCCCGAAGAAAGCGAAACATTGGGTCTGGATCACCCAAGCCATCGCCATGTGCCAGATAGAACACCTTATCATAGATTTCCGTTGTCACTGGTTTGCGATGAAGGATGACACCACACTCCTCCTCTAAATAGCCGTAGGTCCATAGGTCATGATTACCTGTAAAGAAATGGACCTCCACTCCCATGTCCGTCAACTCAGACACTTTCCCAAGGAAGCGAGTAAATCCTTTGGGGACAACATACTTATACTCATTCCAAAAGTCGAACATATCTCCAAGGAGATAGACCGCGGCAGCCTTATGCTTAATGCTATCCAAGAAGCGTACAAGGCGGCGTTCGTGTGTTCGACGGTGGTCAATGGCAAGTGAGCCAAGGTGGGCATCAGAAAGGAAATAGATATTTTTCATATCATTGGGAGGGTGAATGGGTGATGAAAGGTGGGTGATTTCGGAGGGAGTTCTGAGGTAGTACCTCAGAAGCGGGGACCCAGCTGGGGACGAGGGGACACCTCTGGCCTAACGAAGAAGGAGCGAGGATGCTTAGTCGAAGCCTAATTCAACACGTGCCTCTTCTGACATCATGCTCTGATCCCAGACCGGTTCAAACACAAGATTAATGTTTGCAGTCTTAACACCCTCAACACTCTCCACCTTTGTGCGCACATCTTCAAATATAAAGTCAGCTGCTGGGCAGGATGGAGAAGTAAAGGTCATATCCATGTCAAGGTTACCCTCATCATCAAGATCAATCTTATAGATCATACCAAGGTCATAGATATTCACAGGTATCTCTGGGTCGTAAACGGTCTTCAACACATCAACGATACTCTCTTCTATCTTTGTTTTCTCTTCTATTGTCATATCTTTTAATATCCTTTTAAGGTGAATTACTCTTTGTGATGATAGTACACACGAGCGCAATAAAAGCTTGCTTTGACATTGCCGAGTGCCGCCTATCTTCTGCAAAGATAGTGCAAACGAGTGCAATGAAAGCTTGCTTTGACATTGCTGAGTGCCGCCTATCTTCTGCAAAGATAGTGCAAACGAGCGCAATGAAAGCTTGCTTTGACATTGCCGAGTGCCGCCTATCTTCTGCAAAGATAGTAATTAAAAACAATAAACACAATAAATCCACATGGAAAGGTTCAGTCTTAAAGGCTGAAAATATCGTATTCCACGAATTATTTTCATGAAAAGAAATATTTATTGTCATGAAGAAAAATATTTTTTATCGTGAAAATAAATATTTCCGTTCATGAACATAAACCCAAGCTAAGCGATGAGTCGTATTAAGACAGGTCTAAACAAGACATTAATATGCCATGCCAACGAGGACAAAAGGGGGTGTAGATATTCCGCAAAGAGGGCAAGAAAAATCAACTAAGAGGGTCATTTCAGGTTAAACAAAGTTACGATTACATTCCTCTCCACGAAAAACAATTACGAAAAAGGGTATATAAGAAAACTTTTATGTAAGTTTGCAAAAAACAAATAGATAGCTATGCGTAGACAAGTCGTACTTTTCCTCTTGCTATTACTACTCCCCTTGGCCTCACTTCAGGCCCAGGAGGTGCTGGTATGCGATGGCGTCTCACATTTCCCAATACGTGATGTTTTAGTCATTGCAGACGGTAAGAATATCGGACTAACCACATGGAAAGGCCTCATCACCCTACCCGATACCTTCCAAACAGCCAGCTTCAAAAAGAAAGGATACGCACCAGAGAAACTGTTACGCAATGAGGTTTTACGCGACACGGTGTTTCTCTATCCCGCAGAACATTACTTAGATGAAGTCATAGTGACAGGCAAACAGATTGTTGACGGACGTGAACTCTTAAAGAGAATGCCGAAACGTGACATCTTAGAGAAGAGACCACCCAGTGGACTTGGTGGCTTCGATTTAGGTCTTATACTTGACAAACGATACCGTAGAGACCGTAGGCATGTTAAGACTTTACGTGAGATTTTTAAGAAAATGGACGGTTTAGAGGATAAGGAAGACCCTATCCTCAAGGCCTATCGACAGACACAACAGGAATTAAAAGCCGACTCTATTCAGAAAAAAAACGAAGAGAAAGAGCCGAAGAGATAGCTTTCAATGCAAATAAAGGTTAAATACAAGATTAATAAAGCAATCTTTTTGTATAGTTTACTTGACTTTTAGAAAGGTAAATGTTACTTTTGTAGCGTGATAGAAATCTTTTCTTATTAATCAAAAAAGCTACTTTATGAAAGCAGACTACCTTTTACCCCACATCTTTAGGAAGATTGGTTGGATTATTTTCACCCCCTGTTGTGTCATGCTCTTGGTTTCCTGGTTAGGTATCAACGACTGGTTTAATGATGACAGACTGAGTTTTATTACCTTACACATTGGGAACCTTAATTTCTTTGCGCCTGAACAAGAGGGTCGTTCTTTCTTTTATTTTGCACAGGAAGACATGTTCTCTGAACTTGTCTACTGTTTGACCTTTCTCTCTCTATATATGATAGCATTTTCAAAGAATATAGTTGAGGATGAATATGTTGAACATCTCCGCATGCGTTCATTATTATGGGCATTGAAAGTAAATACGATTTTCTTTATTATCTTCACTTGGTTCTGCTTTGGTATGGTTTATATAACTTTATTAATGCTCTCAATGTTCAGCATATTCCTGCTGTTTCACTTCCGTTTTCTGTACGAACTACATAAAAGAAGAATAGGTAATGAAGAATAATATAAGAGTAGAACGAGCTATAAAACGCATGACTCAAGCGCAATTAGCAGAACTTATTGGAGTGTCCCGACAAACAATTGTCGCCATCGAAAGCGAGAAGTATGTTCCCTCAACAGTTCTCAGTCTGAAGATTGCACGTGTTTTCAATAAACGTGTAGATGATATTTTCGAACTTGAAGAGGGCGATTAAGGATTTATGTTTACCCCCCTATAAGCTCCCTCCTATTGGTAATCATGATTCTAACAGTCACTTTTCATTTTTGGAATAAACCATAAAAAAGCCCGATAGACAAGGTGACAACATATCACACCTGCCTCATCGGGCTCAAAATATACTCAAGTTATGGAAAAGTTCTATTCGTTATATCAAACCACGGATACGGTCGTCAAAGGCTGAAAGGGCAGCCTTCGCACCTTCTCCCATAGCGATTGTAATCTGTTTGTAAGGCACCGTTGTAACGTCACCAGCAGCATATACGCCCCTTAGACTGGTTCGATTGGTTGCGTCAATGACAATCTCATTGCGAGGACTAACCTCCACCTCGTCTCTGAAAGCATCACTGTTTGGCGATAGACCAATCTGAACAAAGACACCATCCAAGGCTATATTACGCTCCTCATCATTGGTACGATCCTTCACGGTAATGCCCGTTAGCTTCTTACCATCGCCCAAGAGAGCTGTTGTCTGAGTAGAGAGAAACACATCAACATTGGTCAAGCTGGCCACTTTCTGCTGTAGTACCTCATCAGCACGCATAGAGTCAGCAAACTCAAGGACGGTCACATGGCGGCAAATACCAGCCAAATCAATGGCTGCTTCGATACCAGAATTACCGCCACCGATGACTGCTACGTCCTTACCCTTATAGAAAGGACCATCGCAATGAGGGCAGAAATGCTCGCCATGACCAATATATTTATCCTCATCAGGCAGCCCAAGTCGACGCCAACTTGCACCTGTTGCAATCACAACAGCTGGTGCGGTAAAGGTTTCACCACCCCTTACAGAGACAGTCTTAACAGCCTCCTTTAGGTTAGTTGCCACCACCTTACGATTGTCGAATACATCTATTGAATATTCATTGATATGTGTGCGGAGGTCAGCAGCAAGTTGTGTACCAGTCGTCTTAGCAACAGAAATAAGATTCTCGATACCCGTCGTGTCGTTTACCTGTCCTCCGATGCGCTCAGCAACGATAGCTACACGCAAGCCTTTGCGGGCAGAATAGATAGCAGACGACGCTCCAGCAGGACCACCACCAAGTACGATAACATCATAATCACGTACGGTTTGCACGGAGTTAGCGTCATGGTCGGTGCCAACCTTGTCTTCTAACTCTTGGAGAAGGACGCCGAGGTCGCCACGACCAGTGTGTAATGGTTCACCATTGATGTACACTGACGGTACACCCTGTATGTTCAAACGTTGTATCTCATCCTGGTATAGCCCCCCATCAACCATCTCATTGCTGATATTAGGGTTGATAAGTGCCATTACGTTGAGTGCCTGAACAACGTCAGGGCAGTTGGTACAGGTGAGAGAAACGTAGGTTTGAAGGCGTATTTCACCCTTCAGTGCCTTGATACGAGCCGTTATCGCCTCATCAGGAAGGTTCTTACCCTGTCCGTCAGCATTAAGTACAGCGAGGAGCAAGGAGGTAAACTCATGTCCGTTAGGTATGCCTCGGAAGCTGATACCCGTCTCCTCACCATTACGAAGAATACTGAATGAGAACTGTTCTCCTTCTTGGTAAACAGCCTTAACCTTGTCGGAAGTAGAAGCGATGTCCTCTATGAAGGAAGAGAACTCAGCCGAGTTCTCGTCATTACTATTGCGTGTAACGCTAAGCGTTATATCAGATGAGAGCGAAGCAAAGACACCCTTCACCTGTTCAAGTATGTTTGAATCTAACATGGGGCTTGTAAATTTCTCTATACATTATAAAGAATGGAGAGATAAAGTACGGTGACCTATCTCTCCATTATAACTACTATGACAGTCTTATGTCTGTTATTACAGATAATAAGTCTTAGAGCTTACCTACGAGGTCGATGCTTGGCTTCAAGGTCTCACCGCCCTGCTTCCACTTAGCTGGGCAAACCTCACCATCGTGAGAAGCAACGAAGAGAGCAGCCTCAACCTTACGTACCAACTCATCAGCATTACGACCAATGCTGTTGTCTTGTATTTCTGCAATCTTAACAAGGCCTTCTGGGTTTACAAGGAATGTACCACGATAAGCGACGCCCTCGTCCTCTTTATAAACACCGAAGCCACGGCTCAATACGCCAGTTGGGTCAGCAAGCATAGTGTACTTAATCTTCTTGATTGTATCAGAGGCATCGTGCCATGCTTTATGTACGAAGTGAGTATCAGTACTAACTGAGAACACCTCTACACCAAGGCCCTTAAGCTGCTCATACTTATCAGCCAAATCCTCCAACTCCGTAGGACATACGAAGGTAAAGTCAGCTGGATAGAAGAAGAAGAGTGCCCATTTGCCCTCGATATCCTTGCTTGAAACGGTCTTAAACTGTCCGTCCTGAAATGCCTGAACGGTAAACTCTGGTGCGTGTGCATTGATAATTGGTTCCATATCTAACTTAATTCTATTTATGTGATTATACTTTTTTGTTTCGCAGTGCAAAGTTAGTATTTGTAATCATTACAGCCAATAGATAAAATCTATGTGCTGATAAATAAAATCTATCAAGCCCCACTACACTACTGATTATCAATAGGTTACACTCTGGTAAAAGCCGAATTAAAAGATTGATAGTCGCTGTTTTTTGTGTTGGGTGGTAGTTGGTGGATGGTAGGTGATGGGTGGTAAGTGTTTATGAATACTGATGAATAGGTGTTAAGTGATGGGTGATTATAAATACTGAGGAATGGGTGGTGAGGGATAAGGAATACTGGGGATGGGTGGAGAGGAATACTGATACGGAGCTTATATGGGGAGAAAACGATACTTATTAATGATGATGGAGGGGTGAAAGTAGTCACTATAAAGGATGAAAAAGACGAGTATAAAGAATAAAAACACGATGAAGACACGGTTATTCGACTTTTTTTATCTATTTTTGTCATAGTCTATATATTGTATTAAAAGCATGACACTACAACAATTAGAATATGTAATGGCAGTCTATCGACTGAAACATTTCGCAAAGGCAGCCGATGATTGCAATGTTACACAGCCTACCCTTAGTTCGATGATACAGAAGTTAGAGGACGAATTAGGGGTTAAAATCTTTGATCGTAAGCGTCAACCAATACAACCAACACAAGCGGGAATGAAGGTGATAGAGGAGGCGTGGAAGGTTCTTAACCGTGCAAAGAAACTCAGACAGACTATCGACGAGGAGCGACAGACCCTTACAGGCACCTTTGAAGTGGCTGTGCTTCCAACGATAGCACCTTATCTTATCCCCCGTTTCTTCCCCCAGTTGATGAATGAACACCCCGAGATGGATGTGAGAATCACGGAGATGAAGACCGAAGACATGCGCAAAGCACTTCGAAGGGGTACTATCGACGCTGGTATATTAGCACGGGTTGACGGCTTGGAAGAGATGAACTGTACGTCACTCTACCGTGAACAGTTCTTTGCATACGTAGCTGAAGACGACCCACTGTACGTTAAAGAGTTCATTCGTCCAGCCGACTTGTCTGGTGAATACCTATGGTTACTCGACGAAGGACATTGTTTTCGCGACCAACTTGTGAAGTTCTGCCAGCTAAAGTCGGCCGCATTAAGTAAGAAGAGCTATAACTTAGGAAGCATAGAGACCTTTATGCGCATTGTAGAGAACGGTAAGGGAGTCACCTTCATACCGCAACTTGCACTCTCACAGCTCACCAAGGAGCAACACCGACTCGTACGTCCTTTTGCGCACCCAGTGCCCTCTCGCGAGATTATCCTTATGACTTCGCCTAATTTCATACGTCATACACTACTCCGAATGCTCGTTGACAGAATAAAAGAGTCACTCCCTGATGACATTCAAGACTAATGTTTTAGCAGCTTCACCTAAGTGATAATGCACGCAGAAAACGATAAGCCCCAGTTATATCTACCATAGCTGGGGCTTTGTCTATCCCTCAAAAAGCACAGTAAAAATAAGTGATAACCTCCATAAATATTTGTGACATATTATTATTTTCACTATCTTTGCAATCATTAGAAAGTACATCATACAAGCAACAAAACAAAGTCTATCTATATGAATCCTAATCAAAGACAAAACAATCAACAGCGTTTAAGTTCTAACCTCTCTAATTTCTTTAACATGAATAATTCTAAGAAACTATTAATCCCAGTAGCCCTTATTGCCACATCCTGTGCGCTTAGCCTCGTATTCTTCACTTTCGTAAACCCTTCATACGACCAAGAAGCAGCATTGAAGATGAAGCCTATCTTCTTTGGTAGCACACGTGTATCTGACGAACCAGTCAATTCTATCACACTCGTAGCGCCTACGACGTCGGCTGTCTACTTCAATATCCTACCGCAGAAGATGCAGTTTCAGTTTGACGACCTACTCTCAAACGATAATACCCCACTTGATGTCAATATGTATATGATTATTCAAGTGAAGAAGGGACAGACCCCCGACTTACTAAGAAACTATGGTGAGAATTGGTTTGAGAACTTTATTGAACCCTATTTCCGCAATAAGGTACGTGAGTATGTGTCATCTTGTTCGCCATTCGACTTGATGAGTAATCGCGAAGTACTCGCTAAGTTCGACGACCGCATTAAGCAGTCTATGCGACAGTATGTAGCTTCCTTGTCACGAAAAGCCAATTTCCCTGTTGACATCCAACAGGTGATTACCGACCGTGTGATGCCTAACAAGGAGCAATTAGAGGAGATGAACAAGACTGCTGCAAGTATTCAAGCCAAGCAAACACAGGAGAAACGAGCTGAGATGGAGCTAGCACGTGCTAAGGCTGAGCGTAATAAAGCGGTGGCCGACAAGGCTTACATGACCGAACTAAACCTCTCTCCAGCACAGTTCATACAGTTACGTGCATGGGATGTCATCGAGAAGAAGAATGGAGCTAACATTGACGTTCTCTTCGGAGGAGGTGAGACACCGATGTGGAACATCCGCCGATAGGCTACGTCTTCACCGATTGTAAATAAAATAAGAACGCTTAGACCTATGACAAAAGGTGAGGTCTATCTTGTGGTTCTTTCCAACCTACTTTTTATATTGGTAATAATCTTCTTTGTTGGACGGCTTGTACTCAACCCTCCAAAGAGCCTTATAAATAGCTTTATTATAGTTGATGGTTACCTGTATCCCCGTTTTCAACAGGGCCATATCGCACTGATTAAGCCTCCTCAACCTATCTGTATAAAAGATATTGTTAGGATAAAGCTTAATCAGAGCATATATTTCAATGGTGCCTTTTCTGTTGTCGTGGATATAAAGGATGGGAGACGTGTCACGCTCTTCATCGGTGGAATCTCTCCAAGTCGAGAACTTCAACGACTTCGAGAAGAACTATTAGCAAGTGAGTTTGACGGAGAAATCTATTGAAATCACGCTCATGAATATTGGGTGATGGGTGTTGAGTGATGGGTGTTAATGGTTTGCTTCGTGGGTGATGGGTGTTGGCTGTTAGGTGATGATGGTTTGCTTCGTGGCTGATAGGTGTTGACTGTTAGGTGTTAATGGTTTGCTCCGTGGGTGATGGCTGTTGAGTGATGGGTGTTAATGGTTTGCTTTGTGGGTGATGGGTGTTGACTGTTAGGTGATGATGAAATGTTCGCCTAAGAGAAGATATTCTGCTTGGGTGATAGGTGTTGGGGGTTGTATATTGATAGATGAAGAAGTGCGCATCTGAGGGAACTTTTTAATAAATAAGATTACAGCAATCTTTATCCTGTTAGGGGCTCCCCTCCTTCGGAGGGGCTGAGGGAGGTCCATCCCTATTTAGGTCATAAAGAGGGGTTCTCCCTTATCCTTTTGTAAATACTTTTCACCCTTCTCGATTCTAACACTTGCCCTTTATGGGTGAAGAAGAGGCCCTTCTACGTTTAAGAACAGGCCTTTCTTGAGGCAAGAAGAGCCCCTTCTTGGAGCAAGAAAGGCGTCTTCTTCAACGATACTCATATCATACTGATTTATAAATAGTTACAGACTACTTATAAGAGGATTACATCCCCTTATCTTGCATGTATTTTCCATGATACAATGTAATGATTTTTCGCAACATGAAAGATATCGGCAAAAGCAATAGGATGTGTGCCTGCTCATAGAAAGGAGATGATTGAAACCCCACTCGAAAAGGCGGAGAAACCGTACAACTTACGATTAAGAAAAAGCTATAGGACTGATGAGAAAATAATTTTCCTGTCATTTCTGTCATCCAAATCAACCGTCTAACTCATTAATTTATAGCATAATTACACCAAGTGTTAAATATGACAGCAAACAAAAATAAAACTTTTTTTGGTATATAGAGCTATATCTCTCTCCTTAAAACAGCAGTCTTTTTTATCATTCTTATTACGGTCATCCATACCATACGACCAAAGATAAACAAACTGTGGAGGGTTAGTAAACTGACAATCTACAAACCCATACAAACCAAGGGACTGCCAGTAAGAGCGCATACAAACTGAGTTTTAATCGTAAACAATGAATATTTCTCTTATTTCTAATTAAGATTAAGAAAAAATAATATACCTTTGTAGTCCATTAATCCAATTAGTATAAACCTGACATGATTAATTCTATATTTCAAATTAACTTTAGAAAGACGGTGTTTTCAGCACATAACAAACTATTGAAAAGAGGTTTTCTTGTTCTTACCCTCCTACTTTCAGCAACAGCAAACTATGCTGACAATGTTGATTTCAACGCTGCACTGCGCATTGCGAGGACGTATGTAAACATTAGTAAGAAAGCCGCCAAGAACTTAAAAACACGTGCTGCAGCAACGACAACACAACAGCCTTACTACGTCTTCAATGATGATACGGGTAAAGGATTTGTAGTTGTTGCAGGCGATGACAAGATGGGTGAGGTGTTAGCTTATAGTCATGAGGCATCCATCGACATGGCTAACCTCAATCCCGAAGCACGTTATCTCTTCGATACCTATCGGCAGGTGTTTGAGGTATTGGGCAAGAACAAGGGGCTTACCACACGTGCAGAAACAGCTACAAAGGCGACTGATGATGTGCAGCCTTTGCTAAAAAGCAAGTGGGGACAGGACTATCCCTACAGCAAGCAGACCCAATATGTAACGGGTTGTGTGGCTACTGCGGTTGCACAGGTGATGTATTACCATAGGTGGCCAGCACAAGGAAAGGGACAAGAAAGCTACACGGTGAAGTTTGATAACACCGTTCGGTCAGCCGATTTCACAAAGTCACACTACGACTGGGACAATATGTTGCCCGATTATAACCGCAGAAACGTTACTGCAAAGCAGGAAGATGCAGTGGCTTTATTGATGAATGATGTGGGTATTGCAACCAATATGCAATACACAGATAGGGCAAGTGGTACGCAGAGCTATATGGCTGAGCGTGCATTGCGCAATTACTTCGACTATGATGCAGCGTTGGTAACAAGATTCGACGAGGGTGAAGACAACTTTATCGAGATTGTAAAGAAAGAGCTCCGCAATGGTTTTCCACTCTACATATCCGGTGAGTCGAAGACTGGGGGTGGTCATGCGTGGGTTTGCGATGGCTTTGATAAGGAAGACAGGTTCCACATGAACTTTGGATGGAACGGTCAGGCAGATGGCTATTACTCACTTGCTACCTTGGATGTAAAGTCTACAGGTAGTGAGTTTAATGGTGCACAGCATAGCTTTAACAAACGTATTCATGTCATTGCGATACATCCAAACAAACCTAATACACCTAAGATAGATGATGATATAGCGTATCAGTCGCCTACTATCAAGTTTAACAACGATGGTATGATGGCGTTCGTAGGGGATGCTCCTACCACAACATCCGATGCAGCAAAGGTGATGTTTACTGGGTTTGTCAACTATGCTAATGCTGTTCTCGTGGGCGACATCGGTTTAGGTATCTATGACCAAGAGGGCAAACTGGTAAAAGTAACACCATACGGACAGGACGGAAGGAAGATATTCAGCAAAGAGCGATTTGTCTTCAACGATGGTGAGTGGATTTCTGGAGGTGTGATTAACGATAAGGTGACCTTCACCCTCGACTTTAAGGCATTGTCTGATGGAACCTATTCACTCTGTCCTATTGCTGCACGAATGCTGGAAGATAGCACGTTAAGTGCTTGGGCAAGAATGAAAAAAGCCCCTCGTATCGTGATGAAGGTGGAGAACAGTAAGATAACCTACTTAGAGCTGCCAACGGAAGAGCCGGCCTTCCTGCTCACAACAGAACCAGAGTTAGACAACAAAGTGATGTTAGGTGAACCGAATGTGCTACGTCTGAACATCCGCAAGCTGGATGCTAATATCTTCTATGGAACCGTAAAGGTTGAACTAATTAACAATGAGAATAAGGTGGTATATACCACAGAGACCGCAGGAACAGTAGACTTTGATGCCTTCAACACAAAGCGTGTTAGACTGCCGTTCAACCTTCCTTACGACATAGCTTCTGGTACTTATCACTTGCGCACGACTATCACCAGTACCGACAACATAAGCTATCCAGTACGTGAGAAGGCTTCACAAGAGCCTTATACACTCACGATTGAGGGAAAGAGTCAAGCTGGTATTTTCTCAAAAGCGACTGTTTATACGCAAGATAACGAGGAAGGAAGTGTCCCTATGGAGAACTTTGATGTATCAAAAAGTCCAACTTTCAGAGTAACATGTATTGCCACTCTTGCAGAGAACGTACAATACAAGGGTGGTCTGACGCTCTATCTTATCGACACTGTGACGGGTATGTCTATCCAAGTGATGAAGAAGCCGCTACAAGTAGACCTCTCGCAGGCTGATGATATGACAATAATAACCAGCGACTGGATTGACCCAAAGACTGAGAAACTCATCAATAACCGACGTTATCGAGTGGCATTGTTTGGTGTAGTGGATGGTAGGAACGTTGACTTATTACCAATTTCAACAACGTCACCTTACCTTTTTCTCATCAATGGACCGTATGACAAATATCCTGAGGGAGGAACAGATGGTGTGGAGGAAGTGAACATCAAACCTGCACTGCAGTTCGTTGACGGTCGCTTACACATACAGCAGCAGGGCTTGAAACGTGTGGAGGTATATGGTATGAATGGTATGTTAGTAGCAAGCAATAGTGTGAAAGATAGCAACAACCTTACCCTTTCCGTACCAAAGGGAACTTACGTGGTGCGCATCATCACACAAAATGGCCGTTATACGAGCACTATCCGATAAGATGTCGCATAGCATTAAGCGTGTGTAACAGTATTGTGACACCTTCTTTATATATACAACACACTTCTGATTTAAGGTTGAGAATAAATAAAAGGCTGAATTCCTATCATGGAGTTCAGCCTTTATTTTATATGTGTAGAGCCTGCCAAGCTGCGATAATGGCCGTTCTTGGCAGTGCTCACAAATTCTATTTCAATACACCAAGTTCCTTACCAATCTTGATGAAAGCATTAATACACTTGTCAAGCTGCTCGCGGTTATGACCAGCAGAGAGCTGAACACGGATACGAGCCTCGCCCTTTGGTACTACTGGATAATAGAAGCCAGTTACATAAATACCCTCCTCAAGGAGCTTAGCAGCGTAAACTTGAGACAACTTAGCGTCATAAAGCATCACAGCACAGATGGCACTCTGAGTTGGTTTGATGTCAAAACCAGCAGACATCATCTTGTCTCTAAAGTAGTTAACATTCTCTACAAGCTTATCATGAAGCTCATTACTCTCCTTTAACATCTTGAATACTTCAAGACTGGCACCAATGATACAAGGTGCAAGAGAGTTAGAGAAGAGGTATGGACGACTACGCTGACGAAGCATGTCAATGATTTCCTTGCGACCAGTAGTAAATCCTCCAAGTGCACCACCAAAGGCTTTACCAAGTGTACCCGTGTAGATGTCCACACGATCGTATGTCTTGCAGAGCTCACTAACACCATGACCTGTCGCACCAACGACACCTGCTGAGTGAGACTCATCGACCATCACGAGTGCATCATACTTCTCTGCGAGGTCGCAAATCTTATCTACTGGAGCGACATTACCGTCCATAGAGAACACACCATCCGTTACGATGATACGGAAACGCTGTTCCTGTGCCTCTTGTAGACAACGCTCAAGGTCGGCCATGTCGGCATTTGCATAACGATAACGCTTCGCCTTACAAAGACGTACACCGTCAATAATAGAGGCGTGGTTGAGGGCATCGGAGATAATAGCATCCTGATCGGTGAGCAATGGTTCGAAGACTCCACCATTAGCGTCAAAGCAAGCAGCATAAAGAATAGTATCTTCTGTCTTGAAGTAGTCGGAGATAGCCGCCTCAAGCTCCTTGTGGCTGTCCTGCGTTCCACAGATAAAACGAACAGAGGACATGCCAAATCCGCGTTTATCCATCATCTTCTTAGCTCCTTCAATCAGCCTTGGATGATTAGAAAGACCGAGATAGTTGTTAGCACAGAAGTTCAATACCTCTTTACCTTTAACCTCTATTGCCGCACTCTGAGGACTCTCAATGATTCTTTCCTCCTTGTAAAGTCCTGCTTCTTTAATCTCAGCAAGTGCGTTACTGAGATGTTCCTTCATCTTACCGTACATAACATTAGATTTTATTTAATAGTTAGCAAAGTAACTGATAAAAAACGAGAAAAAGGCCGTTAAGGAGGTTTTTTTTACGTGACAACTCAAATTTTTAATAATTTTAATACCTAATAGTGGTGTAATCAACAAAAAATATGCTTACTTTGCACCCAGTTACAATAAGCTTAACAATATTTATGAAAAATGTTTTGGTCATAGGCTCTACAGGTCAAATCGGCTCAGAGCTTACCAGAGAACTTAGAAAACGTTATGGAAACGACAGCATTATTGCTGGTTACATTAAAGGAGCAGAACCTAAAGGTGAACTGAAAGAAAGCGGCCCATCAGCTGAAGCCGACGTTACTAACCCAGAGATGATTGCCAATATTGTAAAGAAATACAACGTTGACACCATCTACAACCTTGCTGCATTACTATCTGTAGTAGCAGAGAAGAAACCACAACTGGCATGGAAAATTGGTATTGACGGTCTGTGGAACATCTTGGAAGTAGCACGTGAGAACAACTGTGCTGTCTTTACTCCAAGTTCCATTGGTTCGTTTGGTCCAAGTACACCACACGTACAGACGCCACAGGACACTGTTCAGCGCCCTTGCACCATCTACGGAGTGTCAAAGGTTACCACAGAGTTGCTCAGCGACTACTACTTTAAGAAGTATGGTGTCGACACACGCTCGGTACGTTTCCCAGGATTAATCTCCTACGTAACACCTCCAGGTGGTGGTACTACTGACTATGCAGTAGACATCTATTACTCCGCAGTACGTGGTGAGAAATTCGTGTGTCCTATAAAGAAAGGAACCTTGATGGACATGATGTACATGCCAGATGGTCTACATGCTGCTATCTCATTGATGGAGGCTGACCCAACACGTCTGGTCCATCGTAATGGTTTCAACATAGCTTCTATGAGCTTCGACCCCGATGAGATCTTCCAAGCCATCAAACGCCACAAGCCTAACTTTGAGATGGAATACGACGTAGACATGCTCAAACAGGGTATTGCTGACAGTTGGCCAGACAGTCTCGACGATAGTTGTGCACGTGCTGAATGGGATTGGAAACCACAGTACGACCTTGAGTCCATGACTGTTGATATGTTGAAGAACCTTGAGGCAAAGCTGAAATAAAATACTCTATACGATTAGGTAGGTTATAAGACGTGCCGATTAGAAAGCTAAGGACAGGCTTTCCTTATCGCACATAGCATGTAAAAGGTTTCTTTAACCTACTATTGTTCAAAAAACAAAGAGGTGGCTTCCCTTACAGAAGTCACCTCTCTTATTTTATACTAAGATTTATGTTGAAATCACACATGGACCTATTTTATTCCTAAACGTCCATGACATTAAAAGAAAAGCTTATTTACGAACTTAGTAAACAACCTCTTTTCTTACTACCCCTTTATATGTATTAATATCAAGGCAAAGGACATCATTAGGAGTAAGCCCCGTTAACGGAATACTTGTATAGACTCGTTTACTATAGTATTCAGGTACTCTGTTCTGGCTATGGCACAATCGGAGATAGAACTTCCTACCCCCAGAAGCCTGCTTCCTAATGGAGTCGCAGACAAGTGCCAACGACTGTATAGCCTTTTTATCATCTGTCTGTCCACTCTTCAACACAAGTGTTAGATTAAGATACTTACGATTCTTACTCATCCATAGACTCTCAAAACCAAGTGGGTCGGTACGAACGGAAGCTATATCAGACGTCAGATGAGGACGAAGAACCAAGACAGGATTTAAGGCAAAAGACGTTGTAACGCCCTTCTCTACCCTATCATAATATAACAGAGCACGGTAAGTAGTATCAGGTCTTGTAGCCCACTGCTCTTTTACAGCAGGACTTAGCGTAAGTTCCTCACCATCGTCAGTCTTTGCAGAGACGAACGCTCCCAGTTCGTTTGTCCGTGCATCGACGAAATCAGTATGCAGATAAGACAGCTCACTGTCGCCTGTCTCATAGAAATCATGCTCACAAGCAGAGACTACAAGTAGCGACACAAGCGCCGCCACCATAGTCAACATGCTGTAAGCTGTCTGTCTGAACCTTTCCACAGAATACTATTTTAAGAATGTGAGACGACTCAACAATGATTTCAAACGCCCATTCTCTGACGATGCAGCAATATAATTCTTTGCAGGATAAGCATACTGTGTCAACAGACAGGTACGTAGGAACTTATCATCACGGTTGTCTATCTTAACCTTTTCAATCTGTCCTTCGAGGTAAGCCTCAAAGTTCTGATAATCTTCTGCAGTGTAATACTCTTCATAGACACGTGTATCTTGAATCATATCCAGTGCCACGTAGTTAATTGGATAGAGTCGGTAATTGCAGTGTATCTCATGATCAATATGCGCAGCTATCGTATCGAAGAGTTTATTCTTAGGTAACTCCTCATCAACAGTATCGAGCCAATCATCAATGCAAGGCGCACACTTATAGAAAATATGGCCTTTGTAGCCTTTTATACCTACCAACATACTCTCAAGATCGTCCTCTGCCGTCTTCTTCCAATAAGGTAGATCGCGTCGCAACTGATACTCACGTGCTTTAAGGTAATCGCATGGGTCGTACTCGTAGGAGATAGATAACGGAACGATATGTAGCTGTTTAAGACGCTCTATAACGGTTCCTTCCCCTCCCATAGCCATCATCTTTAAGATAGCGGGTTGGGTGAGGTCGTTCGAATTCTTTGCTCTTCCCTGTCGTTGTGCAATCCATACATTCTCGTTCTTCTCCCTTACAGCGAAGTGAATATACTCTGACATACGCTTGCTTGCACGCAGCATTTCAACCGAATGAAGGGCACGCTCTACAGTAAACGACTTGTTGATACGTACAAGATCACGCACCCAGTCTAATGAAAGGAGATTATCACCGATAGCAATCTCACATGTCGTAGCAAAGCCTACATCAATAAGCAGTTTGTCAAGAAAGGCAGAGTCGAGCACAATGTCACGATGGTTGCTAACAAAGGTATAGCGTTCCCGTGTGTTGATATTTGCTGCATCCATACAACAACCTAAACTAAGCTCAGTAACAAGACGCTGAAGGAAGGTATAACAGAAAACCTTTTGAAATTCAAAATTTGTCTTGCAAGCATACATCTTCTGCTTTATCGCCTCTATTGGAACATCAGGGTAGAGATAAGCCAACACTTGCTGAAACTGCTTATCAGCAAGGATTCGCTCGTATGCTGCGGGTAGCTCCTCCGGTTCGAACGGACGAATAGGGTCAAACTCTGATGGTATTTTCATAATTCTAATAATTAATAAGTTTCTGTTTTATATTCTTTTTCTATGCTGAAAACGTCTATTCAGAATGGTTCTACCCCTCCTTCTAACGCTTTTACACCAATGTCTATCCTTGTGAAGAGCACCAATAGAGAGCATGAATTCTACCTTCTCCGTTAGAAGATAGCTGAAAGCAAAGTTTCACCTGTCTCTCCCTCCCTTCATCAATGCCTCTTCATGAGGGCCATCAGCAGCCGTTTTGCATGCTTTATCACCCAAGAATAGTATCGTACAAATATAGTTAAAATAAATCAATGAGTAAAGGTGACGCTCTCGTTTAACAGAAGATTAACAATTATTTGAGGGTGAAAAATGGGCTTTCTCATCGTATCATAGCTAACAAACAAGCCTCCTGTCAAATCTTACCGTTTAATAGAAAGACCATTATTTAGGAAGAATAATCTTTCAAATTACTTGTCATTCACGAACAAAATAGTATCTTTGCAATATTATGAAGTACAGTATTATTGTCCCAGTCTTCAACCGTCCGGATGAGGTTGACGAACTATTAGAGAGCCTGCTCAGCCAGGAAGAGAAGGATTTCGAGGTCATCATCGTTGAAGATGGCTCAAAAGTTCCGTGTAAGAAGGTGTGCGACAAGTATGCCGACAGGCTCGACCTGCACTATTACTACAAAGAGAACTCAGGTCCAGGACAGAGCCGCAACTATGGTGCCGAGCGTGCCAAGGGGGACTATCTACTGATTCTTGACTCCGATGTTGTACTTCCCAAGGGTTATATTTGTGCTGTTAGCGAGGAGCTGAACCGTGAACCTGCCGATGCCTTTGGTGGTCCTGACTGCGCTCATGAGTCCTTCACCGACACACAAAAGGCCATCTCTTATTCAATGACATCGTTTTTCACAACGGGAGGAATACGTGGTGGCAAGAAGAAACTTGACAAGTTCTATCCTCGTTCATTCAATATGGGCATCCGACGTGACGTCTATCAGGAGTTAGGTGGGTTCTCTAAGATGCGCTTTGGAGAAGACATTGATTTCTCTATCCGTATCTTCAAGGCCGGCAAACGCTGTCGTCTGTTCCCTGAAGCATGGGTGTGGCACAAACGGCGAACGGACTTCCGCAAGTTCTGGAAGCAGGTTTATAATTCTGGTATAGCCCGAATCAACCTCTATAAGAAGTATCCCGATTCTCTGAAACTTGTCCATCTGCTACCAATGGTATTCACCGTTGGCACTACTTGTCTGCTCTTATTAATCCTCTCCGGACTCTTCCTTCTCTGCATACCGATACTCAACATCATTGGTAGTCTCCTCGTCATGATAGGGTTGATGCCGTTATTACTTTACAGCATCATCATCTGTGTAGACTCAACCATGCAAAACAACAGTCTAAAGATAGGACTCCTTAGTATCGCTGCAGCCTTCATTCAGCTCACAGGCTACGGTTGTGGCTTCATCAGTGCATGGTGGAAACGCTGCGTATGTGGCATGGATGAGTTCTCTGCATACGAGAAGAACTTCTACAAGTAAATCCTAATGATAACTTAATATAATGCCTTCTGAACCAAAAACCTTATCTATTACTCACTGGGCGGAGGCCGACCGCCCACGTGAAAAACTTGAGAGATTGGGCGCAAATGCGCTAAGTGATGCCGAACTACTTGCCATACTGATTGGCTCTGGTACCCCGAAAGAGAGTGCCGTAGACCTCATGAAGCGTATTCTCAACGATTGTAAGAACAACCTGAACAGCCTTGGTAAACTGTCTCTGCACGACTTAGAACAATACAAAGGGATAGGTCCTGCAAAGGCTATCACCATCCTTGCTGCCTGCGAACTGGGCAAAAGACGACAAAAGGCTACCGTAGAAGAGGCGCCAATACTCAATAGTGCTGATGGTATCTATCAGTTCATGCACACCACAATACAGGACCTTGACATCGAAGAAGCGTGGGTTTTAATGATGAAACAGAACTTCCGTCTCATCGAAGCAAAGCGCATCTCGGTGGGTGGACTTACTATGGCTCCTGTCGACATACGTCTGATGATGAAGGAAGTACTATTGAAGAACACGACCATTCTGGTCTTTTGTCATAATCATCCAAGCGGCAACACCACTCCAAGTCGTGATGATGACCTCCTTACATCACGCATACAAAAGGCCTGCGAATTGCTTCACATTCACTTTGCCGACCATGTTGTGCTTACCGATGGAGGCTATTTCTCCTATCGAGAAGAAGGAAAACTATAGAGAAGAAACAACCTTTCTCGATTTTTCTTCACGAACAAAACGAATTATTTTCATGAAAAAAAATATTTTTGTTCATGATAATAAATATTTCTTTTCATGAAAATAATTCAGTGGAGAGGCCGTTCTATCGTGCTCGCATCGCATTAAGAACAGCAAGAACCATAACGCCAACATCAGCAAAGACGGCTAATCCCATGTTTGCCAACCCAAACGTAGCAAGGAGAAGGACTGCTACTTTAATGCCAATAGCAAACCATGCGTTCTCTTTCGCTATAAAGATTGTACGTCGAGAGAGCTTAATAGCAAGTGCTATCTTCGATAGCTTATCATCCATCAAAATAACATCAGCAGCCTCGATAGCGGCATCACTGCCCAAAGCACCCATCGCAATGCCTACGTCAGCACGTGCCAGTACAGGCGCATCGTTGATGCCATCGCCAACAAAAGCTATCGTTTCGCCCTCCTTCTTAGCTGTGATAAAACGTGTGATATAGTCTACCTTGTCGGCTGGAAGGAGGTCGGCATGATACTCCGTGACCTTTGTCTCTTCGGCTATCTGCCTTGCAACTTCCTCTTTGTCGCCAGTCAGCATCACCGTCTTTCGTACTCCTAACTGCTTCAAACTGTCGATAGCTGCTATCGAATCGTCCTTTAACTGGTCGGAAATAACTATGTGTCCAGCATACTCACCATTGACAGCTACGTGAACAACTGTTCCTGTCTGATGCGCACAACGCTCACAAACAGGGGGTGTGATACCAAGTGTTGTCATCAAACGAACGTTGCCTACGCTCACTGTCTTACCATTGATAGAAGCCGTAATACCCTGTCCTGCCGTCTCTTTTATATCCTCCACCTTACAACTATCAGCCTCATTCTTATAAGCCTGACGAAGTGCAAGGGCAATAGGATGAGTAGAGTAACGTTCGACATGAGCTGCCAAGTGGAGCAATTCATGCTCTGATAAGGTCTCTGGATGGACAGCCTCAACAGCGAAAGTGCCTCGCGTTAATGTTCCTGTCTTATCGAACATCACCGTGGAGAGCCTTGCCAAAGCATCCATATAGTTTCCTCCCTTGATAAGAATACCCCTGTGTGAAGCTCCTCCGATACCAGAAAAGAAGGTTAACGGGATAGATATCACTAAGGCACATGGGCAACTTACGACCAAGAAGGTCAATGCTCGATAGAGCCAAACGCCTAAGGCCGTAGCATAACTATCGTAGAAGAAAGGTGGGATAATGGCCAATGCAAGGGCAGAGATGACTACTATCGGAGTGTAAACACGTGCAAATCGACGGATAAACGACTCACTGCGCGACTTATTCTCACTCGCTTTCTCTACAAGTTGGATAATCTTAGCTGCCGTAGACTCGCTAAATGGCTTGTCTACTCGTACCTTCAACACCCCCGAAAGATTGACACAACCAGAGATAACCTCCATCCCCTCGCTCACATCACGTGGTAGACTCTCGCCTGTCAACGCCACTGTGTTTAGACTCGAGGTCCCTTCAAGAATCGTACCGTCCAATGGTATCTTCTCTCCCGGCTTTATAATCAATGTTTCACCGATATTTACTGCGTCTGGACTTACCTTCTCTACGCTTCCATTTCGCTCTACATAAGCAACATCAGGACGGATGTCCATCAGGTCGGAGATAGACTTACGGGCCCTATCCTCCGCATAATGTTCAAAGAGTTCGCCCACTTGAAAGAACAACATCACGAAGACTCCTTCAATAAACTGGGGTTCAGCACCTGGGAGGAAACCGATGAGCAATGCTCCAATTGTCGCAAGACTCATGAGGAAATCTTCGTCGAATGGGTCGCCTTCCATGATTCCTTCAACAGCTTCTCCAAGTACATCATAACCGATAACCAGATATGGTACCAGATAAACAAGCAACAACTGCCACATTGGGAGTGCTGCAAAATGCTCTACCAGCCATGCTCCTACAAGGAGAACAACCGTGAGAATGATTCTTAATAGTTTCTTATTCATAACTTAAAACCTGTTACTGGATTAATATTCTGCCGCAAAGATAAAGATTAACTTTTGCAACTTGGTTGCAAAGATGGCCTTCTCAAGAAAAAAATTAAGAATATATATCCTTCCCAACAACCATAGACTACCCTCTTATCAAGGCTTTCTTATCCCCTACCCAACAGAGAGAAGTGAGCCTTTTCGTCCTCCTTTCACTTTTTTACTACCCTACCTTTTTACTATTCAAAGCCTTTTCCTTACCTTTGCAGTATGAAAATAGGAACAATAGACTTAGGAGAACGCCCTCTATTCTTAGCCCCTATGGAGGACGTAACAGACATAGGTTTTCGCAAGATGTGCAAGCGCTTCGGTGCAGCTATGGTCTACACGGAGTTCGTTTCGGCTGATGCTGTAATCAGAAACATCAAGTCGACCCTTGCAAAGATAGTCATTGATGATAGCGAACGACCTGTAGGAATACAGATATATGGCAGGGACGTGGCTTCAATGGTTGAAGCCGCAAAGATCGTTGAACAGGTAAGACCAGACGTAATAGACATTAACTTCGGTTGTCCCGTTAAGAAGGTTGCTAACAAGGGGGCTGGTTCTGGTATGCTGAAGAATATCCCCTTGCTACTTGACATCACCCGAGAGGTTGTGAAAGCAGTTAAGACACCTGTCACAGTAAAGACCCGCTTGGGTTGGGATAACGACAACCTTATTATAACAGAACTGGCAGAACAACTACAAGACTGCGGTATTCAGGCATTAACCATCCATGGTCGCACACGTTCACAGATGTACACTGGTGAGGCAGATTGGACCCTCATCGGTGAAGTAAAGAACAATCCACGTATTCATATACCAATCATTGGCAACGGCGACGTGACGAGTATCGAACAAGCAAACGAACGCTTCGACCGTTACGGGGTAGACGCAGTGATGATTGGGCGTGCTACCTTTGGTTGTCCGTGGCTCTTCTATCAAGGAGAGAAACAGTTGACAATAGACGAGAAGATTGACATTCTTGAGGAGATGTTACGTATCAATGTGGAGCGTATTGACGAACATCGCGGTATTCTTCACACCCGTAGACACTTAGCATCATCGCCTATCTTCAAAGGAATACCAGACTTTAAGCAGACGCGTATAGCCATGCTTCGCACAACAAAGATGGCTGAGTTGTTAGCTATCCTTGAGGATTGCAGGGAAAGACTAAGGAGATGATAGTTAATAAGGCTTATAGGCCTAATTAGACTAATAAGCCTTATAAGCCCTATAAAACCCAAAAAGGGAAGAAACCACACGGTTTCTTCCCTTTTTCAGTCGGGATGACCAGAGTCGAACTGGCGACCCCTACGTCCCGAACGTAGTGCGCTACCAACTGCGCTACATCCCGATTGCTATGATAAGCAAGTGCAAAGATAAGTATTTTTCTGCAACTAATGCAAACAATCTCGCCCTTTTTACAACCCGTTATAACAAGTCTGTCAATTCAAAAAGACGGATTCCATTACTTCCTTTTATCAAGATGTAATGGTCTTCTGGACGGTGAGAAGCAATCTCAGCCTTGACCTCCTCGACATCATGGAACTTACGGAAAGCAGTCTGTGTCTTACTAAACTCTTCACCAACAAGCCATACGTTACGGATATCAGTAGCCTTCAATAAGTCAACAACCTTCTGGTGTTCGACTGCAGAAGCATCTCCCAACTCACGCATATCACCAAGAATAGCCATCTTATTATCCACCTCCATCAGTTGGAAATTGTCTATCGCAGCAGCCATACTGGATGGGTTAGCGTTATAAGCGTCCACGATTAGCTTGTTATGAGCAGTCTCTGTCAGCTGTGAGCGATTGTTATGAGGAATGTAATTCTCCAATGCGTTGTTTATTTGTTGCGGTGTTACGCCAAAGTGAAGACCAATGGCTATGGCCGCCAACATATTATCTAAGTTGTAAGAACCTATCAGATGGGTTTGCACATCATAGATGGTAGGAGCTGGCTGGTGGGTATTCAGACTTGATGACTGCCATTCGAAATGTAAGAAAGGAGCACAATTAACAACATAGCCCTGCACGTCTGCCGTCTCATCCTGCCCGTATGTGATGACACGATTGAACTCTCGTTGCCCTGCCATCGCCGTCAGGTCGGGGTTACTCTCATTGAGGAAGAGCAATCCATCATGAGCTTTAAGGAAGTCATAGAGTTCGCCCTTCGTCTTTTTCACACCTTCAAAACTACCGAAGCCCTGCAGGTGAGCACGTCCAACATTGGTTATCAAACCACAAGTTGGCTCTACGTAAGTAACGAGTTTCTCGATATCTCCAGGGTGAGAGGCACCCATCTCGATGACAGCTATCTCATGTTCAGGACGAATACCAAGTAAGGTACGTGGCACGCCAACGTCGTTATTATAATTTGCCTCCGTATGGTGTACGTTGAATTTCTCGGCTAACACGGCTGAGATAAGCTCTTTACTCGTTGTCTTACCATTAGTTCCTGTAATACCAATCACAGGGATTGAGAACTGACGACGGTGTTCGCGCGCCAACTCCTTATAGGTGATTAGGGCGTCGTCGACAAGGATGAAGCGTTCATCACCACCCTTTGCGTACTCTTTTTCATCAACGATAGCATAGCTACAGCCCTTTTCTAAGGCTGCTTCCGCAAACTTATTACCATCGAATGAAGCTCCCTTCAATGCCACGAAGATACTTCCTTCAGGACAGTTACGACTATCAGTAGTAACGACGGGATGCTCTTGGTAAATCTTGTATATCTCCTGTATGTCCATTGCCATTAGTTTTTCTTACTGCAAAGGTAATCTAAATGAAAGACAATGCAAAGTATTGTATGTCTTTTTTAATGCTTATCTTGCGATTTAAGGTAGGTTTTATAGATGAGAGAACACTATCAAGACGGTTCTTAGAAACCGTCTTTTCTCATTCTGTAATCGCTTCGCAAACCGCCTCCCAACCATTCTGACCGAATTATTTTCATGACAAGAAAGATTTTTTCTCACGTAAATAAATATTTTTTTTCATGACAATAAATATTTATTTTCATGAAAAAAATTCACTACGGGTGGTGTTCATTGAACAGAATGAACGTTTCATAAGACTGTGAAGACTTTCTTTTTGACCATTATAACCACTCATTTCTAACCTTATATAATGTTGTAACAATCTTAAAATCATGTATATATGCTACATGAAAGCACCTATTTAGAACTCAACATAGGGACGTAGGCGTTCGATAACATCTGGGGTAAATTCCTTTAACAGGTGGAGTTGTGATAGAGTTGTGAGTTTTCCCTTTAGTCGCCGATAGTCGCAGACCGCCTTTGCACGATAGAAGTTCATATAAGGATGACGCCTAAGTTGTGAAAGACTTGCCGTATTTAGGTTGATTTTCTCAGTCTTTGGATTGGCGATAGAGAAGTAAGGTAGGGCCTCTTCTGGGAACCCCTCAATCTCTTGTAACTGTCCCACGGCAACATATCCACCTAATCGTTTACCATAATTGAGGATGGCTCGTGCCCATCCCGACCCTATCCCTGGTATCTTCTTTAGCTGTGTTGTATCCGCAGTAACGAGGTTGACGTGTTCTCCCGCTCTCAGTTTCACAGGATAACGGAGCGTATCACGCTCGTAACCTTTGTAGGGTTGATACGTATTTTGTGCCTTATAAGCTTCGTAAGCGGCATGGGCTGCCTGCTTATTGGCTTCTTTCTGGGCTATATAAGCTTGTACAGAGGCCAGTGTTGAGGCAGGTTGATAATCGTCGCCTATCGTTATATAAGGTTCTAAAGTACGATATTGCTTACGTGTAAGACCGTAGACTCTGGCAAAGTCCATCGGTGAACGATACACTCCTCCTTTAGTTCGATACTTCATGATGTTACGCACTTGATAAGGAGCCAAGCCTAACTGCTGCAACTGTTCGGCCGTGGCTGTGTTCGGATCAAAGGTGAAGAGGTGGTTACCTTCTGCTGTCACCACTTCAGGAAGCGGTGCTTTATGGGCAAAGGCTACTGACTTCTGATGTGAAAGACTATCGTTCTTAACATCCGACGTCGTCTTCGTCTGGTTGCCAACAAGGAGTATTATACCAACACATCCAGCAACGAATAGTAACAACAGGAAGATTACTTTACGGTCAGAACGATGGAGATAGAATATAGATTTGAGGTTCATTGGTTGTAAGGTTTAAGTCCCTATAATCCCTCGAGAGCATACGCTTCTGAAGGGTTGAGGATAGTCATGTAATTATTAAGTACTGATTTAAGATTTTAGGTAGTAGAGAGTAGAAGATTGTGGAATATCTTTTCAACTCTTTCCTCCCTCCTCTTCGCCCGTCGTCCCTACTTAATAACGTCATAAGACGTCGTTCATTTGAGAAGAAGAGGAGGGAGGGAAGAGAGTATCTGTTCGTTTAGAAGACTCCTAACTGATGTAGGAAGATGGCCAAAATAGCCAATGGACAGACGAAGCGAATGAGGAAATAATACACTCCAAAGAAGGTTCCACGTATCGTTCCCCAGTTAGTAAACTCGTCTTTCACCAACTTCTTTGGTACATACCACCCTATGAACAGACAGGTAAGGAGTCCGCCTACAGGCAAGAATATCTGTCCTGTGACAAAGTCGAAGACGTCGAAGAGGTCGACACCAGCTATCTTCAAGAAGTTCCAATCGCCCAATGACAAAGAACAAACAGCCCCTATCAGCAAACAACCCACCGTAACAATCATTGCAGCACGTGGTCGGCTGATGTGTAACTCCTCTTGGAAGAAAGCCGTGCTCACCTCGTGTAAGGAGATTAACGACGTCAAAGCTGCCATAGAAAGGAGTAGATAGAATGCGAACGAGATAACATATCCGATGATAGGCATACCCGAGAAGGCCTGTTCGAAGACGTTTGGCAAGGTGATAAAGATAAGAGAAGGACCACTGTCAGGGTTGATTCCTACCGAAAAAGCTGCTGGGAAGATCATCAGACCAGCAAGAATAGCCACGATGGTATCAATCAATCCAATCTGAACAGCTGAGTTTAAGAGGTTCGTATGACGACTATAATAAGAGGCGTAAGTACAGATACACCCCATAGCAATGCTCATCGAATAGAAAGACTGACCTAACGCACCAAGGAAAACATCGCCTGTTACCTTACTAAAGTCTGGCTTCAACAGAAATTCCACACCTTTGCTTGCCCCTGGAAGAAGGCAAGAAGCAATGACAATAGCAACTAACAACACGAAGAGGGCAGGCATCATAATCTTTGAAGCACGTTCGATACCGTTCCTAACACCATGAATAATAATGTAGTGGGTGAAGAACAGAATAGCAGCTGTCCATAAGATTGGCTTCCAAGGATTGGTGGAGAAGTCTGAAAAATAGGATTGGAAATAAGCTGGTGAACCGTGTAAATGATTCATCACAGAGGCAAAACCATATTGCAAACACCATCCTGACACCACAGCATAATAGCCTGTAATCAAGAAGCCAGTGAGCACTCCCAAGTAACCCACCCACTTCCAAGCAGTGCCATTAGACACTTTCGTGTAGGCACGGGCCGTATTAGAAGCAGCATGACGACCAATGATAAACTCGCTTATCATACACGGTAAGCCTAATAACAAGATACAACCAATATAAATAAGAATGAAGGCTGCACCACCATTCTGACCTGTCATGTATGGGAAACGCCATACGTTCCCTAAACCAACAGCTCCTCCTGCTGTGGCAAGTATCATCCCAAGTTTGCTTCCAAACTTTGCTCTTTTATGTTCACCCATATAGATTTAACTTGAATACATGTGCAAATATACGAAAAAATATCTACCTTTGTATCAGATTCAAAGTTAATTATGCATTTATTACATCATATCCTCACAAAGTATCCATGTAGTTGCATCATCGTTATTGCTACTTGGGTGTTATGCTTTATACCTATTCCAGAGACGCCACTGAGCGATATTAGATTTATTGATAAGTGGACACATAGTGTCATCTACTTGGTCTTAGGAGTAAGTATATGCCTTGAATACATACGCACAACCAAGCATCCAAGCCCCTCCTTCATTGTTGGCTGGGCCTGGCTTGTACCTCTTTTGATGGGTGGACTCATAGAGATTCTTCAGTCTTACTGCACGAATGGCAATCGAAGTGGCGAATGGCTTGACTTCTTTGCAGACTCCTTAGGCTCCACAATAGCCCTCATCATCGGTATTCTTCTGGTACGATATCGCACCAAAGCTTGAATGGGTTGCGACGCATCTGGGAGTTATAGAAATGACGATCGCCCGTTACCTCTAAGCCAAGGAAGTCTGGTTTAGCAAAGGCTTCATCCTCACTTCCTAACTCAACCTCGGCTAAGACGAGTCCTTCATTGTCCCCATGAAACTCGTCAACCTCGAAGGTGTGACCCTCAAAAGGGACAAGGTAACGGTGCTTATCAATAACTCCAGGCTCGCACAACAGCATTAACTGCTGTGCTTCCTCAAGTGAAATCACTCTCTCAAACTCGTAACGTGACAAGCCGCCATTGCTTGATGGACCTTTAATCGTTAGGTATCCTTTATCGTCTCGGATACGTACACGAACGGTGTTAACGGCTGCGAAATATCCTTGTTGTATATGACTACAACTGCTGGCAAGCCTTTTCCAATCCCTATCTTTACGTACTAAGAACTTCCTTTCAATCTCTAATCCACTCATAAGAAACGTTGTTATGATAAGTATCTACCGTCTTATTTTATAGATGTGTTCGTCGTCTCATTGCCTATCTATGGCCTTTAAGACATATAGGAAGCAATGACAATGGTCAAAACACCTAAGGCTACCAATATCAATGCAAGCCATCCAATAACACGGTTAGCATACTTCTCTTGTTTAAGTTCACGCTCTTTGCGATTATATTTACTTCTTTCACTCATAGTTATATTACTTAAAAAGGTTATTAAATCATTCTGTTTAAATCAAAGAGAAGCAATTACTCCTCCACAGGGAACTCCATCAAATAAGCCTTAATGAAATCATCTATCTTACCATTCATCACCCCGTCGACATCAGAGGTCTGATAGTTCGTGCGGTGATCTTTAACACGTCGGTCATCAAAGACGTAACTCCTTATCTGACTTCCCCATTCTATCTTCTTCTTACCAGCCTCTATTTTAGCCTGCTCCTCCATCCTCTTCTTCATAGCACGGTCGTATAACTGTGACTTCAAAAGCTGCATAGCCTTCGCACGGTTCTTTGGCTGGTCGCGAGTCTCAGTATTTTCGATAAGGATCTCTTCCTGTTCTCCAGTGTCAGGGTCCTCATATTGATAGCGCAAACGAACTCCCGACTCCACCTTGTTGACGTTCTGTCCACCCGCACCACTCGACCGGAAAGTATCCCAACTAACACGAGCTGGGTCGACAAAGACCTCGATTGTGTCATCAACCAACGGTGTTACGAACACGCTGGCAAAGCTTGTCATACGCTTACCTTGGGCATTAAAGGGGCTAACACGTACCAATCGGTGTACACCATTCTCACTTTTCAGGTATCCGTAGGCGTATTCTCCACCCTCGAACTTCATTGTCACGCTCTTAATACCAGCTTCATCGCCCTCTTGAATATCAGAGATAGTCACCTTATAGCCCTGTGCCTCGCCCCAACGCATATACATACGCATCAGCATAGAAGCCCAGTCTTGACTCTCCGTACCGCCTGCTCCAGAGTTAATCTTCATCACACACTCCATCGGATCTTCCTCTTGTCGAAGCATGTTCTTTAACTCTAAGCTCTCAATTAATCGAAGTGCTTTATCGTAGGCAGCGTCAACCTCCTCTTCAGACACAAGTTCATCCTTATAGAAGTCGTATGCTAATTGCACCTCATCAGCCAACGCCCGCACCTTATCATAGTCTTTCACCCACTTCTCAATGTCCTTTACTTTCTTCATCTGCAGCTGTGCTCTGCTTGGATCATCCCAAAAGTCAGGTGCTTGTGTACGGAGTTGTTCCTCCTCAAACTCTATTCTCTTCTTATCAATATCAAGATAACGGTGTAACGCTTCAGTGCGTTCTTGTATATCTTTAAGCTGGTCTGCTGTTATCATCTTTATTCTTTTATCGTTGTTAGAGGCTTAGGGAGCTGGCAAAACTAATAAGTTTAGCAGGACTTGCAATACTTGTAGAACTAGTAAGACTAGTAACGCTCGTAAGGCTCGTAAGGCTCGTAAAGCAAGCAAAACACTGCCTAATTCATCTTAACAATTAACCCATCAACCTGCCAACCCATCAACTCGTCAACCCATCAACTCATTTACTTCCCTACTCTTCGTACATCTTCTCAATCACATCATGGTAACGATGGTTTACGACAGAACGTCTTAGCTTCAGCGTATTAGTCAACTCTCCGTTCTCCATAGAGAAATGATGAGGGAGCAGTGTGAACCGTTTAATCTGCTCGTAGGACGCCAAGCGCTGTTGTAAAGTCTCTATACGCTCACGCATCATCTCGTTAACACGCTTGTTCTGGCATAACTCTTCACGGTCTTTGAACGTTATATGGTTCTCCTTAGCCCACTCTTCAAGCACAGAGAACTCAGGGACTATCAAAGCAGCCACAAACTTTCTCTGGTCTGCTATGACCGACACTTGTTCAATAAACTTATCCACTAATAGCATACCCTCAACCATCTGCGGTGCAACATATTTACCGTTTGAGGTCTTGAAGAGGTCTTTGATACGTTCTTTCAAGAACAACTCGCCATCTTTCATATACCCCGCATCACCCGTATGGAAGTATCCGTCTTTATCAAAAGCTTCTGCATTAGATGTCTCACGACGGAAATATCCAGGCATAATCGTAGGTCCTTTCAGCATTACCTCACCTTCTTCACTAATCTTGATGTCGATACCTTCGATTGGACGCCCTACTGAACCTATAGTATATGGCTGTCCAATATGGTCGCAGGTAACGGTTGCCAGACTCTCTGTCAGTCCGTATCCAACAATCATGTTAATACCAACACTATGTACAAACTCCTCTACCTCTGGTGACACGTAAGCACCCGCTGTTGGGAAGATATGAGGGTTCTCCAGTCCTAACTGCTTACGAACAAGACTTAGCACAGTCTTATTAACAAGCTTATACTCCATCTCTAACGTCAGCGGGACACGCTTTCCACGTGCAATATACTGTATATTACGTTTCCTTCCTACGTTCAAAGCATGATAGAACAGCTTGCGCTGAACGACACTGGAGTTCTCCATGCGTTCCTTCACAGCCACGTAAACCTTCTCCCAGAAGCGAGGTACGGCTGCCATACACGTCGGATGCGTCTCGCGCATACTCTGTTGTATCTCCTTAGGATAGGTGTTTACTATCAATTCGCTCCCAAGAGAGAGGGCCAGATAAGCCCATCCTCGCTCGAAGACATGGCTGAACGGTAGGAAATTGATGACACGGTCTTTATCATTCAAGGGTACACTCTTTGCATTGGCACGCAAAGCTGCATGATACATCTTATATGTTAAGACCACGCCTTTACTCTCTCCTGTGGTACCACTTGTATAGAGTATGTTACAAATATCTGCTTCATTCGCCTGCGTCCAACTCTCTTCTACCTCAGCTTCACGTGGGAAACCTTCCCCTAACTTTAGGAAATCTTCAAAGTAAATAGAATTGGGGTCGTGCTGACTAAGTCGTACACTCGAATCAAAAACAATAATTCTTTCGAGCGAAGGGCAAAGCGATTGGATGCGACGTGCCTTGTCATACTGCTCCTGCTCACCAACGAACAGGAACCTTACACTGGCATCCTGAATCATATACTGTATCTGTTGTTCAGAACTTGTGGCGTAGAAAGGAATACTAATCACCCGCACTCCGTATGCACCAAACTCTGTATAAAGATGGTGAATACAATTCTGTGAGAACACAGCAATCGTCTCTTGAGGCTTCATCCCAAGGTTCAAAAGAGCATTTGAAACCTCCTTTACGCGCATTGAGAACTGATTCCATGACACTGCACGCCACTCCAGACTACCAAAGTTACGGAAGGTAATGGCCGCTTTAGTACCGTGTTTTTTTGCTTGTTCATGTATAAGAACAGAAAGATGACTGATTGTCTGCATTGTTTTCCTTATTTTTCTTCATCCCTTCAGCAGATACTCTATCTACAAGCTAAGCTTATAGACGGATTGCCGATTATACTTTATCTCCTGCAAATATAAACATTTATCCGCAAAGCAAAAAATAAATTAGATATTAAATGATAATTTTTACCTATTCCTTTCGACCTCTCTAAACTTAGAATAACAGAACAATTATATTCCTTTATAGGACAGAACAAGCCCTATTCTACCATCAACTAATAATCAACAGAGCTGATTATCCGCATTAATTGAGTTGTCACTCGACAGAATGTTTCCCATGATTAATTTGCCGATGGATGCCTGACGCTTTCCCAATACGTGGTTAGCAAGTGGCTTGATGATTGTTAGCAGAAAATGAGACTACGCTGAGCATACAAACTATTGTACGTTAGAGAGTTTACACACCTCGGTATATTGCTATCGAGCCTATCACGAACAGCATCGCACAAAGGTGTTTTCACTTTTATTTCTCTCCGTTGGTAATCATCTATTTAACAACCACTTGCGCAACAGTAAAGCAAAGGCTCCGAATTATTTTCATGAAAAAAAATATTTTTCTTCATGAAAAAAAATAATTATCTTCATGAAAAGAAATATTTCTCTTCATGAAGATAATTCAGTTATGATGTTTTATTGAGATGAGAAAGACGATGAAAAGCCAAGCTAACTACCGCCAATTAGATCTCAAGAAATCCACCTTATTAATATAGAAGACCGATAGTTAGTTAGCGTAACCACTGCTCTGGATTCAGTTTAGCAGTCTCTTTACGCAGCTGGAATTGGAGTATACCAGTCCTACCAACCGTTCCGATGGTCTGTCCTGTACCTACCTTCTGTCCCTTGCTGACGCCTACAGAACCCAAGTTAGCATAGACGGTGATGTAAATACCGTGACGAATCATTACGACACTCATACCACCTGCCATGAAGACACCGCTCACCTCGCCCATAAAGACGCTACGAACAGCACTGCCAGGAGCACCCTTAATATTAATACCATCGTTGTTCAAGCGGATATTCGACATGCCTGCCACATTATACTGACCAAAGTGACTGACTATCTGGCCCGACAATGGCATTGGTAATCGACCACGGTTATTAGCGAAGTTACCCGTTATCGCACGGTCAGCCGAGCTTAGCATATCATTGTTCTCAGCGGCAGCGGCCCTTGCAGCCTCAGCCTCTCGAGCAGCACGAGCACGGTCGGCATCGGCCTTGCGTTCGGCTGCCACACGGTTTGCCTCAGCCTCACGAGCCATCTGGTCGGCACGAGCTTGCTCAGCAGCAGCACGTGCTTCGGCCTTTTCCTGTGCTGCCTTAGCCGCAGCCTCCTGCTCCTCAGCCTTGCGAATAGCCCGTTCACGAGCGGCAGCACGTTCCTTCTGCAATGCTTCCTGACGTGCCTTCTCAGCCGCAACACGGGCAGCAGCGGCACGAGCGGCAGCCTCCTGACGAGCCTTCTCGGCAGCCTCAGCAGCAGCACGAGCAGCCGCCTTGGCTTTTTCCTCACGTTCTTTCGCCTCAGCAATACGCCGAGCATTCTCACGGGCAGCGGCCTCTGCAGCCGCTTTCTTACGTGCCAACTCCTCTGCACGCTTCTTTGCTGCAGCGGCACGAGCGGCAGCCTGCGCCTTTGCCTCAGCTATGGCACGTTCGCGCGCCTTCTGTATTTCAATCTGAATAAGGCGATCTATCTGTGCATTCAACGCTTGTTGCTGCTGACGACGTTGTGCTATTACGCCCTGCAACACCTTCTGGTCGTTCTGTAGGGAGGTCACCACAGCCTGCTGTTCAACACGCTTACGCTCCATCTGGGCATGTACCTGACGATCTTTATACAGAAGGTTACTCTTATTGACACGTACGTGCTTCAACTGAGTATGCTTCTCGTCCACCTGCAACTGCTTAACTTTAAGCTGCTCGCCCTGCGCCCTCTGGTAAGCTGCATACTCACGTACGAAGCGAAGACGACGATACATCTGGGTCAAGTTCTTTGCTGAAAAGACGAACATAAGCTTGTCTTGAATACTACGATGACGTGCCATGTAACGCATAGAACGGATGAAACGAGCGCGACGCTCGCTCAACTGTGCTTCAAGAGAGGCAAGTTGACCTTTCAGAATACCGATATTCGTATCTAAGCCTTTGATATCTGTGGCTATAGTGTCAATCGTTTTCTGCTGATGACCGATTTCGGTATCAAGCCGAACAATCTTCTGCAAGCGGTCATCAACGTCCTTCTGCTTCACTTTCATCTCTTCTTCATGCGCGGATATCTCCTGTTGTAGCTTCTGATTCTGCTGTTGCAATCCTTTAATCTCAGCCGTCGTCACATAGGCAGGACCCTTCGCTCCTTTCTTACCAACGACAGCATTGCGTGCTGCAGCTTTCCCATTCGTAACTTGTTGACCCTTTACAAGAACTTGTTGTCCCTTGATTTGCTGTTGTTGTAAAGGCTTTCCATGTTGCTGTTGCTGCTTTCCATGTTGCTGTTGAAGCTTGCCCTGTTGTTGTGTAGCCGTCACTTGCTGATGTGATCGACCTCTAACAGGAGCCTGATACTGTATTTTCTCCACCGTCGGCTTACGTCCTCGTAAAGGAGGCACAGGGGTTGTTGTCTGCTTATTATCTGCTGCCGCAGTAGCATGTCTACCTTTTTCTTTTACAGTAGACTTCGTCTCAACGGGTTGAGCAACAGCCGTATTCCGATGGCGTGAATGCCTTCTTGTGTGCTGAGCAGAGGTTGTCAGCACACACATCATTGCTAATATAAATAGTAAATAAAGACGTTTCATTTAGAAGTTCATTAGTTTGCCGAGGATATCCTCTACGCTTACTTTTGTGTACTTATCCGATGGCTGGGTTAAAGTCTCCCAATCACTACCATCACTAAAACCATCAAGAACGAAATTAGCTTTCAGTGTCTTTGCTGGCTTCTGACCAATTGCTGGAGTATTGATAGTCAAAGTCTGATCGGCAGGAAACAGCTTTGAGCCAAACGCTCTAAAGTCATTATAGGTCCAAGAGAGCTTGGAAGCGCCGTGAGCAGTACTATTATATGTTATAGTAGTAAGCTGAATAAGATTGTTCTTAGGGTTGACAGACCACTTATAGTCCATCTTTCCGTCCTTAAGACTTACTGTTATAACACCTTCCCCCTGTGCTTTACTCTCGTCAACAGTAAACTGTGATAAGTCAGCCTCGCTCATCCCTTGCTGGCGAGGGACAAACACTTGATTCCAGAAGAGCGATTGAAGCGAATAGAAGTTGATACCATTATCACGCAAGAACCCTACCTCGTCGTAGCTTGCCTTTACGTATTGTTTATGGATACGGTCGATGAAAAGAACGTAATCCTTGGTAAACTCAATGCGTCCCACTTCACTGCGAAGAATCGGGATGAGCAACTGCAAGCGAATAACCTCATCTTTACGCATACGCAGAATACCCGGTACTGTAATGTCCTTACGGCCATCATTGAGCGTAAAAGTTAGGTTTGAAACAAGGTTCTTTTGGTAGAGTGCATTGTCAGTAATGCGCTGCATGGTAACAACACTCTGCATCTTGTTATCCTTTGGGGCAGGTATTGTTGGCTGTGCCACCTTTGTGTCCTGCACAGGCTTCTGTTGAATCACAGCCTTCTTAGTACCGCATGATGCCAAGAGAAGGGCAGTCATGCTTATAAGTAATATCTTTGTTTTCTTCATTCTACGACGTATTTCTTTAGTTTTAACTTCTTTCTCAACGTAGCACTGTCGTTACCTCCATCAATGGCCTTCTGCCAGAACTCAATAGCCTTAGCCATATCGCCTGTCTGTGCATAGATGTCTCCAGCGTGTTCGTTGACTACGTTGCTCAGTGTTGAGTCATTACGAATTGCTTGTTCGATATATATTTTAGCCTCTTCGTAGCGCTTCTGCTGGAAAAGTATCCATGCGTATGTATCGAGAAAAGTACTGTTATTAGGCTCAGCCTTAATAGTCTTATAGCTCATCTGCTCTGCCTTTGTGAGGTTTTCATTCGCCTCACTGAGGTAATAGGCATAGTTGTTCAATGCAGCCACATTATCTGGTTTCCACTGCAAACAGCTGTCATAGGCTTGAAAAGCTTCTTTATTGAGTCCTTTCTCATGCAGGATATCACCCATGATACCGTAGAAGTCCGACACAATACTTGGGTCACTGTCTGGCTTTATCTGCCCTACTCCCTTTCGGAAAGTCTCCAATGCGGCGTTGTTATCGTGCTTCTGGAACTGAGCCATCCCTTGGAAATAATAGAAAATCATCTCATCTGGGTTGTACTCAATGGCAGGACGGCAGATAGCAATTACCTTATCGTAGTCGTGTGTGTCCCAAATATTCTGTATAAGGGCTATCCTTGCACTCGAATTATCGGGTTCTATCTCTATTGCCTGTTCATAGACTCGAGTGATGTCAGGCTTTGGCAACTTGAGAAAAGACATGTATGCCGCTTTAAGCATATAGATGTCAGCATTCTCTTGGGGCACAGCCAAGGCCTCAGAGAAGAGTCTCAACACCTCAGTACTGTCTGGATTATTATCCTTCTGACTGCTTGCAATAACCTGACGGAGCAACTCTAACTTCAAAGTCTGCGCCGCCTTCGGAGATTGCAACAGCTCTCGTAGGATCGTCTTTACGCTTGCCTTGTCACCAATATTATTATAGTAATCCATCATGGAGACCTTAGCAAGCGAGTTGTCAGGGTCTTCCTTCAACACATCACGGTACTTTTGAAGTGCTTCCTTCTTCTTTCCATTCTGCAAGAGCCAGTTCCCGAACATCACACGATAGTTAAGATCGAGAGGATGACCATCAACGAGCGCCTTCAACTCATCGTACTCCTTGCGCTTTTCTCCCATCTGTTCGTATATTTGCATCTTGCTTAGAGAGATCTGCTCGCTGGTTCCCTCCACCGTTTCCAACCGTTCCAAGCACTTAATCATCATCTTATAATCATTCTGAGAGCCGTACAGTTGATAGAGAAGTTGCAGTACATCAGAGCGCGTTTTATTAGCTTCATAGAGCCGTTCGAAGGCTTTTATCGCATTAGGATAGTCTTTTTGTGACACATAGAGTTTGCCTAATTTCTCTTGATAAGCCGAGTTCTCTGGGTCAAGACTTGCCGCCTTCTCGAAGTATTCACGTGCCAGAGCATCCTTCTTCATGTCTACATAGAAAGCAGCCAACTGATAATAAACCTCTGGAGCAGCTGGATTGAGGTCGCGTGCATGGCGTAGTAGGTCGAAAGCAGCCGTTAGGTTGCCCATATCCTGCTGTCTCATCGCCTCAAGGAAGAAGTAGTTATAGCTTTGAAGGCTATCCTCTCGGTCAGCATGTACAGCCAAAGAGCCACCCAGCAGAGCCAGCGCAATGAGGGTGCGACGTATCTTTATGCCTTTCAATATAACTTTATTGAACATTTATAGTTCCTTTCTTTATCTTTACTTCACGCCCGTGTGGCCATATCCTCCTTCACCCCGTTCGGTCTCATCAAGCATATCCACCTCAACAAACTCAGCCTGTTCATGCCGTGCAATGACCATTTGTGCAATGCGTTCACCGTCGTTGATGGTGAAAGGCTCATCTGAGAAATTAATGAGAAGAACCATGATTTCACCACGATAGTCGGCATCTATCGTACCAGGAGAGTTCAGAACAGTTAGTCCATGCTTCAAGGCAAGACCACTACGAGGGCGCACCTGTGCCTCAAACCCTACTGGGAGAGCGATATGAAGACCAGTCGGAACGAGTCTTCTCTCCATGGGTTTCAATACGATAGGAGCGTCGATATTAGCGCGGAGGTCCATCCCCGCACTCTGTGAAGTAGCATAAGCAGGAAGCTGCTGATGCCCTTTATTGATTACTTTTATCTGTATCATTGCTATATAATAAGGTACAAAATTAATCAATTAAAGCCATATTCATACATTTTATGTAGTAAAAAACTTGTTTTTAGCCAATTTTAATTACTTTTGCGTGTAGCTTTCAATCCCCCAACTAATCATCTTCTCATTTCATCAACACCCATCATTCAACACCCATCAACCAACTTTCAATACCCCAACTCAGCATTAGCTCATTTCATCAACACCCAACATTCAACACCCATCAACCAACATCAACCGCAATGAACTGGCAACAACTCATATCCAACAAGCGTCTCGGACAGGAAGAGCGACATGCCCTTCGACACGACGACCGTTCTGAATTCAAGCGTGACAGCGACCGACTGATATATTCTGCACCGTTCCGACGACTGCAGAACAAGACCCAAGTATTCCCTCTACCAGGCAGTGTCTTTGTGCACAACCGCCTCACTCACTCCTTGGAAGTGGCCTCCTTAGGTAAGTCCTTGGGTGATGACGTAGCAAGAAAGCTCATAGAAAAGCACCCAACGTTACGTGGTACGCTCTTTGAAGAGATTGGAACCATCGTACAGACAGCTTGTTATGCGCACGACATGGGTAACCCTCCTTTCGGTCATAGTGGTGAGAAGGCGATGCAAGCATTCTTCACAGAAGGTCCAGGAGCCAGCTTAAAGGACCGTGTCAGTCCACATTTCTGGGAGGATATCACCCATTTTGAGGGCAACGCCAACGCCTTTCGCCTGCTGACCCACCGTTTTTTGGGCCGAAGAGAAGGTGGATTTGTGATGACCTACACTACCCTTGCGAGTATTGTCAAGTATCCTTTCAGTTCTACCTACGCTGGCAAACACGGTAAGTTCGGCTTCTTTGCTACGGAGGAAGACACTTACAAGAAGATTGCTGATGAATTAGGTATCATACAGAAGGATAGCTCGGAGAAAGGTATCTGTTATGTTCGCCATCCATTGACCTACCTTATGGAGGCGGCAGACGACATCTGTTACGAGATTATGGACATCGAAGACTCCCATAAACTCAAGCTCCTTTCGTTTGAAGAAACGGCCGACTTGCTCCTTGGTTTCTTCGATGAGGCGACAAGGAAGAGTATTCGTCAGCGCATAAAGGACGAGGGTGTGACCGACCAAAACGAACAAGTCGTTTATTTCCGTGCCTGTGCTGTGGGATTATTAGAGGCCGAGTGCGTCAATGTCTTCGTCGAACACGAGGACGAAATACTCAATGGAACATTCGAGGGGTCGCTCATCAAGCATATTTCCGAGCTTCCTCGACAGGCTTACAAGCACTGTACAGAGGTCTCAGTGGACAGGATTTACCGCAGTAAAGCGGTCCTCGACGTTGAACTATCAGGTTATAAGATTATGGAAACACTGATGGAAGCACTTATCGGAGCGGCTGTTGAGCCCGACCACTTCCACAGTCAGCAACTCACCCGACGCTTCTCAAGTCAGTATGACATCCAAAGTCCTTGTCTTGAAACACGTATCATGGCAGTGCTCGACTTCATCAGTGGGATGACAGACATCTATGCCCTCGATATCTATCAGAAGATAAATGGTATCAGTCTCCCCATAGTTTAACCCTCTCTTCAGCCTTTCCATAAGGCAAAGAGGACTTAGAGGAAAAGGATTAAAGCACTCTACAAGACATTTGTCTTAACTCCCTTTCACTCCTTCAAGTCCTTTCACTCCTAAAAAGAAACAATGGAATATCAACATAAAGACACCCCACAACGCATTTGTCTTAACTCCATTTCACTCCTTCAACTCCTTTAACTCCCAGACAGAATCAATGGAAAATCAATATAAAAAAACCTTTCCTGACCTCATGGTAGGAAAGAAGATTATCTACGTTCACGGCTTCATGTCAGCCGGTTCAAGTCACACAGTACAAATACTAAGGGACTACATGCCCGAAGCTACAGTCATTGCGCCCGACCTCCCCATACATCCTGAGGAGGCGATGGAACTCTTACACAATCTTGTCGACACCGAGAAGCCCGACTTAATCATAGGTACTTCAATGGGAGGAATGTACACGGAGATGCTTTATGGGGTCGATCGAATATGCGTAAATCCTGCTTTTCAGATGGGAACTACCATCAGCGAGACCAATATGATGGGTAAACAAGTGTTTCAAAATCCTCGACAAGATGGCATACAGGAGGTTATCGTCACCAAAGCATTGGTTAAGGAATACAAAGAGATAACTGAGAAGTGCTTCTCTCAAGTAACGGAAGAGGAGCAGCAACGTGTCTTCGGACTCTTTGGCGACGCTGATCCCGTTGTCCATACCTTCGATCTTTTCAGCGAGCACTACCCTCAAGCGATTCGTTTTCATGGTGAACACCGACTCATAGAGAAGGCTGTTTACCACTACCTAATGCCCGTCATCCGATGGATTGACGACCGACAGGAGGGACGCGAACGGCGAACTGTACTCATAGACCAGAACACGCTCGCTGATGGATACGGCAAACCGAAGTCGAGTCTGAACAAGGCTTACGAGTTCTTGCTCGATAACTACAACGTATTCTTTGCTTGTCCAGCACCAACAAACAACCCATCTGTAATCACCGAACAGCAAGCATGGATAGAGGACACCTTCAGTGCACCTGCTTGGAACCATGCCATCTTCACCAACCAGCCGCAGCTTCTCTATGGCGACTACCTTATCAGTAGTAAAGAACACGATGATTTCCTCGGAACAACATTGCTTTTTGGTAGCGAAGAGTTCAAGACTTGGGAAGAAATTATCACTTTCTTTGAACGCTTAGGGGGACAGTAAACAAGCTAAACGTTCAATCTTCCTCGAATTATTTTCATGAAAAAAAATATTTCTTGTCATGAAAAAAAATATTTTTCTTCATGAAAAAAAATTCTTCTTTTCATGAAAATAATTCACTACAGAGGACCCTCTACAATAGATAAAGCGCATAACAAACTGACTACAAAGCAATAACACCCACTCAAAACATAACACGGTAAATCAGTCTCCACGCTCTGTAAGAATACACGTCATACACGTTCAGCGTACTAAGGAGATACTCTCATCATGGCACACGAACTCTTTGCACGTATTGCCGACATCCTTTCGGCACCTTCTGAAACGCAGGCTCTCATCATGCACGAGACACTTGTCATTGCTTGTCACGAAGGATTGAAGAATACCCGACATGGTTTCGGTAACCTTTCATCGCAGGTGGAGTCGCTATGTAGGCAACATCACATAGCTCCGCAAGACATTGTAGCAATACAGAAAATGCGTCGGCATAGTAACTCTACAGCCCCCATTCTACCCGACGACGTGGCCTACGACTGTCGTGCCTTGGCTATCTTCGTCTCTGCAGTCGTACAGGAAGCTATCCCATCGTTCCTTGTTAAGAGGATTCCTGCACGTGGACGCACAACAGAGAACATACAGATAATGAATTATCGATACATCCGCTGTATCGTAAGAGAGTGGGATGACAAGACGATTCAGGTAGCCGTAACCAATCAGGACAGTAGCGAAGAGCTTCTGGCAGTAGACTATATGGACACACCAGAGTATATTGATTTCAGCTACTTACGCCCTATGCTACGCGAAGGGATGCAACTGAACCTCCTTGACTGTACTGTCACACGCAAGAAGGTAGTACCACGTCTTGTCGTTGTTGAGCCAGACTATCTCATAGACATCTCTACCATTGCCAACTGTTTTGAGTCATACGGACATCATCCGTTGCTCTTCACCGTCAACCGACTTAGTCCTCGTCTCAGTAACAAATATTTTCTTTTGGGTAACTTTGCTGGTTCTGCCCTCGACGACATCATCAATCATCCTGCAGAATACGACATTAAAGACACCTTTCGGTCGAATTTTAGAGAGAAGGCTTTGGACTATGCCACCTGTCCTGGCTTTGATGCAGCATCGTTCAAACAAGATGCTGAACGACAGGTAGAGAACATCAAGGAGATTGTAGACGAAATCTTCCGTAGTTTCGACCGCCAGAAAGCTATCCTCGAACCGTCGTTTGTATGCGAGCGGTTAGGCATACAGGGGCGTGTAGACCTTATGACGACCGACTTAAAACTGCTTGTTGAACAGAAGTCGGGCAAGAATCGCTTTATAGAAAACAAAAGCCGCAATGAACATGGGTCGCTCCATGTAGAGAAACACTACGTGCAGTTGTTGCTCTACTATGGTATTCTGCAATATAACTTCCAACTTAGTCCAAAGAACTCACACATTGAGTTGCTGTATTCTAAGTACCCTCTACCTGACGGACTACTTGAGGTTGAACCACTGCAAAAGCTGATACGTGAAGCTATTCGCTTCCGTAATCAAGCTGTGGCAACGGAGTTCTGGATGGCAGAAAATGGTTTTGAAAAGATATTACCACTGCTTACTCCGCAAACACTGAACACTGAGAAGCATGATGACGATTTCTATAAACGTTATCTACTACCGCCACTCATAGCATTACTGGCACCACTCCATCAGCTCAATGAGCTCGAAAGAGCCTATTTCACACGTATGATGACCTTCGTTATCAAGGAGCAATTAGTTTCAAAAGTGGGTGTGCAAGAGGGCGTTGGGAGTAGCAATGCCGACCTTTGGAACATGCCGCTTGCAGAGAAGAAAGAGACGGGTAACATCTATACAGGACTGACTATCACCGAGAAAGAGCGTAGTAGCTCGTTCAACGGATACGATACTATCACACTCTCCGTGCCTCAGCAGGGCGAAGATTTCCTCCCTAACTTTCGCAGAGGAGACGTGATTTACCTCTATGCATACAAGAAGAAGGAGGCTCCTGACGTTAGGAAGAGTATTCTCTTCAAAGGTTCTCTACAGGAGATACACGGTGACAAACTTGTTGTGCACCTCAATGACGGACAGCAAAACCCTAACCTCATCAGCGGAGACTACTTCGCTATTGAGCATGCGGGGAGTGACATCGGGGGTACATCGGCTATCAGAAGTCTACACACCTTCATCACATCAAACGAAGAACGGCGTCAGCTGCTTTTAGGACAACGTGTGCCACGCAGCGACAAGTCGCTTACCTTGCCTCGTAGCTACCACCCCGATTATGACGAAATCGTCTTGAAAGCAAAGCAGGCACAGGACTACTTCCTACTTATCGGTCCTCCTGGTACGGGTAAGACTTCACAGGCTCTGCAGTTCCTTGTGCGTGAAGAACTGGCTGGCAACATCTATTCGCAATCAGCAACAGCTTGTATAACGAATGTTTCTATGCCTAACAACCCATCAGAAACCATCAACACCCAAGACTCAACACCCACCACCCAACCATCCATCCTCCTCCTTGCCTATACAAATCGCGCTGTCGACGAGATTTGTAATATGCTGACTGAGAACGAACTCGACTACATCCGCATTGGTAATGAGTTCAGTTGTGATCCGAAATACAGTGATCATCTATTGAAGGAGGTGTTAGATGAGAATGCAACCCTCAACAGTATCAAGTCTACCTTGGTTGCTGCTCGCATCGTAGTAGCCACTACCTCTACTATGAACAGTAATGCTTCGCTCTTTAACATCAAGCATTTTGACCTCGCTATCATCGATGAAGCAAGTCAGATATTAGAGCCTAATGTGATTGGACTACTGTCTGCCCGACATGGAGAAGAGCGTGCGGTAGATCGGTTTATACTAATAGGCGACCATAAACAACTGCCTGCGGTGGTGCAGCAACAAGACTCTTTAGAGATGGATGAGAGCCATCAGATTCTCAAAGACATCCATCTCTTATCCTGTGCTAATTCCTTGTTTGAACGCCTTATCCTTACCGAACGGGCAGCTGAAAGAACTGATTTTATTGGTACACTACACAAGCAAGGACGCATGCACCCCGACATTGCCGACTTTGCCAATCGTAAGTTCTATGCTAAGGAACGATTGGAGTGTGTTCCATTAGCCCACCAGTTGGAAGAAACATTAGCCTACAACGAAGCAAGCGAAGACGAAACTGACGAGCTGTTAAAGGCGCATCGTATGATATTCATCCCTTCAAAACCTTGTAGACAACTGAATATATCAGAGAAGGTAAACATGGAGGAGGCTCGTATCATTACTGACCTGCTTAAACGACTATACCGACAACTCGGCAAGGACTTCGATGCACAGAAATCTGTTGGGGTCATTGTGCCTTATAGAAATCAGATTGCAATGATTAGAAAGGAGATAGAGAAACTTGGTATTCACGAACTTGAAGAAATCAGTATAGACACTGTTGAACGCTATCAGGGTAGCCAGCGTGATATTATCCTGTATTCGTTCACTATTCAAAGTCGCTATCAACTTGACTTCCTGACGGCCAACACCTTCTATGAAGATGGTCTGCCTATTGACCGTAAATTGAATGTTGCTATCACGAGAGCCCGCAAACAGCTAATTCTAACAGGTAATGAACCGACATTAAGACAGAACCAACTATTTGAAGAGCTTATTGACTATATCAAAGAGAAGGGTGGATACTATACGTGGGGATAGATAAGGTGAGGAAAAAGTATATGTGGTAACATTTCTTGTTATGGATATGCACAAGGGATGTGGGGCATAGTCTCTAATAGTGCTGAGGATTAAAAGGCATCTTGTAGATTATCAACTCTATTGTAAGTTAGTATCAGAAAGGAGTTACACAACCGCATATAAACCTAATGGAGAAGGTGGGTAGGACTCGTTATAACAATCTACAACATACGTGTTTTGGCTTAAAAGTAAGCCTAATTACGGCATCTAATTTACGAATTGAGAATTAACAAGCCTCCTCATGCCGTTATTCAACTGATTTTCCGTAACTTTGCAAACAGATAAAAAGTAATAAAAGATGAAGATAGAAGCGCAAATTACCATTGCTGCACTTGCAGCTGTCAAGGAGTTATATGGGACAGAAGTCCCAGAGAAGATGATTCAGTTGCAGAAAACACGCAGCGACTTTGAGGGTAACCTTACACTCGTAACATTCCCACTACTGAAGACTTCACACAAGAAGCCTGAGGACACGGCACAAGATATAGGTGAATACTTGAAGAAGAATTGCAAGGCTGTGGCTGACTTCAACGTTGTTAAGGGTTTCCTTAACCTTGTTATTGCACAAGCAGCATGGACGGGTCTGTTGAACGACATTAACGCTGACGAGAAATTCGGCGAGAAGCCGGTGACAGAGGAGAGTCCTTTGGTGATGATTGAATACTCTTCACCTAACACTAATAAGCCTCTCCACCTCGGACATGTACGTAACAACTTGCTCGGTTGGTCGTTGGCACAGATTATGGAGGCTAACGGCAATAAGGTAGTAAAGACGAATATCGTTAATGACCGTGGTATCCACATCTGTAAGTCTATGTTGGCTTGGCAGAAGTGGGGCAATGGTATCACACCAGAAAAGGCTGGTAAGAAGGGCGACCATTTGATTGGTGACTTCTACGTACTATTTGATAAGCACTTTAAAGAGGAGTGTAAGCAACTGCAAAAGCAGTATGAAGAAGAAGGTATGACGGCCGATGAGGCAAAAGAGAAGGCTGAACATGAGGCTCCACTGATTAAGGAAGCACATGACATGCTCGTTAAGTGGGAGAATAACGACCCTGAGATACGTGGTTTGTGGGAGATGATGAATAACTGGGTTTACGCTGGTTTCGATGAGACTTATAAGGCGTTAGGAGTTGGTTTCGACAAGATCTACTACGAATCAAACACCTACCTCGTTGGTAAAAAGAAGGTGGAAGAAGGTCTTACAAAGGGACTCTTCATCCGTAAAGACGATAACTCTGTATGGGCGGACCTAACAGATGAAGGCTTGGACCAGAAGCTCTTGCTGCGTAAAGACGGTACATCAGTTTACATGACACAGGACATTGGTACGGCAGAGATGCGCTTCAACGACTTTCCTATCGACAAGATGATTTATGTCGTGGGTAATGAGCAGAACTATCACTTCCAAGTTCTATCCATACTCTTGGACCGCTTGGGCTTTAAATGGGGTAAAGACCTTGTTCACTTCTCGTATGGTATGGTCGAACTACCGAACGGCAAGATGAAAAGTCGTGAGGGTACGGTTGTCGATGCGGATGATCTTGTAGCCTCAATGATTGTGAATGCGAAGACACTTAGCGAAGATAAGGTGAACAAACTAGAAGGTATTACAGAGGAGGAGAAGGACGAGATTGCACGTATCGTGGGTCTGGGAGCTTTGAAATACTTCATCCTTAAGGTCGACGCACGTAAGAACATGCTATTTAACCCAGAGGAGTCTATCGACTTCAATGGTAATACTGGCCCCTTCATTCAGTACACCTACGCCCGTATTCGCAGTATTCTTCGTAAGGCCGAAGCACAGAATATCACCTTACCAACATCCCTTAGCGACGATGCACCGCTCAATGAGAAGGAGAAAGCACTCATTCAAAAGCTCAACGACTTTAGTGTTGCTGTCGCACAGGCAGGTGTTGACTATAGTCCAAGTGGTATAGCAAACTACTGCTATGAGCTCACCAAGGAGTTTAACCAGTTCTATCATGACTACAGCATACTCAATGCAGACACCGAAGCAGAGAAGATTACCCGCTTGATACTTGCTAAGAACGTAGCTAAAGTTATCAAGAACGGTATGGCACTACTTGGTATTGAGGTACCAGAGAGGATGTAAAACTATCTCTCCGACCCTTCCAAGGACGGGGAGACCTAATGGGGTTATAGATTAATATACCTTGTAGAAAGCTTACTACACAATAGTTTATTAATCTGTACCCCCTCTTTTGATTTACTTATAACGAAGAGTAAGAACCATTAGTAGGGAGTAATAAATAAGAGAAAACAAACTATAATGGCTTTGGAATCAAAGAACAACAAACAACAACAGCAGTAAACAGCAAATTCAATGAGCCAACTTGTAAACCCTCCTACCTACCGCAACGATACCGTATTGCCGTTGCCACCTGAGGTGCAATGTCCCTCTTGGGCTGTTGACGCCGCTTGTTCTGGTAATCCAGGACCTATGGAGTATCAATGTGTTGACCTACAGACAGGAGAACAAGTATTCCATTTTGGTCCAGTAATGGGGACGAATAATATAGGTGAATTCCTTGCTATTGTTCATGCCTTGGCCTTGATGGAGAAACAGGGAATCAAGGACAAAGTCATTTACAGCGACTCTTATAATGCCATCTTATGGGTGAACAAAAAGCGTTGTAAGACCACTCTCGTACGTAACGCAGGTACAGAACAACTCCACCAGGTCATCGCCCGCGCTGAACACTGGCTCAAAACGCATAAGATAACGACACCTATTATAAAGTGGGAAACAAAGAAGTGGGGGGAGATACCTGCTGACTTTGGAAGGAAATAAGCCCTTGTCCCAATCTTCTTAAAGAGAGAAAGACATGGTTTAGAGGCTCATTCCGCCCTTTACTAAGCGTAGCCAAGATCTAAACGCAAATAGCTTGAAACACCCCATTTCAGCCTTCTTAAAAGAGGAGAAACCATTAATAAAAAATTTATTTCGCTCCTTCTAAAAGCCAGATAACCCTTACTTGTAAGCCTTTTTCAGCCTTCTTTAAAAAAGAGCGACCCATATTGAGACACCTACCTCAGTCCACCCAACAGAGAAAGAACCCTATTCTCTTTTCCTTTGAACTAACAAGCAAACTCCCGTCAAGGCTATACGTCAATAAAAGAAAACAAAAAGCTTCAGTAAGTCTCGGCCTACTGAAGCTTTTCTTATATCTTACATTATCCCCAAGCCCTTTCCCCTTTAGAAAAGTGAAGCAGACAGTCTCTCACCCTAACGGGCTTTCGTTAGTCGCTTCCTACCATCGGAAGAGGTTAGAGAAGTTGCCTACCTAAACTACCTCCCGTAGGTTCTTTTCCTTCTTTGTAGGACTTGGTTAGAGATTGTTAACCGTATATTATATTACCGTTCTCGTCCTTATATTCATCAAGACCCTTCTCGTATGTGGCCATAGCACGTAGACTCATACCTACATTAGAGAAGCCTCCATCATGATAGAGGTTCTGCATTGTAACCTTACGAGTAAGGTCTGAGAACATTACGATACAATAGTCTGCACACTCATCAGCACTTGCGTTACCCAATGGAGACATACGATCGGCGAAGTCAAAGAGCTTATCCATACCCTTAACACCAGACCCTGCGGTTGTCATTGTAGGTGATTGAGAGATGGTATTGATACGTACATGCTTCTCGCGGCCATAGATGTAGCCGAAACTACGGCCTATGCTCTCCAATAAAGCCTTAGCATCTGCCATGTCATTGTAGCCGTAGAAGGTACGCTGAGCTGCCACATAAGAGAGAGCAAGGATTGAGCCATACTCATTGATAGCATCCAACTTCTTAGCACTCTGTATCATCTTATGGAATGATACAGCAGAGATATCGAGTGTTGTATCAAGCAGATTGTAGTCCAAATCATCGTATGTACGATGCTTGCGCACGTTTGGTGACATACCAATTGAGTGTAGAACGAAGTCGATCTTACCCCCCAACACTTCCATAGAGCGCTTGAACACGTTCTCTAAGTCCTCTACATTGGTTGCGTCAGCAGGGATAACCTCGCAGTTCAACTTCTCTGACAGGGCATTTACTGTACCCATTCTCACTGCGACAGGAGTATTTGACAAAGTGATTACTGCACCTTCCTCAACGGCTCTCTCAGCTACTTTCCATGCGATAGACTTCTCATTGAGGGCTCCAAAAATAATACCTCTTTTACCTTTTAATAAGTTGTAACTCATAATCTACGTTATTCAAATTTGGTGTAAAGGTAAGAAAAAAAGGCTGATTTCCCAAGGATTTATACATAAATTACGTCAAAATGACATCTATAAATGCCAATACTCCCCCCGTGTCTTGGCTTTGTTATCGACATTAGAGCCTTTATCAACCTACCGTTAGCCTAATTTCTACCCTACTTCCTACGCACTATTACACAACGTAACATATATATCAACAGCATCCCTGTAGACCCCACTAATGCCATAGCCATGTCCTTCTGTGCATCCCACATGTCTCCTTGCTGTCCGTTATAATTGTCGGCTACATCCGAAGACATGACGATCGTCAGTAGCCACTCAAATAGTTCGTAAATCATACTACCCGTCTGAACCATCAGCCACGCCATGAAAACAGCTACAACAGATGATTGTTTTACCCACTTCCTACAAACATATACGAAATAAGGAAAGAACAACACACCAAATGAGAAGTGTACTAACCGGTCGTAGTGATTGCGTGGATCGTGAAAGAAACCTCTTTCTACCAAACCTAATGAGACCGCCCACTCCTTATAGGGGACGTAGGAATAAATGTAACGGGCACCTATAACATGAAGAACCGTGAAACAACTAATACCGATAAAGGCCGACATTGGCAATCGCTTCCTAAACACATCGATGGTCAAAGGTACCAATAACAAGACTGTACCAATATGTTGTAGCACCTGTTCATTCGGATAAATCGGGTGAATACAGGTAACGATAGTTAACGTCACCAGCATTAATACGATTGTAAGTCTTATCTTATCCATCATCAAACTTTTAATCTATCAACACACCAAAGGTGGCTTTTTCTTTTACAGATTAATACTTTTAATACACCTCTTCAACATCTTCTCATCCCTAACAAGCCTCAACTAAAACGCTCAATCAATACGAACGCCCTTTGTAGGTCATAATCACATGCTTGATTTTCTCCGTCTGCTCCCTATCGTAGGGGCTAATCCTTGGGTCTTTAAGACTCTTCTCAATCATAGACAACAAGGTCTCATTGTCTTCATAGAACGTCAGGAAAGGATTAGCACCATGCTCCAAAAGATAAGTAACAACCTCATAACGTCTACCGATCATCGCTATCGTAACAGCTGAATAGCTTTTGTAAGTGCTATCATTAGCTGTGTAATACTCTTGATAGTTTACGTCTGCACCATGTTTCAACAATAACTTCACCATTGAAAGCGCCCCTCTTCCTGCTGCCATGTCCAATGGAGCCAAACTGATAGTATCGTCTTCGGAATCTGGTAGGCGCTTAAAATCTTTCAAGTAAGATTTTATTGGTTTCACCGTAGCCCCGTGTTGCAGTAATATCTCCGCTATCTTGAGTTGCTCCTCAGATGGATTTGGAATTTCACAAAGGCTTATCAATGGCGTCTTACCATCATACCAGTTACTGAGATTTGGTTTAGCACCATGCCTTAATAAGCTCTTCACTGTAGCTACATTCCCATCCAAGCAAGCAAACCTCAGCACACTCTGCCCATAAAGCGTGTCTTGGAAGTTCACCAGCTTTGGCTGACTGGATAAGATACGATCGATCTCCATTGTATCATTATCCTCCACTGCTGTGGCAAGCTCGGCAGCTGGTGTATCACGATATATCGTATATCTATACCCATCCAACGTAGAAGGACCTGCAGGACGAAGTGCTAACCAGATTATCAACAAGCCTATAATCAACACAAGAATGGCATGCGGAATAATCGAGATGAGCACCTTATGATAGCGTCGATACAGAACAGCTCCCAACTGAACCACCCCGATAAGCCATAGAGAATAGCTATTGAAGAGAAGGAGCATACCAATTCTCTCCAATTCATTAGTAGGTCCGTCATAGTTCATTATAGTCCAAATAAAGACAAATGGAGCAATCGGAACAGGCGTAAGGAATACCCATGAGACCCTTCTTAACCACAAAGGAAGAGTATTATCAAAAATACTTAGTTTCATAAGATTACATATATAATCAGCAACAAAGATACGAATTTCAATAGCTAAAACATACCATTAACGCAAAAAAAACGCTACAGTAAGACATAAGCAAGCTTTTTTAAGTTAAACAAGCCGCTACTTCTAAAAGGTATCAAGGGCTTTTAATAGTAGAACAAGCCGCTATTTCTAAAAGGAATCAAGAGCCTTTAATAGTAGAACAAGCCGCTAACTCTGAAAAGAAACAAGCGCTTTTAATAGTAGAATAATGCACTGCTCAAAAATGGTAACAAGCGTTTTTTATTAGTATAAAAGCCGTCATTTATTAGTCGCCCGTCCCTGTTCCACCTCATCCCCCCATCCCCTTCTCGAATTATTTTCATGAAAAAAAATAATTTTCTTCATGAAAAAAAATATTTATTTACGTGAGAAAAAATATTTCTTTTCATGAAAATAATTTTAAGAAGAAGGTTAAGCATACCAAAACCGTCGTGATTTCTTTACATTTTCAAGGTGCAAAATACCCCTTATCTAAGCTCTTATATTCCTAAAAGGGCCCATGACTGTACCACTAATAACAAAGTTGTAGATGGCTATTTAGGCCATGGAGGGATGAAATATACAAGGGGGATAACCAAACAATAAATAAAACAAAATCAGAGACAGTCGACTATTCGATTAAATAGTAATAATAGTAAGATGATTAAAGACGAATGACAGCCCTTCAATCATCCCCGTAATCACACATTATTCTTATTTTCATCTGAATAAATATGGCTTCTTCATAGTTTTTTTGTATTTTTGTCTACTCAAGTAAACTATAAGTAATATGTTTAAAGCAAAGCCATTTATCAAATGGGTTGGCGGTAAGACCCAACTCATTGAACAACTTGAAGCACAGCTTCCAGCTGACTTTGATAATTGGGAGAATGCTACATACATAGAGCCATTCGTAGGTGGAGGAGCCATGCTCTTCTATATGTTACAGCGTTATCCTTGTATTCAACATGCTATCATCAATGATATCAACAGCGATCTCTGTACCTGTTATCAAACGGTTAGAGACCTACCAGAGCAATTAATAGAAGCATTGTACGATATAGAAAACACTTATCGGGACCTTAAAACAGAGGAAGAACGTAAATTATTCTTCCTAAACATGCGTGAACACTACAATCAGAAGGACTTAAAAGCAGTTGAGAATACGACATTATTCTTTTTTCTTAATAGGACTTGCTTTAATGGACTCTATCGTGTAAACAAGCGAGGTCTGTTCAATGTCCCCTTTGGTAAATACGCAAATCCTACTATTTGCGATCCTAATACCATTCGAAGAGATAGCGAACTGTTACAACGGGTTGAGATTATCAATGCTGACTTTGAGGCAACATTTGACTATGCTCAAGGCAAGACTCTCTTTTATTTTGACCCACCCTATCGCCCTTTAAGTAACACTTCCAGTTTTAACGATTATACAAAAGAGGCTTTTAACGATAACGCTCAGGTAAGATTAAAAGAATATTGTGATAAGATTCATGATGCTGGCCATAAATTTATGCTTAGCAATTCAGACTGTAAAGGAATGAACGGAGACGACAATTTCTTTGATAATCTTTATAGATCTTACTCAATAGAACGCCTCGTAGCTTCAAGAAGTATTAACTCCAACCCTCATAAAAGAGGAAAACTAACAGAGATATTAGTACACAATTATTTGAATACTAAGGCCAACACCGCCAAAGTAAGCTACATCGAAAACTTAAGACTGGAAAGAGAAGCAAACTTAAAAACGCATATCGTCTAACTTAATCATAATGAATATGGAGAAAAACTTTGGAACTTTCATGTCTCAACTACGGGAAACAAACCAAACATTAGGCTTCTTCTGCGATTTTGATAAAATATCTAATAATGTTGAGAACATAAAGTTAAGCCTATGTATGCTGAATAGTCTCATAGGAACAAACGACCTTCGACGAAGTGTTGAAACGATTTGGGGACGAGACAAAACGGCTTTCAGCATCTTAGATACCCTCATTGCTGTTCGCAGTAATGGGCAGAAGAAGGTGCTTAACGCCAATGGAGAGTGTGTTGCTCTTAACAGTTTCTTTGAAAGCGTGGATAGTGTTGTTGAGTATTTAGAGGACACTGGACTTGCTCATATACTAAAAGAAGGAAGGATAAAGAACCTTGTTGATTACGTCTTCGGCATCGAAACAGGTCTTGATAGTAATGCTCGTAAAAATAGAAGTGGGCATGTTATGGAGAACATGGTATCTAAGATATTTGATGACAACAATATCACTTATCGAAAAGAAGTGTATTCTAAAGAATGGACAGACATTAAAAGAGTTTTAGGAGATGATGAGAAGCGCTTTGATTTTGTAATAGAAGCACACCAAAAAACTTATCTTATAGAAGTAAACTTCTATAGCGGAGGAGGCTCAAAACTAAACGAAGTTGCTCGTGCATATACTGACATTGCACCAAAAGTAAATTCAGTTCCAAACTTTGAGTTCGTATGGATTACCGATGGTATTGGCTGGAAGGATGCAAGAACTAAACTTCATGAAGCATATAACATCATCCCCAGCGTCTATAACCTAACAAGTATAAGTGATTTTCTGAAGCTTATTAAAGAATGATCTCATCCTTTTATAAATCACCAAACAACGATTTCACACTTATTCAAGGTGATTGTGTTGATACCTTATCAAAGTTTAAGTTTGGCTTTGATATGGTCTTTGCGGATCCTCCCTACTTCCTGTCAGGTGGCGGTATCAGCTATCAGAGTGGCAAGATAGTCTGTGTGGATAAGGGTGTTTGGGACAAACCAACTACGCCAGAAGAGTTGGATACTTTCAATCTGCGCTGGCTTTCTGCTGTACGTGAGCACATGAAAGACAATGCCACGATATGGATATCAGGTACACATCATAATATTTTCAGTGTACAACAACAGTTATTAAAATTAGGATTCAAGATATTGAATGTTATAACATGGGCTAAAACGAATCCTCCACCCAATATTTCTTGTCGTTATTTTACATTCTCTACTGAGTTTATTATTTGGGCGCGTAAATCTTCAAAAGTACCCCATTACTTTAACTATGCCTTAATGAAAGAACTAAATGGGAATAAACAGATGACAGATGTATGGCACTTACCAGCTATTGGGATATGGGAGAAGACATGTGGAAAACATCCTACACAAAAACCATTAGGCCTATTAGCAAGACTAATTCAGGCAAGTACTGAAGTTAATGCGTGGATTCTCGATCCCTTTAGTGGGAGTGCTACAACAGGCATAGCCGCAAACTTGTTGGGAAGAAACTATCTTGGGCTGGAGAAGGAGGAAGAGTTTCTGAATATGAGTAAGGCAAGAAGACTTGAATTAGAAGACCCAAACATTCGATGGAGTTACCTCAAACGATTAGAAAAGAATAACATCATACCCGCATCGGACACCTCTGTCGTATCCGATAGCTCACAAGCGTGCTACAACACTCCTTGGATTTAGGATACTGTTAATTAGGTGTCATAAAGATATCTATCTAAGAGATATTGGCAAACATATCTACCACATAATCTTTAAATAGGTGTTAAGACATAGTAACACCACCTAATTAGGAAGATGTTAGGGAGATGTATCAAAAATAAAGAAGAATTACTCTGCAATTTAAAAGATATAGAATACGGCTTCTCGGGGACGTAAATAGAAAAAGACAAAGACAACATGCTTAACTTTATTTGGTAGAGGAACTATCTTTATTGGTTTAATCTGGTGAAGGATGTCTACGCCTTTCTCCAAGCCGATTTGTGGATTACTCAACAACTGCTTATCAATCTACTTGAGAAAACGGAACGAGGGAGAGGGGTGCCTTACGTCTCCCTCTATCAACAAGACTTTATTGAAAAAGAGGTGTATTGGCTCTTTGGAAATATTTTATATAGCGTATTGTAAGGTAGAAGAGACAACAAAAAGGCGGACAGATTTGGGTATCTGTCCGCCATATTAAGGTTTCATTCTCCTCTTTCAAGCTAACATTCGTTAGAATCTCCTTCCCTTTCAGAGAGAATGGGAAGGGTTCTATGAGAAGCGTGAGAGAGTTTGGATTACTTCTTCAAAATAACTTGTAAACTATTGAAATCGTATGCTTTATCAAGAGCAGATAACACATCTGACCACTGAGAAACTGGCACTCGGTACTGCTTATACACCTTCTCGAAAGTCATTAATAGTTTACCATCCTCGACAGAAGCCTTTGAAGTAAAGGATATTGCACTATTATCTACATTAGAATTGAGTTTCTGCAAGCTTTCGGGAGATACTGTATAACCATTAGGAATGGTCAGACGTACTGTAACAGAGTAGGTTCTTGGGTAAGGATAGATAATATCTACATTGCGCTGACGCTCTGCTCCCTCTATATGAACCTGTTGGCCGACAAGCTGACCGACAGAGACTACAAGGTTTCGACCGGCTTTCTTGACCAGACCATCCATCTGGTAATCTACAAGATAAGTAAAGGGTTTATCCTTCTCACCGCATGAGAGTACCTTAGTGTCATTCACTTTCACTGCCGCACGGTCGTGATATCCCTTAATCTCATCGCTGAAGTTATCAGCAATAGACTTCTTATCTTGCTCTGCACGTTCTGCTGCTCGCTGGTCAGCAACGTTTAATCCCTTGTCATAAAGCTGTGCGAACTTTGTTACGCCATAGTCAGCACCCCATGCCCGAGCCATCTGCTCGGCTGAAGTATAGTCCATGATGTTACCTTCCTTGTCGCATCCTGTGGTTGCATCTTGGCGTTTGATGTTCAGCAAGATACCATCGATAGTAGCATCAATATCCACCTTCTCCGTGTTATCCTTCGCCTGACTACCCGGCACTGTCACGTTTCTAAAAGGTCCTTTTTGGAACTTCTTCTTGGCATCAGTAGCCACAGCGTCTCGGTTCTGATAGATAGAAGGGATGGTGTTAGCCGTAGTAACGTATCGAGTACTTAGAGGGAAATAACACTGACCATTACTCAACATGAATCCATCTGTTACGTTCCAGATATTCGCCAACTGCCCAATAGGTTCGGTCATGCGGTTAGTTACCAACAAACGTGAGTAGGGTACTTTGAGCTTATCAAGTAGGAATGCGAATACAGAACCAAAGTTCCTGTAGGAGAAATAAGGATTATTATGCACCAAGGTATTCAACATAGCGAAGTTGTAGACATAGTTTGCTCTCTCTGTTGGATCGCTGATTTTCTTCGCTTCATCAATCACTTTGTTGAACATCTTATAGAATGTCCACTTGCTAGTAGTCACATCCCAGAGTGTCCAAGCATCTTCTTGAATAACCTTCGCATCGGGGTTTGCCTGCAAACCTTTGGTCTTCATACTCTTTGGAATGTACTCTAAAACTACGTCCGCATTGATGAATAACATTGTATAAGGTGTCTGCGCCAATGGATTGTAAGCGTAATCGGGCATAGTCTTATCGATATTCTTCTCACGAACATCAAGAACAACAGCATCCTTGTCAGCGCCTTGCTTAAAGTCAGGAGCACCATTCATTGTGCGGTACTGAGTGCATAAGTCCTTATCAATAGAGCAATGAACCTGATAATCAAGGATAGGATATTGACCACCAAAGAAGAACACTATTGGGTCAATATTCTCCTCTCTTAACTTGTCATAGTCATAGTAGAAGTAGTCAATCATGTCGCCTACTTGCAGATTAGGAACAGCAAGCTTTGCATGTTTCTCTTCTCCTTTCTTTCCTTCGTTATCGTCTTGATAATCCTTTTCTTCTACTTCCTTAATCGTTCCATCGGGCTTGATAACACGCACACCGAGCACTGTTCGGCGGTCGTTACGCCATAGTCCATTATTGAGAGAATAGTCGTATGTGCGGAACTCAAACGTAGAGAACTTGTCCAAAGCAGCCTTATCATTAATCTTCACAAGGTTACGGACGAGGTGAGTACCCGTACATTGCTTCACCTTACCAAGGCTAAGCGCACTGAAGCGGTTGCTATAGTCGACTCCAACCTCCTCATATCTCGCCAAGACAACAGCCGACTCTTTATTATACTGTGCCGGTACTGTACGATTGTTGAATTGTGGGAGATCCTTCTTCCAGACCTCCGCTTTCACTTCACGTGCAAACTTTTGATAGTCCTCATCATCGAATGCCATCATAGGAAGAGCTATGATGGTGAGGAGTAGCAATGTGATTAGCTTTTTCATAATTATATGTATTGAAAATAATTAATAGCAGTTAAAACGAACGAAGAAAAGGCTATCTTCGCTTCAAGACAACTTGCTCGTTACAAGCATCTGTCCACTTCCTTAGCGCATCATTCCACTGTGGTATGTTCTTTAATGGGATTTGCCTTTTGTTTATTTGCATCTTTTGACGGAAAGTGATAACGTTCCCATTCTGCACAAATTGGCAGGTGAACGTACCCTCTGGAGTATTAAAGGTAGCTGAAGAAGGTAAGTAATCTACACGATAACCAGCAGGAATGGTTAGCACAGCTTGCCTAACTACATTGCATCGAACTGGTAAATAGAAATCATGTGTACGTTGTGTCGTATCTATGCGAGCATCGAAGAGATTATTATGTGGACTCATCTCGATATATAACTCACCATCAGCCTGTTGCACAGCAGGCTTATTAACGACGTTACCAGTAAACTTTCCCCATTCGTGGCGAGGATCATCATCCACCCATTTCACGTCAGACACCGTCATATTATGTGTGTCTGAATTAAGGTTATTGGCAAGTAAATCATCGTTATGTTTGCTCCCAGCCTTGTCAGAAACCGTCATAAACCATTCCTTCATATCGCCTCGAGTCATATAGGTAGCCGTTCCCACAAGTGCATCTCCTTGTAGTTGGTAATTGTAAGAGAGGCTATCAATAGACTCATCAGGCTTTCTGACGGGCACAATCTCAAGTCTTGGGCGGTCGCCATTGGCAATCATTGCTTGCGAGCCCTGTATGTGCTGCGGTGTATAAGTATATGGGATGTGCTTGCAAGTAGCATCAATAAAGTAAGTCTTACCTTTATATAAGAGCGTACAAATCACGTGATCGGCACTTGCAAGAGTAGGGACATCACTCATCTTGAAGGGTATCTCCTCCGTTCCTATATCTGTCCAACGAGCATCGAAACCCTGTGCTTTAAGTAAGGTAGTGAGCAATAAGGCCATTCCCTTACAATCACCATAACGCTTACGGAGCACCTCGGCAGGTGTATCTGGGCGATGCCCGGCTATTCCTGCTTCGTAGGCTATGTATCTAATGTTGTCTTGCACCCATCGATAAGTGTTGCTTATGCGGTCTTCGGGAGTCTTACTTGTCTTATTAATCTCGGCTAAGAGCGACTGAAGATTAGGTATATTGCAATCCACGTCAGCCATTTTCATCGACCAGGTGTACAAGTCGTTGACATCAGCAAAGGGACCGATAATTAAAAGATAAGGATAGACACTTGAAGAAGGAGGCATGTGCGGATCCTCTTTCATACGATTGCAGTTCGTCATGGTATAGCGGTAAACTTCATCCGTAGGTGTTGACTCATGTGTTACCTGTATGTTATAGCCCTCAAAGTTCATCTCTTTAAGCCTATAACCAGCCAATTTCTTAGGAATAGTGATGGTCAGTGTCTTGTGCTGAATGAAATAGTCCTCGAGCAAATAAACACGTGTGAAATACTTAATATCCTTAAAGGTGCGCTCAAAGGAAGCACTGCTTGTTTTGCCTTTCTTACTTATCTCACCTTGAAGGGTGCATGCCTTCGTATCGTCGTAGAACACATTTTCAGGAGTGACATTCGTATATTGCTTCTGACCATGCCCCGAGATATTATCCAAAGAGATAAATTCTCCATAGAAGACAGTGGTTTCTGGCATTACTTTCGTCACAGAATTAGACTGATAAGTGATTTTCTCTATGTTCTTTACAATAGGTTTATCACCATCAAAAGTCAATGTGTATTGTTCGTCACATTGTGAGATAAGAATCTTGTCATCCCATTGTTGTGCCTGAGCATAAGTCGTACAGCACGTGAAAAGAAGTACTGTAACCAGCGAACGGATTGTTTTTAAATAGCTTACCATCTGAAGATAAAATAGATAGAAATCGTTATACTGCCTATTGGTAATAACTTGAAAATGTGAAATAAAGACCACGTGCAAAGATAGAAAATTATTCTGAATAGGACATAAAAGTCTTATATTTTTTTAATAACATCGTAAAATTATGTTGTTGTTACCTACTTTCTTTTTAACTTTGTTGCATGACTAAGAACCCAAGCAATAATTATCAACAATGAAGAATACCTATCTCTTCCATTTCACGAGACGCCCTTCTCCCCTGTACGTAACGGCTTCGTTGATGTCAATAGGGGCTCTCCTTCCAGCTAAAGCACAACAAATAAAGACACAACCCAATATTATCTTCTTTATGGTTGATGATATGGGATGGCAGGATACGTCCCTTCCTTTTGCAGATTCGATTACCGCTAATAATCGAAAATACGACACCCCGAATATGGAAAGACTTGCTGCAGAGGGGATGATGTTCACAGATGCGTACGCAACACCTATCAGTTCGCCCTCAAGATGTAGCTTGATGACTGGCATGAATATGGCACGGCATCGGGTAACGAATTGGACCTTACATCGCGACCAGATGACAGATGGGAAGCGAGATGGGGTCACACTACCTGATTGGAATTACAATGGTATTGCACAGAGTGGTAATGTGGGGCATACAGCAAAGGCGATTTCCTTCGTACAACTACTAAAGAATGCGGGCTATCACACCATACATTGTGGGAAAGCACACTGGGGTGCGATTGATACTCCAGGTGAGAATCCCTGTCACTTTGGCTTCGATACAAACATAACTGGTACTGCTGCTGGTGGCTTAGCAACCTATCTTAGTGAGCGTAACTATGGCTTTACTAAGGATAGAAAGTCCACATCTCCCTTCGCAATACCTGGCTTGGAACGTTATTGGGGGACTGGCATCTTTGCGACTGAAGCCCTTACACGGGAGGCGATAGCGGATTTGGAGAAGGCAAAAAAGTATGACCAGCCGTTCTATCTATATATGTCTCATTACGCCGTACACGTTCCCATCGACCGAGATATGCGCTTCTATCCCACCTATCGTGCACGTGGACTATCGGAGAAGGAGGCTGCCTACGCCTCGTTGATTGCTGGAATGGATAAAAGTTTGGGCGACCTCATGGACTGGGTGGCGCAGGCTGGACTCAAGCGAGAGACGATTATCATCTTTATGAGTGATAATGGAGGACTTGCCTCATCGTCCTATTGGAGAGACGGGGAGCTTTACACACAGAATGCACCACTCAAGAGCGGTAAAGGGTCACTATATGAAGGAGGGATAAGAGTGCCTTTCATTGTGAAATGGAACCACGTAGTAAAGCCCAACTCACGTTCGCATACACCGATAATCATCGAGGACCTTTACCCTACCCTGCTCTCTATGGCGGGAATCAAGCACTATCATGTACCACAGACTATTGATGGGAAAGATATTACACCGATACTTCGTGGTAGGCAACAGGGTTTTGAGAAGCGTCAACTGGTGTGGAACTATCCCAATATATGGGATGGTGAAGGACTGGGCATCAGCCTCAACTGTGCTATTCGTGAGGGAAAGTGGAAACTAATCTATTCGTATCTTACAGGGAATAAAGAGCTTTATGACCTCTCAACCGACCTCTCCGAGAATCACGACCTTGCTCCCTCTCATCCCAAACTTGTGGCCCGCCTTTTCCACCACCTCACCTCCCATTTACGTAAGATGAGGGCCCAGCAACCGATTGTGGCGCACAAAAAAGAAGCGTATCCACAATCCCAGTAACTCATACTCTACAATGCCAATGATTATTCATTACCATCGAACAAAACTTTAAGCATCCCTTATAAAATAAAAAATCCCTTGCAAATCATCGATTCACAAGGGATTTGTAGTACCCAGACCCGGGCTCGAACCGGGATGGGTTGCCCCACTGGTGTTTGAGACCAGCGCGTCTACCTATTCCGCCATCTGGGCATGGCTGTTGTCTGAACAACGAGTGCAAAGGTAGAGAGAAAATCTGAATGTGGCAAATTTTTGAGGGATTATTTAATGACAATACGGTGATTCGTTAGTATTTGCGGTATTTAACATCAAAAGATTTGGAGGTATGAGTTATATAAGGTACCTTTGAGGAAACAAATGTTGGTTAGCTTAAATAAATAATGACTACGAAACAAAACAACTATTGCGTGATTCTTGCCGGTGGCAAGGGACGAAGATTATGGCCGTGCAGTAGAGATAAACACCCGAAGCAATTTATAGATTTCTTTGGTGTGGGTCGTACTCAACTTCAACAAACCTTCGATCGATTTGCTCAAGTTCTTCCTAAAGAGAATATTTATATCAATACCAGTTGCGATTATCTCGACTTGATTAGAGAACAATTGCCAGAGGTATCATCCGACCGTATCATGGCAGAGCCGATACACCGTAATACTGCACCAAGCGTTGCGTGGGCAGTACATCGTATCATGATGTTCGATCCCAAAGCTAACATCATTGTATCCCCCTCTGACCAGACGATTGTTAACGACAATGCTTTCTTTCGTAATATTACCGATGGACTACAGTTTGTTGAGAACAACGACGCTATACTAACTATGGGCGTTAGCCCGACCCGACCAGAGCCAGGTTATGGGTATATCCAAAAGGGTGTCTACACTGGCAATGGTGATATATATAAGGTGCAGGCTTTTACAGAGAAGCCCGACCGACAATTTGCACAGATGTTCATGGATAGTAAGGAATGGTGCTGGAACACAGGTCTGTTCCTTTCTAACACCAACTACTTACGCCAGTGCCTTTATGGTTTTCTTCCATCCGTCATTCGTGATGAGGAGAGCGGAGAGAAGATTACTACAATTGAAGAAGAGGAAGCTTTCATACGTGAGAACTTCCCACGCTATCCAAACATATCTTTAGATCATGGTATTCTTGAGAAGTCTGATAATGTTTATGTTATGAAATGCGATTTCGGATGGGCAGACCTTGGTACGTGGCATGGTGTCTATGAGTCACTAAGCAAGCGAGAGGGAGATAATGTCATCATAGACTCTGATGTTATCCTTGAAGACGCTACCAATAATATCATAAAACTCTCCAAAGACAAATTAGGTGTCATCAATGGCCTTGATGGCTATATCATTGCAGAAAAAGACAACGTATTACTTATCTGCAAGAAAGAAGATTCCTCAGCATTGGTAAGGAAATATGTGAATGAGGTACAGATAAAAAAGGGGGATGAGTTTGTATAAATAAAAACCTCCCCCACCCCTCCAAAGGAGGAAGGTAGCAAATTGGGTAAAAGTGGGATTACTTTGCTAAGCGAAGCTTCCTTATATTAAGGAAAATAATAAACGGGGATATGCAATGACTGTATATCCCCATCTTGATAATATCTTATTCCAGAAAAGCCAAGTGTTATTCCAATTCCTGAAAAGCTTTGAAAATCTTTGCAGCAATCTCTTTCTGCTCCTCTGCCTCAACTTGTACGTGATGCTTGAAATCAACATCAGCCTCACTGTTCATTGGCAAGAGATGAATATGTGCATGATTGACTTCCAGTCCCAACACAACCTGTGCTACCTTCTTACATGGAAAGACAGTCTTTATAGCGCGTGCCACCTTCTTGGCAAACACTTCAAAGGCAGCAAGCTCATCATCATCCATATCAAAGATATAATCAACCTCCTTACGAGGCACAACAAGGGTATGTCCCTTTGTTACTGGGTCAATATCAAGAAACGCATAAAACTGCTCATTCTCTGCACACTTATAACTGGGAATCTCCCCAGCAGCAATCTTACTAAATATTGTCATACTAACCTCCTCTTGTTTAGTTCTTAAGCATCAATTGATATCTTGTCTATGCGCAATACTATCGTACCACGAGGGATTGTGATTTCAACCTCGTCGCCCACTTTCTTATTCAACAGTCCTTGTGCAATAGGAGTCTTGATGGAAATCTTGTTCTGTTTCAGATTAGCTTCTGTCTCACTAACAATCGTGTACTTCATCTTAGCGTTTGTCTTCACGTTAGTCATCTCAACAGTAGACATAATCTGCACGGCATCGGTACTCAAACGTGACAAATCCACAATCTTTGCTTGAGCCACGGTCATCTTCATCTCAGCAATACGTGCCTCAAGATGACGCTGCCCCTCTTTAGCAGCATCATACTCTGAATTCTCACTCAAGTCGCCCTTATCGGCTGCTTCAGCAATAGCAGCTGATGCCTTGGGACGTTCAACAGATTCTAAATACTGCAACTCAGCTACGAGCTTATCGTAGCCTTCCTGTGACATATAAGCCATAATATCTTGTTTTAAATAATTAATCCGTTTTTCAAAAACATATAAAGAAACAGAATTCCAACACCAATTCAATGAATGTCGGAATTCTATAGCCTTAATGTTTAATTTACCTCAGTGCAAAGATAATGCTAAAAAATGATATATCAAAGTTTTATGGGATAAAAATCTATTAATGTTCAATAAAAACATTCTTCGCCGAATAGAATCTTGAATATTCTCATGAAAACAAGTAATACAGAAATCTTTTACGAGTTTCTATCCTTATTTATTGACCTCTCAGATAACCACATCTAATACCAATAATTATCACTGCCCTCCCCTGCTTATTCCTCTTCCTGAGAAATGAATGTGATAACACCTACAAAACAAGTAGTAATTATTACATAGAATTACCTGAATAAGTTTAAAATCAATTTGCTGTCATTTTTAACATTTCGTCTATCTTACTATAAATTAACAAGTTAATAGCCTCTATTGCATGACAGTAATGACAGCAAAATTTGTTTTTTAGAAATCGCTTTACGCCAAATACATAGCAAAAAGTCCACAGACGCTACAGACACGACAGTATCTTTCGCCCCATAAACCTAAAGAGGCAAATAGTATGCAGACCTCAGACACCCTCTACTCTATCTCATTTCCATCTAAGCAAAACACTCCTGCCTCTAATTCGAGGACACGCTTAATATCAAAATAGATGTCAGGCGAAGTATAGACTCCACTGGTATCACCTAAGATAAGACGGTCGGTCTTCTCTATCATCATCTGTCCATTGATTTTGAGGATACCAAGGAAGAAGTTCACAAAATTATACTCATCACCTACAGAGGTGACAGAGAAAGGGTGCTCTTTACTCCCATCACCCGTCATGAAGATAGTATCCAAGATACGCGAAAGACGGACAGAATAAACTCTAAGACTATCGCTTGTCATCCACTCCTTGTCAGGATCAGAACCAGAGAGTTTCCTGAAATAATAGATCTTAGAAATGAGTGCATTCGTATTAAGCGGATTCTTAGCAAGAACCCTGTCGGCTATCGTAGCTGCCTCTTCAAACTTTCCGTCACGTCTAACCTTCATCATGTCAATTTCAATACTCATGTCACTACCATTATTGAGGTAAGTGCGCCCGTAGACAGCTAAGATTCGATCTTTAGCAGTCATCGTTAAGTCAGAGTCTACGTTTATAAACTCATCAACCAAATTCTGTACACGCTGTGGATTAGTTCTCACCTCAGCCTTTATACTATCCCAATCTACTGTCATCAATGAGTCACCTGTCTCAGCAGACACAGCTAAGCTCATCAACAACAACATAACCATCAATAGCTTTTTCATATCATTTAATTTTATGCTTAATACTATTTTTTCTCTTATTCCCTATCAATTCTCTTATTGGCAATAGATAAGAAACAAAAATTATCGTTCTGCCCAATCACTCCTGTCTAAGTTCCTATACCCAATAGCCTCAGCTATATGCTGCACTTGCACCGTCTCCGATGCCTCCAAGTCGGCTATAGAACGAGCCACTTTCAAAATTCTGTTGTAGGCACGTGCCGATAGTTTAAGTCGTTCCATGGCATCACGAAGAAGTTTAATGGAGGCCTCATCAGGTTCAGCAAACTCATGAATCATACGTTCATTCATCTGCGCATTACAATGAATATGACGATAACTACTGAAACGCTCAGTCTGAATAGCACGTGCACGGATAACCCGTTCACGAATAGTAGCACTTGGTTCGCCCGGTGTAGCCTGTGAGATATCCTTAAAAGGGAGAGGAGCTATCTCACACTGAATATCTATTCTGTCCATCAGCGGTCCTGATATCTTGGCCAGATATTTCTGAATCTGTCCTGGCGAACAAACACAATGATGTGTAGGGTCGGCAAAATAGCCACATGGACATGGATTCATACTTGCTACGAACATAAAACTACAAGGATAAGTAACGGTATATTTGGCACGAGAGATAGTTATCTTGCGGTCTTCTAACGGCTGTCGTAGAACCTCTAAGGTATGTTTATTAAATTCTGGTAGTTCATCACAAAAGAGCACTCCATTATGAGCAAGGGTTATCTCGCCTGGCATTGGATTAGCACCACCACCCACGAGTGCCACTTCAGAGATAGTATGGTGAGGACTGCGGAAGGGGCGTTGCGTTATTAATCCAGTGTCACGACTCAGTTTTCCCGCAATAGAATGAATCTGTGTTGTCTCTAAACTCTCCGATAAAGACAGAGGGGGAAGAATCGAAGGAAGACGCTTTGCCATCATACTCTTTCCACTTCCTGGCGGTCCAACCATAATAAGATTATGTCCGCCAGCGGCTGCCACTTCTAAAGCTCGCTTTACATTCTCCTGTCCACGAACATCTGCAAAATCGAGATCAAAAGCATATTGATGTTCATAGAATTCTTTTCGCGTATCAACGAAACAGGGTTCTGGATTGGAGCTACCATTAAGAAAATCAATAACTTGTAATATATTCTCCATTCCGTAGACCTCTAACGTATCTACCACAGCTGCTTCGTGCTCATTCGCTTTGGGTACGATGATTCCCTTAAATTTCTCTGCACGTGCCTTGATAGCGATAGGAAGCACACCTTTTACTGGTTGCAAGGTCCCATCGAGACTCAATTCTCCCACAAGCATGAACTCTCGCAAACGATCATAACTCATCTTCTCATTAGCAGCAAGAATAGCGATTGCTAATGGGAGGTCAAAACTGGAGCCTTCTTTCTTGAGGTCGGCAGGAGCGAGATTAGCGGTGATATCGGCTACAGGGAACTTATACCCATTATTGAGAAGTGCTGCTGCAATACGGTCATGGCTTTCCTTTACCGCGCCATCTGCCAGCCCGGTAAGGTGGAACAATACGCCACGCGTAATACTAACTTCGACTGTCACGGTGGTGACTTCCATTCCGTTGACAGCTGCACAGAATGTTTTTACAAGCACACTATTGGTTTTTAGTCAGTGCCATAACGCTGACGGATAGTATTAGCGGTGATATTCCTTTCTGTTACTTTCCCGTTGCGAATGACAATATTATCTGGTACAGTATTAAGTCCAAAGGTTTTGAGCAATGGAGTATTCAGCAGCTTCCCATCACAGACATTAGGAAATTCTATGCCGTCACGCTCTAATGACTGCCTTACCTCCTTGGGATTGGCATCAATACAGATACCCATAGCAGCAATCTTCCCTGCCTTCACAGCATCACTCAGCGCACGCTGAATGTCAAGACTCTCATAACTCCATGCGGCCCAAGTATTGATAATAACAATATCCTTCCCTTGGAATGTCGAATTATTCACGACTTTTCCATTTATATCCTTGGCTAAAAACCTAGGCATCTTACTACCGACTGGCAACGAGCCTAATTCGGTTAATTGCCGTTGAAGACGACCCAAATCGGTATTTTCAGGCTGTTCCTTCATCAATACCCGCAATAGTTTCGCCGCCTGACTGTAGTTAGGAGATTCCGTTTGAATAAAGTAACGATTGAGCAGATATACACTCACAGGCGACTCTGGATGGTCGTTGATAAACGTTATCGCATATTTCATCTCCTCAGGAGGGGATACACTTGCTATCTGCTTACGGAACTTAGTCATCAGTTCATTATTCTTCGTTCCTTCTACCTCCATCTCTTTTAGGTGGGAAGCATCAGCTTTTACGTCTACCGCCTCACCCGATTCGGCAAAGATAGGCTGCGAAGAATAATTAGGGAAGATTATAATTAATGTAGAAGGTTTACTACAAGGTTTCTCATAAGAGAAGCGTCCAGCCTCAATCTTGATAGTATCTAAACCATTGATACCCCCATCTGGGCTATAAACATAAAGTTCACCTTGATTCATGTGCAAGAAACGCCCCTCCATCTTGAAGTAACCGCTACGAGTACCACAAGAAACTAACAGCAGGGAGAACAAGAGTATATATGCTATTCGCCTCATGCGCATTGAGATTTAAGAAGAAAGTGCCGCGAGCGGGACTCGAACCCGCACAGCCATTACTGGCCAAGGGATTTTAAGTCCCTCGTGTCTACCAATTCCACCATTGCGGCAAACCGATTGCAAAGATAAGGCTAAATCTTCGAACTAACAAAATTTTTCATGCTTTTTTGAACTTATTAGGTTGATTGGTATCGCTATTTATGATTTTTCTCTACTTGACTCTATCAACATACACCTATATAATATAGTACTAAACTTCCTACGTATTCTGTGGCTCAACAAATCGTTAAAGGGTGAAAGGGGCCTTTTCTATGTTAGTCAACATCAATGCACGCTACGAGTAAAAGGGGTAATTGCGATGAAAGACGAACGTATCACACATGCATAAAACATGTGTGCTACCATGAAAGTGACAATAAAAGTCACAGTACTAATTAATGCCCAAAACGCCAGTTGGTCCCGTACAATTAACACGATAACGGATAAGTTTCTTACCCCCCTCGCCACTCACGATGTTACCCCCAGTATTAAGGTTATACTTACGATGGCAGTTAGTACAAAAGGCAAAGCCATCACCACTTAATTTTAATTCATAAGAGCGCAAAGGAAGTACATTCGGCTGAAAGCAATTAGGACATTGCAGGTCGTATGCATACAATGGAGCAGGAACGTCAAGATTACCATACCCGACTATAAGTCCATTGTTCTGTCCCACATGCTTCCAACTCTCCAGTCTAAGATCGATACCATCAAACCACACCGGAGAGCCCGAACGCAGTCCTTGATTATTCTCAAAAGAGAAGCTATGACGCCCACTAACGTATGAATACCGTATGATACAATATACTCCTGGTGACATTAAGTTGAGCGCAGAGGCAAGGATAGGGTCTTGATGCGTATCGTTATGGAAAGTAAAAAAGATACGACGGCTACTGTATTCATAGTCCACCCTATCACCACATGATGATAATAGGATAAGAAACAGTAAGAGAACAGATTGAACACAACGTCTCATCATAATTTTACTCTCCACATGTAATAATATTATTCGAACGGAATCATTGCCAAGGCATCGGCAATCTTCTCAATACCCTCTTGTAGTGGCTTTGACACCATACCCTTTGCAAAGAAAGGAATATCAGCATCTATCGTGAGTTTCATCTTTGAGGAAGACTCAGAAACAGGGAGTATCTGAATCCAGAAGTTAAAGGATAATGGCGAATTATCACTTTCAAACTTTATCGTCTTAGGCTCGTCACGCTCTATGATACGCATAGAAATCTGACCAACAGGCTCTACATTCACAGACAGAGAGTCCTGGTCAAAGGTGATATTCTGTAATCTTTCTTTCACCTTATCCATATCAGCATCGCCTGTTGAACCTTCTGGAAGACGCTCTTTCAGACGCTGTACATTATTCAAGTCACTCAACGTTTTATATACACTCTCTTGAGAGTGAGGAATCTGCTTTACACTACTTTCAAACTTTGTCATTACTTATCTTTATTAGAGGAGTTATAGAGTGGAGGGCTATAAGATAGCAAGACTGATTGTAAGAGAAGATGACAAATAAAGGTAGGGACGCACTAACAAGGCGCCCGCTACTATCACTCATTTACAAACAGTCCGCAAGAAATAAATTATGTTACTCCATACGGAATGTTAAAAGACTACTTTTTCCAATTTGCTGGGTCCTTGCGCCAATCATGCAACAGGGCTACCTCGTCTTCTTTAATATATCCTGTCTCAAGTGCCTTCTCAACGACATGCTCGTAATCGGTGAGGGTCACCAACTTTACATGAGCCTCTCGGAAGGCTTCCTCGGCTACTGGAAAACCGTAAGTATAAGAGGCTACCATACCCACAACCTCAAAGCCTGCCTCACGCAGAGCTGCTACGGCCTTCAGAGAAGAGCCACCTGTAGAGATAAGGTCTTCTACAACGACCACCTTTGAGCCTGTTGGCAATTCACCTTCAATCTGGTTTTTCATGCCATGGTCCTTTGGCTTCGGACGAACGTATGCGTAGGGTAAGGCCAACTCATCGGCAACAAGCATACCCTGAGCGATTGCTCCCGTTGCAACACCAGCCACGGCCGTAGCCTCTGGGAAGTTTGCAAGGATGGCATGAACCAACTCGAGCTTCACAAACGAACGTACATCGTGGAACGACAACGTCTTGCGATTATCACAGTAGAAGGGTGATTTCCAACCACTTGCCCACGTAAAAGGGTCATTAGGTTGCAACTTAATGGCTTTAATTCCGAGCAGTTTGCCTGCAAAGACTTTCTTTAAATCTTCCATCTCGATAGTTTATAGTTATAATACTAAGTGCAAACTTACACAATTTTTCTGATATCTAAGGATAAAAAGACTATAAAAGAAGATAATGATAACAGATACTCCTCGTATCTACTACAAACTGTCTTTCATTCGCTTTTATCTCTGTCTCGTTTTCTTACAACGCTACGCATCAACTTACTTGACAATATTCTACACTCGTACTGCTCCTCTACACTATTGCTATCACTCAAAAACACAACGAAAGAAGAAGAAGAAATGAAGACAAAATGAGAATACGCAAACACACAAACAACGCTTCTCCTCTATGTTATATCTTATATGTAAACCAACATCACCTACTTATAAATAGCATCTACCCAACTTTTCAAGTGATGTTTCAACCACCTCTTATCACCTCCAAGTCTGTCTTTCCATGACAGAAAAACCTAACCTACTCCATTTGCCAGCCCTTCTACAAGTGACATTATGATAACCTCTTCATACCTCGGAGGCATCAGCAACTTTTCGAAAAATCATTACATGAAGTCGAAGTAAACATCTTCAAAACAGAAGTATGCCATCCTCTACCGCATGCTTTATAACCCACTACAAATCAACCCATTACACATAGCATTAAAGAAGACGCCCTTCTTGCATCAAGAAGGGCGTCTTTAACACGCAAGAAGGGCACCTTCTTGAACGCAGAAGAGCATCTTCTCATATCCAGCTTGGCCTTTCCTCAAACAGAGAAGGGCGTGACAACTGAAAAATTCTGACAGTTCCTGTTTGGATGTTTAGAGTTTTCACTTTCACGGAGGAACATTCTTTTTCTCACAGAACTCACAGATGAACAGAACACACAGCATTCCACAGAGACATTAAGTCAACCGATTTCACAGAACCTTACAGCCAACGTTAGCTAATCATCAACACCTAACAACCAACACCCAACACCCTCCTTTAGCTGTAACGTTCTGTGAGTTCTGTATGCCGGAGGCGTTCTGTGAGTTCGAAACAGTGCGCAAAAAGGTTCTGCTAAATCTGTGAGTTCTGTGAGAGAAAGAAGTCCCAAAGACCTATGCAAGTAGGCCAATAGGGGTAACCTCACATACTACGCCCCTCTCCATTCGGAGAGGGGTTGGGGGTGAGGCCAGCACCTTATAGGAATAAACTCAGCAATCTCCCCCTTCCCTGTAAGGAAAGAAATCTCCCTCTCCAAACATCGCTTCGAATGGAGAGGGAGATAATTACCGAAATATCTTGACTATTTCAGTTTGCATGTTTAGTGTCCCTTTACAGAGAAGGAGACGATAGATTAATCATTATCAATTGGTAGGATAAAGTAACCATAGTGGAGGTAATTATCCTTCAAGAGCCACATAAGTCCCCATACCTGCGTATCGGACACTTTGATAATCTCGACATTTACCCCCTCATACGTGGTTGATTCACCCCAATAATCAGTCTTGACACCAACCTTACCTTCTGCCTTCATACCAACAGTAAGGTCGCCAGTGAACCAGCATTTAAGGTAAAGATAATCGCTATAGTTCCACTCAGCAATCCTTTTACCATCTTCTTGACCAATTCTCATACTACCATACTGACGTGATCTGCCGTCGTCAAAGACCATGATAGGTTCAGTAGAAGCCATGATTGAAGCCTTCTCCTCCTCTGTGAAAGGAATATCGGTTGTAGTAACCGTCACCTTCACCGTCTTGGTAAGCCCCATCTTATCCTTGATAGTAACCATTGCCGTACCATTGCTAACGCCTCTGATAGTTATTACACTATCAACAATAGAGTGCACTTCAGCAATGTCTCCATGATCACTGACAGCCTCATAGCCACCATTACCACCCGTAACAGTAACCACAGCAGTGCCATCGGTGTGTCCCACCTTCATGCTCACATTAACTTCTTCCTTATCAAGAAGGATCTTCTTGTACATTGCCTTCACGATTAAACGCTTATAGTTGCCCGCTGCATCAGAGACAACAACACCCGTATAACCATTTTTAACAGCAGAGATTGTAATCGCATTGCCTTGAATAGATAGTGTTGCTATATCTGGATTCTCACAGAAAGCTTTGTAATCACCACCTCCTGCCGTCACATTAAACGTAGTTGTCTCACCTACTCCCACACTCACAGTATCGGTATCAAACGTAAGTGCCGTCTCAACCTTTGGTTCAGGCTTTGTCGTCGGAGTATCTTCATCGCTGCTACATGCTGTGAAGCCAAGCAGAAGAACAGCCGCCATTAGGGCTGAATAGATATATTTCAGTTTCATTGTATCATTGTTTAAGTATGTTACCAATCTTTTGCATAACTACCCGTCAGTACGGTTTCTTCTCCATAGAAGGCACGTGTGATATTGTTCAGACGTGTCACATAACCGTTCCGTGGGGTCAAACCGAATACCATAGTCCCTCCGTAACCATCTGTCTTGATAGAGCGTGCAGTATTAAGAGAGATGATACGGCCTTGTCCAAACTCTGACGAACCTTGTATCATACCCTTAGGTGACAAGTCTTCATAATAAGGAGAAAGGTCACCATAGCGTCCGTAATCCTGTAGAGCATAGTCGATATACTCGCCTGGCTTATGTCCATCAATGGTTGTCAAGCTACTTGTACGCCCATAGACATAAACCTCAACGAGTTTGTCAGGCATGATGCGCTTACATTCATAGCATAAGCGAGACGCTGCTTCAACTGATGGTGTGACAAAGCCAGGGTAACTTCCGTAGCTTGAATACTCGTCATCAAAGAAGACACCATCGAGCTCGTAAGCCTCAACAACAGCTTTCAACTCCTGTGCAAACTTTATTGCGCCCTCCTTCGAGAGGTTGGCAACACCAGAGCGGTCATGGTTTCCAAGAATACCAAGGATGACTTTCATCCCTTTCTCCTGCAAAGGTTTCAAGTACTTCTCCTTGTAGTCGAGCAGATGTTGTACGTTCTCATTATTATAGTTATACACTTCTCCTATCTCAGCATTGTAGTTTATGTTGCCAGAGAAGAGGATAACCTGATCGAAGACATACTTCTTTGATTCCTTTAATGTATAACACAGGTTGTGAAGTGGGTTTGCATCGTTCACCTCCATACAGCTGATTACCTGCAAGCCATTGTCCTTATGGCAATTAGGCATCTTACTGATATCACGCACAAAGAGTATGAACTCGCCCTTTTCCTTTGAGGTTTGACTTGCACCCTTCACCTTCAAAGGAATCGCATATACGCCATTCTCCTTCAGCTCTGAGGCCGTAGTGTACTTAACAGCCACCTTAGAAGACTTCGTTGCACCGGCTGCTACGGTAGCTGTACCGTCAATAGTAACGAGCGCTTCAGGCATAGCTTCGATAGCTGTACCCTTCGTTTTATTGTAGCCTTCAAGTACTTTGGCATCATAGACCAATGTGTAATCTTCATTCGCCTTAGGTGCTTGTGTAAGGTTGACATAGAAGTCTATTGTCCCATTCTCATTGAAAACGAGAGAGTCAACATTGCTACATCCATACTTATCGGTGATGAAAGCAAGGTTATTCTCCAATGTTTTATAACCGCCTTCATCAACAAGAGGCACGTCAATACTCTCTGAACAGGATAGAGCTAAAGCCATACCTGCTATCGAAAGAGCGATGGTTTTTATTTTATTCATATTCATAAATGTCATTTGATTAAGCGTTTAACAGATTATTTCTCTGGTAATGAAACATTATGCCATGATAATGGTTTGTTGGCTTTAGCGTCATTACCATTGCCCGTAGCATCTTTCACAATGTTAGGACTCGTATTATCATCCATCTTCCAATAGCCCACAAGGCCTGGCGTCTTAGGGTCAACACTATAGAAGTGAGTGGCTATCTCCTCCTGTGTACGAACCACATTCCACACACGAACTTCGGCCATATCACCTTCAAACCAGCGTGCGTCATCATAAGACTTACCAATGAGGAACATGCGGTCAGCCGAGTTACCCTTAATGGTTACAGACCTAAGACGAAGCGTACCCTGCGACTGTAAGATGCCATTTACATACACCTTCACCTCACGTGTATCAGCATTATAGGTCATGGCCACATGCTGCCAGCGCTTTGTCTGCAGTCCCTTATTAGAGTCATAGTCAGGGAAATTGCCCGCACCAGTGGCTATCTGTATCTGATTATCAGGGAAGCCCGCATCGCCGATACGCATAAGGAAGTTGCCTTCAATGCCCATTATGGTAGAAATAAGCTTACCGAACTCACGTGGATAGATAAGTGCTTCCATCGTTATCTGCTTCATATCGGTGACAAGCTCTGGTGTCTTCCACTCTACTTGAAGATAGTTCCTACTCACGTCAGCGACAACGTTGATGAGTGCACCAGCACGGAATACGAAGTAATAATTCTTAGCAGACTGCAACAACTCTATATCATTGCACTCAACTGTTACTGGAAGGACATAGGTAGTAGAGCGGTCAAGACCGCCGAGCTTAGAGAACTCAAACTGAGCAGCGTTGCTCTTCACACTTCCCTGATTGATTTTTACATCACCCACAAGGATACTGTAGCAGCTATCTGGCAGTAGAACAGCCTTGTTATAGTAAGCTTTATTATAAGTATCAACCATCTGAGGGGCTGCCTTAAAAGTCGCATTCAAGTCCTTTTCAGCAGGACGAGAGGTGGAGAGTGTCAACGACTTCACCATACTACCAGCACCTTTTATGATAGTCTCTGTCGTAAATGTCTTACCATCAATGAATGCCTTATTCTTAAAGTCGGCCTCATCATTGTTCTGACAAGCTACTATCAACCAAGTAGCCAACAGGATAGGAATATATTTAAATAGCTTCTTCATGTCCTTTACTCTTTAACGGTTGGATTAATAGTTGAGATTACTTTGCGCAAATTCGGATAGGTAAATGAGGCGTTATAATAATCAACATTCGCATTCAACAAGCCCATTCCAGCACATGTATAGCCTGTGTGGTCTGCAGCAACAAACTTAGCAATACCGTACATAGCCAATGTCTTGCCCCAATAACCCGTCTTCGTGTCGGTCTCATCAATAGACTTATTATTGGCCATTATGATGAACTTGTCGGTTGGAACACCCTCCACAGCAGCCTTCCGAACCAAATAGTCGACACCAGAGACAGACTTCTCATCCTGTGAAGGGATGATGAGGTAGCGTGCTTGTTCAAGTAAGCTCTTGTCTGCAACATGCTGTGGACGTCCCATCATAATCAGCTCTTTTTTCGGATGACGTGCCTTCCAGTCTTTTGAAATACCCAAGAAGACATTTTCTAAAGCGATAGCTTCAGCCTTCTCTTGGTCGTTCAGATAGTGTGTAAGCTTCGCATTAAATCCCATGATGACACCATCATAGTTATACTTATCCACAAGATGGAGCTGTGTATTCACTGAATCAACGAGGAAACCATTGAAGTCACGGAATTTCTTACCCGCATTCTCGCTCTTTGCCATGAACGCTTTCTTCTGTGCTTCGTAGGCTGCTTTGATGTCATCACAGCTTATTTGGAACATAACCTTCATGCCCTTTTGATTTCTTACTTCATCGATTTCTTGCAGTAACTGCTCAGTCATCATGCTTGGCTGTGTCAGTACGACGTAATCTACACTGTCAGGGATAGCGTTGATGTGCTGTGCCTGCGTAAATGGGACAGCCTGACTATTATCAAACCATACCATCATAATCTTATGATTACTTGCCTTGTAAGCTCGAATACTTGCAAGATAGCGCTGGTAGAGTTCAGGGTTCTGACGCTCAATACCAGGCTGATTGATATCAACAGGTTCAACGTCTGTATCGCAGCTTGACATAAGTAACGCTACTGCACAGACTGTTGAATATGCTATATACTTAATGATATTTTTCATCTTTATTCTTTATTATTAAACAGTTGAATAGGTAACATATCTATGATATGCCCCATCTTCATCCTTGTTAATTAGTCATTCATTACTTTGCCCACCACACATCTGTAGCCATGTTATCAGCTCCACCAAGCATGCCAACAGCTGCGTTGTAGTTTTCAAGGTTGTTACGACGCTCTTCCTGTGGGTAAGATAGACGACGAGCACCACGCTCACTACTTACGACACCACCGCTATTATTCACCTTCACAGGCATCAGCTTTGGATAACCTGTGCGTCGATAGTCTGCCCAAGCCTCCAAACCAAGTGGGAACATAGCCAACCATTTCTGGGTAATAATACGTTCTAACTTGTGGTCGGGTGTGTCATTATCATCCCAAGCAACAGTGATTGTCGATACAGGACCAGTATATGTATTGAGTCCTGCAGGGTCTGTATAGACTGCAGGGGTACGGGTATTGTCAGCCAGATAAGCCGCTGCTCCCTTCACACCCCACTGCTCGAAGGACAATTCAACACCTTTCTTATAGAAATCACTGGTCGTACCTCCCATGTTCCAGTTCCTCAATGCGCCCTCAGCACGTAGGAAAGCAACCTCCGCAGCATTCATCCACATGAGCTTTGAATCGGTCTTTACCTTATAGTTACTGTACGCATGAGCTATCTCAGCACCAGGGATCTGAATACCTGAACGTAATCCATAATAACCATTAGTAGCGTTTTCTAAAGTCGACTGGGTAAACATGGCTTCTCTACGAGGGTCGTTATAACCATTCATATAAGTGGTTATATCTGCTCCAACACGTGAGTCACCACCATTATACTCATACATCACCACCTCGAAAGGATTAGTGTTCGACAAAGTCATAAAGGCATTGTCATCATTGGAGCTCATCACACCTACCGCATTATTTATTGATGCTTCAGCCTCTTGCTTAGCCAATGCTGGGTCGGCCTTCGATATACGAACCGCTAAACGAAGACGCAGAGAATTACCAAACTTAATCCACTTTTCTACATTACCAGCATAGACCTTATCAGCCTTTGGTGAGAAGTTAAATGTCCGATTGGCTGTAAGTGTAGCAATGGCTTCGTCCAACTGCTTGAACATTAACTTGTAGACATCCTCTTGAGAGTCGTATGGAGCGGTAATCTCACCGTTCTGTCCCACCTTAGAATAAGGTATCGGACCATACGCATCAGTAACACGATGGATACCAGCTACCTTTACTATCTGTGCTACTGCTAATGGAACAGGCTCATCTGTAGCACTCTTCACCTCATTGAAATAGATAGAAAGCTTTGGTAGGAAGTCTCTGAAAAGAACACGACTCCAGCCGTTCTCAGGACTATACTGTGCAAAGTTCTTACCTGCAAAACCCGCATTTGAATCAGAAAGATAGCCACCATACGAACCACCACACAGACACTCTGTGAACTGATTAGTATTGACATCCGTAGGAACAACCCAACTTTGCAAGTTTATCATAGCTGCACCCAAAGAATAGGCATCACGTTCTGTCTCCTTCTTCGATACACCATAGGGGTCTTGATTATAGTCCTCATAGCTATTGGTACAGCCAGCCAAGCTCATCGCCAAGCCTACCGATACCGTTGACAATATGATATTTCTTATTTGTTTCATAACTTTTAATTAGAATTTAAGTTTGATATTGAAACCAATAGTTCTCGTACTTGGTGTCATGAACTTATCTATACCCTGATAATAGTTGCTTGTTGTTGCTGTTGTCTCAGGGTCAAAAGGTGCCTTACAATAGAACATCAATAGATTACGACCTGTCACTGAAAGTGTCAAATCACCCAATCCAAAGAAATGGTTCTTCTTGAAGGTGTAGCTAAGACTTGCCTCTTGCAGACGTACATTGGTTGCACTATAAGTATAGTACTGTGGGATTCCATCGCTACCTCCTACTGTTGAGTACCATGATTCAGGTGTGAGATAATCATTACCATTCACTTCAACATATCCCTTATCACGTGCCTTTGCACTTGACTCAGACACACCATAAAGGTCGAGCGCTGCTTGGGTCGCTGAATAAACAATACCACCAAAACGTGCACTGACCATTACGCTAAGATTAAAACCCTTGTAAGAGAAATCGTTGCGCCATGCCATATTCGCTTTAGGGAACACTGAACCCAACTTCACGTCACCAACATTATTGTTGCGGTAAACCTTTCCATCCTTGTCTACATAGATATATCCCTTATCATCACGCTTAATATCTGTCAATGAATAAAGGTCACCTAAGGTACCACCCTCCTTGAGGATGAAGTGCGCATTACCTAATCCTCCTACATCGAGGCGGTCTTTATTGATAACAGCCCCAGTCTCTGGATGTACGTAATTACGAACTAACTCATTAATACGGTTACGGTTAGAGCTTAAAGTATAATTGCTTGACCAGCCGAAGCCACCCCAATTATTGCTATAACCTAAGGCCAACTCAAGTCCATTGTTTGACACATTACCAGTCTGGATATAAAGGGCTGAGTAACCAGATGACACAGAGATGTCTGGATTAAACGTCTGATTGAATGTCTTAGTCCAATAGAGTGTAGCGTCCAAGTTGAAGTGTTTGAAGAAACGAGCTTGTAAACCAACCTCCCAAGAGTTAGTTGTTTCAGGCTTCAAGTCATAGATTGGATAGATTGTCTGGCTCTTCCACTGCTTTGTTGTATTATCCCATTCATACTTAGGGTTCGCTATGTTGCGAAGGAATGGAATACCTACAGATGCAAAAGAACCGCGGACTTTCAGATAGTTAATAGCCTTTGGCATCTTAACAGACTCTGAGATAATCCATGACCCACCCACTGAAGGGTAGAAGAAAGAACTCTTATTGGAATGAGGACCTGCCAACATAGATGGCCAGTCATTACGTCCTGTAACAGTAAGATACAGTTGACTCTTCCAGCCAAGCTCCAAACTACCAAGAAGAGACTTTGTCTGTTCATGATAACCATAAGGGAGACGCTTCTCACGGGCCGCATCTACCTGGTATTCATTGAATACATTAGGAATAAGATTATCTGCTATAGGACCGTCAAGACCGGTCTGGTCCTGCTTAATATCAGAGATTGACGCACCGACGTTAGCCACCAATGACAACTTGTTCTGCATGAGATGCTTGTTAACATTAAGCATTATATCACCATACACCTGCTTATCATCAGTCTTCATCTTGGCATACTGACCATTAGCACCAGCTATTGTCGTGTTCGTACTGGCAAAGTATTTCTTCTCAAAAGTATTCGTTGCATTATCAATACGGATACGCCCTACTACATTCAACCAGTCTGTCACCTTATAAGTAAGTCCCGCATTCATCATATAGCGATACTTCTTATTAACACGCAGGTTACGATAGTTGATCCAATAAGGGTTCTGACCAACAAACTCACTGAGCAAGTTATTCCAATTCTGAGTATATATACCACGTGTTGTATCGTAGTATTCAAACATCGCCATATCATTGTAGTCGTTGCCACGTGGATAGAGATAAGCTGATACTAATGGGTTTGCATACACACCTTGGTTGGTCATGTTGCGGTCATTCTGTATGATATAACTTGCGCCAACATCCAAAAGTAGCTTGTCTCCCAGCATACTGGAAGTATTACGGAAGGTGAAGTTATAACGGTTATAACGGTTATTAGGAATAATACCACCCGAGTTCAATGCACTGGCAGAGAAATAACTCTGATTCTTTTCAGAACCTGTAGAGAGGGTGAAAGCCTCCGTCGTCATAACACCTGTCTTGAGATAGTCCTTTGCTGGGTCATATCCCATATAGTTAACATCATTCAGAAGACGTCCCCAACTATAACTATCGCCACCAGCATCACGCATACTACTACCCGTGCCATAACGGTTCTGGAACTCTGGAAGGCGGAAAGCTGAAGAGAACTCAGTACTCTGACTGACGGTAAACTCCGTATGTCCCTTCTTTCCCTTCTTCGTTGTGATAACGATAGCACCATTAGAAGCACGGTTACCATATAACGCTGCGGCTGCTGCACCCGTCAAGACAGACATGCTCTCGATGTCTTCTGGGTTGATATCGGCAATTGCCTCCGTCGTACCATTAGAGCCGAAGATAGCATCACCGGTCCCACCAAGGTTGAACATTGGTACTCCGTCAATAACATACAAGACATTACTTGACTGCTCGATACTACGTGTTCCACGCATCACAACCTTCGATGCGCCACCAGCACCAGACGAACTGGCATTGATATTCACTCCGGCTACCTTACCACTGAGCGAATTAATAAAGTTAGCATCTTTGTTGGTTCCCAACGCATCACTGCTCACCTGCTGTACATTATAGCTCAAAGCCTTTTGTTCGCGTTTAATACCAAGAGCCGTGACAACAACTTCGTTCAACTCTTTCGCATTGGCCATAGACAGACTGATGTCGTAGTTATCAGCCTTACCGATACGTACCGACTTGGTAGTATAGCCTATGTAGGAGACTTCAAGCTCATCACCTTCTACTGCCATCAGCGTAAACCGACCATCAATATCAGTCACTGCACCTCCTTGGGTACCCTTCAGACGAATGGTTGCACCGATTACTGGCTCTCCATTCTCATCCTTTACGACTCCGACAACTTTCTTCTTCTCGCCCTCATTCACCGCCTTTTGAGCAGCTTTTGTTGACGAGACAGAAACAACATCTCCATTCCTTTGTCTCAATGTAGCCATGACATCATCTAATGTTACGCCTTTCTTATTCGCCGCAACATCATGAGCTTGCATGTTTAGATTCAGACATAACAGGAATGCGGCCAGGTAAAGACCATTACTCTTGTTACTCATTTCTGATTTAGTGTTTAAAGGTTAATATTTCTATTATTAATATCCTTCTGCCCCACAAGTACTTTTCTACTTAGGAGCAGTTTCTTGTTTAGATTTTTACTTATATACAAATGTACTGCAGAAGCATCCTTTTTGTTAATGTTTCCAAGTCACCTTCTCTTCTTAAACATCGGTTTGATTAAAGTAAATTGCGACTTATCAGACTGATAGAGACCATCTTATTAGATTTTAATTAGACATCAAAGTCTCTCTTTCTATTACCCAACAAAGGTTCCATCTGATAACTTTTTCATAACATTAAGGTTCTTGCTTCGCATTGGTTAAGGCTTTTGTTTAGGTTATACTCTTATGTATTTGTCCGTAGACAATCATAAAGTAAATTGTTTTTAGTTATTTTTTGCTATTTGGTATGCACCTACAAAAGTAAGAAAAAAAAACAAACTACAAAAAAATTAAGGCATTTATTCATTATTAGCAAAGCCAAGTGAGAGTACACTAATCTTGACATTCGTTGCTTTAAGAAGCTCTTTTGCTGCAGCAACAAGGGTGGCACCCGACGTAATCACGTCATCAACTAACAAGATGTGTTGGTTGTTAAGAGCGGAGGAGTCAATGAGTCGGAAGGCTTTCTCTACGTTTTCATTACGTTCCCAACGCCCTTTCTGCGTCTGACTACCATGGAAACTGATACGTTCTAACACTTTCTCTAAGACGGGTAGACCAGTTTCTGAACTGATGCCACGTGCTAACTCTTCACTCTGATTATACCCTCTTTCACGCTCACGCTGCCGAGCAAGGGGCACAGGGACCACTGCGGTGATTCCATCAAAGAAACTATCTTGGCCAAACTCGGCTGCGACAAGACGCCCAAGAGTCTCGCCTATCTCGGGGTGCTTATCGTATTTGAGGCTATAAATCAGTCGACTGGTATCTGAATGGGCTTTATAGAAAAAGAATGCAGCACCTTTCTCTATCGGTATCCTACCCCAAAAGAGGCGCACAAGCTTATTGTCATAAGCCGATTTAGAATAATAGGTACGTGGGAGACGATGGTTACAACAAGCACACATCACCTCCTCCGTAACCGTTAAACGCCCACCACACATCGTACACGAACGAGGGGCAAGGGTGTCTATCAGGCGAGCCAATAAACTAATCGTCTGTGTCATCGTCTACAAAGTCTACATCGCCATCCGCATCAACGACTCCTTCATCTATACACCTACGGATTAGTTCCATCGTAAATCCACGTCCCATCGCAAACTTTATCAGCTTCATTGAACGTTCGTAATCGCTCTCTGCCTTAATAGTGCGATACTTACTTGCTAACAGCGGACGTAAGACTGCGAGGTACTCCTCGTCTTCCACGGTATCGAGGATAGGCGAAGAGATAGCACTATCTACCTTTTTCATCCATAAGGCCTGCTCAATCTTCCTCCTACCCCACTTGTTATAGCGGATTTTATCATGTACGAAAGACTCCGTGTAACGGCTATCGTCAACGTAATGCAGCGTTATCAACTTCTCCATAATACGTGCTTGCGCATCTTCTGACAGTCCCCATTTACGCATCTTCTCTAACATCTCGCCAGAGCAATGTTCGCCTTTCGCACATAAATCGGCAAGTTTCTTCAGGGCCTGTGGCTCCATCATGGGTCGTTTCTGTATCATGGTCGGATGGCTTTAATGAAGCGGAGCTTACCAAACTGGTCTTCTCTCTGTTCTATCTGCTTGTAACCTAAGCAGCTTAACATTTCCTTCACCTTATTTATATATATAGGATTGGTTTCAAAATAAAGTGTACCTTCCTCCGAGAAAACCTGCAGACCGTATTCGGCTATTGCACGATAGAAGCGCAGTGGGTCATCATCTGGCACAAAGAGCGCCGTTTCTGGCTCATACGCAAGTACATTCTTCGCCATCGCTGTTCGTTCTTTTTCGCAGATATAAGGTGGGTTACTGACGATAACATCAAACTGCTGTTGCATAGCCGATGCTGAAGGATGAAGCGCATCCTCCATCTTTAGCTCAACACGAACCTGCCACTGATGTACATTCTCACGTGCTATGAGTAGTGCATCACCCGATATATCCCACGCCGTAACAGCCGAATTGCGTAAATCGGAAGCCAAGGTAACAGCAATACAACCGCTACCAGTACCCACATCCAGCACCTGTAGGGGCACAGGAGGCTGTAAGGCACAATAAGGACGGTTGTAATCTTCTTCTATCCAACGGCAAAGTATCTCTGTCTCTGGGCGCGGTATCAGTACTCCTGGTGCCACATGGAAAGCACGTCCACAAAAGGTTTCACGTCCGAGGACATACTGTACGGGTTCTGAACGCTCCAAACGAGAGATGATTTTATCTAATTCCTCCACCTCATTTCGGGATAATTCATTAACTTTGCCAGTATATATATCGGTCAGCGTAATGCCAAACTGCACCTCCAGCACAAGCCGAACGATAGCCTGTGCCTCTTTGTCATCATACAAGGGAGTGAGCCTGTGCCATAAATCTTGGTATGTCATAGCTGCAAAGATAGGAATTTTAATGATATGAAACAAGAAGATATTGACGAAAAATACATGCGTCGTTGCTTGCAATTAGCACGCAATGGCCAGCTATTGGCTAAACCTAACCCTATGGTTGGGGCTGTCATTGTGAGCAAGGAGGGTAAGATTATCGGTGAAGGCTACCATGTTCGTTGCGGTGAGGGACACGCTGAAGTGAATGCCTTTGCGTCAGTTAAGAATGAGGATGAGGCTTTGCTCCATGAAGCAACAGTCTACGTTAGTCTTGAACCTTGCTCTCATTATGGCAAGACTCCTCCTTGTGTCGACCTTATCATCAGTAAGGGAGTGCGCCGTGTCGTATGTGGTTGCATCGACCCCTTTGCCGAAGTGCATGGAAGAGGGGTTGAGAAACTGCGCAAAGCAGGGATAGAAGTGACGGTGGGTGTCTTAGAGAAGGAGTGTTTAGAGCTGAACAAACGATTTATAACATATAATACTCACCACCGACCGTACGTCATTTTGAAGTGGGCCGAGGCTAAATGTAGAGAGGAGAACGCACTAAGCTGTACACCGACTGACACACCACTCAACACTACAACTATCCCCTCCTCCTCACCGAACACTCATGGAGAGGAAAGTAATCACCAATATTCTGCTAACAATGCACGTGTTATAAATGGTAGTAAAGAGGGTGAAAATACTTGTAAGGAAAAATCTCCTGTGGCTTGCATTGGCAACTTGCCGGGTAAAGACTATCAACCACTAATTATCTCTACCCCCTTCACAAAAATGTTAGTACACAAGATGAGGGCTGAGAATGATGCTATTCTCGTTGGTAAGACAACAGAAGAACTGGAGCATTCACAGCTGACAGTGAGGGAATGGAGCGGTCCTAATCCTGAGAAAATAGTACTAACAAGTCGACCAACAAGGGCTAATGAATTTGCAACCCCAGCCGATGTGCTGTCGCATCTCTATGCTGAAAAGAAACAAAGCCTCATCGTGGAGGGCGGTGCAAAGACTTTACAGAGTTTTCTTAACGCTGGGCTATGGGACGAGATACGAATAGAAGAAGCGACCTTCACGGTCGGCAAGGGTGTAGAAGCACCTAAACTGCCTAAGAACCTATGTGTTGCGAAGATAGAAAAGTATGTCAACACGATAATTACTTACGAACGAGAATAGGCTAAAATAATCTCCCTTCGATACAACAAAACATCTACAAACAATTTATCTTCATGAAAAAAAGAATTTTCTTTCATGAAGATAAATATTTTTTTTCATGAAAAGAAATAATTATCTTCATGAAAATAATTCGAAAAAAAGGCTGAGTTAGGGTATAACAGCCTTTTAATTACACTTATGAGTCATGATGTTAAGCACCATATCGTCGGTGTTACACATCGCTTCCTTCCCTATGCTTGTTAGGTTACGGATAGACTTATCAACGTCTTCATCGATGATTCCCTCTGCAGCCGTCACATGTTTGCCCTCCATAGAGAGCGTGGCAGAGAGGATGGCAGTCGATACGCCCGATGATATCTTTAGTGAACAACTTGGTTTAGCACCGTCGCAAATCATGCCTGTAAGGTTGGCTATCATGTTCTTCACCGAATGACAGACATTGACATAATTGCCTCCCATCAGATAAGTAATACCACAGCTGGACCCAATACTTGCCACAACGCAACCACAAAGGGCTGACAGTGCACCGAGACTCTGCTTGATGTAGATGGCAGTGAGATGACTCAAGATTAGTGCACGGATAAGTTCTTCGCGCGTATTCTCATTCTCCTTGGCAAAAACGGCTACTGGGTTCGTTGCACAGATACCCTGATTACCAGAACCACTATTGCTCATCACAGGGATTAAAGCACCCCCCATGCGGGCATCACAGGCAGAGGCTGTCTTTGCAATGACGTGTGAGAAGATACTATTACCAAAGATTCCGCGACTCAAAGGACGGTCCATTATCTTACCCAAACAATGTCCGTAGTTTCCTTTCAAAGCCTCAGCTGCAGCACGGAGGTTATATCGCTTCGCCTCAAGGATAAAGTCTATTTCTTCGACAGGGGAGGTCGTTGCAAACTCCCAGACCCTCTTCAGACTCAAACAAAGTGGTGCCTTCTCTTCCGTAGTAGTGCTGGGTTGCATCTTATCAAGCAGTACATTCCCGTCTTTCTCTTCAAAGACAATATTCGTATGAGCACAAGAGATGATAGCTGTGGCACGATGTCCTTCAGCCTCACAAGTGATTTCGATGTATAGTTTCTCAGTGATACCTTCCTTTAACTTGACGTCAATACGATTCTCACTGATAAATGTCTTGCCAGCTTCTAAGGTGTCAGGTGTGAGGTCTTTGATAACCTCCAACTGATACTCAGACTTACCTATCAAAGTTCCGAGAGCAATAGCAATAGGCAAGCCTATCATTCCCGTGCCAGGAATACCAACTCCCATCGCATTCTTTAAGATATTAGCAGAGAGTAACACGCTAATATACTCTGGTCTTCGACCTAATAACTCCGTGGCACGTGCAGTACATAATGCCACAGCCATTGGCTCTGTACAACCAACAGCAGGAACTACCTGCTGGTGTATCAATTCGTTAATCTGTTCTCTAATGTTCTTCTCAAGCATAATTGATTGGTTTAGGTTTAGCCTGATATGATTATGATATTAAATAATTCTCTTCGTCTTTACCCACTCAAACATCAATCTATTTGAGAGAGCTTATTGCCTAACTCTTGTCGCATAGCCTCCATCTTCTGACGTCGATCGATAGAGAATGTAGAGCCATTCGCCTCAACATAGTCGAATAACCTATATGATTTCTCCATCAGCATCTGCCGCAAAGGTTGCACTTTGTAGCTTCCTTCGGCATAAAGCAACTCTGCAACCATATTGATTTTGTCTATCCGTTCTTCCTCATCCCACTGCTCCTTGGCATACGTCAACAACTCGTCAACGGAGAGATTACGCAAGTCGTCATACTCTCCAACATACTGTCTATAAAGGTCTTTCAAGTCCTTATCGCGCTTCAAGTCATCATCCTTCTTTGTAAGAAAACGTGAGATAGCAGCATTAAATTCTTCAATTAAACGAATAAAATAATCTCGTTGTAACATAGTAGATTTCCTTTTATGACACAAAAGTAAGTAAAAAATTGATATAAATCCACTTTTCTGTGTGTAATTAAACAAAAAACATTTTAGAATTGGGCTTATAAAGAATTAACCCAATTAGCCTAATAAGGCCAATTGGGCTAATAGAATAGATACTTTCAGGACTGTGAGAGGCTCTCCCACAGCTTCTTGTAAAACTCGTGTTTGGTCATTGTTTGGACGTTACCAAGGATTATCAGCTTCATTCTGGCACGTGTTATGGCAACGTTCATACGGCGTAAATCACGTAAGAAACCTATCTGACCATCATCATTGGAACGCACAAGAGAAATGAGAATCACGTCACGCTCTTGCCCTTGAAAGCCGTCAACGGTGTTCACACTGATAAGACTTCGATAGGGTTTGAAGAACGCTCGCTTCTTTATTAGGCTACGGAGATACTGCACTTGAGCACGATAAGGGGAGATAACGCCCACATCTATCCGCTCATCTAACACACGCTGCTTCCCTATCTTAGTAAAGTAATCAGCTAAAATCTTGAGTGTTAACTCTGCTTCTCCTTTATTTATACGACCGAAGGAAGAACCAACAAACTGCTCATGAAAGGCATTTTCCTTGTTATTATTCAATTGGGAAGGGTCAGAATTAGCCTCACTTTCCATTAAATCATACGATGCTACGACAGCCTCATCAGACGTATCAATCCATACCATTGGGTTGTCATAATCGAGGATGCCACGATATTTAATCTGCGGAGCGGTCTCTACCTGTCCACCATAGAACCAATCGGATGAGAAGCGCATAATATCTTCGTTCATTCGATACTGCACCTTCAACAGCGTTACAACCTCTGGTTTATTCTCAACGATACGTTCCATCAGGGTCTTTCCTAAGCCTCCACGTAGGGCAGCTATGCTTTTTACTGTTGGTGGGAGTTGACAATGATCACCCGCAAAGATGACTCTTGACGCTCTACGAATGGCTATCCAGCAGGCTGCTTCAAGGGCTTGTGCAGCCTCATCGATGAACAAAGTGGTGAACTTCTGACCCTCCATTATCCTACTGTTAGCACCAACGAGGGTGGAAGCAACGACACGTGCCTCTCCAAACAGCTCGGCATTGATACGTATCTCAAGCTCTGTAGCACGGCTTTTCAGTCTATCCATCTTCTGATGATAGCTTTCAGAACCTTTCTTTCTGTTGTTCCTCAGTTCACGAATGGCCTTTCGAATCGACCATAACTGAGGGTAGTCTGGATGCGCTTCAAACTTCCTTTCGTATGTAAAACCTAACATCTTATCGTTCACTCGGGTAGGATTACCAATGCGAAGAACATTGATACCACGGTCGACAAGCTTCTCACAAATCCAGTCAACAGCCATATTACTCTGCGCACAGACCATCACTTGGCTTTCTCGCATCAGTGTTTCGTTGATTGCTTCGACCAATGTTGTCGTCTTACCTGTTCCCGGTGGACCATGAACTACCGCCACATCCTTTGCCCATAACACTTCGTTAACAGCCTTTTCTTGTGTCGGATTCAACCAAGGTAATCGAATAGGAGCAAAGGAGAACCTCTCTGCCTTCTGTCGTGAATAGAACAAGTCGCGAAGATAAGCCAGTCTATTTCCCTTTGCTTTCATGGTACGGTCTAACGCATCGAACATCATTTGATAGCTCGTTTCATCAAAACCTAACTGGCAACCGATCTGTTCTGAAGCTGATTGTAGGTCTAACAACGGAGCTGAGTCTGGAACAGCAACAACCATTCTATCGCCTTCCACATACGATACTGTACCCGTAAAACCATAGTATTTCAGCTTAATCGCTTTATTCGGAGTACCTTCCTCTTTCGCAATAAACTTAAAGAAAAGGAGTGGTCTACCACATTCAAAGTTATGTTCGATATCCCCATCCTGTGTACGAAACACCTCAATGCACAGTTGGTTGAGTCCATTATAAAACCGTTTACCCACTCTTAATGGGAACCAAGCGTCACCTCGTTTCACTTTCCGCTGCATACCAGTAGCCTCAGTCTGCTTTCTGAAGGCTTCTTTCTCGGCATAATACTCCATTTGAAGCAGTAAACGCTGACGTTGTAAGAGTTGTATTGGACTTTCCTGAAGCATATCTTTTTGTAGTTAACAAGTTAACGAGCAAACGAGTAAACAAGTTGCTTGTAAAAAATTAAAACGATATTATATATCAATAAAAGCACACTTTGCACACTAAGTATAAAAGAAAGTAAATCACTAAAAGAAGAACATTGTACGACTATTCTGCTTTTTCTGCGCCAAAGCATTTTCCATTTGCTTTGTAGCTGCCTTAAAGAAGAACGCAATGAGATGTTCATCCGTCCCTTCCGTTCGTATGGTTCGCAAAGCAGCAATATACTCTTGGCGATCTTCTTTCTGTATAATCAATTCTGGATAATCATGACGCAGCAAGATGAAGTTGGATAACAACCTGCCTGTTCTCCCATTCCCATCACGGAAAGGATGTAGGTATTCGAAGAAACCATGGAACCGAGCAGAAAGAATCATAGGGTGAAGTTCTCCACGTTTCATCATCTCAGCTGTTGAAGACATCAGTCGTGGTACCTGTGCCACCAATCCCTCATGTTCGCCAAAGACCGTATCACCAGCTGCCATATCTACCGTTGTAAACTCCCCAGGTACGGCATCTGCCTGCTTATAAGTGAGCGTACGAAGTGTTACCAACCTATTGAGGGTCTTCAATAGTTCGACATCAAAAGGGTGATCTAAATGATTATGCATCCATTCGTATGCAGCAAAGTGGTCTGCCATCTCCTGACACTCCAACAAAGACTTACCAACTGGATGATAGCCTAACTGCTCTTCAAACAGACAACGTGTATCATCCACTGAGAAAGAAGATCCTTCTATACCACAGCTATGGCAGGAAAAAAGGATTTCAGAATATTCTCTAAACGCCTTCTTTCCCATTGGCAGCACTATCTTTTCTTGATACTCTGCTACCAATTCATCATATCTTTTTATCTCTGTTTCAAACACTTTACAAAAATAATACTTTATTATCTAATATCCTTCATTCTTATGAATAAAACACAGAAAACGGCTAACAACTGAAGTCATCAACAATCTCAGCAGCTTTTCCTATTTGTAAACCTGGGGGCGCACAAGAAGATAAGAACAAGACAACTCTGAGGTTTTCATAATGCAATGGCAAAGAAAGAACAAGGTCTAACTTTCCATCTCCATCCAAATCGCCAGCAAACAGAAGACGGAAATAAGCCCCATCCACCTCCGCTTCTCTGCAGATTCGCTCTCCATTCAGTAACAGGGTATAGTTCTTATAGACATCCTCACCTTGTGCCTTTGCCTCTAACTTATAATGTTTTCCTGCAAAAGTAAAGCTACTTGTAGTGCCCGGCGCAAGAAAAGTAGTATCAGAAATCTCTACATCAGCAGCCTTTACCTTCCCCAGATTGACAGGCAACTGATTGACGAATAAGATTGTATTTCGTTTCCCCGACAAGTGAGGTGTCATTCCTCCCACACATGCATCTTCCTTTTTCTGAATACTATAACGCGCCTTTCCTACATAATAATCTTTCCCATCCTTATATAGTTCAACCCAATTCTTATTTATCAATGTATCGGGGTTACAAAAACGATAAGCAAAAGGAACCAGAATCTTATACGTTAGTGGCTGCGTCTTTGCTACCTTAACACTATCTACTTTCTTCACAGGCACACCATCCTCCTGCTGTACCGACGCTGCCTGTGCCTGACTAACAGGCTTCTTATCGGTACAAGAAAGTATTATGACACAAAAAAACGATAGGAAAAAAGCATACTTTAATCTCATAATAAATATATATTAATTGCCTTTCAGCATACATAACTTAGCGCATTGCGCCCTATAGGTGAATACTACTCAGCACATCCCTTATATTTTGACAAATATAAACCTCAACTAACAACTGAAGTCATCCACTATCTCTGCGGCTTTACCTATTTGTAAACCAGGGGGAGCACAAGTAGATAAGAATAAGAAAACTCTTAGACTTTCATTATCTATAGGTGCTGAAAGAACGAGGTCTAATTTACTATCCCCATCCAAATCACCAGCAAACAGAAAGTTAAAAGCAGCGCATCCTGCTTCCACTTCTCTAAAGAATCTCTCTCCATTCAGCAATAAGGCATAATTTTGAAAGACATCCTTACCTTGTGCCTTTGCTTCTAACTTATAACGTTTTCCTAAGAAAGTAAAACTATATGTAGTACCAGGTATCAAATAAGTAGTATCCGAAATCTCTATATTAGCAGCCTGAACTTTCCCTAAACGAATAGGTAACTGGTTTAAAAACAATATGGTATTTCGTTTTCCCAACAACTCAGGTGCTGATCCATTCCCACATTCATCGGGTATTATTTCAATACTATAACGTGCCTTTCCGACGTAATATTCCTTCCCTACCTTATATAATTCAACCCAATTCTTACTTATCATCGTATCAGGATCACAGTAACGATAAGGACTGGGAACAAGGATCTTATACGTTGGTGGCTGCTTCTTCGCAACCTTAATACTATCTACTTTCTTCACAGGCACACTATCCTCCTGCTGTACCGACGCTGCCTGTGCCTGACTAACAGGCTTCTTGTCGGTACAAGAAAGTATTATGACACAAAAAATCGATAATAAAAAAGCATACTTTAATCTCATAATAAATATATTTTAATTGCCTTTCGACATACATAATTTAGCACATTACATCCTACAGATGAATACTACTCAATACATTCCTTATATTATACTTTGACAAGTATAAAACCCGACTAACAACTGAGGTCATCCACTGTCTCTGCAGCTTTTTCCATTTACAAACCAGGAGCGAACAAGGAGATTCTGAGATATTCATTAACTAAAGGTGCTGAAATAACAAAGTCTTATTTACAATTCTCATCCAAATTCCCAGCAAACAAAAAAATGATTGAAGGTCTAACAAAGGCGCAGTGTTTCCTTAGACACCTTGTTTTTGAATGAATTATTTAATATTTAAGTTTTCATATCAGCCTGTCCTCTGCTTAACACAAGTATCAAAGTGACTTAACAGTCATATTGATCATCTATCTCTCCCACTTGTTGAACTGGCTGACCAGGCAACGCACAGGACGATAAGAACAAGACAACTTTGAACTCGCCAGTGTCACTTCTAAAGTCAATCACCAAATCTAACTTGCCATCACCATCAATATCACCTGCAAATAAGAGTTCAAAAGCAGCTTCAAATACTTTCGTTCGCTTTGCTATCTGTTTACCATTCAATAAGGTAAAACACGTAAAGGGTACAGAATCATCCTTCTTCTTTTCTTTTTTTATCTCCAAATTATAACGTTTTCCACCAAACATAAAGCTGCAAACTTCATTAGGTCGTAAGGTAATATATTCATCAAAATTAAGGTTTGCAGCCTCTATTTCTCCTAATTTCGTAGGTAGATGATTGACAAAAAGGAATGCTTTTCTTTTCCCATATAATACATTTGCGGTATCACCTATATAGTCAGACCACCTTCTCTTAAGGGTATATTGTGCCTTTGCACGATAGAATTTCTTCCCCTTTTGGTAAATCTCCACCCAACTACTGTCAATCATCCTGCCTGGATTTATATAATGATAATGAGCCGGAACAAGGAATTTGTAATTGAGGGACTTACTGTTTTGGGATGATACATGTAAATGATTCCTGTTGGATTCCATGGTATCTGTTTCCACAGAATCAGCATTATCTTTTGATGAAACAGATGTCTCTTGATCAGATTTAGCTGATTTCATGTCCGAACAAGAGAACAATAACGAGAATACTAACAAAGGAAAGATAAGTAACGCAATTCTCATTTATAAATTTAAAAATTAATTTCTATGTATGAATACTGACTTTATAATACTATAGAGAACAAACTACTGAAAGTTCTAACACCCAAAATCATCAACAACCTCCGCTACCTTTCTTACCAATTGACCAGGTAAAGCACAGGAGGATAAGTATAAAGCAACATAAACTTCACCAAACATACCTGACAAATTAAATACTAAATCTAACTTTCCATCACCATCAATATCACCTGCAAACATAAGAGTGAAGTCAACTTTATCCAAATTTGTCCTTCTGACAATCTGCTTTCCATTTAAGAGAATGACTCCCTCATAAGATTGATTACCATGTTTCGTGAAAACCTTTTCCTTAGTTGTCAGTTCATAATGCTTACCCTCAAAAGTAAAACGTAACGGAGTTCCTGGCTCTAAATAAAAGGAATCCAAGAAAGAATTAGGGGCAATATGAAGGTCTACACTCTTCACTTTTCCCATTTTAGAGGGCAAATGATTAACATATAGAATAACGTCTCTCTCGCTTGTCAGTGTTGATACAGAGTCTCCTATAATTCCATCCCACTCTTTACCGATTGTATATTGTGTCTTAGAAAGATAGTATTTCTGACCTTTCTTATACAGTTCCACCCAAGTATCATCAATCAATGTATCAACCTTACATTGACGATAATCGAAAGGGATAAGTATTTTATATGAACGGTTTTCTATCTTCGAATCTTTTACCGACATATCCTTTATGCTATCCTTCCCCTTCTTCTGCACCTCAGACATATTATTTTTACTCAGAATCCCACTTCCTCTAACCGCCTTGACAGAACTCTTTTCTGTACAAGAAAAAAGTATCATACAAAGAGTCAACAAAAAGAATAGGGGCTTAACTCTCTTCATAATCACATAATTAATGCCTTTCAACAAACGACCATATTATATATAACACGCTACAAATATAACATTTTCCATCTGAAATTCGTCCTAAAATGTATTAAATAATACAGTTAACAACCTTGATTCACTTGAAAGAACAACACCACAAAGTACCCTCACCACCGAAGGGAGGTATATCATTACGAAGACACCCATAGCACCTACCTCCAAAAACATAAATCTCTAAGCCTATTATACTACATTTTTTTAATTTTAATTTGCTGTCATATTTAACATTTCACACAACCCTTTGTAGATTAATCAGTTGCACACCTACAACCCATGACAGATATGACAGCAAAATTATTTTGGGTAGAATCAGGTCGTGAAAGTCTTTTGCTTTAATCCATAACTTTTCTGTCAGCACGCCCATCGCAGATGTGCTATTTTAGTCCTGCCGACCTTTTGTCTACGATTACAGTTAGTACTATCACCTTCTATCTCATCGGAAGCATAACTATAAGTGGGTATTTTGCCTCTTCACAGCCCTTATTTATCATTTTTATCCTAACTTCTTACACCACTTCCACGATTATTTACTATTTTTGTCATCAGTAATTAACAACAAGAACTAAGACATTTAAGCTTATGAAAACAGACAAAATGCAAATTGAACACAACCTCCCTTCAGAGTGTACAACCATCATCATTGGTCAAGAACAGACTGCTGATGGTTCTATGATAGTAGCGCGTTCAGAGGACTGGGACGCTATGGAAGCAAAGAACTACGAGATATTCGAAGATACAGACAATGGTCCACGTGAGTTCGTTGCAAAGGATAGCCCTTTCCGTTGCGAACTCCCAGAGAAGGCTTTGGGCTACTCTGCCCTTTCTCCGTTTAATCTCCATGGCCATTGGGGTAGTGCTGGTTTCAACACTGCAGGCGTGGGCATGAGTGCTACGGAGAGTATCTTCAGTAGTGACGAGGTGTTGGAACACGACCCATTAGTAGAGAATGGTGTGGCAGAGAACTCTGTCTTCAACATAACCCTACCTTACGTACGCACCGCTCGTGAAGGTGTTGAGCGATTGGGTATGCTCATCGAGAAGTATGGTATTGCTGAGGGCTTCGGCATTGGCTTTGTGGATAGTAAAGAAATATGGTACTTAGAGACTGCTTGTGGCCATCGTTGGTTGGCTTGTCGTATGCCAAAAGACCAATACTTCGTCACTGGCAACCAAAGTCGCTTCCGTACTTACGACCCTAATGATAAGGAGAATTACCTTGCATCAGCCGACTTGATTGAGTTTGCTGAGAAGCATGGACTCTATAACCCAGCGCAGGGTGCATTCGACTTCCACGTTGCCTACGCACGTGATGTCGTCCTTGACACTACTTATAACTACCCACGTGTATGGGGCTTACAGCAGTTATTCTCTCCAGAAATCAAGAATGACGTAACACGAAACACCTTCCCTGTCTTTGCTAAGCCTGCTCATAAAATCACACTGACCGAACTCCGCACGGCGTTCCGCTTCCACTACGACAATACGGAGCACGACCCATATCTTAATAGCAATCCAAAGGAGCCTTACCGTCCTGTTTCTATCTTCCGTACCACCCAGACTCACCTCCTACAGGTACGTCCAGAACTGCCACAGGCTATCGGCTGTATCAACTATGTTGCTATGGGTATGGCTGATCTCGGTGTGTTCCTTCCACTCTATCAGGGTATCACTTCTTATCCAGAAGCCTATACAAAGGGTAATGGAGAGTCAAGTGCTGACTCGGCTTATTGGAAGTTCCGCAAGATAATGGTATTGGGTATGACCAACTACAACAAGTATGCTCCTGTCATCAAGGAGGCGTATGCGAAGTTTGAAGCCGAGACCGACCAGCGCCAACGTGAGATGGAAGAAGAGTATTTGCGCATCTACAAGACACAACCTCTCCATGCACAAGACCTGTTACAGGCGTTCTCTGACAAGGTTCTTAACAGTGCACTCGACCTTGCCGACCGCCTGCAAGAACGACTCTTCACGCTGATGACGCAAGACATACAGCAGGAATATCTCTTTCACGGAGCATAATATCGAGAAGGGATTATAGATAATTCCATCACACATTGGGCTGTATCAACTTGTATGAACACACTTGATACAGCCCTTCATGTAGCGTATTAATAAGGTAGGACCACCATGGAAAGGTAAAAAAACTATCATTTCACCTTATATATAACTTTTTTTTCCTATCTTTGCAACCGAGAGTTATTCCACAGCCTCCTAACAGAAGCAAAGTAATACTCGACAGGCTCGCTCTGATAGTTCAATGGATAGAACGTAGGTTTCCTAAACCTTTGATCCGGGTTCGATTCCCGGTCGGAGTACAAACAGCTGCTTTTCTTCTCTTATCGACAAGAGACAAGGGGCTGACTATCCTTTTTTATACGGATTTACTACTAACAACCTAACAGGAAACATATACCCCATAGTGTTTTTCAATCCGCTCTCAAACTATAGAGAGATTAAAGACGAAACTTTATGATTGGTGCTATTATAGGAGATATTGTAGGCTCACGCTTCGAGTTCGGAGCGGTCCCACAGAAAGACTTTGAGCTTTTCACCCCCGATTGTTCTTACACTGATGATACGATATGCACCATGGCTATTGCCGATGCGGTGCTGAACGAACGTGACTATCAGGAGAGTCTGCTCGATTGGTGTCGGCGTTATCCAGACCCAATGGGCGGCTATGGCAATCGATTCTATCAATGGATTAACGCAGACAACCCTGTGCCAATGAACTCTTTCGGCAACGGTTCTGCCATGCGTGTCAGCCCAATTGGCTGGCTATTCGACGAGTGGGAGGATGTGGTTGAGGAGGCTAAGAAGAGCGCAATGGTAAGTCATAACCACCCAGAAGGCATCAAGGGTGCACAATGTATTGCTGAAACCATCTGCTGGCTACGACTGATGCGTTTCTCTAAGGCGGATGTCGAGCGCAAAGTTGAGAAATTCTTTGGATACGAATTGCCTCCTATGCGCGACATAAAGAAGATTGGCTCAGAGGGACACTTCGATGCTACCTGCCAAGAAACAGTACCGATGGCACTGCGCTGCTTCATGGATGCTAATAGTTTTGAGGATACTATCCGCCTTGCAGTACTGTGTGATGGCGATACCGACACAAAGGCTTGCATCGCTGGTTCAGTTGCTGAAGCCTATTATCCTGTACCAGAATGGATGATAGAAAAGGCTATCAGCTACTTGCCCGACGATATGCTCAATATCCTCGGACAGTTCTATGAGCGCATACAAGATAGCTGTGGCCCTAAAAAGCGATAGACTCATCCTACGTCGGTACGTTAGCTTTCAACAGGAAAAAGTAGTCGCTTAATTGTCTTAGAAACAGTTCTTGAGGCATCAACAGACCTACTATGCTTTTTGAAGCTTATTGATTACAAACTATCACATTGTTATATTATTTACTTGATATAAATCAATAATAACGCATAAACCCAAAATAACTATTGAAAAAGTTGCAAATATGAAATAAACTCCATATCTTTGCATCGTGTTTTTCATAGTATTAGATTTAAGGTTAACAAAGGTTGGACTACAGCGGTAGTCCTTTTTTTATGCCTATAAGTCTCGTACTACAACCTTTCTAACAATAAACACGACTCTACCCTACTGTTTTATGCTGTCCGAAAAACAATCTTCATAACCCTTACTCCTTCATATCTTACTCGTTTCATCCGTCCTTCCCATTATGCTTTCGAATGTTTCTTATAGCCTTAACGCCTGCGTCTCTTGCCGAACGTACGTGCCCTATCATCTTTGATAGTCTTTTTATATGAACTACCTTGATAAGCAGCTCACCCTTCGAAGGTCAATTTAAGAGCTTAAAATATCTTTACATAGCAACAAGCCAATCATCCTCTCAACAAGTGCATAACATTCCCTACCACCGACTTTATAACCAACAAGAAATCAATAGGTTACAAGCTGCGTTTAAGAAGACGCCTTTCTTGCTTCAAGAAGGGCGTCTTCAACACCCAAGAAGGGCATGTTCTTGAATGTAGAAGAGCCTCTTCTTACTTCAACATCAGCCTCTTCTCGAATGAAAGGGGAAATGATTAACGAAAAATATCAACAATTCCTATCCGTATGGTTAGTATTCTTTCTCTCTCTATCAGTATTGTTGTAGGGATAAGTTCACGCATCACACCATCCCCAAAAAGAAATTTCATCCATTATCATGACGCCTTTCATATACCTTCCTCACCTTATAATATTATAGTGGGTATCCCACAAACCTATAGTGTGCATGATAGACTCTATCACTATTAAACGCAAATCAAACAATAAGAAGAGGGACATTAAAGCAACTTACAGATACAGATATAGGCCATTACAGACACTCATGAGCATCCATAACAGCCTATACACATCTAATCTATGTCCCTTTTTCATTCCAAAGAAACACTTTGGAACTAAGGATTATCTACTCTTCACCATCTTCAAGAAGTATTCATGCACACGCATGTCATCGTCTAATTCGGGATGAAAAGCTGTGACAAGTTGGTTTCCTTGACGAGCGGCAACGATATGACCATCGACCTCTGAGAGTACTTCCACCTCTTCGCTTGCCTCCTTAATATAAGGTGCACGAATGAAGGTCATTGGTATGTCACCCTCAATCCCCTTAAAGTGAGACTCCACGTGGAAACTTCCTAACTGCCTACCGTAGGCATTACGAGCAGCAGTCGTGTGCATTGTAGCCAAGCGAGGAGGGACAGGAGCAGACGGACTGTTCCCCTCTACCTCACGAGCAAGGAGTATCAAACCCGCACAAGTACCAAAGACAGGTAGCCCTCCCTCTATCGCTTCACGAATAGGAGTAAGCAAACCAAGGTCGCGAAGGAGTTTTCCTTGGGTGGTACTCTCGCCCCCTGGGATTATCAACCCATCTTTCTCCTGCTGCCAATCCTCCAATTGGCGCACCTCAAAGCAATCAATCCCCAGTTTACTGAGCATCATCTCATGCTCTAAGAACGCCCCCTGCAGGGCAAGAACAGCTATTCTCATTGTCCACGCTCAGCCATGAGCACTTCAATTTCATGCTCGTTGATACCAACCATAGCCTCACCTAAGTCTTCTGACAACGCTGCCAATTCCTTAGGGTCATTATAGTTTGTAACCGCCTTCACGATGGCTGCTGCACGCTTAGCAGGGTCGCCACTCTTAAAGATACCAGACCCAACGAACACACCCTCGGCTCCTAACTGCATCATTAACGCCGCATCAGCAGGAGTAGCCACGCCACCTGCAGCAAAGTTAACCACAGGAAGCTTGCCATTATCGTGTACATACTTCACGAGGTCGTAAGGTGCTTGCAACTGCTTAGCAGCCTCAAAGAGTTCGTCCTCACGCTTACCAACGAGCTCGCGAATCTGACTCTGCATCAGACGCATGTGACTAACAGCCTGTACAACATCGCCAGTACCAGGCTCGCCCTTGGTACGTATCATCGTTGCACCTTCTGCTATACGACGCAGAGCCTCGCTCAGATTACGTGCACCACAGACGAATGGCACCTCAAACTGGGTCTTGTCGATATGATAGATATTATCCGCAGGAGAGAGAACCTCACTCTCATCAATGTAATCAATCTCTATTGCCTGTAGTATCTGAGCCTCAGCAATATGACCAATACGGCACTTTGCCATCACAGGGATAGTCACTGCCTCTTGAATACCTTTGATCATCTTAGGGTCACTCATACGTGACACACCGCCAGCAGCACGTATATCAGCAGGGATACGCTCTAAGGCCATTACTGCACAAGCACCTGCAGCCTCAGCGATACGAGCCTGCTCTGGTGTGGTTACGTCCATGATTACACCGCCCTTCAACATCTGGGCAAGGTTGCGGTTTAGTTCTTGTCTATTCGCCATAATAGTTTAATTTTTTAGTTCTCCTACCTTGCTACACTCATAAATGAATGTGCATGAGGAAATACATGTATTAGTTAATAATAGAAATTCACTTTGGAACGAGCAGAGAATCGTAAGGACAATGCTCGCATTTACCTGCTTCAAAAGCCTTCATGCTGTCCTCAACTCTGCCTCGTTAGGCTCTCCTCTCCTTAAAATAATAAGGTAGGGTAATCATAGACCTGCCCCTACTATATCCCGTTAGACTCTCCCCTCCTTCGGATAAATAGGTTGAGGTAATCATAGATCAGTCCCTACTATATCCCATTAGGCCCTATCCTACTTATTATAATAAGGTAAAGGTGACTATAGACCTGCCCCTACTATATCCCGTTAGACTCTCCCCTCCTTCGGATAAATAGGTTGAGGTAATCATAGATCAGCCCCTACTACATCACGTTAGGCCCTATCCTAATTATTATAATAAGGTAAGGGTAACTATAGACCTGCCCCTACTATATCCCGTTAGACTCTCCCCTCCTTCGGATAAATAGGTTGAGGTAATCATAGATCAGTCCCTACTATATCCCATTAGGCCCTATCCTACTTATTATAATAAGGTAAAGGTGACTATAGACCTGCCCCTACTATATCCCGTTAGGCTCTCCCCTCCCTCGGAGGGGCTGGGGGAGGTCCCCCCTCCTACGTCCGTCTCCATTCGCTCGGACTCTGCCCCATTAGCTTCTTAAAGAACTTAGAGAACTGTGCTTGTGAGGCAAATCCATGCTCGTAAGCTATCTCTTGAATCGTCTTTTGTGTCGTCCGAAGCTGACAAGCAAGTGCGTCTGCAAGTGTATGATCGATAATATTTTTAGGCGACTTACCCGATATTCGATGTGCTACCTGCGATAGATAACGTGGAGAAACATTCAGACAATCAGCATAGAAAGCTACATCACGATTCGTACGATAGTGTAATTGCACCGCTTCCAAGAATTCATAATACAGCTGACTACTGCGTCCACTGATGTCACTCTTCCTTGTTATAAGTGTGCGGACATATTCTCGTGCATGCTTTATAGCTTGCTCCATCGGCTCGTCTTGGCTTAGATAGACAGCAAGAGACGACGAGAAACTATTGGCAAGACCGTGTTGTAAAGGGTCGTCGAGCACGTAGGTGCAAACATCTGTCTCTTTCTTTCCCTTCAACGAAGGACTGTTAAAGATTTTCTCCGTCTCCCCCTCTCGTAGGATGACAAGTGAACACAAAGGTAGTAGTCGGCAACGTATCTGCGTTATCACATCATCTGACAACAGTCGGTCGCCATTACTCGCTGTGACAATAGGGTCGTAGATAATATGATGAGGACGATACTTCAACAGTACATCTACCACAACAGCTAACGTCTCAGTAGTTCTTATCATTCCAACCTTTACTGTGTCGGGTTGCACATCATTGATAATAGCCTCAATCTGACCCCTTACAATCTCCGCAGGAAGGTCGTAGAAGGCCTGAATACCTAAGGTATTCTGCACCGTGATAGACGTAACAGCCGACATGGCATAGCCACCTAAGGCCGCTATCGTCCTGATATCAGCTTGTACACCAGACCCACCAGTGCTATCTGAACCTGTTATTGTGAGGATTGTCTTCAATAGCTTCGGATTATTATTTGCCTACAAAGTAAATTGAAAATATTGAATTCACCAAGAGTTATTCCTAAATTGACAAGAAAAACTACCCTTCTGACTTTTATCAGGCTCATCATCTCCATTAGATTCATTAGTCTTATAGTAGTCAAAATACCTACTATTAGGTATTGACGCATTAATAATAATCGCATAATTTTGCGATGTTATTTACAAACCAAATAATTACTAATGAAAAAGTATTTACTAATCTTAACGGCCATGTTTTGTTCTATAGTGGCCATGGCACAAAATACCGATGCAATGCTCTTCGGTGATGTAAAAGCTAAAGAAGGTGGGAAGCATCTTCCGCATGCTGTAATTAGAGTAAAAGGTACCAACCTCAAGACTCAGTGCGATGCTACAGGACATTTCAAACTGAGTAATCTTCCACTGGGTAAGCAGGTTATCATTGCCACACTGGATGGTTATCAGCAACAGGAAAAAGAGGTAGACATGGTTAATAATAAAGGTACTGAGGTCTACTTTGAACTGGAGAAAGACCCTTTGGAGTTGAGCCAGGTCGTTGTAACTGGTACTCGCACCAGTCACTTCGTAAAGGATGTGCCTATCCGTACGGAGGTTTTGACATCACAAGCTATCACTAAGAAGAATGCGCAAAACCTATACGAAGCACTTGAAGGTGTTCCTGGTATTCGCGTAGAACAGCAGTGCCAGTTCTGTAATTTTTCTGAGGTTCGTATGCAGGGATTGGGTGCCGAGCACACACAAGTACTCATTGATGGTGAGCCAATCTACTCTGGTTTGGCTGGCGTCTACGGCTTACAACAGATTGGAACCAATGACATCGACCGCCTTGAGGTAGTTAAGGGTGCAGGTTCAGCCCTCTATGGAAGTAGTGCCGTTGCTGGTGCTATCAACATTATATCAAAGGAACCAACCTTCGAGCCATCTGTTACAGGTGATATTCAGTTTGGTAACTTTGGCTTTAAGAGCTATAAGGGTTCTGGATCTATGCGTTATAACAACATCGGACTGAGTGTTTTCGCACAGCGTACACAGATGGATGCTATCGACCGCACACAGAACGGTTTGACACGTAAGGAGGTTAAGCATAAGGATGGTATCTCTGACCGTGTGGACGAGACGATGAATAACCTTGGTTTCAGCCTTTATTTCTACCAGCCTTTCGCTAAGAACGATAAGCTCGTACTGTGTGGTAAGGCGATTGATGAGCACCGTTTCGGTGGTGTCATGACGAATGATCAATACTTGAACCCATATACTGACGGTACAGAAGACATCCGCACCAACCGCCTTTCAGCTGACCTTGCTTACACCTTACCTATCGGTAAGCATTCAGAACTGAACCTCACAACAGCTTATGTATATCATAAGCGTCAGGCAACAAACGATACCTTCCTCCATGACTATATGGATTCTCACAAGGATCCAGCACATCCAGACCAGGACGGTGCAGAACCTGACGTTTCTATGATGCGTCCATACATTGCTAAGGAGAATACGGTGACACCATCGCTCACCTTCACTTCTATCCTTGGCAACCATACATTGCTTGGTGGTGTGCAGGGTTATTTCACTCGTTTACGTGAGACTGGACTCTATGTCATCTCTGCTGAGGACGAGAAGACAAGTCCTTACTATGGCGTTCCTTACACTTCTATCGGTAAGAAGCACGCTAACGAGCTTGGCTTCTTCATACAAGATGAGTGGAACGTGACACCAAAGTTGACCGTTGTACCGGGTATCCGTGTCGACTCTCATAGCTCTGGTGAGGAGTATGCTACCAGTGTAAAGGTTTCTGATAGTGCCTTCCCAACAACGAAATTCAGTAAGACAACTGTCAATCCTCGTATTGCTATTAAATACGAAGTTACTCCTTCCCTCGTTCTTCGTGCTAATATAGGAACAGGGTTCCGTGCTCCTTACGGATTTTCAGAGGACCTTCATCTATGTAGTGGTTCGCCACGTGTGTGGAAATCATCTAACCTCAAGGGTGAACGGGCTATTAGCTATAACCTCTCAGCAGACTATTATGCAAAGAAGTATCAGTTCAGCATTAACATCTTCCGTACCAACTTGAAGGATAAGATTCAGTTCTCTCCTGCAGACGATGAGGTTAAGAAGTTCGGTTATTCCTATCAGTGGGAGAATGTCGACGATGCTTACGTACAGGGAGTGGAGTTAGGTGCAAAAGCAAACCTCTTCCGCAACTTTAATGCTGGCATCAACTGGACCTTCAATCAAGGTAAATTTAAGCATGAGCGTGCTGACTGGTCAGACCCTAACGATGAGACTGTAAAGGAGTTCCCACAGCGCTTGCAGTATGCTAAAGACAGTCGTAACATCTCTCGTTTCCCTGCAATGACTGGCGATATCGACCTCGATTATACCCCTGGCACATGGAGTTTCTCTCTCACAAGCTCATTGCAAGGACGAATGTACATCGACTACAACTCTGAAGACGATGGTGCAACGTCAAAGATAAAGAAGACTAATACCTTCATGCTCTTCAACTGTCGTGCTGCAAAACGCTTCGGTATGTGTACTGTCTATGCTGGTGCTAAGAACATCTTTAGCTACATTCAAGACGAAAAGCATACAGATGACGCAGCCTTCATGTATGCTCCAGTATACGGCGCAACATGGTATGTGGGTCTTAGCGTTAAACTTTAACACTCTCTGAATTGTTTTTTTGAATATTTGGTCGTAGCCGCATTGCCCCGAATGGTAATGCGGCTACTTTGGCTTTGACATTAGGCTTATTAGCCCAATAGGGCCTATAAGCCCAATAATGATAATGCCCAGCCTTGCCTTGGATATTAGGCTTATTAGGCCTATAAGGCTTATAGGCCCAATAATGATAATGCCCAGTCTTGCCTTGGATATTAGGCTAATTAGGCCTATAGGCCTTATAGGCCCAATAATCCTAATAACTTCAATAGCCACAACAATAAAAAATCGGGCCAAACAGATAACTCCGTTTGGCCCAATTGTGTACTTTCTTCTCCTGACCTAAGCAATCAGAAAGGAGAAGACTTATTTTGTCAGCTTAATAATCTTGCAACCATGTGCTGGGATGACAGCCTCGATCTTATCGCTTACAGTACCCTCATCAGCATGCTTCCAAAGGTCACGTGCAGACCAAGTACCAGTAATACCCACCTTTGTCAAGTCGATAGAACGAGTTGCAGCTGCCTGATCACGGTTGAAGAGACCGATAACCCAAGAGCCATCCTTCATCTGTCCGTACCACACCTCACCATCTGTGTTCCAAAGGTTACGCTCCAATGGCTTACCGACAAAGCCGTCCTTCTGCAAAGCGAGTAATTCGTCATTCTGGAAGAAGGTCAAATCATTACCAGTTGGCATATCTGTGATAGAGATAGGACCACCTGCCATCAAAGGAAGAGAGATAACTGACATCTTCTCATTGTCGTCCGCATAGCTTCCAATACGAATAAAGTCGCCATCAAGACGTATCTTCTTACGACCAGAGATCTTTGACCAGTTGATGAAACCATCAAATGCGTTCTCTGAATTAGGCCACCCACCACGAAGGCTACCACGGTTGTTATCTGAGAAACGATACCAACTACCTTCAAGTGCATCGGCATCAATACGTACCATGTTACCAGCGTACTTTTCAATGATAGCGTCATTGCGCAAGTGTGGCATTACAAGAGAAACATACACACCATACTTCTGTGCATATTTGTTGATCCATTGCATACCCTTCACGTAACGCTCACGACCAAAGCCTTTATCGATAACGTCGGTATAATTCATTCCATCCTCATACCAAGAGAGGAAGTCCATACGCACGAATTTCACGCCTAAGTCAGCATAGTGTTTGAAGAAACCTTCAAAGAACTGTTCGGCACCTGGGTGGTCAGTCATTACCCAACCGAACTGCTCTTTAGCCGTAGGATACTTCACATCCTTGTCCTTTGCTGGGTCATAACCAAGACTGCTCACTGTGATAGAGTCTGTTCCTGGGATGATTGCATTAGGGTTAGAATAGTGTAACCAGAATGGACTGTCATACACACCTAACTTCAGACCCTTCTCTTTCAGCTTTGCAACGATAGTAGTCAAAGGTATCTCTGGAGAACCTTCATCCTTTGTAGAGTGACTGTAACGTGTCATGTAACCATCATCACCGCCCATGGCAGCGAAGCCATCAGTAACAAGCATATCATAGCCATGTGACTTGAGGTTAGTGACTACATAATCGATTGTCTCATCCCAGTCGTTCTCTGTGAAGATATTTGGGAATGAGCCCGCCTTTTCCTGTGCTCGGAGGTTACCATATACACTCCAATAAAGAGGAGCATAATCCATACCTTCCTTTTCTGCAACAGGTGTAAGGCCAACAGTAGGGTCCTGCTTATCGACACTCAAGTCGCTGGTGACATCCCACTCATTACTATTACAACTGGATAGCAAAGCAGCGAATGCTAAACTTGCAAATATATATTTCTTCATTGTTGTTTATTCTGTCATAAGTAGTTATTAAATGGCAGCTGCAAGAGTCGACATTTATCGTATCTCTATTTACACTCTTGTATCAGGAGTGTAAGCCTATAATCTTACAGCTACCTTATTATATTAGTGGAGTTATGCACCTAAGTACTCTGCCTTAAACTTCTTATTCTTTAAGTCGAGTGTCAACTTATACTTACCAGCCTTGGTCACTTTCCACTTCTTGTCACCATAACTCTTCTCCGTACCGTAGGCAAGAGCATCGTTAGCAACACCTTGTTCATTCACTTCAGTATTCTCTGCTGGCGCAAAGAAATAAGGCTTTTCATCAGAGAAACCAGACTTATCAAGCATGAATTTCATCTCACCTTCAGCCAACTGAACCTCAACAGAGAAGAGATGATCGCCTGACTTAGTGAAAGCAACACCATTATCAGTTACCCAACCAGCAGGAGTTGCGCTACCAATCATATAGACGTTTTCAGTATCCCAAGGTGATGGTGCAGCTGGAGCAGGTGCATCAGCCTCGAACTTCGTTACCTTAATCTCATGCTTTGTGAGGTCGAATACAATAGTATAAGTACCAACTTCCGTTACCTTCCACTTATTGTCTTCGCCACCAACAACCATGCCTTGCTTTGCAGGACCATCATGGTTGAACTCACAATCAGCTACAGGTGCTTGAATCATGTTGTTCCATCCATCTGATTTGTCAAATGACAACTTGAACTCACCTACGTTGAGATGACCCTCATAAGTGAACTGTAAAGGATTAGAAGAGGTCTTAGCAAACTTAGCAGAACCGTCCTGTACCTTTGCTTTCAACCCATCAATATCCCAACCGTAGGGCGTTGCATTACCAATAAATGACAACCACTCTGTCTCGATAGGAACGATTGGACCAGCTGGTTCTTCGCCCTCATAAGTAACTGTAAGCTTACGTGTACGGAGATCGACAGCGAAGGTATAAATACCAGCTTTAGTCACCTTCCACTTATTATCAGCACCACCTTTGCGAATATCTATCGCATCACTGGCTACGCCTTTATCATTGATTTCAGTATTAGCAGCAGGTGCGTAAACAAATGTGGCACCCCAATCACCCTTAGAGAGTGGCAACTTAATCTCACCCGTCCTTAGCTTACCGTGATAAGTAAAGAGGTACTTATTATTCTCATCACGTGTCATCTCGTATGGATTGTCAATGCTCCACCCAGCAGGGGTAGCATCACCCACCATATAGAGATGGTCGACCTTCAATGGAAGCTCTTCTGTGATGACCACGATATCCTTATCATCATGACATGATTGGAAGGTTATTGGCGCTAAAAGAGCCAATAGCGCCATACCATATTTAACTATTGATTTCATCTTACGAATAGGTTTTAATCATTTAATAAATTAGTTGCCATCATAACCAGGGTTCTGCTTCATGTCCTTATGAGCACCCATGATGTCTGGGTGGAATGGGAAGATTTCGATGTGCTTATCGGCATCTGCCTCCTTATCCCACCATGCATCTTCGAACTTACCAAAGCGAATCAAATCGATACGGCGACGTCCCTCTGCGAAGAACTCACGTCCCCACTCTGCCAACATCTCCTTCATATCGAGGGTTGCTGTACCTTCTGGGGCATAGAGAACAGTGCTCCAATCAGAAGAAGGATAGTTACGTTTACGTACCATGTTCAAGAGTTTACCTGCTGTAGTAGCATCTCCCTTGCGCAGCTTACACTCTGCAAGGCTATAGATAATCTCTGGGAGACGTACCTCACAGTAGTCTGCTTCAAGCTGAAGGTCCTCTTCAGTATCTGGATAGAGAGGATACTTAGCAAACATCCAACCTGAGTTGTCGTCACCATCCTCAAGTCTACTTTCAGTCTTATTGAGCCACTTGCTACCATCAGTAGCACCGAACTTACCAACAGCATCACGTATGTCAAGAACATATCTACCGTTGTGATCCTTCAAATACTGTGGATGTCCGTCATCATCAATATATTGAATCTTACCGAAGATGAACATACCCTCACGTCGACCATTGTTTAAGTTCTTGTACATCTTTAGTCGAACGTCTGATGGATACTTCTTAAATTGAGCGATAGGCATACCTAACTCGAAGTTATACTTCTCTCCCTTAGGGTTATAAGATGGTGAAGCAGAGTACTTGAGGTTGTGTGAACCTTCCTTACACTTCTTATCCTTCAACCAGTCATTAGCCTTAGATGGAGTAGTCCACCAATAAACATCACCCTTGTAGTGCCAGTGTGTCTCGCCCTGAGAGCTTGGGAATGCGAAGATAACCTCATCACACTTGTCATTATCCCAATCGAAAGCAGCGTCCCAACGGTCAGCTACAGCGTATGTACCATACTTACCATCAAGAATGTCCTGTGCATACTTCTCTGCATCAGCATAGCGGTCTTCACCAACATAAACCTGTGCATTCATATACAAGCGAACCAACAATGCAGCAGCACCAGCTTGTGTCCACTGACCTTCAATGTTGCCATTACCACCGAGGGAAGCCTTCTTAACCAAATCAGGTAAAGCATCCTTCAATTCTTTCTCTATAAAGTCGAAGATCTGACGTGGTGGAACCTGGCCTTTAGAGTTCTGTGATAGGTCTTTGAAGCCAACAGAGTAGTAGACATTACGGAACGCATCTAACAGACGAAGATAATACCATGCACGGAGAACGTGGTTCTGTGCGCGAAGGTTAGCGAACTCTGCTTCTGAAAAACCAAACTTTGATGCAGAGAGTGTGTTAAGGTCTTCAATAACCTTATTAGCCTGTCCGATACCTTGATAGCAACCATTGAACTCAGACTGAGCCTCACCATTCGTGTTAATCCACTTATGGCGGTGCATACGAGCCCAACGACCACCATCATCCCACCAGTCTTCACGTGTAGGAGTAATCAATTGGTCGGCTGTTTCTTCATTCAGTACATGGCGACTCTGGATACTCCAGAAGCCATGTTCGAATGGACGAAGTACTGCGCGGATAACGTCATCCTTCGTATTATAATAGTTGCTTGATGCCACTTGGTCGTACAGTGTCTCACTAAGATCAGTACAACTTGAGGCTGTCATAAGAGCCGCAGGCACTGCTAACAATGCTGCGTATTTATATAACTTATTCATTGCTTTTCATTATCTAAATGATTGAACGATTGTTTTAGAAGTCAACTTGCAATCCTAACATGAACTGGCGTGTTGATGGATAGTATGTACGTGAACCCGTAGCACCTGGTGTCAAGCCATTCAACTGATAGGTAGAAGGGTCTACACCAGAGAACTTCGTAATCGTAAAGAGGTTGGTTGCAGTTGCATAGATACGAACAGAGCTAAGATACTTCTTCTTCATATCTAAGGTATAACCAAGACTTACAGAAGAGAGCTTCAAGTAGTCACCAGGCTCAAGGAAGTAGTCTGAGACGATAGGGTTCTGTGTTACTGCAAGGTTCTTACTATATGCTTTATCCATTACATTACCTTGGAAGTTCTTAATACCATAATAGAAGTCATGGATATTGAAGATATCAAAGCCCAAAGCTGTCTGGAAGAACAATGAAGCATCTAAGTTCTTATAACGGAAACTATGTGTCATAGAACCCGTGAACTTTGGAAGACCATTGCCAACAAACTGACGATCGTCATCTGTAGCATTGTCTGCTAAGACCTTATCACCATCCTTGTCATAAACAATCCACTTACCATCAGGAGTGATACCAGCATACTTCCACATATAGAAGCTACCGATACGGCGTCCCTTCTCGATACGTTGCAGTGTATGGAATGGGTATGGATCCTGTGTATTAACCATGTAATAGAAGTCCTGACCAACAAACTTACTATTGCTGAACTTAACGAACTCATTACCCATTGTTGCTCCTACAACATTGAGTGTATAGGTGAAGTCCTTCTTCTTAATAGCATTCCAAGTTACATCAAACTCGAAACCACTGTTACGCATAGTACCTACGTTCACGAAAGTAGTCGTAAACAAATATGGTGGAACAGTCACGTTATAATCACCCAAGAGGTCTTGCTGTGTACGATTGAAGTAGTTGAAAGAACCGAAGAGGTTACCATTGAACAACGCCCAATCAAGTCCGACGTTCCAGTTCTTACCCTTCTCCCAGTGCAAGTCATCGTTTGGATTCTTACCAGGACCCCATACTTGATAAGACTTACCATTATACATATAATAACCAAAGCCCTGCATTGTGTCAAGTGACTTGTATGATTCGAAGTCCTGATTACCTGTCACACCGAAGTCAGCACGGAGTTTCAAGTCGGTCAACCAGCTCTTTGTTCCTGCCATAAAGGCCTCGTCAGAGATACGCCAACCTGCAGACACAGCAGGGAAGTTACCCCACTTGTAATGCTCACCGAACTTTGTTGAACCCTCATGACGCAAAGAAGCTGTTAACATATAGCGTCCTTTCCAGTCATAGCTTACACGTCCGAAGAATGCAATCAGCTTGTAACCATTCTTATAAGAACCCATACCAAGCTCGTCTTTCTTCTTCATGAACTTACCTGTTCCTAAGTTGTTGTCCTCAAGAGCATCGTTAGGGAAGTCCTTATTCTCTGCATTGAAGCCTGAGTAGAGAGCCTCTTGATAAGAGTAACCAAACATAGCCTTTAAGTTGTGATTACCAAAAGAGTTGCTATAGTTGTTAATCCACTCCAAACTATGGAGAGATTCCTTTTTATAATTCTGTGATGCTTCACCATCACGACCTGCATTAATCGTACGGGTGTTGGTTGATGGGCTGAACCACTGGTTATAGTTATCATATTGATGGTCAGCGAATGTCAACTGTGTAGTCAACACCTGCTTTCCAGGATTGGTCAATAACAATGGGAAAAGATTCAACTTAACGGTACCATCCCAGTCAATCAACTTTGTTGTACCAGTATCTTTACGTCTCTTCTCCTGCTCAATAGGGTTCCAGTCAGCAGGCTGTCCCTTAAAGTTATAGTACAGCGCAGGGTTCTGTGGATCCCAGATAGGAGTAGTAGGGTTAGCCTCCAAGGCATTGCGGAACACATCCCAAGTTGCATTCTTACGATAGGCAACACGTGGAGCGATATTCAAACCGAAGGTTATCAAACCGCTGTTGGTTGTATGGTTCAAACTGATACGAGCACCATACTCCTGACGACCAGAGTACTTATCAATACCCTTTGCATCACGATAGTCTACCGATGCACGGTAATTAGACTTGATATTACCACCACTAAGTGTCAATGTATGAACAGTGCGAACACCAACACGGCTCACTTCCTTCATCCAGTCTGTTGAACCGCCAAGGTCATAACCAGTACCAGAAGCCAATCGGTTGGCACGATACTCATCAGCTGAGAGCATATCAAGATCCTTCTTAATGACATCTAAAGCAATAGAGCCACTATAAGAGGTATGCAAGTTTCCGTCACGAGCTCCCTTCTTTGTCGTTACGAGAATAACACCGTTAGAACCACGAGTACCGTAGATTGCTGATGCAGCACCATCCTTCAAGACATCATAACTCTCAATGTCATTAGGATTGAGGTTGGTTAAGTTACCACCAGGTACACCATCGATGACAATCAACGGACCAAGTCCTGCAGCACGAGATGAGACACCACGCACCTGGATACTTGCCTGATTGTTAGGGTCACCAGCACCAGTATTGGTAATACTAACACCAGCCACCTTACCTTGAATCATCATAGATGGGTCTACACTTGCTACTTGTGTGAAGTTCTTAGAAGATACGTGAGACACAGCAGAAGTAAGTTCCTTCTTATCCATCGTACCATAACCAACTACAACAACCTCATCAAGATTAGCAGCATCTTCCTGCAACTTAATCTTAAAATCAGTCTGATTGTTTACTGGTAAATCCTGTGTCTTGTAACCGATGTAGGTCACACGGAGTCGAGATTTAGGACTTGCAACAGATAGAGAGAAGTTACCATCAATATCCGTCACCACACCATTCTTGGTACCTTCCTCCATAATGGTTGCACCAATGACTGGTTCTCCATTCTGATCGGTTACCGATCCCTTAACATTGAGTTTTTGAGCCGCCACGTTCAAGGTGCATATTAGACCCACCAATAGGGCAAGTACCTTACGCCATGAACTGGTCTCAGTTTGCAATGGTTTCATGATTGTTAATTTGATTTATGTTTTTAAAATTATTTCCTGTCGTTATAACGGAAACTCCTTATCTTAAAAGGTGTATGCAAAGATACACGAAAATTAGACTATATGGTAAGGATAAAAGGGTAAATAAATGAAATTACAAATACTCTTCACTGACTATCAGCAACTTACAAACCGTATTATACAAAAAAATACAACATGAGTTATAAGCACCAAAAATATATTTTAACAACTAACAAAAGCGCAATAGATACATATTTAACAGTTAACTCCACTCCTCTATACTCTTCTTTGTAAGCAGAAACTTACTCAAACAGAACCATAAATTTCTTGTTCTCAGTCTATACTTCGCGCCCTCTCGAAGACCAAAACTATCGATGAAATGGGCAGAAATTGATGTTTTTGACACCTCACAAGGGTAGATTGACACCAAGAGGACGTTTCTCTTCAGTTGTCCGAAGCGTCCGAACACTTTGTCCGAAGCCTTCGGACAGGTTGTCCGGAGTACTCGGACACTTTGTCCGGGGCCTCCGGACAGTTTGTGCGGAGTATCCGTACCATAAGAGAAGATAGTTTGGAACGATGAAGAATGGCGTTAGTTAATATATCGTAAAGCACTAACGCCTTACTTATAAGGAAACAGTTCTATCGCACACCGATACCTTTCAACACCGAACTAATCTGCGTCCGATGCTTCAAAGCTGTCTCTTCGCCTATTCGAAGGATGTCTTTTATGGCCTTCTTATTGAAGTCGGTGACACCATAACGACCTAACTCAGGATTAATATATAGGTCGGCTTGCGTCCGGTTAACATTATATTTCTTTATATCTGGCCGTTCGGCCAACCATTTCAGAATACCACCCATACCTTTCAGAAAGGCGAAAGGCGAATGATAGTCATCATACTTACGTTGCTGAAGGTCGACAGCTATCACCACGTCTGCCCCCATCTTGCGCACAACATCTACTGGAAGATTGTTACTCATACCGCCATCTACCAGCATCAGCGTGTCCATTCGTATGGCTTTAAACGCCCCAGGGATAGCCATACTGGCACGCATATTCCGCACAACAGACCCTGTATCGAGGATTATCTCTTGTTGGCAACGAATATCATAGGCTACACATGCAAAGGGAATAGCCTGTTGGAGAGCACCACGCCGCACTGGCGAACGACTGACAAGGCTGTCAAGAAAGTCGTAGACATGGTCGCCATGTAAGATGCCAAATCCTTTCTGTCCACCAACATCCGCCTTCTTATGGACAGGGAAGCCGAAGACATAGACCACACCATCCTCTTCCTTGTACATCTTTCCTACAAGAGCTGTATCTCTATCAGCCAATAACGACAACCAATTCTGCGACCGAAAAAGCTTATCGAGGTCGTCTGCCCGATAACCTTGAGCGTAGAGTCCGCCTATAATTGCCCCTATACTCGTCCCTGCAATATAGTCGATAGGTATCTTGGCCCGCTCTAACTCTCTCAGTACTCCTATGGCTGCAGCACCTTTTGCACCACCGCCACCAAGTACAAGTCCCACCTTTGGGCGGGTCTTCCCACCTTCGTTCTGTTGCTGTGCCATCACAGATAGACCACAGCATATCAGCATCAGAAATACAAGTAAGTATTTTTTCATAGCGACAAAAGTAATGTTTTTCTAAGAGAAAAAGCGTGTTTTTTCCTTTTATTGTTGCTTTTCATTTCTCCAACAATCTTCATATTTCCTCAAAAGCAAGTAACTTGTTCACTCATCAACTTGTCAACTTGTCAACTTCAAAACAAACAACTTGTTCACTCGTAAACTTGTTTACTCGTCAACTATTCCCTACCTTTGCACCATGAAGTTCCATCCTATCCTATCAGAACAGACTCTACCCGCTCGGTTTAATAATCCTTTCGATTACGAGCCAGACGCTCTTTGCTGTGCAGCAGTTAAGCTGTTGCAGGCAAATCTACCCATTGCACCTACCGAGGGGAAGATGTATGGCGTTCTGATTGTTGAACGAGACGGACAGATTGGCTATCTGCAAGCCTACTCAGGACAAATAGCTGATGAGGGAGAAGACTTTGTCCCTGCTGTCTTCGACTATCTTCAGCCTGATGGTTACTTCAAAACTCACGAAGCAGAGATTACCCAATTGAATCAAAAGATAGTCCAACTAAAAGCCTCAACAGCCTATCGACAGGCACTGGATAACCTTAAAAAGATTCAGCAAGAGGCTGAAAAGGCTATCGACGAAGCACGGAGAGTGATGCAAGGTGCCAAATTCTTACGTGATAAACGTCGTAAGGAGGCTTTTATTTCAGAGGCAGAACGAAATGAGATGACACGTCAGAGCCAGTTTCTTAAAGCCGAATTGCAACGTAAGAAAAAGGCATACGCTGAGCAGATTACCGCTGCACAGACAGTTGTAAACAGCTATCAAGAACAGATAACAGCTTGGAAACGAGAGCGCAAGATGAAGTCTGATCGGCTACAACGTTGGCTTTTCGCTCAATTCTCACTGCTCAATGCACACAGAGAACGTAAGAACTTACTCGATATCTTCCGTGATTACTATCTAAGGAACAGTCCTGCTCGTACGAAGGCGGCCAATATAACAAATGTGAATACTGCTGAACGTGCTGCCAAGGAAAGTCTTGCAGCTTCGCTACTTCCGCCTTCTGGTGCAGGTGAATGCTGTGAACCAAAGCTCTTACAATATGCCTTTCTACATGGTTATAAGCCTATTAGCATGGCAATGTTTTGGTGGGGACCATCGCCAAAAACCGAGATAAGACAGCATGGAAACTACTATCCTGCTTGTAATGGAAAGTGTAAACCTATCTTGGAATGGATGTTGGAAGGGATAGACGTTGACGATAAGGAGTGCGATAGGACAGATTATGAAACCGAATTAGCTCTTTCTGAAAGACTAAAAATACTCTATGAAGACGATTATCTTGCAGTAGTTGTCAAGCCGTCGGGCTTACTTTCTATTCCAGGAAAAGGCTGTCAACCATCCGTTTACAGTATTCTAAGCGAACGATGGAAGGGTAAGAGCGATGCCTTCATGGTACATCGATTAGACATGGCAACAAGTGGTTTGCTCGTTGTAGCCCGCTCTTCTGAGGTTCATAAGGCTTTGCAAGCACAGTTTATTGGGCGAACTGTCAAGAAGAAGTATGTTGCTTTGCTTCCACTCTCTATCCTTGACAAACAGTTACCAGCAGAGGGACGGATAGACCTCCCGCTCTCTCCCAACCCAGACGACCGTCCTCGACAGCGGGTTGATAGGACTAATGGGAAGCCTGCAACCACCGAGTATCGATTTATCGGTAAGACCGTGTATGGTAAGGATGGGCAGGAAGCAGTGAAGATAGCACTCAATCCGCTGACAGGTCGTACCCATCAGCTACGCATCCATTGTGCACATCCAGACGGATTGGGCACCCCTATCATAGGAGACAACCTCTACGGACAGCGAGCAGAACGCCTTTGGCTACACGCAGAGCACCTTGAGTTCACTCATCCTATCACTCAGAGACGAATGAGTTTCGATACTCCTTTATAAGTATCGGGCCTCTCTACTCCTCCTCTTCTTCTATTCTTTCAACCCTTGGAATACCGTCTCCACCCTTCTTTGTATGTACCTTCACTGTTAACGGCACATTCTCTATCAGCACATTACTTGTGTTCAGACCTAAAGAGCGGTTCATGCTCAACTTCAGATGGTCTATCCATTCATAGGCATCCATGATGAGTCGCTCCTTAAAAGAGAAAGAAGTGAAGGCAGAGTAAATCCTATTAATAAGTACGAAGACAAAGTTTCCCATCACATTATGCTTAGCCAGTGAAGGATAAGACGACGCAAGTGAGAAGCCATCCTTAGCCACCATATCCTCGATTATCTGCCTGAAATAACGATTGACAAGTGGGTGGATGCGGAATCCTAACCGTAGGTTGATACGATAAAGAGTATCGGGAACGAGTGTGGTGACGTCATACTCTAGCGTTGAAGGACTGTCTTGATAGTCAATATGCAGCAGGAAATAATGGTCAGCACGCATTGGATGCTTGTTAATGATTGAATAGAGAATCTTCTGTTCGATGTCGTATTTACCTCCAAGCTTGGTTAGATAGACTATGTTTGTCGCATACTTAGGGATTGACTCATCGCTCTTAATATCGGAAATAATACTGAATGATTCACGAACATCACGTATCTGTATCTGCGAATTACGAATGGTTGTGGCATTATACCACACGTACATGATTCCTATCATCACACTGGCAAGAAGCATGGTTACCCAACCTCCATTCATAAACTTTGCCATGTTTGCGACGAAGAAGATACTCTCCAAACCGACAAAGACGATAAGAAACAGGAGTGTTAGCCAACGATTTACACGACGAATAGTAAGATAAGCACTCAAGAGGAAGGTAGTCATGAGCATGGTTATCGTGATTGACAAGCCATAAGCAGCCTCCATTCGTTCCGAACTCTGGAAGAAAAGTATCACAATCACACATAAGATAAAGAGCGACATATTGACAAATGGAATGTAAAGTTGTCCCTTAACATCGGTCGGATACTTAATCTTCTGACGTGGCCAAAACTTCAAGTTCATTGCTTCACTGAAGATAGTAAACGACCCACTAATCAATGCTTGACTCGCAATGATGGCTGCTATCGTTGCCATGACGATACCGAAAAAGAGCATACCGTGGGGCATAATGGCATAAAAAGGATTCAACCCAGAGGTAAGATTATCAACATGTGCTATTATCCAAGCCCCTTGACCAAGATAATTGAGGATAAGCATAATCTTAACAAATGCCCAACTCGTGCGGATGTTATTAATTCCACAATGCCCTAAGTCGGAGTATAAGGCCTCAGCACCAGTCGTACAGAGGAACACTGCACCCAAGATTAAGAACCACTCAGGGTTGCTCGTCAGCAAGCGAATGGCATGTAAGGGATTAAAAGCCTGTAAGATAGGGACATAATCACCGACATGCATGGCTCCTAATACGCCTAACATAGAGAACCATACGAACATCAATGGACCAAACAACTTACCGATCATGTTTGTTCCGAATTGCTGAATGAAGAACAATACCGTAACGATACACAGGGCAATAGGTACTACGGGGGTCTCTGGCTCATATACTTTTAATCCTTCAATAGCAGAGAGAACAGTGATAGAAGGGGTTATGACTCCATCAGCTATCAGTGTACTGGCTCCGACAATGGCTAAGAGATAAAACCACTTACGACTATGTCGACGTATCAAAGCATACAGAGCGAGTATTCCTCCCTCCCCTTTATTGTCTGCACGAAGGGCTATCAAGACATACTTAACGGTTGTCTGGAGAGTTAAAGTCCATATAATACACGATACAGCACCAATGATATACTCTGCATTGACAGGGTTTCCTGCCCTGACAATAGCCTTCATCACATACAAAGGAGACGTACCAATATCGCCAAACACGATACCTAAGGTCACAAGAACGCCCACCAAGCTAAGCTTATGGTGTGCTGCATTACTGCAATTGTTATCCTGAGTCATTCTTATAAATACTTAAAACGAGTGCAAAGGTAAATAAAATCACGGTAACAAGAGAACTAACTATTGGCTTTTATCTATATTTCTTTTGTCGTTTACCTTATTTACAGTAACTTTGCACGTATAAAACAACAATCAAACAGATATGGAAGAAAAGAAATTCAAGCGTACTACTGTGACGGCCGCATTGCCTTATGCGAATGGTGGTGTGCATATAGGACACCTTGCCGGAGTGTATGTTCCAGCCGACATCTACGTACGCTACCTCCGATTGAAGAACCGTGAAGTAGCTTTCATCTGTGGTAGTGACGAGCATGGAGTGCCTATCACCATCCGTGCAAAGAAGGAAGGTGTCACCCCACAGGACGTATGTGACCGTTATCATAAGTTGATAAAGGACTCGTTTGAGGAGTTTGGTATCTCCTTCGACATCTACAGTCGCACTACAAGTGAGACGCACAATAAGTTCGCTTCAGACTTCTTCCGTAAGCTATACGACGATGGCAAGCTCGTTGAACAGGAGAGTGAGCAGTACTATGATGAGGAGGCTCACCAGTTCCTTGCCGACCGCTATATCATGGGTGAGTGTCCTCACTGTGGTAATCCGAATGCATACGGCGATCAATGTGAGAAGTGTGGCAGTGACTTAAGCCCTATGGAACTGAAGAATCCACACTCTACTATCTCAGGTTCACAGCCTGTCATCAAGCGTACAAAGAACTGGTACCTCCCTCTGAATGACTATCAAGAGTGGCTGAAGCAGTGGATTTTGACGGATCACAAGGAGTGGCGACCAAACGTTTATGGGCAGTGTAAGAGCTGGTTAGACATGGATTTGCAACCACGTGCTATGACCCGCGACCTCGATTGGGGTATTCCTGTTCCTGTACAGGGTGCTGAGGGTAAGGTTCTTTACGTATGGTTCGATGCGCCAATTGGCTATATATCAAACACGAAGGAACTTTGCGAGAATGATCCAGAGCATTTCGGTACATGGCAGAAATGGTGGCAAGACCCAGAGACACGTCTCGTTCATTTCATTGGAAAGGATAATATCGTCTTCCATTGTATCATCTTCCCAACCATGCTAAAGACTCATGGCGACTATATCTTACCTGATAACGTACCAGCCAACGAGTTCCTTAACCTCGAAGATAATAAGATTTCTACAAGTAAGAACTGGGCGGTATGGCTCCACGAGTATCTCCGTGACTTTGAAGGAAAGCAGGATGTACTACGTTATGTACTGACTGCTAACGCACCAGAGACCAAAGATAACAACTTTACATGGAAAGACTTTCAAGAGCGTAACAACTCTGAACTCGTTGCTGTCTACGGTAATTTCGTAAACCGTGCACTACAGTTAACAAAGAAGTATTGGAACGGTGTGGTTCCTGCCTGTGGTGAGTTAGAGGAGATTGACCGCCAGACAATACAAGAGTTTAAGGATGTCAAGGAGAAGGTTGAGGCTTATCTTGAAATCTTTAAGTTCCGTGAGGCACAGAAGGAGGCTATGAACCTCGCCCGCATCGGTAATAAATACATCGCAGAGACAGAACCTTGGAAGCTTTGGAAGACCGACCCTAAGCGCGTTGAGACCATTCTCTACATCTCACTTCAGCTCGTTGCCAACCTCAGTATTGCCTTCGAACCATTCTTGCCATTTAGCAGTAAGAAACTTCGTGAGATGATTAACATGACGGAGTATAACTGGAGTGAACTTGGTTCTACCGACCTTCTCACAGCTGGAAAGCAGTTGGCTGAACCAGAACTACTCTTTGACAAGATTGACGACGAGGCTATCGAGGCTCAGTTACGTAAGTTGGAAGAGACTAAGATGGCTAACAAAGCCGCTTCCTACAAGGCTGAACCTATCAAGAAGGACATTCCTTTCGAAGACTTCGAGAAGCTTGATATCCGTGTAGGACATATCATCAAGTGTGAGAAGGTGAAGAAGAGTAAGAAGCTCTTGCAGTTCACTATCGATGATGGTTCGGGTGTTGAGCGCACTATCCTTAGTGGTATTGCAGCCTACTACGAGCCAGAGCAGCTCACTGGTAAGGACGTTCTTTTCGTTGCAAACTTTGCTCCTCGTAAGATGATGGGCATCGAGAGCCAAGGAATGATACTCTCTGCCGTTAATTTCGATGGCTCCCTCTCCGTAACAACAACAATGGGTGAGGTGAAACCAGGTAGTCAAGTGGGATAAGATAAGCCCAAGTGGCTTTTTCAAATAACCTTAAAAGGCAATTATAATGTGTGCATCTCCATACGTTATAATTGCCTTTTTTATTAAGTTTCAATACCTTAGAATAATACGCTAAGTTCGCTGACTCTTTTTGTTTACATCGTAGTTTGAAGAAAAGAAATCTCTCACTTTCAAACTAAACTCTGCTCTCCTTCTCACCTTTACATCTCATAGACAGTAATTGAAAGTCCAAAGACACATACATATTACATATTAGAAATACTCCTTTACGGCAAACTCAAACTGTTCCATGAATATTTGCTTAAAAGCATAAAGGTTATTTTGCTCATAAAAGATGAGCATAGCTTTCTTGTAGTCTATTGAGTCTACAGAACGAAAACTAAGTGGACAATAGTCATTAGCAATAAGTATTGCATTACTCGTAATACGTGCTGTGCGCTTATTCCCATCTGAGAAAGGTTGAATATAAGACAGAAGTACGAGTGTGAGTAGGGCTTTCTCAAAGATATTAGACTTACTATTGATTAGTTCACAGGCATCTCTCATAGCCTCACGGATTTGGAATTCATTATCTAAAGGGTGGTAATTAGTACCTGTAATGCCCACACGATGACGACGAAGACCTTTATCTATAGAGAGATCCTTTGTTAGTAATTGGTGAATATCCTCTATATGACTAACCGTTAGTTCCTTTAGATAGTCTGAGTTGTCAAGGACAAAGCTCAAAGCATCCTTATGATTGAGTAGCATCACAGCCTCTTCTCTCGTCTTACCTTCAGCTGTCTTACTCTCACGGAGCAAACGTTCTGTTTCAAGCAAAGTATATGTGTTACCTTCTATTTGTGAAGACTTCCAACTAAGATCAATTCCTAATCGCTCCATCTCCTTACGATACTCATTATCAGTCAACTCACTGACATGCTGCCGAAACTCATCTTGTAATGCATCAAGGTGTGACTGCTCTTTGTCAGAGAAAAGTCTTGTTTCTGCAAGTAGACCATTAATTAGCTCAAAATTATAACTGCTCTGCACTTGTCGCTCATCCACTTCAAGCGCGAAATAAGTATCAAGATTGAGTGGCATCAGCAACTGGGCTTGGGGAGAAAGCCTATAACGAGTAGCACGTGCTTTTCCTTCTGCCACGATGTCTCCTGCCTTAATGCCAGCTGCTATCATACGTTTCAAAGTCGCATCACTACCTTTGAAAGCTGTTCCTGCAGTAATATCACCACGAGAAGAGAGTGGATGATAATGCAGATATTGTAATATATCTCTTGATTCATTCATGACTTACAAACCTTAATCGGTGCAAATATAGCAATAAAAAGCCAATTATCGGCTCATCGTAAGCCTAAAAACAAGTAAAAAGAATAGTATTTTGAGCCGATTCTGACGCTCTATATGTTTTAAAGACAAGCACTCGATAACTCTACACAGCCCTTAAAAGCTACATATTCAACTCGTTTTATTTACCAAAAGCGATATATGGGACCTTCTCAAAAACTAAGAACAAAACGACAACACACAAACTCTTTTATTCATAATCCATTTGTTTAAGATAACTATTCAAACCTTAGTTCGTCAAAATCTTCTATTTCCGAGAGTTTCATTAATGGCTTTTTCTTCAACTTAACAACAGTCCTCTTGAACACTTCATCTATTTCTGAGTCATCATCAGAATCAGCATTAAACTTGTAAGCATTAATATTCTCATCATCATATTCGACGCCTGTAAGAAAGTTAATGCTCGTTTTAAATAAGACTACTGGGCCACGATCATGAGACGCTTCATAGCCTATAAGCATAAAATCTGAGTTCTGATAACGGAAACAATACTCCCAATAACCATATCTACCATGGTAATAATGTAAATATAGCTTACTATCCTTTATGATTACACCCAACTCTGGAGAAAAATAATTACCTCCATCTTCATTCTCTGATGAGAAGCAATTGTAATTCTTTACAGCAACTTTATAGCCTTTCTCTTCAGAGAACAGCACAATAATACCCCTACGATTTCGGTCTATCAATTTACCTTCATAATCTCTTTCAAAACCATTCTTACGTGTTGCCTTGATGATTAACACACAGTCTTCAAGCCCATCTTTATTTAAGTCACCCGAAATCTTCTCAAATAGTTTATAACCTTTGGGAATGAAATCAGTTATTCGCTGCTTGTCAGCAACATCATACTGATGCATATCTCCTTGTTTTTCCACCTTTGATATACGCTTCATTGACTGGCTTACTGCAGCTTGAGGGTCAGCAGTATCGGCTTTTGACCGCACCTTATCACGGCAACCTGTCAACGCCATTGCCATACAGAGCAAACAAATAGTTATCTTACTGACTTGTTTCATGTCGTATATAGTATTACTTTCATCTGCAAATATAGATAAAAAAAAGGATAACAAACGACAGAAAACACCTTTTATTATCACCAAAGTGTATGTGTTTACTAATCAAAAAGAAGGTAGATCAATAGCACAACAATCCTCTCCTACGAATTATTTTCATGACAAGAAGAATTTATTTTCATGAAGATAAATATTTATTTTCACGACAAAAAATATTTATTTTCATGTAAATAATTCGACAAACATAGTTCTTACTTGTTTATGTCGGTACTTTTAATTACTTTTGCAACCGTAGGAAATGATAGAATCGATAGTTAATTATAAAACAAAAGAGGGTTAGGAATATGAGAAGAAAGGTTTTCTACTTTTTATTATTTACGCTGTTTGCCGTTAATTGCATGGCTTGCAACCTTTCTGCCGACACCACAAAGACAAGTAAAAAGGCTGATAATCCACTGATAGAGGACGGGTATGATGTAGATGCTGATACGGTTATGGGATATTATGGGAAGCCAATTCAGCACCTGACAAGCTTTGTGAATAACACCATAACGCTTAGTTGTCCTACACCAGACCGCTGGAAGGGCTTTTATACATGGAAGGGCTTTAAGATATCTAACTTCTATGTGAAGACGGGTGAAGCATCTTTCAGGGGGATGAATGCCGCTATTTTGTCTCCAATAACGATGACGACAAGCATAGACAGCATCACAGATTCAATTTTTACCGACCGTCTTCTTGCCATTGAATACAAGGGAAAAAGATGGGTTTATAGCAATGTTATCCATAACACGGAGGCGGATACTATGCTAAGTTTTGAGGAGATTAGGACAGGAAAAGAGGGTATAGAACTGAGTTATGAGGCTGGACAAGGATACAAATATGACTATCAACTCCTTATCAATATGTCTGATGGACAACCCTGTTTGACGAACATCTACGTTGAAGAACACAATTCTACCGCAAAGTATCAAGCCACACATCAATTCGATTTTACGGCGTTTGACGACGAAGGTGACTTCTCTCTTTATCGTTACCGACGCCATTTCCCAATGCTCTTACGGATGGGAAACTATGAAGCCTTTGGTGAATAGCAGCCTACGCTATCGTCCCCATAAATCGTAATCACATAAAGTATCAACACCTAAAACTGCCAACGCAATTGAATATCGAGTCCACTTAACGTTGAAGGCGAACTTAAAAACGAGTAGAAAGAATGGTATTTTGAGCCGATTCTTACGCTCTATATGTTTTAAAGGCAAGCGCTCGATAACTCTACACAGCCCTTAAAAGCTACATATTCAACGCGTTTTATTTACCAAAAGCAATATAAGGGACCTTCTCAAATAGTAAGAACAAAACGACAACACACAAACTCTTTTATTCGTAATCCCTTTGTTTAAGATAACTATTCAAACCTTAGTTCGTCGAAATCTTCTATTTCCGAGAGTTTCATTAAAGGCTTTTTCTTCAACTTAACGACAGTCCTCTTGAACACCTCATCTATTTCTGAATCATCATCAGAATCTGCATCATACTTGTCAGCATTGATATTCTCATCATCATATACGATGCCTGTAAGAAAGTTGATGCTCGTTTTAAATAAGACTACTGGTCCACGATCATGAGACACTTCATAGCCTATAAGCATAAAATCTGAGTTCTGATAACGGAAACAATACTCCCAATAACCATACCGACCATGACAATAACGCAAATAAAGATTCCCTTTTCTCTCCTCTACCCACAGTTCTGGAGAAAAATAATTACCTCCATCTTCATTCTCTGATGAGAAGCAATTGTAATTCTTCGACGCAAGTTTATAACCATTTTTCTCGGTAAACAGTATGATAATACCCCTACGATTTCGGTCTATCAATTTACCTTCATAATCTCTTTCAAAACCATCTTTGCGTGTTGCCTTGATGATTAACACACAGTCTTCAAGCCCATCTTTGTTCAAGTCACCCGATATCTTCTCAAATAGTTTATAACCTTTGGGAATGAAATCAGTTATTCGCTGCTGGTCAGCAACATCATATTGATGCATATCTCCTTGTTTTTCCACCTTTGATATACGCTTCATTGACTGGCTTACTGCGGCTTGAGGGTCGGCTGCATCGGCTTTTGACCGCACCTTATCACGGCAACCTGTCAACACCATTGCCACACAGAGCAAACAAAGAATTATCTTACTGACTTGTTTCATGTCGTATATAGTATTGCTTTCATCTGCAAATATAGATAAAAAAAAGGATAACAAAAGACAGAAAAGACCTTTTCTTACCACCCAATTGTATGTGTTTACTAATCAAAAAGAGGGTAGCGCAATAGCGCAACAAGCTACTCCTGCGAATTATTTTCATGACAAGAAGAATTTATTTTCATGAAGATAAATATTTATTTTCACGACAAAAAATATTTTTTTTCATGAAAATAATTCGGCAAGCATGGTCTCGACTTGTTTATATCGGTACTTTTAATTACTTTTGCAACCATAGGAAAGAATAGAATCGATGGTTAAGAATAAAACAAAAGAGGGTTAGGAATATGAGAAGAAAGGGTTTCTACTTTTTATTATTTACGCTGTTTGCTGTTAGTTGCATGGCTTGCAACCTTTCTGCCGATACCACAAAGACAAGCAAAAAGGCAGATAATCCACTGATAGAGGACGGATATGATGTCGATGCTGATACGGTTATGGAATATTATGGGAAGCCAATTCAACACCTGACAAGCTTTACGAATAACACCATAACGCTTAGTTGTCCTACACCAAACCGCTGGAAGGGCTTTTATACATGGAAAGGTTTTAAGATATCTAACTTCTATGTGAAGACGAGTGAAGCATCTTTCAGGGGGATGAATGCCGCTATTTTGTCTCCAATAACGATGACGACAAGCATAGACAGCATCACGGATTCGATTTTTACCGACCGTCTTCTTGTCATTGAATACAAGGGAAAAAGATGGGTTTATAGCAATGTTATCCGTAACACGGAGGCGGATACAATGCTAAGTTTTGAGGGGATTAGGACAGGAAAAGTGGGTATAGAACTGAGTTATGAGGGTGGACAAGGATACAAATATGACTATCAACTCCTTATCAATATGTCTGATGGACAACCCTGTTTGACGGACATCTACGTTGACGAACACAATTCTACTGCAAAGTATCAAGCCACACGTCAATTCGATTTTACGGCGTTTGACGACGAAGGTGACTTCTCTCTTTATCGTTACCGACGCCATTTCCCAATGCTCTTACGGATGGGAAACTATGAAGCTTTTGGTGAATAACGCCCTACACTATCGTCCCCATAAATCGTAACCACAGCAAGTATCAACACCTAAAACCGCCAACGCAATTGAATATCAAGTCCACTTAACGTTGAGGAGTTGACTTGTTGAAGCCCAGAAGAGATATGGTCGCGGTCGAAATAATGCGTGGTAGCACTGCGAAGAATTATCATAAGACGGCTCGATAGGTCTGCCCGAGCAAACAGGCTATAGTGCATACCCTTACCAAAGAAGGCAGGGAAGCTAAAAGAATAGAGTGGACCACGCTCGTAAACATAGATACGTGAAGCGAAATCTGTTGTTTGGAAATAACCAATCATACCATTCAGCGTGAGCCACGAAAGGGGTTTCCATGTTCCAGATTCGCTCACCATATAGCCGATACTACGCTTTACACTACTGCTTGTAGCGACATCCAACTGACTCTTACAGGCTAAAGAAGCTGCAGAATAGGTCAAGGCAAGACGCCCACGCTGCGCCACCTCGTTTAGAAGCATCGTCTTATCAGCATTGTCTCTCCCACGTATTCGAAGGCGATAACGGGCCAAGAGCGACCAACGTTGCCGATTATAAGTAAGCATCAGTAGGTTATCCCACGCCTTACTAACTGTATGTGCACCAAAACGAGGGTGTGAGAAATAGGCGAAATCAGTGTAAGCCATGAGCGACAAACCACGAGTTAGCCCCCAGTTAGCACCGATGAGCAAGCCACTCTCGTTCTGAACCGTTCCGTTATCACCAAAGCTACGAGCGAAGAGGGCAGTGTACTGATAGTCATAATAGCGTTGCACCGCAAGAAGCGACAGGTTATGAGCGGCTTGAAAAGAAAGGTTATTCACCGTAGCTATGTGTCCCTTACCATCTATTGCCGTCTCCCCTGTCAACGCCCAACGTGGGTGTTGATAGCTATAATCGGCACTTACGTTCCAAAAGTCATTACCTGCGGGGGCGTAATGACGGTAATATAAAGACGTATTAGGGGTTAAATCCTTATTAAAACGGCTATAAACGCCTGACAGACTGAGGCTAATTGCACCAGACGACCAACCGACGTGTGCGCCAGCAGCTAATTGTGAGGCTGCATCTTTACGGCTTATTTCACGCAAAGTACGGTGATAACCCGTTTTAAGGATGGTCTTGATAGTCCCATCGTCAGTCAGTGTGGCATCTATACTACGGTAGGAAAGGAAGGTGGTGAGGTTGAGGTGCTTTGCAATCTCTATTGTTGAAGCAGCTCCCTGCAGATAGTTAGCAGCCGAGCGAGAGGAGTGTGCCCGAATAGCCGTAGCTTGTCTGCCTAACATGGAGAGCATAGCAAGCTTCCCAAAGCCTAAGGAGTTGTTGATAACAAGTCCTTGTCCGAAGCTCACTTTATAGCGTCCTATAGCCAAAGCCTTCACCCGTCCCATCTTTCTCAACAGTAAGTAAAAGCTATAATGGTCGTATCCAAGGCCATTGCCATGCGCCAAGAAGGGTTCGCCAGCATCTTGTGCACCCACCAATCCAGCCTGAACATAATCGCTATAACGGAAAGAATAACGGAAGGAATGGGTATAGGGATAGCCAAGATAGCCTTGCCGGTCGCCTTCTCGTTGGTAGAACGGAACATTCGCAGTCAATAAGAAGCAGTGCTTCCCACCCTTCGCAATGGCTTTAAGGGAGGGGAACTTGCATTGTTCCTCAACTGGTGAGACATAGACAAAATAAGGGAGAAGCTGACGACGGAGAGCATCTAAGGACTCAATCATAGCCAATTCGCCCAACGACTGCATACCATGATATTGATAGACGTAGGCTTGTAGGTCCTCTATCTGTTCTGCTGTGAGGAACGGGATACGTGCAAGTTCTTCCCTACTTGCCGTATTTAGATTCAAAGGATGTGCTGCAAGGTCGGCTAAGACATCGTAGTCATCCTCCCTTGCGTCCCTATTCTCGTCATTTGTCGCATAGAGTTCCTCTAACAGTTCGTCCCATTCTAAAGGCTGTTGTGCTGTAGACGTGAGGCTAAAAAGGCCCAATAGGCAGGTTAGTAGTAGGTGTTTCATTTAGTTAGATTTCCTTAGTATTAAGACAGCAAATATAGTCTTTGTTACTGAGAAAAGCAAATAAAACAACAAGAAAAGTGATAAGAAAACCCTCTCTTATGTCGCTCTACCAACAAATACGGGGTTGGAGAGAGAAAAAGAGAGGGTTATGGGTTGTGCTAAAAAGCATGAATAGCACGGCAAACAAAGGTTAGCTTATTGGATTCTCACACTTTTGCCATCCTTATAACAGGCGATAGTGCGACTGCCATTGGTATAGATATCTTCGCTACCAGGCATATCCAAGGTAAATCCGGCAGCCTTAACCTGAGCTACAAGATTGTCGTATGCAGGCTGATTGAACACTGCAATGATGATAGCTCCATCCTTAAAAGCAACGTAACTGGACACACCCTTGCGCATTGGCTTTGGATAGTCTTCATACTTATCGGCCGTTAGAAGCTTTGCAAGAGCACAGTTCTTATAGTACATCTTAGTGAACTTATCAAGTCGATAAACCTCATAATTCGTCTTCAACTTGTAGCCGTATTTCTTCGTGATGGCGTCTACCTTACTTGGATTCTGATACATATCCAAAGCCTCAGCAATACTAATAACATCCTTCAAAGGCTCAACTGCGACCACTGTATCTCTAACGACAGGAGTCACTACAGGCACTGTAGCCTTCTGTTGTGTACCACAACTATTCAAGAGCAAAGCCAATAAAAGGACGATAGGAGCTATCCATACATTCTTTTTCATAAGTTCTTTCTATTTTAATTAATGTTGTTTTTATTACGAATAAGGTTGGGGCAGTATTCGAAATAATAGTATCTACAAGTCTTAACTGTCCATAATTGTCTGCATAGAAGCCTTCACATCGGCTGCAGAAACCTCCTTAAGACGTCCCTCTCTCACCTCCAACAAACAGTCTGCAAAGCGTACTGCAAGTTCTAAGTCATGAGTAGAAAGGAGGATGAGCTTATCCCTCTCGTGTGCCATTCGCCGTAATGTCTGAAAGGTTTCGGCCTTAGAAGGGAAATCGAGAAAGGCTGTTGGTTCATCAAGTAAGATGACTGACGTTTCTTGAGCGAGTGCTTTCGCAATCATCACCTTCTGCCTTTCGCCATCAGACAGGGTCTGTATCATTCTCCCTTTGAGCTTTTCAATCCCCATCGCAGCGATTGCATCCTCAACAACCAAGCGGTCTTCAGCACGCAACCGACCAAAGAAGCCAGTGTAAGGCGACCTCCCCAAGCCTATTATCTCCTCTATCGTGAGGTTTTGAACATCTGGTTTTTGTGTCAAGACAATGCTCACCTCTCGTGCCAACTCACGTTGTGAATAGGATTGTATGTCACGTCCATCGAGTAACAGATTTCCACCTAACTTAGGAAGAAAGCCTGTAAGCGTCTTCAGAAGTGTAGACTTACCAATGCCATTCTCCCCTATCAAGCATGAAAGTTGCCCACTCCTCAATGCTAAATCAATATCAGTAATGACGGGATGGGACGCAGAATAGCCTATAGTCAGGTGTGACAAACTGATAATCATGACGCTTACACTCTCCTATCAAACGAAGAACATGACCAATATCTGTGCGATGATGACCCTGGCAAACATGCCCAATGGGTAGACTGAAGCGTAACTAATATTACTTGTTTCGCCCTTGACTGTATCGTTGGCATAGCCCAACGCCATCGGATTAGCCATCGAACCGCAAAGGATACCACAGATAGTTCCGAAGTCAAACTTCTTCAATCGTAAGGCGATTAAGCCTACAATGACTACTGGAACAACGGTGAGTGCAAAGCCTAAGCCTATCCATAGCAAGCCCTCTGGGCGTACGACGGTGGCGAGGAAGTCTTTACCTGCATCCAAGCCTAAGCAAGCAAGATAGAGTGACAAGCCTAACTTACGCAACATAAGAGACGCACTACGTGTGGTATAAGCGATGAAGTGCAATCGAGGACCAAATGCTCCGGCCAATATACCCATGATGATAGGACCGCCAGCAATACCCAATCGGATTGGAGACTCCATACCTGGAAGGTTGATAGGGATTGTTCCTAAGGCCAAACCAAACACCATTCCGAGGAAAATAACAGCGAGGTTAGGCTCATTGAGTGTCTTAACTGAATTGCCAAGGAACTTCTCTGCATGGTCGATAGCCTCTGGTTGACCCACTAAGGTAAGGCGGTCTCCATAACGGAGGACAAGGTCTTGCGTTGCAAGTAGCTTGATATCTGCACGGATAACACGGCTCACATTGACATTATAAGCATCACGCAAGTGAAGTTGTCCAAGCTTCTTTCCATTTAACACACCGTTTGACAAGATGATAACACGGCTCTCCACCTTTGTGTCAAGGTGGTTCCAATCGACTTGCTCCTTGTTCAAATCACGGTTGACCTTCTGTCCGAAGAGTATTTCCATGGCTGACACCTCATCACGTTTAGTAGCTACAAGGAGATTATCATTGGTTTTCAACACCGTTGAACTCATTGGGACAATCACGTCTTCACCACGCCAAATGCGTGAGATGATAAACTTGCGGTGGGTACCCTGAGCTATTTCGGCTATTGACTTACCATTAATAGCTGGATTGAGAACGACAAACTGTCCGATATAAGTATGGTCGTCTTCTGCGCCAGAGTGCACTACTAAGTCGGAAGGTCGCACAAAGAACTTGCGAAGAAATATCATGGCAAAGATAACACCGACCACACCCAATGGATAAGTAACGGCTGTTGCCAAGGCAGCAGGACCACCACTATGCCCCGCATGTTGTAATGCCTGCTGTGCAGCACCAAGTGCTGGCGTGTTCGTTGTAGCACCACAAAGGATACCAACCATGTTTGACATCGGTACGTTCATGCCGTAGGAGAGGACGACAGACATAATCGTTCCTAAGAAGATAACGCCTAAACTCCACAGATTAAACAAGGTTCCTTCATGTCGGAAGGACCCAAAGAAGGTTGGACCAACGCTCAGTCCGAGCGTATAAACAAAGATTACCAACCCGAAAGTCTCACAGTAATTGAGCATCTGCTCGTCTACTTGCAGCCCAAAGCTACCCGCAGCGATGCCAAAGAAGAACACAAAGGCTATACCAAGAGATATACCTGCTATCCTAATCTTACCTAATCCCAATCCCACTGTACATACAAGTGAGAGGACCACAACTGCTTGTAGGGCAGAAGGGATGCTAAATAGTCCGTCAATCCAGTTCATATCTTATTATTACAATACCTGAAGATACTTCTCCAAAGGGATTCCCCTGTTCTTATCCGAGTTGTCCTTATTGAGGTCTATCAGCCTGTAAACACCGTCAATAGCCTTCTGCGTGCTCGGAATGAGTAGTTCGCCGTCCAAGAGATGACCAATAAGAATAGCCGAGAAAATGTCGCCTGTGCCTGGGAAATGGACGGGTATCTCTGTATAAGGTAGTGAGAAATACTTATCTGTCACGTGGTTATAGCCTACGACAGACGGTGTTCCATCAACAAGGATAGACGTTATCAAGGCCGATTTCGTACCGATTAGGCGCAGTCCATCAAGCAGTCTCTTGGCTTCATCGAAACTTACTCCCTGCTCATCATACTTACTTGACGTAAGATAGCAGGCTTCTGTGTAATTAGGGAAAGTAAGGTCGGCTACGCTAATCATCTCACGCATGGAGTTTATCGCAGCTGCTGTCACACCATTATAGAGTTTTCCTTCATCGCCCATGATAGGGTCGACGAAGATGGTCGTGCCTCGTTCTGCCTGTTCGCGACAGTAGTCGGCTACCAATTTAGCCTGTCGCTCTGAAGCAATAAAGCCTGTCGCAATGGCGTCAAAACTAAAACCAAGCTCCTTCCATACTGGGAAAACGCCCTTAATATAGTCTGTTGTCTCAAGGATATTGAACTTACCATAGTCGAGGGTGTTGGACACCAAGGCCGTAGGAAGGTTGTAAACAGGGTGTCCTAAGTATGATAAGATAGGGAGCATAGCCGCTGTCGCGACTTTTCCGTACCCTGCTATATCATTTATAAGTAGTATATGTTTCTTGCTCATTCTATCTTTTTAAATTAGACTACAAAGGTAGTGCAAACCGCATGAACGGCAAAATAAAAACCAATAAATCACCATAATAAGTCTTGCTTTCCATCTTCTATAGTCCTACTGACGTCGAATACAAGTGGTGCTGACGCTCCTCACCTATCGAGTTAAGGCTAAGGACCAATAGTAATGAGGGTTATAACAAGAGAAGATGACCAACAATGCAAGCCGACTATAAGCGTTGAGAACATAGCCTATAGAACCACTTAAACACTTCGTTCAAGGTCCTTAAGCGGCTTGAGCATCAACTGCTATGATTTCTTTTCATGAAGAGAAATAATTATTTTCACGACAATAAATATTTATTTTCACGACAAAAAATATTTTTTTTCATGAAAATAATTCGCAAGTCAACGTATAGTAACACACAAAACGCTCCCTCTCTCAACCCTCCTTTACGGCCGACACGCCTCTGAGATAGGCCTTTAATAAGTTTGAAATAGTATCCTTAAAAGTCTAAAATGCGCTTTCTAACAAGACGAAAACAGCCCGCTATCATTGCTGATAACGGGCTATTATATATAATAAGGTGTAAACCTTAGTTCAGACTACCTATTGACTAAGCCTCAACAGATGCTGTAGCAAGCTCCTTTGAACGCTTTTCAATCTTCTTACCCAATACGAGGTAAGCAACAGGAGATGCGATGAAGATTGAACTCAAAGTACCGATGATAATACCGATAATCATTGCGAAAGAGAAGCTACGGATACTTTCACCACCAAGGACGAAAATAGACACGAGTACTATCAAGGTTGATACAGACGTATTAATAGTACGTGAGAGGGTCTGGTTGATAGAGTCGTTGAATATCTTCTGAATATCAGCCTTAGCAAGATTATGCTTGTGTTTACCCAAGTTCTCACGGATACGGTCGTAAACAACCACTGTATCGTTGATATCATAACCGATAACTGTCAAGATGGCACCGATGAACGTCTGGTCAATCTCAAGTGAGAAGCCTATCCAACCATAGCATAATGAGAAGCAACCGATAACGATTGTCGTGTCAAGAACAAGTCCAACAATAGAACCAACAGAGAAACCTATGTTGCGGAAACGCAAGAGTATGTACAAGAAGATGAAGAAGATAGCCAACAACACACTCATGATTGCATTATAAGTAATGTTCTTTGCGATTGAAGGACCAACCTTCGCACTCTGGATAATAGAGCCACCTTCACGGATATCTGGGTTCTTGAAGTTCACAACACTTGCCTGACTAACAAAGCCACCCTTCTTCAATGCGTTGTAAAGGATTGTCTCTGCCTTGTCGTCCTCAGCTGGGTTATTTGAATCAATATTATAGTTCGTAGAGATACGAACGGTCTTACCGTCTGTACCCAACGCAATAACAGTTGTCGTTGCAGGCTTACCAGCATTCTCACCAACCGTATTCACGAAGGCACCTGTCATCACCTTACGAACATCCTCTACGTGAGTTGGCTTGTTCAAAGTGACAACGTAGTTGCGACCACCAGTGAAATCAATACTACGACTCAAGCCACGAACAGCGAAGCTAACAATACATACTGAGACAGCAACACCCCAAACAGTGAATGTAGTCTTATACATACTGAGGAAGTGATAGTTCTTATTCTGCATGAAGTTCTTTGAGAACGCTGTTGTGAAGGTCTGATTCATCCACTTATCCTTACCTACACGGTTCTCAAATACAAGACGTGTGAGGAATACTGCGGTGAAGAATGAGATTACAAGACCAATGATCCAAGTGGTAGCGAAACCACGGATAGGACCTGTACCAGTCACAAGAAGGATAACACCAGTAATGAGTGATGTCAAGTTAGAGTCGAAGATAGCTGAGAAGGCATTACCGTAACCTTCTTTCAAAGCCACTTTCATACCCTTTCCGAGTTTCAACTCCTCCTTAATACGTTCATAGATAAGCACGTTAGCATCCACGGCTGTACCCAAGGTCAACACGATACCGGCAATACCTGGCATAGTTAATGCCGACTGGAAGGACGCTAAGACACCCAAAGTAAAGAAGAGGTTGGCTATCAAAGCAAGGTTAGCCATCATACCAGGGATGAAGTTGTACATGACAATCATGTAAAGCATCAAGAGGACGAAAGCGATAGCAAATGAGATAAGACCCTGCTCAATTGACTGTGCACCAAGTGTAGGACCTACGACTTCCTCCTGTACAATCTTCGCAGGAGCAGGCATACGACCTGACTTCAATGTGTTAGCCAAGTCCTTAGTATCCTCAATAGTGAAGTTACCAGAGATAACTGACTGTCCACCAGTAATCTCACCTTTTACGTTTGGAGCTGAGTAAACAACGCCATCGAGTACGATTGCGATAGCCTTACCTTGATTTGCCTTTGTCAAAGCAGCCCACTCACGAGCACCCTCAGAGTTCATTGTCATACTAACCTGAGGACGACCATGCTGATCAAACTCGTCTTTAGCAAATGTAACAACGTCACCCTCCAATGGAGCACGACCGTCAGCGGTTGTTACCTTCAGTGCATAAAGCTCAAAGACATTCTTCTTATTAAGTCCTTCTGCTGGCTTTGCACCCCAAAGAAGCTTCAAGTCGCTTGGGAAGATCTGCTTAGCAAGCTGACTGTAAATAATCTTATTGATAGCAGCAGTATCTCGTACGCTTGCATAACCTACGAGACTAAGCGCATTACCAGGAATAGTCTGTAGCATAGAAAGCAATGGGTGCATCTTCTTCATAGCATCCATCTGAGCGTTCCCACCCTCAGCTGCATCGCTTCTGTCAAGTACTAACTTTTTAGCTGGGGCCTTCTTTCCCTGTACCTCCTTATTTGAAGCAGTAGCAGTTGTATCTGTCTTTGTATCAGCATTAGCCAAACGCTGATCGAGCTGAGTAAGATAAGGATTAATCTCTTGGTTGTTGTAAGTCTCCCAGAACTCAAGGTTAGCAGAGCCTTGGAGGAGTTTACGCATACGCTCAGGCTCACGAATACCAGGCATCTCAACCATAAGGCGACCTTCTTGACCCTCTAATTTCTGGATATTTGGCTGTACAACGCCATACTGGTCGATACGGTTTGTAACAACATTGTAGGAGTTGTCGATAGCTGAAGCAACTGCTTCACGAAGTGCCTTTACAACTTCTCCATCCGTACTCTGGGTACTTACCTTGCCTTTCAACTCCTGTGTAGCGAAGATCTCAGCCAGCTTATGACCTGGAGCTACCTGATGATAGGCATCAACAAAGAGTGTGATAAAGTCTTTCTGACTCTTCGTCTCTTCCTGCTTAGCCATCTCTAAAGCCTTCTGATAAGCAGCATCTTGCTTATGATCAGCCAAGAAATCAATAACGTCAGGTACTGAAATCTCAAGTACAACATTCATACCGCCCTTCAAGTCAAGACCAAGACCGATCTGTGTTTCAAGGCATTTCTGGTAAGAGTAGATACCCAAATACTTTACAGAATCCTTATAATCCTGTTGCGCAATAGGGTCTTTAATCGTTGCTGCCATACCATCATAGTAGCTTGTCGCTACTGAAAATGACAGGTAGAAGATACTTGCGAGCGTCAAGAGAATGGCTACGCAAATTACTAATCCTTTGTTTTGCATTTTATTTGATTGTATTTAATTATTGTTTCACTACGCCTGATAGACGTGCAAAGATAAGCAAATTTTCACACTTTGAGAAATTTATAACTTATAAATGTGTGTTTTTTAAGGTTTTGGACGGTATTTAAGCCAACAATAGATGGGATAATGGTCAGAAGTAGTCACACTATTGTCGACCTTAGCCCCATACGACTCAAAATCGTCAGAACAAAAGATATGGTCAATGCGAAAGTACATCCCACTCTTATGATAGCTTATCCCTGGTCCATTTCCACTCTCTACATAGCAGTCATTCAGCTCTTTTGAGATGACATGATGCGTATAGCTTAATGGACTATCATTGAAGTCTCCACACAAGATAACAGGTATCTGCTTATCGAGATATTTCTTAACAAAACGTGCAACTGCCTCTGCCTGTGGTGCACGCCGAGCCGATACATCCCCTAACTTCTTGATTAGATGGACCGATTGTTTCTTAGCTTCATCGGTCTTCAACTCACCCTTCACGAGTGTCTTAAACCCTTCTTTGTCGCCAGAACTCAGTCCGTTACTCTCGAAATGGTTATTCACGACGAGTGTCTTAGTTCCTTTGATATCAAGCATATAAGCCACACTCTGGTTACTACTTGAGCCATACGGGATTGTATCTTGCCAAAGAACAGGATACTTACTCAGTAATACGATATAATCAGCACCAGGGTGTTTTTTTATCATCAACTTGAAGTATGGGTAGTGTTTCTTCAGTGTTGAATAAATCTGATCACCGTTATCCAACCTTGCTTGCGCCTCTTGCAAACAGACTATATCAGCCTTACTCTTTACGATATAATCAACGATTGGATTCTTCGCACCATGCGGTTCATCCCAAGAAGAGAACATAAAGACATTATAAGACAGCACCTTTATACTGCCATGTGGCTTATCTTCAGGAAAGTTAAAGGGTGAATACGTCCGGATAGGACCATAACAAAGAATAAAGCCTAACAACGGCAACCAAATAGAACGCAATCGACAAAAGCACCAAACGACAAGAAACACGAGATTGAACACAAGCAATATTGGGAATCCTAAGCCCAAATTAGCCAATGAAGGATAGTCGACAGGATTGAGCCTACCGATATTCCCAACAAGTAACATCAACAGAACAACGATGATATTACCTATCAATAAAACCCTATATGTAAGTTTCTTTAATTTGCTAAACATCTCTACACCAAGCACGCTGGTACTCACTACCATTGGTTCCTTTAGTTTTCAACAATCCTATAAATAGTCACAAAAGAGCTATAAAGTAAGTACTATACCGTCAAACAATAACGACCTACTATCTACTCACCTCTTAATTCCTTGCTGCCATATATCCTTCTCAGATTTCATCAACACCCTACCAACCAGCAACAGAGGGATTTCCTTATTTCTTACTACTATCAAAGAGCTTCTGTTTCTCCTCTTTCGTCAGACTGTCATAACCACTCTTACGAATCTTATCCAAGATACGATCGACCTCTTCTTGCTGTTGTTTTTTACGAGCATTATACTCCCAATCACTATTACTATCCGTAGTATTATTGTGTGAAGCATCCGTCCAAGACTCCCTACTACCATTCGCATTCGCATGAGGAGTCGCACCTCCACGTTGTTCCCACGAATTCTTCATACGATCAAAGAACTGATGTCCCTTATTCATACCGAAGTCTCCATAGCCGGAATACGGACGTCTCTTCCAATAACGGATAAGAATAAAACCAAAGAGCATACCTCCTAAGTGTGCCAAATGCGCCACTCCGTCATTGCTTGTACCAATAGCAGAGAACAATTCAACTACTACCGAGCCTATAACAATCCACTTTGCTTTAATAGGGACAGGGATAGGTATGATGAACATACGCTCTTCTGGGAACAACATACCGAAGGCAAGTAGTACGCCATAGATGGCTCCAGAGGCACCTACAGTGTTCATCATGTTCAGATACTCACTCATAGGAATAATCGAATTAGCTATCCTCACAGTTTCATACTGCGCCAGACCCTCCACTACATACGTACCATACTGTGCCAACTCTTGGCAAACACCAGCGCCAAGACCACAGACCATGTAATAAAAAAGGAACTTCTTTGGACCCCATACATTCTCTACAACCATGCCGAACATCCACAACATGAACATATTCATCAATAGATGAGTTACGCCACCGTGCATGAACATATACGTAACAAACTGCCAAGCACGGAAATCAGGAGCCAAAATGAAATGTAAACCAAGGAGGGTATCCAAATCAATATTCAATCCTCTTAAAGCGTATGTGGCAACAAAAACCAGCACATTGATGATAAGAAGATTCTTTGTTATTACGGGTATATTTCGCATTTAAGTGATGTCTTAATCTTTACAACGTATTATTTATCAATGCAAAAATACTAAATTCTATCGTTATTAAGCATAAAACAAGCAACATAAAGACTATTTTTTATGATTTTCTACACTTTTCCCTTGATTTTATTTGATTTATAAAAGTAATCAAGTATATTTGCATCATGATCTTGTAATCACTCATACAATTAATCAATAAATAAATCAAAATTATGAACAAAACGGAATTGATCGAGAAGATTGCAGCTAATGCTGAGGTAAGCAAGGCTGTTGCTAAGAAAGCTTTAGACGCAACTACAGAAGCAATTAAGGATGCACTCGCTGCTGGTGATAAAGTACAACTCGTAGGTTTTGGCACCTTCTCTACAACTGAACGTCCTGCTCATGAGGGTATCAACCCAAGTTCTAAGGAGAAGATTATGATTGCAGCTAAGAAGGTTGCTAAGTTCAAGGCTGGTGCTGACCTTTCAGACGCTGTGAACAAGTAATCTGTAAATATAAATACATGATACAATTAGGCAGGCCAATGGTCTGCCTTTTTCTTTTTTATACCCTTTGTTCTCACCTTATCATCAGTTTTCTTTCCCCTCTCCATCTCTTTTTACTCACCTTCTCGACCTATCCGTCTCGAATTATTATCATGAAAAAAAATAATTATTATCATGAAAAAAAATATTTTTCTTCATGAAAATAAATTCTTTCTTACGTGAAAATAATTTGGAAATAACGTCTTTCTGGCTCGCTGAACACAATCAATAAGATGATTGCCATCCCATAAAAAGAAAGGGGAAAGCTCCCTTTTCAATCCCTTCCGATAATAAATCAAAGGACAGAAAAGCGAACTTTCCCCTACTATCACAGATGAATAATATCATTACCCTACATGATTCCCGTCTGTTTATACGCTTCGTTCTGTACTTTCTTCTCTATTTCTTTATAACTCTTACCCCTTGACAGCTTCCAACTAAACTTTAGCATTATCATATTACCCAAGTCTCTGCTGCGATAAATATACTCTTTATGGAGGTTTTCATTCAGTACTTTACCACGCTGTATAGCGGGATGTTGCTGGAAAGGATGCTGCATAAAGAGCGACAGACTACACCTACTCCACCTGTAACTAACCCCAAAATAGACTGCTGGACCATTCCTTCCCTCATGCTCTCCTTCAACAAATTTCCAACCATTATCGGCATATCCCGTGAGTGTCCAGTGTCCAAGATAAGCTTCAACATTACCTCCATAGTTGTAACTCGTTAGGTAATGACGATACAGACTACTCACATTAAAGAAACGAAAGACACCTCCAAAAAGTGTTACAGACAGCCGTTCGGGTACGACATCATACCGCACATAGTTTTGATTAGCTATCATCATGATATTACCGACATTCTGTTGCGAATAAAGGAACTCATCCGTCGGAGTACGTTCATACACACTCATATTGCTACCAAGGTCACGTCGGTACTCTATATTTGCCCCACAGCTAACACGACTACCATTATAACTTATATCAAAAATATTCTTTATGACCCTTGAAGGTTGTAGATTAGGGTTACCAACCTTCCATTCACGACTATTCTCTCTGATTTTTGCATCGCTCACCATAGCGTATGAAGACACACGACGATAGGTTTCAAAGGTGTAACGAGCACTTAACCCTGTCAAGACTTCGTAACTCAACGTCAGTTTCGGACGGAAGGTCCAGTAGTCAAAGCTATAGTTTTCCTGCGAATAGGTCTTATTAGCAACCCCTACACCTGCCGAATAGCCTAATTGCTTCCATCTTCCTTTCACCTCAGAGAATAGATAAAGCTCTCCTCTCCGCACCTTATTATGAGCTGACACATCACCCGTATATTCATTATTCGTAAACGACATCGAGTGTTCCAAACCTGCAGAAAGGGTGAAAGGCTTGAGTTTATTCTCATAAATAGCTTCACTCTCCAGCGACCAAGTACGCCCATCAACATCATAGGCATAAGTTCTCCCTTCTCCATTATATCCCCGCTTGTCCGTGTAAATACCCGAACCAACAACGTTAGCCGTAACACTCTGATGCTTACCAAGCTGATGAAAGAAGTAAAGATCAAGAGTTGGAGAGAAATCACTTGACACATTAATCGTCCGATAAGTCTGCTCTATCGTTCCATCTCGATACACAAAATCAGCATAATTACCAGGCGTATTGCCTCCTCCCACTGACAGATTTGCTTGGAAAACATACGTAGCCGAGTCGGCAAGACTATACTTTATCTCAAACTGATTACCAAAACGACGACTCCTTCCATCGGTCTGATTGCGTGAAACCAGATAATGACTACCGTTGTTCAAGGTATAGTCAGCCACTTCTGAAGACCGAAAACCATGCTGGTCTTTATAAAGGGAAGTAAAGGTTAAAGCCAGTTCTGAATTCTTATGATTATACTTTGCATAGAGCGTATTACCGCCATTCACAGTCGTAACAGAGTTTGATAAATCTGCTCCGAGAACGTAACCAGTGGTGTTACGCTTCGTCCGAATATCAATAACATAGCCTATTCCTTCACCATATCGTACACCCGGATTATCGATGAAATCGATGTTTTTCACAAGTTTTGGGTCCAATGACAGTAGGTCTTCTTTGCTTGCTAAGGTTCCATTCAGCCTGATTTGCACGCTACCATCATTCATCAAAGGGGTGACAGTACGCATCACCTCGTCTACTCTAAGGCGTGGAAGCGACAGCTTAGCAAGCAGACTATACCCGTCTGTTGACGCTTCTCGTTGTGCATCAGACGGTATAATCAACAGTCCATCAACCTTTTTCGTCACTCGTGCAGCCTCAACCGTCACCTCTTTCATCACTACACTCTTCGCTTTCTCACCGTTCTCTTTCTCGTTCTGTGCCCCAATAGGCAATGCAAGAAAGCATAATGACAACATCCATAAACCTTTTCTCATAGTCTTTGTTTTTTGCTACAAAGATAGAGTTCAGCTCCTATTAGGGCAAAAAAGTACACTGACAATTAGCTGACATTAGCTAATTGAGGGTCAACAGACAAGTAAATAGCACAACTGAACCTACCTAACAAGAACTTGCCAAGTATAATATTCCTATAAAGTAAGCTTAAAATTTATAAAGCAAAAGGGACATTCTTTCCATTAAGAAAGACAGTCCTTTTCTTTCTTTGAGGCCGAATCAGAAGTAAGTCGGTAGCCATCTCCCCTATCAGCAACAATCTTTAATCCACAACGCTCGCTGACTATAGGTTTCAACCGACGGATAAGTGTGTAGAGCGTCTCGCTTGCGTCGGGTTTCTTAGGCCATAGAGTTTCACAGATAAAAGCCTTTGTCAATTTGCGATTAGACGCATTGATAAATAGCTCCATCAGCTGTTGTTGCATTGGCGTAAAGGCTATCCTCTCTCCATGACAGTCACGAAAACTGCGATCGGAAGTGGCATACACCATCTTACCCAACACCAACCGACCTGATTGATGACGCCGAAGATAAACGATAGACACCGCCATCCAGCCCAATGATAATATCAAAAAGAGAAACGACAAACGCTGGTCTGACAAGCCCCACACCGTTGCAAAGGAACAATCAGCATAACTCTGAACTCTCAGCGAACGACTGCCAGACCGCCACTTCATCTGTCTACTGCAAAGCGAATGCGCGTCTTCACCCAAAGCATACGACACAACCGAGCGACGTCTTAGGGCAGCTATCTGTAAATGTTGGCGATAGTTTTCTATCGTGTCTGGCGTTATCCACGCCTCACGCTTCTGTGCAAGAGTCTTCGACAAAGCCTGATTCATGTCTTGCACTATTGCTGTTTCTGCACAGTGATAACCGTCAACACTTGCCCACACTGCCGAGCAAATGAGAAATAAGAATACAACAACTGCCGATATAGGTTTCATAGGCTTATATAATAAGAGGTGTAAGAACTGTTTGAGCTATAGCTTGTCACAAAGATAGTATATTCTGTCATGAAATACAAATAAGGGACGAGAAATATAGCGCAAAAGCCATAGAAACACAGTATATTTACTCTTCAAACAACATTAAGACGCAAAATTATACAGTAAAATTTGGGCATTAACCGAAAAAACATTACCTTTGCACCCACGATTGTCCTATGGTGTAATGGTAGCACTACAGTTTTTGGTTCTGTCAGTGGTGGTTCGAATCCGCCTGGGACAACACAGATTATCCGCAGATTCATTATGTTTCTGCGGATTTTTTAGTTTATGCTCATTACTAAATGATAATATTTATGACCTATCAACAAACTAAATTCGGGTCAGTCCTAAAACCCAGTTGCAAGTCTATCCTCTTAAGCACATAATTTCATAAGTATTTATTACCTTTGCATCATGAAGAATCACCAATTAT
>NZ_FZNZ01000018.1 GCF_900187995.1 Prevotella jejuni
TCAGAGGGGTGACAGATATTCCTTTCTTTTTATATAGGCTTATGAAATTGTGTGCTTAAGAGAGTAGGCTTGCAACTGGGTTTTAGGACTGACCCAAAAAAGCTAAAAGCTCACAGATTGTTTTAATTTGAATAAAAAAGTTTCTCGGCTTCGATTATAGAATGTAATTTTGTCTGAGAAGAAACAGAACCAGTTTAATCATCTATGAATAAGATTCTCTATGCATTACTAACGCTGATAGCGTTTACGTCATGTGCCAACTCATTCAACATCCAAGGTACATCTAACGTTTCAAGTCTGGATGGACGTAAGTTGTATCTGAAAACTGATCAGGCCGATTCACTCATTGACTTGGACTCATGTGACGTGGTTCATGGTCAGTTTGCTTTCCATGGAACGGTTGACTCTACCAAGATAGGGCAAATATTCATGGATGACATCAACCTTCAGTTCCCTGTTGTAATAGAGAAAGGCGATATTACGGTTAAACTGGATAATACACAGCAACGTGTCAGTGGTACGCCCCTGAATGATAAACTTAATGATTTCTGGACGAAGTTTATACAGCTACGCAACCAATACGCCGAGATTGACCATGAAGAAAGTGCAGCCATTATGAATGGACAAGATGAGGAGACGGTGAATGTTCGTCTTACAAAGAAGGCTTTGGGCGTATATGACAAAGGTGACAAACTTTTCACAAAGTTTATTACAGAGAATTTTAATAATATCCTTGGACCATGGTGTTTCCTTACGCGCATCAGCTATGAGACAACACCTGACGCATATCCACAATGGATGAATGATTATATGTATAGCAATGCTATTAATCAATTACCTTCATGGATTGAATATATCATGTCTAAGGCTACAGACACATTTAAGCAGAATCCGCAGATAAAAGCATTCTATGCTAATTTCTTACAAGCTCAAAAGGAAATGAACGGAATGGCTGATCCTGCAGGACTACCAGATGCAGCAGGTACAACACCTAATGCTGCAGTTGCTCCTCCAACACCAGCACAAATGGCAGGCGACTCTATTTCAAAGTAAGGGCCAACCACACCCCACCATCTTTTCTGTAACGACTCTGACTTAACAAGAGTAGGATAAGATTCCATAGGAGTGTTTCCGAAGGTAGGATAAAGAGTCTACGAGCAACAACGGATTTATCCAAAACGAAAGTTGCTGTCATATCTGTCAGCCCACATGGGTATTTAACTGGCTGGATTATAGGATATTGACACGGAATGTTAAAATGACAGCAAATGATAATAAAACTATTACTAGTAAAATAGGTAATGTTTTCTATCTTACTTTAGTAGGTTTTATGCTTTCAACTTTCGGATGAATTAACAAACAATCTCAAACAAAAAAGAATATAATATATGAGGAAACTCATTCAAGGTGGAACTATCGTCAATGAAGGGCGAAGCTTTATAGGTTCGCTCGTCATAGAGGACGATTGTGTCATAGAGATTATAGAAGGTAACGAGGTACCCCGTGGTATGTTTGACGAGATAGTCAATGCCACGGGGTGCTTTGTTCTACCAGGCGTTATTGACGACCATGTCCACTTTCGTGAACCCGGCCTAACAGAGAAGGCAGATATTGAAAGTGAGAGTCGTGCAGCTGCGTATGGTGGTGTCACATCATACTTTGAGATGCCAAACACCAATCCACAAACAACAACGCTGGAAGCTTTACAAGATAAATGGGATCGTGCAAGCCGGACAAGTCATGTGAACTATAGCTTCTTTATTGGTGCGACGAATGCTAATAGTAAGCTATTTCCTCAATTAGATATACATACTATCCCTGGAATAAAGCTCTTTATGGGAGCCTCAACAGGAAACATGCTTGTTGATAGACGTGAAGCGTTAGAAGAAACATTCCGTACTGCAGCAGCATTGAATCTACCAGTGATGACACATTGTGAGGATTCTGGTATTATCAATGAGAACATAAGAGTTGCCAAGGAACACTTTGGTGATGATCCAGATATTACACATCATTGGGAGATAAGAAGCGCTGAGGCTTGCTGGGCATCCTCTCAATTAGCCGTAGAATTAGCTCGAAAATATAAGACCCAACTCCATATTGCTCATATCACTACTGAAAAGGAGCTTTCATTAGCCAATCAAACAGAAGACGAGGGAAGGATAACCTTGGAAGCTGTTATTGCTCATATAGCTTTCTCGAATGAAGATTATCTTACAAAGAAAGCACTTATTAAATGTAATCCTTCAGTCAAGACGGTATCTGATAGAGATGCTATTCGTCAGGCACTCACAGACGGGCGGATTACAGTTATTGGTACCGACCATGCGCCACACCTATTGACACAGAAACAAGGTGGTTGTACTAAGGCTGCATCAGGTATGCCAATGATACAATTCTCACTCGTCACAATGCTCGAATTGGTTGACAAAGGTGTTATGACAATAGAACGGATGGTTGACTTGATGTCACACGCACCAGCTCGGCTCTTCCATGTTGACCAACGTGGTTTCTTACGTAAAGGATATAAGGCCGACATCACCATCGTTTCACCCAACCAGCCTTGGACTGTGGACGAGGATTGTATTCAGAGTAAATGTAAGTGGAGTCCGATGATGGGACACACTTATCAATGGAGAGTATTACACACCTTCTGCAATGGACAACACCTATTAAATAACGGAAAGTTTGATGACACGCTTCGTGGTGAGAAGATTACTTTCCGAAATAAGGATTAAAGTAAAATGAACGATGCAATAATTGATAATAAAAGTAGGATTGTAACTTATAACATCAGTGACATTGTTCCATATATTAATTGGGCTTTCTTCTTCTATGCTTGGTCGATGAATGGTAAGGCTAAAGAGGCTCAACAAGAACTACGTAAGGAAGCTGAGACCCTGCTAAACGATATGGAAGAAAAGTATCACACCCATGCCGTCTTTGCTTTGTGTGATGCTAATAGCGATGGTGATGATATCATCGTCAATGGAACACGTATCCCCATGTTGCGTCAGCAGAAGGCAGTTGCAGGAAAACCCAACCTCTGTCTTTCAGATTTCCTACGCCCTGCTGCATCGGGCATTAAAGATACAGTAGGACTCTTTGCAGCTTCTGTTGATACGGCTTTTACAGAGAGTAATGAGGATGACCCCTATCAACGTATGCTATCCCAGACCATTGCTGACCGATTAGCTGAAGCTACAACAGAGAAGTTTCATGAGGATGTCCGCAAGAAATATTGGGGTTATGCAGCAGATGAGCAGCTTACAATAAAAGATCTCCTTGCTGAGAGATATCAAGGAATAAGACCAGCTGTAGGCTACCCATCTATACCTGACACCAGTGTTAATTTCCTTTTATATGAATTATTAGATATGAAAGGAATTGGGATTAGCCTAACAGAAAGTGGTATGATGATACCTCATGCCAGTGTATCTGGCTTTATGTTTGCTCACCCACAAAGTAGATCTTTTGAAGTAGGGAAGATTGATGAAGACCAATTAGAAGACTATGCTCGTCGTCGTAATCAGCCTGTTGAGCTGTTAAGAAAGTTTCTTGTCTCCTCTTTATTGAAGAAATGATAGCTCGAATCGTTATATATCTTATATTGATAATAGTGCTGTCAGACTTGTATATTGACATTCACTATTTCCGTAAGCGTTACCACGTATCTTGGTGGCTACGTCTATTGTGGTGGTTACCCTGCATCGGGATGGTAATCTATACTTGTGCAATGGCATCCATTCAAAACTTTGCGCCAGACAACCTCACTTGGTTGAACACTTATCTGTTCCTGCTCGGTATGTTTGTCGGACCTAAGGCTATCTTTGCACTCACATCATTCTTAGGTTCGATAGTTCGTAAATATATTATTCGTACAAATCGAAATTGGGGACATTATATAGGAGTACTTTTAGGTTGCTTTGCCTTTGGAGTATTTGTTTATGGACTCACATACGGAATATCAGATATACGCATCAGGCATGTAGACCTTTATTTCAAAGACTTACCAAAGTCGTTTGAGGGCTATAGAGTCGTACATGTATCTGACTTGCACCTTGGAACTTTCGATGGTTGGCGCAGTAAGATACTAAAAGCAGAGATGGATAGTATTGAAAAGCAAAAGCCTGACCTCATTTGTTTCACTGGCGATTTACAGAATATACGCCCAGAAGAGGTTGAAAGGATGTCGTCCTTTATTCGTCAACCCATGAAGGGGACTGTCTCCGTCTTAGGGAACCATGATTATACGGAGTATATAAAAGGTGATAAAAGAGAGAAGGCAGCGCAAGAAGAACGATTAGTCAATGCAGAAAGGAAGGTCTTAGGCTGGACACTCTTACGCAATCAGAACATTTGTATCACATCACCTAAGAAAGAGTCTATTTATATCTGTGGTACAGAAAATGACGGTAAGCCTCCCTTCCCAAACCATTCAGATTATAAGAAAGCAACACAAGGCATAGCGCCAAATTCGTTTATAATTATGCTACAGCATGATCCATCTGCTTGGAAGCGTTCTATCCTTCCAAAGACAACAGCACAACTGACACTTAGTGGACATACACACGGAGGACAAATGCAACTTTTTGGATGGCGACCAACGAGTGTACGCCAGCATGAAGATTATGGAGTCTACGAACAAGATGGTCGTTTTCTCAATGTTACGGCTGGATTAGGTGGCCTTGTCCCCTTCCGAATCAATATGCCTAATGAGATTACTGTTATAACATTACATATAAAGAAATAGAATAAACGGAAACATATATGAGCAATACTGTATCGCAACAAAAAAAGCAAACGTCAATAGTGATGTTGGTTATAACCTTTCTATATAGGGTTTACATGCTATTCATTGCTTTTCCACTCTTTTTCATTGCGTCCATCTTTACTGCATTAACCACAACCATTGGTTGTCAACTCGGTAATGGACATTTCTGGGGATACTACCCAGGGAAATGGTGGTCATGGTTTACTATTCGAATTCTCTTCCTCCCCGTAAAGGTTGAAGGACGTGAACACCTCAATCCTAAACAGAGCTATGTATTCGTCAGCAATCACCAAGGTGCGTTCGATATCTTTCTAATCTATGGTTTTCTTGGTCGTAATTTCAAATGGATGATGAAGAAGTCTCTTCGTAAGATACCATTGGTAGGCCTGGCGTGTGAGAAAGCACATCATATTTTTGTGGATAAGAGTGGTGCAAGTAAAATTAAAAAGACTTACGATACGGCACGTGAAACACTTCATGAAGGAATGTCAGTGGTTGTATTCCCAGAAGGGGCACGTAGTTTTACGGGACACATGGGTAAGTTCCGCCGTGGTGCCTTCATGTTAGCAGACGAACTCCAATTACCTGTTTGTCCTATCACCATCAATGGTTCCTTCGATGTTATGCCCCGTACGAATGATTGGCATTTCCCTGTTTGGCATCGACTGAGTCTCACCATTCATGAACCCATCACACCTAAAGGGAAAGGTAGCGAATATGAAAAGGAGACTATGAATGAAGCTTACAATTCTGTTATGTCTGCTCTTACTCCTGAATACCAAGGTTTCGTAGAGAACCCAGACCAATAAAAACAGACAAAAACTTGTTAGTATCATATTTTTATACTACATTTGTCCTATAAAAACAAAAATCTATGACAAGCGATAGCATTGTAATTATACCGACATACAACGAAAAGGAGAATATAGAGAAGATTATCCGAGCGGTATTCCAATTGGAGAAAAAGTTTAATATCTTGGTTATTGATGACGGAAGTCCTGATGGAACGGCACAAATCGTACATAACCTGATTAAGACAGAGTTCTCTGATCGTCTCTTTATCATTGAACGTTCAGGAAAATTAGGATTAGGTACAGCTTATATCACTGGCTTCAAGTGGGCTTTAGAACATGGCTACGAATACATTATTGAGATGGATGCTGACTTTAGCCACGACCCTAACGACCTTCCTCGCCTCTATGCTGCAACTCATGACGAAGGTTACGATGTTGCAGTTGGTTCACGTTATGTCAGTGGAGTAAACGTTGTAAATTGGCCTATAGGACGTGTATTGATGAGTTACTTTGCCAGCAAGTATGTTCGTATTGTAACAGGTTTCCATGTTCATGATACGACTGCGGGCTTCGTATGTTATCGTCGTCGCGTTCTTGAGACAATCCCATTGGATATGATTCGTTTTAAGGGTTATGCCTTCCAGATTGAGATGAAGTACACCGCTTTCAAGATTGGTTTCAATATTAAAGAAGTACCTGTTATCTTCGTTAATCGACGTGAGGGAACAAGTAAGATGAGCGGTGGCATCTTCTCCGAAGCCTTCTTTGGTGTCATCCGACTCCGTATGGACGGTTGGTTCAGAAAGTATCCTAAGATAAAGAACTAAGATTTATGCCAAATAACAGTAACAGCCATAACCCACTAAGGTCATGGCTGTTACTATTTACACAAGTGACTTTGTTTTTATACAACTTAGAAACTATGGTAGTACAAATCAATTGTATAAAACATTAGAAAATAAATACAGGAGATTCAGGTTTAATTTACTTTTTACTAATTAAACTAACAAACTTGTATCTATGTTCATACAAATCTGGCATTTCATAACGTGGAATGTATATTTTTACTATGATAAGGTATTCGTGTCCCTCTTCATAGATACTATCAAATCCATCAATATGAGATACAACAGATGTTCTCATATCTTTGTCTACTATAACATAGCCTTTATTTTTCGATTTAATAGATGTACCTGGATAGAAGTAGTCTTCCTTATGCGATAATACGCTTATCGTATCTGTTTTTTCATACTTGTAGTCGCCGTCTACGTCTTCTTCCTTTGTACATCCCACAAAGAGAAATAACATTAAAGATGCTATAATGTATAGATGTTTAATCATAATAATATGAATTTAAAAATTATTTTATCATTACCTAACTCACTTAAATGAGACTGTTACTATAGAGGACTGCCTTTCTCTACTTTATTTTGACACAGTCTACTCTGTTTTATCCAGTCCATTCCTACCAACACAACCAACATGTATGCACGCCATGTTTTAATAAAAACTAAAAGGAACATCATTCCTTGCAATAAAAGCCTTTAGATAAAAGAATCTGTTACTACAGAGAACAACATTCCTTTGCTACTATATCTTGACACAGCTTATCGTGTCATAATGTCAATTTTACGCCTCCTTATCGTACTCGAGGTGGAAGTTAATGATTGTCTCAATACCCTTCAACCAAAGATCTACTGGCATATTCTCGTTTGGAGAGTGAATAGCATTTGACTCCAAACCGAAGCCCATGAGAACAGTCTTCACACCAAGTAACTTCTCGAAAGTAGAGATGATTGGAATACTACCACCGATACGTACTGGCAATGGACGCTTACCGAATACTGCTTCGAAGCCACGCTCAGCAGCTTTATAAGCTGGGAAGTCAATAGGACAAACATAACCATGACCACCGTGATGCTTCTCTACGTTCACTGTAACGTAATCAGGAGCAACACTGTTGAAATAGTCTACTACCAACTGGCTAATCTTTGTATGATCCTGATGTGGAACAAGACGTGAAGAAAGTTTTGCGTATGCCTTTGATGGGATAACGGTCTTAGCACCATCACCAGTATAACCACCCCAGATTCCGCATACATCAAATGTTGGACGGTAACCAGTGCGTTCTATTGTACTATAACCTTCTTCTCCGAAGAGTGCCTTAACACCAAGAGACTTCTTATATTCCTCCTCATCGAAAGGAATAGATGCAACGAGTTTACGCTCCTCATCAGAAGCCTCCTCAACATCATCATAGAAGCCAGGGATACGAATCTTACCATCAGGACCAGTCACATCAGCTATCAACTTACAAAGAACATTGATTGGGTTAGCCACAGCACCACCGAAGGTTCCTGAATGAAGGTCACGATTAGGACCAGTCACCTCAATCTGCCAGTAAGACAAACCACGCAAACCGGTTGTGATAGAAGGAGTATCAGGACCAATAAGACCAGTATCTGAAACAAGAATAACATCGCAAGCCAAGAGTTCCTTATGTTCCTCAATAAATGGACCAAGACTACCAGAACCAATCTCTTCCTCACCTTCAAAGATGAACTTCATATTATGCTTCAACAAGTCATTCTTGTTAAGATACTCGAATGCCTTTGCCTGCATGAATGACTGACCCTTATCATCATCAGCACCACGAGCCCAGATATGACCATCCTTGATAACTGGCTCAAATGGTTCGGTCTTCCAAAGTTCAAATGGCTCTGCTGGCATCACGTCATAGTGACCATAAACCAAGACAGTCTTTGCATTAGGGTCAACCATTCTCTCAGCATAAACCATAGGATTACCCTTTGATGGCATCACCTCAGCTTTGTCAACACCTGCCTCAAGCAGTAGTTCCTTCCAACGTTCAGCACAGCGTACCATGTCCTCCTTATGAGCTGGTTGTGCACTTACGCTTGGTATGCGTATCAGACTGAACAACTCCTCGAGCATTCTGTCTTTGTTCTCTTCTACATATTTCTTAATCATAATTATTTGATATTTTATGGTGTTATATCTTTTCTTTCTTCTCTCTCCGTTTTTAGCATAAAACAATCCCATATAGTTCTACATTATCTCGGAAAGAAGTGTGAGAGAGAGTGCTCCATTCTTTTGAGGTATATATAATAGGATGAATCATTGCATTGATTTCCCAGCCAAGTTCCCAGAATGGATAAGTGAACTTATCATGGTCTATCACCTCTATCTTATCCTTGTCTAATAGGACAAGAATATCCCAATCGGAATTTTCATGAGCGTCACCACGTGCCTGAGAACCGAAGAGTATTATCTTTCCATTCTCTGGTTTTAACTTCATTGCAACGTTGCGAATAGAGCTAAAAACATCTGTATGTTTCATTCTCGTAGTCATTTGTTCGCAAATTTAAGCATGATTTATGACTTTTGCAAGTATTTCCTTTGGTTTTATACTAGTTTACTTGCATGAGATAGAATTAATTGATATATTTGTAAAAACTAATACACTCTTTTATGAACAAAGTTATCCTGATAATCGTCCTGTCATCTTTACTATTTGCATGTGGTTCTGCTAAACTTACAGAAGAACAACGTATGCTGAATGGAATAAGGCAAGATATCCCTTTTCAATTAGACTCTCTTAAACCCACCAATAGTAACAGCTGGAGCTTCGCCAACAATGGTATTATTACAGCAGAGCCTGACTATGAAATAAGGGATGACGGTGCATTATTTGTTTATCGTACTTTCTTTAATGAACCGAAACAAGCACAGCAGCCCAATATTGTATGGCGTAACCTCTTCATAAAAAAGAGGAAACATCGGATAATATGTGTAGATAGGGTGTTGATAGATAAAAAAACGAAAGGTATAATTTATATTCTTCAGAGTAGGAATAAGTCCTATGCCTCTTGTGGACATTATAATTGGGATGTCACCCGACTGGAACATTTAGAGCTAGTTGGCTCTATTTTAGAAGATATGAAGAACTCAACTCTAAAACGATTCAACCTTTCTAACAGCACTCCTAAATTAATGTCTCCAGATATCAAGACACCTTCCTCACAGGATGATTATTGGCGTCTTATCTTCCATGCCGACTCTCTTTATGAGCAAGGGCGTTATGATGATGCCATCCGTGTATATACTGAAGCATTCGCAGATGATCGTTATATCTTTCCTTCCAAGTTATCAAGTGTTGCTTATAAATTGCGTATGGTTGATAAAGATGAGGCTGCTTATAAGTTTGATAAGCACCGTATAAGAATGGAAAAGGATTACTATCAGATGCCAGACTCTGCTACTGTGCCTTCTTATGAAGATGAGTTTGATAAGCGAGCAGATATCTATAACTATGATTTATCACTGAAGAACCATTTAGAAGAGATGCTTGAACGTGACCAAGCTTATAGGACACAATGGATATTGAGCCGACAGTTGCACCATGAGGAGACACAACGTGATATAGCGTTAAGGCTTCGTGCTGATAGTATTGACTCTATCAACCAAGCCGAGATAAGGAAAATATTGAAAGAACACGGCTTCCCTAAAAAGACAGAAGTAGGCACTTCTGCTTGTGAGGCAGCATGGATAATCATTCAGCATGCCCCCTTGGACGTACAGAAAGAATATCTACCTATGTTGGAGAGAGCTGCGACAGAAGGGAACATTCAAGCTGCTTTAGTTGCTGCTCTACATGACAGGATTGATGTAAGAGAGGGGCGACCTCAGAAATACGGAACACAGAGAAATCGTAATGGAATCTGTCCTTTACTTAATAAGAAAATGGTCAATCAATGGCGGAAGGAGGTTGGTCTTCCACCATTGGATGAATATTCAAAGTGAACTTAGGGTATCCATTTCATCAAGACATTTTGTTCCCTTGTTCTATTGCTCTTAAAACTTTCACACCTTCTCCCACCGTTTTAACGTCACTAACCACCATAGAACGCTTGCCATTTCGCTCTTTCAAATTGCAACGGCGAGGATGATGACCGATATAGTTGAGAACCTTATCAAAGGCAGCACTCTGATAGTAGACACTATTAGGGTTAGAAACAAACTGCATCTGCATGCGTCCCTGCTTGAGGATAATCTTCTCACAGCCTAATCGCTTACCTACACGACGGAGTGCAACGACCTGCATCAGTTCCTCACCTTGACGTGGAACAGGACCGAAACGGTCTTGTAGACGCTTACGATAGGCATCGAGGTCTTCGTCTTTTTCAATATTATCAAGCTCACGATAGAGCAGCATACGCTCTGAACTACCCGGCACATAGTTATCAGGGAAGTACATTTCAAGGTCGCTTTCTACGGCACAATCATCAATGAAGTCATCGCCAGTAATCTGCTTTCCTTCTTCCATCTCCTCCTCATAAAGGTCTTGGAACTCATCATTTTTCAGCTCCATCACCGCCTGATTGAGGATTTTCTGATAGGTTTCATATCCCAAGTCCTCCATAAATCCACTCTGCTCAGAACCTAAGAGGTTACCAGCACCACGGATATCAAGGTCCTGCATCGCAAGATTAAATCCACTACCGAGGTCGGAGAAAGTCTCCAAAGCCTCCAGACGACGACGTGCCTCTGGGTTCAATGCAGCCAAAGGAGGAGCGAGAAGATAACAGAAAGCCTTTTTATTAGAACGTCCCACACGACCACGCATCTGATGTAGGTCTGAGAGTCCGAAACGATGAGCATCGTTGATGATGATTGTATTGGCGTTGGAAATATCAATACCATTCTCAACTATCGTCGTTGAAAGCAGTACATCATAGTCATAGTTCATAAAACCCATAACTATCTCCTCCAATTCCTCAGGCTTCATCTGCCCGTGTCCGATAGCAATACGACAGTCGGGAACATACTTCTTAATCAGCTTTGCTATCTCTGGAAGATTGCTAATACGGTCATTAACGAAATAAACCTGTCCGTTACGGCTCATCTCAAAGTTAATAGCATCTGCTATTACTTCATGCGAGAAAGAAGCTATCTCGGTCTGAATAGGGTAACGGTTAGGTGGCGGTGTACGCATAATACTCATGTCGCGTGCACCCATCAGTGAGAACTGTAGCGTACGTGGGATAGGCGTTGCCGACATCGTAAGGGTGTCAACATTCGTTTTCAGCTGTCTGAGTTTCTCCTTTGTTGACACACCAAACTTCTGTTCTTCGTCAATGATAAGGAGTCCGAGGTCATGCCACTTCACCGATTTACCTATCAACTTATGCGTACCGACAAGAATATTAATTTTTCCCTCTGCCAAATCTTCCAATACCTGTTTTGTTTGTTTAGCACTGCGAGCACGTGAGAGGTAGTCAACACGCACAGGCATATCCTTCAATCGCTTCTTAAAGGTTTGGTAATGCTGAAAGGCTAACACGGTTGTAGGCACCAATACAGCCACCTGTTTATTATCCACAGCAGCCTTAAAAGCAGCACGGATAGCCACCTCTGTCTTACCGAAACCCACGTCACCACAAACCAGACGGTCCATTGGTCGTGCGCTTTCCATGTCTTGTTTGAGTTCTTGCGTAGCCTTCAACTGGTCGGGTGTATCTTCATAAAGGAATGAAGCCTCCAATTCGTGCTGCATAAATGAGTCTGGAGAAAAGGCAAATCCCTTCTCACGACATCGCTTAGCATAGAGTTTAATGAGGTCACGAGCAATATCCTTGATACGCTTCTTCGCCTTTTCTTTCAGTCGGTCCCAAGCACCTGAACCAAGAACAGACAGTCGTGGTGGTTCGCCACTATCGCCACGACGATACTTACTAATCTTATAAAGCGAGTGAATAGACACATCCACAATGTCGTTATGTTGGTAGACAAGACGTATCATCTCCTGATAAGAGTCACCAGCAGGTACACGAACCAGACCGGCAAACTTACCTATTCCAAAGTCAACATGCACTAAGAAATCACCAGGTTCCATCTCTTGCAGCTCTTTCATCGTCAAAGCCATCTTACCTTGACGTGCCTTGTCTGACTTGAGATTGTACTTATGGAAACGGTCGAAAATCTGATGATCGGTAAAGAAACATACTTTCAACGTACTATCAACAAAACCTTCATGCAACGTTCGGTTGACTGGCGTGAAAGGTAAGGCTTCTACCGTCGCATCCTTACCCTCTCCAGACAGTTCAGCTACGGATAGATTTTCTGATTCTGGTGAGACATTTGTATCTGACAATGAATCGAAAATATCCCTCAAACGTACAGTCTGCTTCTCACTATCTGCAAAGATATAGAGTTTATAACCTTTTATAAGATAGTCACGAAGCGTCTTAGACAGTAAATCAAAGTTCTTGTGGAAGAGTGGTTGTGGTGACGTACTGAAGTTTATTGTTGCCCGTGAGCCATCCTTCTTCTTTGCTTGATCAGAGGTAGAATGATTCATACCAAACTCTATACGACGGAAATCAAGTGCATCATTCATCCATCTTGAGGCTGGTACAAGCTGTCCTTCCTTGCGGTAAGCCTGCTCCAGTTCACGCTGTTCTAACTCCGTCTTACCCTCTAACTTCTCTGTCAATGCCTGATTAGTAAAGCCTTCTTGATAGATATTATCAATCGCATCACGCACATAGAGAAAATCCTTAAATGCCAACACGGCATCTTCTGGTAAGAACTGAAGAAAAGGCACCTTCTCTTCTGACATCGTTGTCAGCTCTGGAACAATCTCAACACGTGTCAACCTCTCTGTAGACAACTGCGTTTCTACCTCAAAGCTACGAATAGTTTCAATGTCATCACCGAAGAAGTCAATGCGGAATGGCAGTTCATTAGAGAAGGAATAGACGTCTATAATACTACCACGCACAGCAAACTGACCTGGTTCGTAGACGTAATCTGTCTCTGTAAAGCCAAAAGAACGTAAGGTTTTCTCTACCTCCACAATATCAATATGCTGGTCAACTGTCAATGTCAAATGACGTTCATCCAACTGCTTTTTTGATACAACGAGTTCTGATAGCGCTGATGGCTCAGTCACAATATAAAGCGGTAGAGCGTTGTCAGCACCCGAGGCAAGGGCAGAAAGACGTGTCAGCACCTCTGTACGCAGAATTTCATTACCCGCATCACGCTGTCCATACTTCACTGCACGACGATAAGATGATGGAAAGAATAGCACCTCAGCCACCTTCCTTTCACCGTCAGCAGGCATAGCAATTGTCTTGAGGTCATTGTAGAAATAACCCGCCTCGTCATTGTCATTCAACACGAAAACAGTCGTTGTCTTCCATCGTTCAGCTATTGATGCAAAGAACATCGGGGCAGCTGAGGCCACGAGTCCTTGCAGGAAAACAGTCTTAACTGACTTATCTTCCTGTATCTTCAGTATCGCTCCTGCCTGAGGCAGCATAGCGTATAGTTTCTGTATATCCTGTATTCTCATCGCCAATGCGTTGTGCTTGCAAAGTTACAACAAATTTCAGATAGACAGCAATTATCTATGAAATTAAGCAGAAAAGTACTTAAAGATTTGGTAGTTTCGTGAACTCTCCTTATATTTGCAGTCTGATTCAGCGGAAACAGATAAAGGAATACAGAAATAAGAGGGTGAGAGCCATGGTTTTCACCCAATATCATTCCTCAAATGTACTATGGGCTTGTTTGGATTTGACGGCAAGACGAGATGGTACGTAAGCACGCGGAGCATCGTTGACTGGCTCCTAAATCTCAGTTATCGAAAAATTAATTGGCGAAAACAATTACGCTCTCGCTGCCTAACCGAAGTACAGTAGGTTACTGGCTTTATCCGACTATTAGATAGTTGGACGAGACATCGCTCCGAGGATGTTGTTCCGAATCCGGAGAGTAAGCGATGCAGGTTCAATCGGAAATAGTCAGTGTATGCCTCGATGCACTGATGAAAATTTAGAGGATAAGATGTCGGTTGGTGGTCCAGGTCTTGCCGACATACGAAAATCGAAGGCTGGAATAAACGTGTAGAAAGCGTATGGTTTCCTTGTGCGGACGTGGGTTCGACTCCCACCAGGTCCACTTTTTAATCCTAAAAGGGATTCTCTAAAAATTAAAAGGCAGTATCAAAGCTTAATTTGATACTGTCTTTTTTTATGCTCTCCCTGCTGAACTCATATACAGCTCTTCCGAGACATGGAATGAAAAAGCCCACTGAAAGAAGGAGAGATTATGTCTTCTATTATCATAAAAAGTTTAATTTCGTTTTGCTGTCACTTTTAACATTTCACGTAATCTTCCTGTTGTTCAGCGTATTAAGTCATTGCTTTGAATGACAGGAATGACAGGAAAATTTGTTTTCAAGTAATGTCTCCTTCGAAGCAATGCCCAAATCATATACGTTTCTATCCTGTAATAGACCCTACAAGACAAAGATTATTTATGCGGCAATAGCGCTTTCAGATGCTCAAGGTGCCTCATCATACTTTGTTTCGTTTGTGCATTACGTTCTACACGACATGCTGCTTCTAAGTCAGATAGGAAGGGGAGATAGTCAGTCTCAGCTATAAAACGAGCCGCCCGTTCTCTTACTGCAGGACTATTATCAAAGAGCAGACCCTGTACCCAGCGTTTAGCATCCCACGACCGACAGTTCTGTAGCCAATCGAGTGCCGCTATCTTCTCCTTAGGCGAACCGTATAAGAATGTGTTATAATACCCACGCTCCTTCTTTAAATCAGCTTTCGTCATGAGAATCTCACGATTGTATAAATCAGGATTAACGACCCGCTTCGAATAGGCTACGACTGGCATTCGTAATGTCCAACGCACCATGCGTGGTATCATCCACATCATCCCAGGTGTTGCCTCTGGGTGCGAGATACTACTAAAGACACGTCCTTTCCCATACTCATTGGCGATGAAGAATGGACGATTGTTCGTCATGTTAGCTGGGGCATTACCTTCTTCGTGCACATCGGTCTCCATCATCGCCATAACTGTGTAGGGAAGAGGAACACTATCACTCTTCACAAGGACCGGACCTTCATAATACATCACGTATGAACGGTCTCGCTTAGCAAGCTCAGGGAATAGTTTTCTACCTTCAGCGGAAAGGGAGAAAGCTGATATACCATGTCCACGGTTATCATGTTCGATGTCTATTGCCTTTCCACCATTGATGTGCATACAAGCATATCCTGGTGTGTCTGTAAAGAGATAGGCACCAGCACAGATACCCACAGCACCTTTTCCTGAACGAATAAAGTTTCTTATTCGTTCCATGTTCTCCTCTCCAAGATTCATATACTGCGTCGCTCCCTCACCTCCTGGGATGATGATAGCATCCAAATCACTCAAAACTCCGTTCACAATATCGCCCGTCGTAATTGTTCTCACAGTCATGTCGGGGTCTAACTGTATGGACGCTATGGTCTCCCAAATACACGTTTGCGCACCGCCATTACCTTGGAACACACCCACACGTACCTTGTTTCCTACTCCCATACTCCATACACTCAGTCCTACCAAGCACATGGCAATGATAAAAATCGTTTTTCGTAGCATAATTGTTTATGTTAGTTTGTAATTCTTTTATAGTCTTGCTTGTTCATCATCAACCTACTATGAACGAGACAAAGATAGTATTTATCTTTGATACTTACATGCTTACATACGTGTTTTAAGTATTTTTAGACTATCACTTACCGCCTTGTTCCACCTTATTATATAGTCTCCACTCATCTCCCTTACCCTTTCCTCCAATATGCGAAGAACAAACTCCCTTACACGACATTATCACTAAGCAAAGCAGAACGAGCGATTGATTTCCTTGTCAACGCCTATTACGCTCTTTATCATTTACGAAACACCTTACCCAACATCTTCTTATAGGCTCGTGATTATGCCACACTGCCAATGTCATTAGGGTGAGAAGCCTCAATCATAGCGTCTTCCGTGAAAGGAGACACCTTGTATAACTGATAAAAAAACACACTACCTAACTCCATGGAAGCAAAGTGTAATGTCAAACCAACCACCTCATAGTATCATACCCATTATTGTCACTATTGCTATTCCTTATCATATAAATGTACACGGTGCACGAAGTCGGGTATCATTACCGGTATTGAGCCATTCTCAACGGATAGTTTAGATAGCTCCGCAATGCTACACCACTCCGCTAAGTCATATACATCCATATCCAAAGGGAGCCCATCTTGCAGACACTGAGCGAGCCGTAAGTCCATAAAGAAGGACATCCCACCTCGTGAATCAATCTGTTTGGCTAAAGCGATAGTCTCTGATGAGAAGGAAGGCGCATAATGACTGAGTAGTCTCTCTATCTGAACAGTATTCAAGGTCGTGTCATCTTCCTCTATCTCAATCCCCACCTTGGCCGCAGCCATAGGACTCAATTGCACTTCCGGGGCAGGATATTTAGCGGCATACCCCTGTGTGCCAACCGCTTGGAACATCCTACTATAAGGACGTGGAGTCATCACATTATGCTGTAAAAGGATAGTCTTCCCCTTCACCGTTCGTATCATCGTAGACGTTTGGTCGCCATTTGCAAAGTCATCGCAGTCTGTCCCCATCACTGTTTGATACATCTCTCGTCCCTTAAAAGCATTAGATTGCATCGCCGTAAGGTACTGCATGTTGTCAGAACGGTGTATATCAAGGAGCCTACAAGCTGGTCCTATACTGTGCGTAGGGTAGATATCGCCTGCATGCCGACGTGTGTACTCCATGCGCCAAGGCATCCAACGGTCGCCGATAGGGTGTGCATAGCCTCCTTCAACATGTACAAGCTCACCGAGTAAACCCTCTCTTACCATTTGACAGGCCGCCATCTCAAAGTAGTCATACACTACATTCTCTAACATCATACAGTGTTGTCGTGTCCGCTCGGCCGTACCTACCAGTTTCCAGATGTCTTTTAAGGTGAGTGCCGCTGGTACTTCCACAGCGACACACTTCCCCTGTTCCATTGCATGAACGGCTATAGGGACGTGCGACATCCAATCCGTACACACATAAACGAGGTTGACTGCTTGCTGTCGGCACATATCGACGTAAGCTGTCTCACCCCAAAAGACCATCGGACGAGGCTTCCCTAACTGCTCAACATGCTGTGCCACCTCCTCAGCCACCTCTCTTGAAACATCACAGACAGCAGCTATCCGAACCCCAGGGATATGACACCAGCGTGTAACTGCCATCCGTCCACGAGCGCCAACACCCACAAAAGCCACCTGCAAGAGGGGCATCGGGGGGAGTGTCAACGACAGAACATCACGCTGACCAACTGCCCGAGCTGGGATAAAGGTTTCTAACGGACAAGCAATAGACTTCACTTTCATTGTTATTGTAGTTTTTATTCTGTGCCGACACACTTAAAGCATGGGAAGATGTAGCCCTATGCTCTCTTCCCTTTCGAGTGGAACAGAGGCCTTACACAGCACTAACTCACTCCCCGAAGGTCTCCTATCCCCTATTGCAGTCTGACGATAACAACCATAACCAGTCATAAAGCGGAGCTTAAATGGGAGGAAAGAGACCCTTCAAGTATATTGTCATGACTTGCAAAGATAGTCAATTATTATCGAAAATATTGTATGTCAACTGACTTTTGGAGATATTTATGTCAGCGCATAGACTGAGATTATTATTAAAACAACATTCGTTTGAACTGAAAGACACGACTGTAATAAATCGTCCTCACACCATTCAGCCTTCAAAACGTCCGTTTCCGATGAGAACACATGCCTGATAACCCCTGCTATCTATCTTTAATTCACGCTCACTTACGTATCTTTATAGAAAATGATTACCTTTGCAAAGTAGTTTAGAACAAATCACAACGATATGAAAAAACAGCTTATTTTGCTTTGTGCGTTGGCCTTCTCCGCATCGCTACACGTCACAGCACAATCGTTTAAGAAGCAGGTTAGTGCTCATCCAGAGCTTTCTGCCAACAATTACCTTGCTTATCCGACTCCTTCTGGTAAGCTGACACCTGCTCCGTCAGGCTATCTTCCGGTCTATCTCTCCCACTACGGCCGCCATGGCTCACGTTATCTCATCCATGCGCAGCAATATCTCCGACCAATAGAGACGCTCGAGCGGGCTGATTCAGCAGGCGTTCTGACCAATGAAGGGAAAGATGTATTGAAGAAGTTACACCTCATGTATGCTGAATCCTACAAGCGATGGGGCGAGCTAACACCGTTGGGAGCACAGCAGCATCAGCAGATTGCGAGAAGAATGTATCGTCGTTTCCCATCCGTTTTCCGTGATTCTGTGTGGGTAGATACCAAGTCTACGGATGTTATCCGCTGTATTCTGTCCATGGAAAACGAACTGCAAGAGCTGATTCGACATAATCCTCGCTTACGTATTAGGCATGATGCGAGTGCACATGACATGTATTTCATGAATCAATCAGACAAGAAACTGTCTCATCAAAGGGATAGTAGTGCTGTAAAGAACACGATTGACGAGTGGGGCAAACGCAATATCGACACCAAGCCTTTGATGGCTCGCCTCTTTAACGATAAGGAATACGTGGCCAAGAAGGTAGATGCAGGACAACTCGCCTTCGACCTCTTCAGTCTGGCAAGTATTGTTCAGAACTCAGAGATACGCCATTCGATCTCATTGTACAATCTCTTTACGTCGGATGAGTTATATCGTCTATGGGAGCGAAGCAATGCTTGGTGGTATCTACGCTATGCCAGTGCACCACAAAGTGGAGGTAAGCAACCGTTCTCACAGCGCAATCTCTTGCGTAAGATTATCACCGATGCCGACTCATGTCTGGCCCTACCTCACCCAGGTGCAACCCTTCGTTTCGGTCATGACACGATGGTTATGCCATTGACTTGTCTACTTAATCTTAATAACAACGACATTAGCGTATCGGATATAGATAGTCTCAACCTAAAAGGTTGGAGCTCTACTCGCATTGTCCCTATGGCTGCTAACATCCAGTTCGTGTTCTATAAGAACCCAAAGAAGCCTAATGCCGATGTCCTCGTGAAGGTTTTACTCAATGAGGAAGAGGCTACGCTGCCCCTTCCAAAGACCTCTACACCTTATTACTATCGATGGAGTGACTTTAAGAAATACTATCTTGCAAAGCTAAACAGCTATCATGAATAAAGGGCTACACGCTCTTCTACCTAACAGCTGGTGGTGGGTACTTCCCGTCACCAGCTGTTTTCTTCCCCTACTCCATTCCTTTTTACTCTTCAACGCCCTGACCGTTTGTCAATAATTTTCGCCCTTCTTAAATCCAACACATGCCCCTCATGGGTTAAGAAGACGCCCTTCTACAGTCAAGAACATGCCCTTCTTGCACATTGAAGAGGCCCTTCTTGATGCAAGAAAGGCCTCTTCTTTAACACTAAACATAACCTCTTGATTTATTGAATGTTATAGACTCGATTATAGAAGATATCATACCCCTATCTTGAGAGTATTCAGTTAGATAAAACGTAACGATTTTTCATAATCTTACTAAGCCTACTGAAAAGAGAAGAAACTGCTACCCATGAAAGTGTTTAGAAATTTAGTTAACCCTAAAAAAATACTTGAAACAACCACTCGATACGTTGGATAGACTAAAGAAAAACCTTAGAAAAATACAAGTACATGACCATTAAGTTTATACCCAATGGGGTATAATTGCGTTAAATAAGTATAAGATTATACCCGTTAGGGATGTTCTATGCTCTTTTTCATATTTTTTTCGTATATTTGTACCCGATAAGGTATAATCAAAATGGAGAATAATCAATTATCAACCACACTAAAGCAGCTGCGCAAAGAGTATCATCTTACGCAAGAGGATATGGCTTTCAAGGCTGGAGTAGGTCTACGCTTTGTCCGCGAAATGGAGCAAGGAAAAGCTACATTACGTATGGACAAGGTGAATCAAGTGCTTCTACTGTTCAACCTACAATTAGCCCCTGTACCCATTCCAAGGGAAGAACCACCATTATTATATTCATCGAAATGAGACAAGGACAGGTATTTGTTAAGAATCAATTGGCGGGTATCATAACGGAAGATGAGACTGGTTACGGCTTCACTTACGCACAAGCATACTTAGATAGTGACCATCCCACACCTGTTAGCCTTACCTTGCCATTAAGCAAGAAGGACTATCACAGCAATGTTCTATTTTCCTTCTTTGATGGTCTCATACCCGAAGGCTGGATGCTGAACATTGCTGAACGGAACTGGAAAATCAATCGACATGACCGCATGGGATTACTACTCTCATGCTGTCGTGATTGTATAGGTGATATTAGTATTGTCCCCATTGAACAAAAAGAAACGGAAAGATGAAACGATGTTTGTGCTGTTATAGACCCTTGCATGCAGGAGAAATAGACTATCACCCACAATGTGCAAAGAAGATATTTGGCTCTCCCACAGCGCCAGTATTACCATATACACGTAAGGACATCAACGACTTAGCGCAGGTAATCGTTGCTAATAGCACCACTGTGACAGGTGTACAATCAAAGTTATCAATAGACCTTCAACAGGATAATACAGGTGGGCCTCAACGCTTAACAACAGTGGGCTTGATGGGGCGCTATATCCTTAAACCACAAACAGAACGTTTTGAACGACTGCCCGAAATAGAAGACCTCTCTATGCACTTGGCTGAGATTGCAAAAATACCGACCGTCCCTCATGCGCTCATTCGCTTTGTTGATGGCGAATTGAATTACATCACACGGCGAATAGATAGGACAGACGATGGGCAGAAACTACCTATGGAAGACATGTGTCAATTGAGCGGTAAGCTCACAGAACAGAAATATCAAGGTAGCTATGAGTTGATTGCAAAAATCATAGAACAGTATTCAAGTTTACCGCAATTGGATAAGATAAACTATTGGCAACAGGTCGTCTTCTCATGGATTATTGGTAATGCTGATATGCACTTAAAGAACTTCTCCTTGTATAGTCCACGCACAGATCATTACGTTCTCAGCCCTACATACGACCAAGTGTCTACTAAGATTGTTATGCCAGAAGACACGGAAGAAATGGCATTAAGCCTCAACGGATTCAAAAAGAAACTACTTGTTTATGACTTTAGAGAGGCGATGTATTCCACAGACATTACTAAGGTAGTGACAAATAGGATACTGTCTGACTTCTCAAAGTTTAGAGATAAGTGGTTTACTTGTATAGATTCTTCATTCATAAGTGACGATCAGAAACAGAGCTATAAAGCTCTTATCGATAGTCGATTAGATGTATTAGCATGGGAATAACTGCTCCTTTGTACATAAAGTAGAAATATTCACAAAGCTTTTGAAATAGCTACTGACACAATCTGGACACACTATAAGAAAAGAGGAAATCATTATTTGCTGTCATTCCTATCATTGCTTTTGCATTAAAAAAGTATTGTGCACCAACGAGTTAACGCAAATGTTAAAAATGACAGCAAATAAAAACAAAACTAAATCAGGGATTTATCATGTCTTATAGAGAGTTTTTATTTTAGGTAAATCACTTTGCTTTGTCCACAACTTTCAATAGGTCGCGCCCCCGTACATGCTTATTTGCAAATAGACGAATGATATTCTGGAAAGGAACTGGCATCTGTGCAAAGTCACTATTATCACAGTCAAAGACAGAACGCCTATTTACCTCAAGCCATACACATACATCTCCTTGTCCATAATGTTCAACGTCTCCATCATAATTTATAGATGCCTCTGGATGCTGATGGATGAAAGCAACAATACTATCATTCGTCTCCGGAGACAACTTAAAACTTATTTTATTCTTAAAATCAATCCCATCGTCGTCTATACTCATTATCCGTGTCCGTGTGTTATATTCGAACTCATAGTTTGGAAGAGAGCTTCCGTAACAGAGTAAATGACAATCAAGAATATAGTTTCGTTCCTTCATCAGATAAGACTTACGTAGGTTTAGAATTTCCTTCTGATGCCGCTTATATAATAAGGAGTCGGTAACAAAAAGGCTATAAGCCTTCATTCCTCGATCTTCATCAAGCTTATTATCCGACCATGCAATCAGTACTCCCCACTGATCATAGAACTTCCATTGTGCAGAATCAGGGATTAGTGGTGAATCTCTGAGGCGTCCTTTAGACCTTACTTTATTTACTATTCCTCCCCTATCACATACGAAGAAGGAGCCAACGGAGGCATAACCATCTGTGATAATATGGTTCTTATCCTCATACCACACAGTTTTTGGAGCTTCAATAGTGAACAAAAGCAGACCGATAAACCAAACCACAAACACAATCCCACTAATGAGGATTATCGCTAAGACACCTAATATCTCATTATAGTTAAAGGTCTTCTTGATGACTCTCACTATAGGATAAAGCCATATAGGAAGGGTGCAGAGCATGCCATAATACAATATGCTGTCTAAGACAACATTGAGCTGCAAGTCATCAGACAGGCACATGTGCAATATCCACCAACTGAAGCACAGTAGAATGTGAAGTAAGAAGATGGAATATACAATCCGCTTAGTTGTCATAACAATCAGCATTTGTTACGAACAAGGAATATACTCCCTTATTCGTGCGTGATGAACCGTTGTTCGGCTAACTGCTCATACTTCGTACCCTTACGACCATAGTTAGCGTATGGATAGATGCTGATACCCCCACGAGGAGTGAAGATTCCTGTCACCTCGATGTACTTAGGATCCATCAACTTGATGAGGTCCTTCATAATAGTATTCACACAGTCTTCATGGAAATCACCATGATTACGGAAGCTAAAAAGATAGAGTTTAAGACTCTTACTCTCAACCATTCGCTCGTCAGGGACGTATGAGATACGTATCTCAGCAAAGTCGGGTTGTCCCGTAATAGGGCACAGACTCGTGAACTCAGGACAGTTGAAACGCACCCAATAGTCATTCTCTGGATGCTTGTTCATAAACGTCTCCAACACCTCTGGCGCATAATCCATTCTGTATTGGGTTGCAGAACCTAACGACTGCAAGCCCTCTTCGTTTCTTTCCATAATCGTTTATATTGTTTTACTTGCAAAGGTAATACATTGTTAGTAAACTACAAACACCTTCACAAGATATTACCAAAGAAGCAGACCTACCTCTCCTTTTGTTGTCTCCGATATTCAAGAGGACTGCAACCCAGCCGATTGCGCACGTACTTCCCAAAGAAGCTTGTGTTAGGGAAGCCTAATAAGTTACTAATCTCCTTCACACTCATATCCGTTGTGCGTAGGTAGTTGCTGATAGCAGGTCGACTAAAAAGCCTACAAAGAACCTTGCACTTGAAATTCAACAAGCTTACGACCATTAGAACTAACGCCTGTTAGAGCAGTTTCTGACGTACAGGACTACTCTCACACATTGACATCTTATATGAAAGTCGGTAATGTAGAACTAAAAGTAATCGTCTTATCAACTTTAAGAAAGTAAGTAAACAATGAGAAAAGACATACTATTATTTCACTCGCTCATAATGAGTCTCACCGCAAACACGCAACAGAAATTCACTTTTTAGTAGGTTAAAGAGTGTACTATGATACATACTATCTGTATTTGAACTACTAACAACACTATTTTCCAAGCTTCAAAATGACTTTTAAGCTAATGAACTACGAAAAAAGGGGATGTGTCTTCTCATTGACACATCCCCTTTCTTTCGCCTATCCACTTATGTTTATTGCAAAGAGAAAATCTTCCAGATGCTATAATTCACACCGTTGTCATAAACATCTTCGCCTTCATGTTGCTTTAACTTCTTTACTACACGGATAGTGATAGGCAAGGCTATTACCTCATAAAGCGTCTTTAACACTACCTGCCAAAGCATTAGTTTTGGCAATTCAGGGGTAGGAACTACGCCACCCAACGCCAAAGGGAAAAAGATGAGAGAGTCAAGGCTCTCACCTGCAATGGTACTCAAGATGGCACGCCATGAGAAATGACGACCTCCATCACGTAGTTTCATCTTACTCATTACGTAGGCATTAGCGAATGACCCTACGATGAAAGCTACGAAAGAGGCTGCTGCCACACGTGGAGCAAGGCCAAAGATAGCATGGAAGCCAGCTTCATTTGTCCAATAAGGTGCACCCGGTATCCAGTCGCATAATGCTCCCATCGCCACGAAAAAGAAGTTCATTGCAAAGCCCGTCCATATCAACAGACGTGCTTTTTGGAATCCCCATACCTCACAAACACAGTCGTTGATGATGTAAGAGATGGGGAAAACGATGAGTCCACCCGTCAATGAGATACCTAATACAGAGATTTGCTTTGTCTCGAGCGTGTTTGCTGCAATAAGGCAAACGCAGAAGAGGATGCTGAAAAGCATAAACAGCACACTCACTTGTTGTTTACTTTTTGTCATTGTCTTGTTTTGTTAAAGGGGGTTGAGCAAGTACCCCTATTCAATTAAGTGGCTGCAAAGGTACACATTAATATTGAAATAACTCTAAATAATACAAGAAAAGAGAGAGTGTGCTAAGTTATTGTTCTATCAGAACAGACGCTCTAAGCATCTGTAAGACCAATATCTTAACACACTCTCTATCATGTATTATAGCCCTAATCGTGGCAATATAGGCAATATAAGTCTAAATGTAGCAAATTACTATATTACCCTTTTTACACCATCGGAGCTTAATCCTCCCAAGGAGTGAACTCAATTTCGCCCCATTCACTTTCCTTAGCTTCGAAACCACCTACGCCATCAGTGGCTCCACTATCACCTGGTTGTGAGTTCGAGGACTCTACAGGAACACCGCTCTGGTTACCGAAATGGCCATCAAGGATATCACCATTTACATTCAAAACCACCACCTCACATTGAGGGGTTAAATATATCTTCTTCATGACTTTATCCTCCTTTGATTATTTAATTACGACCTTCTTACCATTAACGATATAGATACCACGTGTTGGATTCTCTACACGACGACCTTGTAAGTCATAGTAAACACCATCATCAGTACTATTCTTTGAGTTTTCGATAGTCTCTATACCAGTTGTACCACCGTCCTCAAACTCTAAGACAAAGCTCTTAGCTTGTGCTTCAGTGCTGGTAAGGACAAGGAATGCCTTGTTGCCTGGGAGATTAGTAACATTATTCTTCACCTTATAGAAACCTATTGGGTTTCTGCTATCAGCGGTGTTGATATTGAAAGCACGGATGTTATCATGCGTTACATTGTAGTCATTTCCTGCACCATCCTTCACTGTCAAGCCATTGATAGCCCCTCCAAAGAATGTTCCACAGAGACGGTTATTACTTGTCTTAGGTTTTTCATCACCCGTAGGCAACAACTTATTGTCAGCAGGATTCGTAGAGTTACACTCCAAAACAACGGCGGTCTGAGCTGGAACAGTATCGCCTTTCTGAGCAAGCTCCTTCACTTTAGCGAAATAATAACCTTGAGCATTCTTAGCATCAACGCCCTCAATGGTGTAAGCTTTTACGTCACCAACTATCTTGAAGGGGAAGTCCACATACAATGTAGTGTAATACTTGCCATCTCTACCCTTCATGTTAGCAGAAGGCTTAACACCAAAGTAGTTTGTATCATCAACCTTCTCAAGGATCCACATAGCTGCATCTCCTGTCACAGGGAGCTCAGGACCAAAGTATTCGTCCGTAGTATTATTATTGACAAAGTCGAACTTTGCCTCCGTTCCGTCATATTCATTATGTGCTGTCCCTGTCGGATTAGCAGGATTATAGGCTGTTCCTGAAGGGTCAACCTTCTTTAATGCACCAGAAATAAGATAGTAAGTTTGTCCTTGATTAATACGATTCTCTGCACGTGTAGTTCCAATATAATGCTTTATAATATTTACTATATCAGCATTAGCATTTGGACTACTTTCTATCTTTGCTAAGGCAAGGCGCTCTATTTCATACCATACATCGTCTGGATTGCCACGGTCTAAAGCTGATTTCAAGTTAGGATAGCTATCAAGAGCACGACCTGCAAATATCCCATAAGTATGCCAGAAATCACAGATTGGTTGCATGGAAGGAACTGTCGCAAAGGCATAATAAGCATCACGTCCATCAGATGTGGTAACAGGCTTTAAGTGCATCTTCAAGTCCCATTGTCCAATCACGCTCGTATTAAATATCCCATAAGCTATGCTACTCAAAGGAGCACTAAGTTTTTCATTCAGCTTGTCTTTCACAGCTTTCTCCACCTTTTCTATTGTAGGGTTTAGGTATTCATTAATCACATCAACACCTTGTGAACGGAGAGTTGTCACATTAAGCCTGCTTGCGTCTTTGTCATCAACCTTTGTTTTAAGGTGAATTACCGTACCAGGCAATGTAGTTGCTTCATCCTTAGTGGCATTAGGCTGTGCCGCAATTTTACCCGTTACATAAACATACTGCTTGCCATCGGTACGCTGACGAGCATTCACAATACGATAATAACCATCATCTGGTTTTGTTACAGTAGCTGGTGCTTGTGCTGACGCAGCCACAGAAAAGAATCCTAACACAAGTGTCAGGACTGAGTGTAAATGTTTAACCATAAGTTTTATATTATATAAGAGTTTATTTAGCTTACATGTTTTGTCTCTTTAATTTAGCTGTGCAAAAATAATACTTTATGTAAATAGCAATACAAAACAGCATGTATTATTAATAAAAATTCAACATAATGCAACTTTATGTCATTCTTTTTCGAGTACATTTACATAACTTTTATAGATTAAAGTATTTAAGACATATATTAACCAGCCGTGTTTATATTTCTGAAATTTAATTTACTATAACCGAATAAACCGTATGATCAACTATTTTTCATGCTCGCCTAATATATCACTTTACGCATAAAGCGAGGGTAAACGCATAAAAAAACATAATTATTCATGGTGATAAGCAGAAAATCAGTACTTTTGTAGTCTTATCAAAGAATAATTAATTATGAAGAAGATTATTTTAATATCAATGTTAGCTACGGCTGTCTTCACCGCTAATGCACAAGACACCAAGCCATACGAGGAGAAGATGTCTCAAATAGAGGCGCAGTTTAAGAAACTTGAAGCTGATTATCAGGCATTCGGAAAGAAAGATCCTTCAACCCTCACCGAGGCTGAGAAGGCAAAGATTAGCGAGATTATCGCCAAAGCAGATTCGCTTGGTAGCGCACAGAAGAATGCTGTCTTAGAGATAGCAAAGAAATTCAAAGACACAAAGTTCCCTGCAAAATATATTGCACAGGTGATGTATGACGTTGAATATGACGAACTAAAAGACCTCTGCGACCCAAAGACAGGCTATTATAATGAGCCTGAGATGGCCAAACCAAAGCAACTCTTTGAATCTTACAAATTACGTCAACCTGGTTCAATGTATAAGGATCTTACCATGGAAGACCTCAATGGCAAGCAGGTTAAACTGAGCCAATGGGTAGGTAAAGGTAAGTATGTATTGGTTGACTTCTGGGCAAGCTGGTGTGGTCCTTGCCGTAAGGAAATGCCAAATGTCGTTGAGGCTTACAAGCGTTTCAAGGATAAAGGCTTAGAGATTATTGGTGTTAGCTTCGACAGTAAGAAATTACAATGGTCTGCAGCAGTAGAGAAGTTAGGTATGATTTGGCCTCAGATGTCTGACCTTAAAGGCTGGGAGTCAGCTGCAGCTGCCGTCTATGGCATCCGTAGTATTCCTTCTAACATCCTCATTGACCCACAAGGTAAGATTGTGGCAATGGACCTTAGAGAGAATAAACTACAGGAGGTACTGGCTGAGAAGTTGAAGTAAAGTGACTGTAAAAAGGAATTACTGAATAAGAGGCATTGCCTGAGAATATTCAAGCTCCCTTTTGAGGGGATATAAGTTCCTATTGCACACTCCGAGAAATTACGACTTTATCAATATAAAAAAGAGCCCTATCTAACTCTACTCATGAGTTTAGATAGGGTTCTTTTGGTGTTATTGCGTTTTTACCTAACCGATAAGTATTGTTAAGTAGAGGATTGTATCACTCGTTCGTCACTATATATTCATCTCTTCCTAACAACACATTACAAAGTATTTAGTAGTCAGCACCACACGTGTTAAGTCTGCGTACGTATGTAAGAAAGGGTAAAGACCTTCCAGCATAATCACCATCAATATAGCGAGACATCAACAACTTACCTCTAAACAATAAGTCCATCAGACCATACTAACTAAGGACAAGCAACGCTCTCTTCAACAGCTCCGTCGTTGCTTTAGCCCAGAAAAAGCCTTCCGAGGCAGAGTTAAAGATGCTATTAGAGCAAGGAATAGATATACCCCACGAACACTGCCGTCAGTATTGCTCCTTCCCATCGCTCAATCTTATACTTCGTAAACGAAAAGAGCCATATAAGGATGATGGAGATAACCATCATGGAAAGGTCGGTCATCGTAATCCCCTTTAATGTCATTGGACTTATCACACCCGTAAGACCAAGGATAGCAAGGATATTAAACACATTCGAACCGAGTACGTTACCTATCGCTATACCACTATTCCCCTTGCGAGCTGACACAACACTTGTAGCCAATTCAGGGAGAGACGTACCTCCTGCAACAATCGTCAGACCGATAACTGCCTCCGACACACCAAGCTTTGTTGCCACTGCCGTAGCACCATCAACAAACAGATTACTACCTCCTATCAAACAAGCCAGCCCAACAAGAATCCATACAACAGACAGCCAAGTGGCCATCGGCTTCTTTTCTTTTTCCTCTACATCAGTCCCTTGCACCTTTGCTCCTCGAAGGGTTATATACATAAAGATAAGGAACATCACAAAGAGAATAGCTGCATCAATCCTACTAATATCCCCGTCAAGACACATTATCAATAGTAAAGCAGAGGCAACAAGTGCAAAGGGAATATCCTTCCGTACCGTTGTCTTCATAATAGACATTGGTGCCACCAAGGCTGACACACCAACTATAAGCAGCGTATTGAAGATGTTTGAACCAACAATATTACCCACTGCAAGGTCGGATGTACCTTTCAAAGCAGAGATAAGACTCACACAGAACTCTGGCATACTTGTCCCCATTGCAACAATGGTCAGTCCAATAACAATCTGTGGCATCTTCATCTTCTCCGCAACAGCCACTGCCCCATCGGTCAGTCGGTCAGCTCCCCACAACACAAGGACTATCCCGATGACTATAAAAAGAATATTTAGTATCATTAAATCGTACTATATTGAATAACTAAAAACAAACCTAAGGAATAGCCTTCGTTATTTTAACATCTTACGACGGTCAAGTATTTTAATGTTCCTACCGTCAATCTCTATCGCTCCCTCCTTCTCAAAGTCGGACAGAACACGTAGCAAAGAGAACTTCTGAATGCCAAACGAGTCGGCTATTTCCTGCCGTGACCGCTCAAGATGTACCTCGTTGCTACCCTGTTCTCCGGCACGCTCCATCAGAAGATAAGCCACCTTCTCACGAACAGTGAACAGGCTAAGTATCTTCATCTTCTGTGTTAAGAACACGTCGATGTTTGAAAGAATACGAATAAAGTTCATTCGAATAACATCATCAACATCAATGAGCCGCTTCAACTCCTCTGGACGCATACGAAACAGCTGTACCTTCCCATCAGTCTCGACACTCACTGGTAGACTCCTATCCTTTGAAAAGATGAAAGCAGGAGCTACCATATTGCCACTATGTAGTCGACTTACCTCAACCTGCTTGCCTGAGAGTGCAGCCATACGGCATACAAGCCTACCTGTCACCACGATGTCTACATACTTGCAAGGCATACCCGCCAAGGCATATACCTCATGTGAAGGTAGCGAAACAAGCTGGTGACTAACGTTACCTAACGTCAGGTCTATCTCTATCTCACTCATTCCTGCAAAAAGCGGACAGGAACGGAGTGCTTTCATTACTTTATCTTCCATGTTACAAAGTTACGAAGTTTCTTGTTATTCCTATAGATTTAACTTTATTTAATTCGTATTGGACACATTTGTTACCCTCGTTTCTGCTTGATAATGATTACATTTGCAATCACATTAAACGAACAAGATAAATAGAATTATAATGGCACAAACATCATTTCAAACCACAATTCCATTCCAGTCATGGGACCTTGACCTACTCGTTGACTATGTTCTCAAATTCCATCATCGTAACATACGCAGAAAGGGAGAGGACCTCGCTGTAAGACTAAACGCTCTTGCAGGCAGTCACCCAGAACTGAATCGTGTAGCAGACCACTTTCGCAATAGTGTTGCCGACCTTGATATGCACTGTCAGAAAGAGGAGAATATTCTCTTTCCATACATTATCGACATCTTCAACGCTGCAGAGTATGGCCAAGAACACGCTCCTTTCCACTGTGGTTCTATTCAGTTTCCTATCAATGCGATGATGGCTGACCATAGTGAAGAGCTTGAACGGCATGAACGAATAGCAGAACTGACAAACGACTACACTGCTCCAGAAGGTGCTGAACCAGAATATGTACAGGCCCTTGCCGACCTCCGTCAGTTCCGTGACAACCTCCTTGAGCATGTCTATGTAGAAAATGAAATCATATTCCCAAGGGCATTAATGTTAGAATAAAACAATGAAAATCAAACGTGCTTACGCTCCAGTAGAAGATACCGACGGTTATCGAATCCTCGTCGACCGCCTATGGCCAAGAGGTATCAGTAAGGATAAGGCGAAAATCGACCTCTGGTTGAAGTCGGTTGCACCAAGTAATGACTTGCGTAAGTGGTTCGGGCATGACCCAGAACGCTTCCCTGAGTTCTCTAAACGTTATCAGGCTGAGTTAGAAGAGAGCGGTGCCTTAGACGAACTACGTAGTGCTATTAAGGATCATCCTAACGCTACTTTGCTCTTTGCGGCCCATGATGAAGAGCATAACAACGCTGTTGTTCTGCAGCATCTGCTTGAAACAAAGTAAGCATTTGCCCTATAACGCAAATGAACAAAAGAGAAGTAACAAAAATAAAGGGGACAGACATCATCGTCTATCCCCTTTCTCTTTTTCACCTTCTGACATCCACATTCTCTATGTCAGAGGTTAATCCTTAACGCTTTAAGGTGAATGTCCTTACGTCTTTGCCTGTGTTAAGCTTCAAGATGAGAACACTTGGCTGAACACCAGACAGGTCTATACGCTGCTGATAACTGCCTTGCTGCAAGAGACTCCCATCTGTTGAGAAAAGCTGATACATCTGATACGTACCGTTAACAGTCAGTTCTGTACCATTAACAACGGGCATCAGACTACCATCACTACTACTCGTAACACTGCTGATACCGTCCGTGACAGGCTGTGCAAGCAGCTTCACGACGATAGACTCCGCTCCACGCGTTTGGATAAGTAGTGCGGCAGCGTGTGTCTTTGAGTCATTACTCTTAAAACCTACGGCCATCGCCCCACCTTCAAGTGGTAACTTCTCATGTGAAAGTTTGAAGTATTTCTTCTGAGTAGAAGGGGTCAAGGTGATAGTCACAGGTGCTGTCGTACGATCACTATATATATTAAGTGGCTGAGGTGTCATCTCCTGTCCCGAACGGAACGCAAACTTAATGAAGTCGTTATCAACACTTAGCTCTGGAAGGTCAGTACGTCCGAAGGTCACATCATCTATCATAAAGTTCAAGGAGGTCTCATTCCCACCTACTGGACTATAATATGAAAAGGCCACATGAAACTTATCATCAATGGTTAGTCCCTCTACCTTAGACAGGTCTATACGATAGTCAAACCACATATCAGGCTCAAGTTTGACTCCTGCTGGGACGTATGCTGATAGGTCTATATAATAAGGTGTAGCCTTACCGTCCTTCTCTATAATGATATAGAAGCCGAACTGTTCTTCACCATTAGTCGTCTGATTGCGATACATCACACTGAAAGTAAGGTCCTTGCTTTGTGCTTTCTTATAAGAAAGTGTTGGAGAGATAAGCCAACTCTCATGCTCACGTTTGTCCACAACCCCATACTTTAAGAAAGAAATCTGTGCCACCTCGTTCTCTACAACGCTCTGGTCAGCATTCTTCTGTTGCCATGCATAGAATGGGCGTTCACCACGTACTGTAAGATTCTGCCAGCCCTTCAAGCCAAGGATACGTGTATGACGCAAACCTGAGAAGGTCTCATCTAACACTGCTAACGGCTCATTGTCAGCTCCTTTCAACATAGCGTCTTCTATCTTATCGTAGGTCTTACGTGCCTCTGCTGCATTCGGACTAATGGTCACACCCTGCAGCTCTACACGCTCAGAGGTGACAAAACGCACGAGTGTAGGACGATGAGTTCCCACAATAAACTTGCCTTCACCATCAGCTGCACCCACTGAACTCCAATGCCCACCACCATCTACAGAATATTCAGCAGTACACTTTGCAGCACTACCTACTGGTGACAACTGCAGCGTATTAACTCCATCGGCAACCAACTCATCGTAATAAAGCGTATCCTTTGCCGTCAACATGACATTACTTGTGCTGTTCCAATTACCATTAAGTTTCCAGTAACCTAAGTCGAACTTATGATATCCCTTCCATGCAGCACCCGTAAAGCGACTGTCCATAGCACGGTCTGCTGTGAACTTCTCTACTAAGTCGGCAGTAGCTGCTACCTGTGAGACGCCCTTGAGCTTTATAACCAAGGTGTCAGCCAAGACACTTGACACACTCAACTCAGCCTCATATACCCCTGCTTCACGTGGTGCAAAGGTCACTTTTACAGGACTCTGATAAAGTTTTCCTGTCCTTGTTGCATAGTAATATTGACTTTTATCTATACGGAAGGGAGTATTTTCGCCATGTTTCAGTGCAAGGTTCACATTCGTAATGACATCATTAATCTCGAACTCAAGTGTCTGTTCGTCCGCCTTTCCTGGCGCAGCACTCATCTCACGAGCCTTTCCTAACTTTAGTTTAATCGTCGGAGTGGTACCAGCCTTCTTAAAGTATCCTGTCAAACTAAGCATTCCACTATTCTCTTCATCGGCTCCCGAGAAACGAAGTTTATAGGTATTAGCACCCACATAGACACCTGCAGTCCGCGGCGTAATCGTTAGATTGGCTTTTAGTGTACCGTTCTTTGGTAGCTTCTCTACATCTAATTGCATTACAGAAGACGACTGACTACCAGAGAAATTAGGCACCTGCTCCGTTGCAAGATGCATACCCTGTAAGGCTACAGGGAACGACTTTGCTTGTCCCACCTCGCCTGTCATCGTACGATACTGTGGAAGAATGGCAACGAGTGGAGTCTTGTCTCTGTCTGACAAACGTAACACACTGAAATCATCCATACGAACTTGACTTCCTGGAGCTACCAAGAGTGAGAATTCTAAACGTACTGCCCCAGCCGGACAAACGGTACGGAATTTCAATTCGCCATACGCCTTCATGCGACCGAAATAGACCTCTGGGTTATGGATAAAGGCTTTTTCATTAGACTCAACTTCATTCCCTGCAGCGTCCAACCAGCGCAGAGCAAGACGGAAAGGCCCCTCCGTGCGACTACTCTCCATCGTACAATAATGTATCAAACACTCCAACTCGTCGCCTTCAGCGACTTCCTTCCCAGTACGTTTGAGGTCTATCACCTGCTTCAGATAGCCTTCAGCATCTGATGCAGTCATTATTCCTATACCGAAACCCGTGTCACTACTGTATCTATCCCCAGCCTTCAGCTGTGTAACCGTTCCTGCTGTCTCCCACTGTGCAGGCTTACCATTATTAAAAGAATAGAAATAAGGGTCCTCCAACAACTCTACCGTTGCTTGTTCAGCAGTAAGTTGACTTGCATGACTAACCGATCGAGAGATACCATTTTGTGCATACAACGTGTTTGTAAAACCAACTAAACAAAGACTTACAAACAGTTTTGCAGATAAGTAAAAATGCTTCATTGACATCTAATTATTGATTAACATACTGCAAATATAGGAATTATTCACATACAAACAAAGTTTTGTTACATTTTATTTGACTTTTGACTTATAATAATACCAATCTAAACTAAAAGGTGTATAAGCTCTCATTAATTATAAGCAAATGGTGGTACTATTAGGCTTATTAGCCCAATAGGTATAATAAGGCCCATGAGTCAATTTGTCAGTCACAACCGACAAGATGTCATAAAGGCGTTAATGGTACGCTCATTGCATATTAGTTGGTACAAAACATTAACAAACAAATAAAAGTAAAGGAGATTAAGATATGTATAGAAATTCATGGTTACCAGAGGTTTTCAATGACTTTTTGAACACTACAAATATGCCTAAGGCTAATCCAACAGCACCAGCTATCAACGTACTGGAGTCTGAGAAGGATTATGTTGTTGAACTTGCAGCACCGGGTCTGAGCAAAGAAGACTTTGATGTGAACATTAACAGCGATGGTGACTTGACCATTAAGATGGAAAAGAAAGCTGAGGAGAACGAGCAGAAGGCTCATTACCTCCGTCGCGAGTTCGCATATAGTAAGTATGAGCAGACACTGATCTTGCCTGATGATGTTCAGAAGGACAGTATCGCAGCACGTGTTGCAAACGGAGTGCTCACCATTACTTTGCCTAAGATTCAGGTAGAGGAGCAGAAGGTTGCACGCCAGATTACAGTGGGCTAAATACTCACTGTACCCCTGATGAAAGGTTGTCGTTCTGATGCGTTAAGCTGAGGAACCTTGATGAAATAGGTTAGTTATTGGTGAATATGCCCCCAGACGGAATATGTTTGGGGACTTTTTCGTGTCTATACATTAGCTTTTACGACTCAAGTGGCTATCTATCATGCATCCAAAAGGCGAACGAAACCACCCCAGCAAACAACCTCTCCCCACATTGAAAGAACTTCTCTTGCGAATTATTTTCATGAAGAAAAATATTTTTCTTCATGAAAAAAAATATTTCTTGTCACGTAAATAAATATTTCCACTCATGAAAATAATTCGATGATAACTTCCTTTCATCTTAGAGAAAGTAAACTGAACATATATAGAAAAAGGTGGAAAGAACATAAGAAGACCGCTATCATCTCCCTAAAAAACAATGGGAAAAAGTATAACTCTTTAAGATAAACACTTGACAAGTTGGTTATTTATACTTATATTTGTACCAAAATAAGACAAATTCGTACAGAGATAATGATGAAAACTACTTATACAATCACTTTCTTACTGGCCACATTTCTACTCTCTTGCACGGGGAAAACCAATGGACAGATACAGCAGCCTACAGAAAAACCATCTACTGTCGAACAGACAACCATGGGTAATCAACAACGCTTAGCACCACCACCTGGCTACGAAAAAGTAAAACTAACAGAGGGAACATTCGGTTATTTCCTACGGCATCTGCCATTGAAACCTGTGGGAAGTGACTTACATTATTATAATGGTAGCATCAAACGAAAGAACTACACAGGTGCAGTTGTTGACATCGACTTTGGTCATGGGGAGGTAGAACAGTGTGCTGATGCTGTTATCTTCCTCAGAGCTTTATGGCTTTGGAGGACAAAGCAGTATGATAAAATCCATTTTAACTTCACCAATGGGTTTCGAGCTGATTATATCCGGTGGGCTAAAGGCGAACGAATTCATATTGACAAAAGGACTTGGCGATGCTCGTATAGCAAAGACACAGGGCCAGACTATTCCTACAAGACATTCCGCAAATATCTAAATCTCGTCTTTACGTATGCTGGAACGGCCTCACTTGAAAAGGAATTAGCCAATGTCACGGGTAAAGAACTGCAAGTTGGTGATGTGATTATCAATGGTGGTCATCCTGGACACACTGTCATCATTGTAGACAAAGCTGTCAACAAGAAGGGAGAAGCCGTCTACCTACTTGCGCAAGGATATACGCCTGCACAAGAAATAGAGATATTCAATCAGTGGTTCTGTATCGATCCACAGGTAAAATACCTTGAGACTCCAAACTGGTACTTCCGTGGTAATTATGCTAAACACTTCTAATTAGCATTCGATACAGCTTAGAATAGAAAAATTAAAAGCACTGCGAGCGAACTCACAGTGCTTTTGTTTGTTTGTATTCTGACTTGAAAGCAATCTTACTTTCTGTCATCAACGTTATCGCCCTCAGTTGGTTTCATATCTTCCTCAAAGTTAGTAATACCTGCTTTAACGAGGATTTCATACCACTGGAGGAGCTTCTTGATGTCACTTGAGTGTACACGGTCGCGATCGAAGTCAGGGAGAACCTCTGCGAAGTAGTCCTGCAACTCCTTAGCAGAAGCCTTACGCCAGTTAAGAGAAGCCACTTTGCCCTCCTCCTTGTCGCGTACCTTTGCCAACACCTCACCCAATGGGACATCATCAGACTCTGTGAACATAGCGATATCAGCAAGACTTGTCACACGGTCTGAGCCAAATGCTGGCTGACGCTTGTGTGTTTCATCGAGTGACTCAACGATAAGATTCATTTTACCACGGCTCACCAACTTATAAAGACCTGGCTTACCTGCGATTGAAAGAATTGTCTGTAACATTTTAATTTATTCTTGTTTATAATTTAATCATTCTGAAATAACGGAAAGCAGATGGTCTACCTGCGGAGCGAGAGGACGTATGCCATCATTGATGATTTCATAATCACTACGTCGTAACACTTCCTCCTGCGGTAGCTGACGTGCTATCCACTCAAGGGTTTTGTCCCTACTAATACCATCACGTACCATCACTCGATGAATACGAACGTCTTCTGGAGCTGTGACGCATACCACCTTATCTATATGGGTACGCTTGTCAAAACCACTATCGAAGAGGATAGCACTCTCTAACCATGCTTGACCAGACTGCTCAAAGTCGTGAGCTACAGCAGGATGAATAATAGCGTTTACAGCTTGTACATGGTCTTCACTACGAAGGAGATAGGCCGCAAGGATGCTTTTCTGTAACACTCCATCACGAAACACATCATCACCAATAAGTGTGGAGAGCCGTAGCTGTAAGGACTGAGAGGTGCGCATCAATTCCTTTGCATGCGCATCACAATCGTAAACGGAGATACCTCGCTCTGCAAGAAGCTTACAGACGTAAGACTTTCCACTACCAATTCCACCTGTTAATGCTATAATCATCGTTGCTCGATAAGATAATCAACCCTATTTATGGCCGGTCGAACATTGCGTACACCATTAGGTGAACTAATCACATAGATAGGACATTTATCGCTATTACTCTTCTCTATCTCTTCGTAGTTGACAACAACTCGAAAGCCTACAGGGAGTAGCTCTTTCGTCTCAGCATTCTTTGGCATAGACTGCATACGGTAGGCTCCTACCACAAAATTCACTTTTACCTTGCTTGGGAAGGTACGCATCACCTTATTTTCTGGCATGTTAATCGCCTCAATAGGTACCTCTACGCTCTCTTCAGTAAGCACGTCAGGATAAAGCTTCATCCTCACCTTGGAAGGAATACACTTAGCATCTGTGAACTTTCGGAGGTCGACTGTCAATTCTTTAACGTCAGTAAAGTTACTTATATGCTGCCGCTCCGTATAGACAGTTTGGATGCTATCCAACACACTACGTGCTGCGTAGACCTGTACACTGTCTGGATAGAAATCGACACGTGCAAGATAATAGTTATCACCTGGCGTTACTGTACCTAAAAGACGCACTGGCACCTTCTTATGACGACCAAAATTAAAAGAGAAAGTGAACTTACCGTTTTTAACAGAAGTTATCTTTGAACTCTTGGAAAGTTGAAGATTAATCTGACGTTGGAGGTCGGCAACGGGTACTTCTCCTCGGCTTCTACCATCACTGTATGCCTTATAATCGATGTAAAGAGGATGGAAAGTATCATCAAGTCCATAAAAAGCTATCATATAACCCTTGTCTCGCACGGTAAAGCGAACAACGGAATCAAGGTCGCTGGTGATGACCACATTACGAGGAACTCCCGTCATGCGAAGTGAGATACTGAACTCTCGTTCATAAGTCTCGTTCAGTGTCATAATCAACCAAAAACCTCCACTCAATACCAAGAAGAACAAAAAAATCAGAAACTCCTTATTGAATATCCTCAATAAGAAGCTCCTGAAAGTACTGAATGTACGAAGCGATTTGCTTGTTTTCATCAAATCCTTTCCTTCTTTTCTCTATCAATAAGGGTTTATTTAGTCTGTCCCTGCTGAGAAGCCTGTACGTTTGCAAATACGTAGTTCTTATCAACAGTGATAACAACACCACGTGCTATTTCGACTTCAACCTTATTGGTTGTCATATCAATATGCTTTACTGTTCCATAGATTCCACCACCAGTTACAACAGAGTCACCTACTGAGAGCGCATTCTGAAAAGCACGAATTTCCTTCTGCTTCTTCTGTTGTGGACGAATCATGAAGAACCACATGATGGCAAAGATAGCGACCATCATGATTATCATAGGCATTGGACTACCTTGATTTGCAGCCTGAGCTGCGAGGATTAATGTTGTATTCATTATTTATCAGTTATTATATTCTATAATGTAATAAGTAAGAGAGAGTAAACAACAGAACCTACTCCTTTGGTGGCTATCATAATGTATATGAGAACCATTCACATGAGTTTCGCATCCTTATCAATGCTTATTGTTATTCTCTCTATACGCTAACTCCTTATTCCTCTACAGCCTGTTCTGGCTCTTGTTGCTGACGATTAGCAACACGCTGAGCAGAAGTTTGCGCAATCGTAGGGCGACGGCCTTCACGACGAGTAGCCCTATTGTCTTGACGTTCATTATGAGGATGACGAGGACGAGGCTCTGGCATCGTCTTCATCATCATACCAATCTGTATGAGATGACGTGCAATCGTATCAAGCATACCGTTGATATATCCGCCACTACGTGGTGTACTATATAACTTAGCTAAGTCAACATACTCGTTGATCGTTACCGTCACTGGTATATTTGGGAATGTCAACATCTCTGCAATAGCTATCTGCATGATGACAACATCCATATATGCCAAACGAGAGAAATCCCAATTACGACTTGACTCACTCATGTAACGCTGATAGTCATCGGCATTGAGGATTGTCGAACGGAATAGCTTAAGAGCGAAATCACGGTCTTCTTCGTCGCGATACTCCGGTAGAAGCTCCTGATCAGCGCCATTAGCTGGGTCAAAACGCTTGATAGTCTTGATAACAAAGGTATCAACAACCTCCTTATCATCATTCCAATAAAGGCTCTTCTCCTCCAAGACTACATCCAAGTCAGGGTTCTCCTGTATTAGCGTACGATATATCTTACGCCATACCTCACGGTCGGCTTCGTATGAATCATCATCACCATTCATGTACTCTTGGTAGATTGTACTCTGTTCTATCTGGTCGCAGAGTTTACGAACAGCCTCCATATCATCTTCCCAACGGCGTTTCTGTGATTCCATGAACAGGTTTAGCTGCTTATTCTCCTCCAACTGAAGAGCGAATTTATTATCTACAAAACGACTTGAGGGAGCCTCTGTCCCCTCACGGGTAGCACGATTAGCAGCAATCTCCACACGATGACGCTCCTCTTGAGTTATGGATACGATTAAAGCCAAGAGGTAATTGTAGAGATCATACGCTTTCGCCAAGCTGAAAAGTAGTTCCTTTTCAGCATTGTCCATATTCCTGTTACCGTTCTGATAGTATGCATAGGTTAACTGGACAATCTTAATTCTAATTAATTCCCTATTGATCATTGCCTTTTCTAAAGATTGTGTTTCGTATTGAATACTTTATTTTGCAAATGTAGGAAAAATCCTTCGTACGTGCAAACATTACTATCTTTTTCTATGTTTTTTTATTGATTACTTGCTTAATCCAGCTAAAAGCGGTATCTTTGCAGCGCTTTTTGCAAATTGAGGATTGAAAGTTATGGATATAGATAAAGATTTCCAATTCCTTAATCACTCAGTGTGTGATGGCGAATTAAAGTTCATATTAATTTAGAGTAACACAATTATGAAAGAAATTAAAGTATCAGGTCAGAAGCGTACAGACCTTGGAAAGAAAGCTTCTAAGCAGCTCCGTAAGGAAGGTTTAATCCCATGTAACCTCTATGGTGAGGCTCAGCAGGATGGCAAACCAGTAGCCTTCTCTTTCACTGCTCCTATGTCAGAGTTGCGTAAATTGGTTTACACACCACACATCTACGTTGTTGAGTTGGTTATTGATGGCGAGAGACACACTGCAGTTCTCAAAGAGCTTCAGTTCCACCCAGTAACAGATGCACTGCTTCACGTAGATTTCTATGAGGTAAATGACCAGAAGCCTATCACTATCGGCGTTCCTGTTAAGCTCGTTGGTTTGGCACAGGGTGTTCGTGATGGTGGTCGTATGAACCTCTCTATCCGTAAGATTAACGTTAAGGCTCCTTATCAGCAGATTCCAGAGCACCTCGATATCAACGTTACAGAACTTCGTCTTGGTAAGAGTATCAAGGTTGGCGAGTTGAGCTTCGAGGGTCTTGAGCTGGTAACACCAAAGGAGGTTGTAGTTTGCTCTATCAAGGCTACACGTAATTCTATCCAAGCTGCGCAGGCTGCAGCAGCTGCTGAGGCATAGTAATCCTACGCCAACAATTAACTTAATATAGGAAATTGGACAAGTATTTAATTTGTGGATTGGGTAACCCAGGGTATGAATACGATGGGACCCGACACAATACAGGATTTATGGTATTGGACGCTTTCGCTAAAGCGTCCAATATTGTTTTTGAGGATAAGCGTTATGGTTTCATCGCAGAGACAACCATCAAGGGCCGTAAGATTATTCTTTTGAAGCCTACGACATTCATGAATCTCTCTGGTAATGCCGTGCGCTACTGGCTCAACAAAGAGAATATCGACCAGAGTCGACTCTTGGTTATCTCCGACGACGTTGCTCTTCCATTAGGTGCTTTCCGCTTGAAAGGAAGTGGCTCAAATGGTGGGCATAATGGTTTAGGACATATTCAACAACTTATCGGACAGAACTATGCCCGCTTACGTATGGGTGTTGGCAATGACTATCCACGTGGAGGACAGGTCGACTGGGTGCTGGGACACTACTCTGACGAACAAATGAAGGAGCTTCAACCAGCTATCGATTTAGGTGTAGAAATCATCAAGAGCTTTGTTCTTGCTGGTATCGACATCACGATGAACCAGTTTAATAAACTCGGAAAGAAGTAATAGTACACGCTCTCTAACATCAAATGAAGTTATGAACGATACTGCAAGAATTGACAAATGGCTATGGGCAGCCCGCATCTATAAGACTCGCTCGATTGCAGCGGATGCCTGCAAAAACGGTCGTATCACAATAAATGGTGTCAACGTGAAGCCTTCTCATACCATTAAGGCGGGTGAAGTGGTGAGTGTTAAGAAGTCGCCTATCACCTATTCGTTCAAGGTTCTCAAGCCAATTGAGCAACGTGTGGGTGCAAAACTCATCCCTGAAGTCTACGAGAATGTGACCGATGCAAAGCAATACGAGCTTTTAGAGATGAGCCGTATCAGTGGTTTCGTTGACAGAGCACGTGGTACAGGACGCCCAACTAAGAAGGACCGCCGTCAGATGGATGCTTTCGTCGACCCTGCCCTATTTGGCTTTGATGAAGAGGACGACAAGGAAGACGATTTCTAAAGGTTCTATCAACTTGGTTATACATAATTTATAGACTGTCTTACAAGGCCTCTATTGAAACCATATTTGCACCATGTGACTTCATAAGAAATAAGAAAACACGACTTACGTACCGCAAACAACGATAATAAGCGGACAGGTAAGTCGTGTTTTCTTATATAATAATGACAAATCAAAAACATATCTTCAACTTATATAACGGGTGCCTTTAAGAACAATAAGTTTTCCACAGAGATAAAGGACATGACAAATAAAATACAAAACATACTACTCCAAACATCTTTAGCTTATCGAACCTACACCTATTAAAAGCCCATCAACAATAACCAAACTTATCGTATCCCTACAAAGTTAGCCTTTCATTCATCTTTATTCATTTTATTTCATATCTTTGCAAATGGATTTAATAAAACTAAACAAATGAAGAAACTACTCATTTTCACCTTGTTCTTTGGCTTACAAACGGCGGCTATGGCACAAGAGACGACTGGATTGGATAAGGATAAAGCCGTTTACTTGGAACTATTAGGTGCCTCTAACCTTGTAGGTATCAACTATGATGCACGTTTCAACGACCATACACGCTTTGGGTGGAGAGCCGGATTGAGCTTCGGTTATGGTCATAATTCCAATATATTCTGGGAAGGTTCAGACGTACGTGGCTATGCTGTACCATTGGAAGTTAACTATCTCTTAGGTAGCCAAAAGAATAATCTTGAGGTTGGTGTAGGTACAAGTGTGGGTATATACAATATACACGGTATCTTTGTGGAGTCTGTAGATGGCCCTACATCTTCGCTGTCAGCTGACCAGCAGAAGCATGCTGTGGGAGAGTATAACACTCCTGAAGGAATAAAGACCTGGCTGGCTTACAATGAGAGTCGTAACCAATTCGGCTACTATTTCTTTGGGAACATAGGCTATCGTCACGTATCTAACAAGGGTTTCCTGTTCCGTGCAGGTTTCAGTCCTTCTTTTACTCTTGGCGAGAAGAATGCAGTTAAGAAGTCCTTCATCTATCCCTATCTTGGCTTCGGTTGGGCTTTTTAATCTTCAGTTAGATACTAACAAAAAGCAGGGACGCACGCTGAGAGCGTCCTTGCTTTGCTGTATAAGGAATAGTTAAGCTATTACCTTATCTATTCATACCAATGGTTAACACCGCTATCATGCTTCATTTCAACACACTCACTACTCCCATGGACAGGAGCATACTCAATAAGCGATGCTTCATCCACCTTTTTTAGCTGCAGCTCATGTACATATATAACATAGAACACCGTTGTCAAATTCGATACATCCCATGCTTTTGGTATTGAATAAGACTTAACTAACCCATCCTTAGAATGTAAGTCTTAGAGAGAAAGGAGTAACCAACGACTCTATTAGCGTACACCTCAATTGTTGTGATATACTGCCTTAACGTGTGTAACCAGTATTGTCTTATCTATCCTTCACTCCTTTGCAACCTTTTAATTCCCAAAAGGAACTTTCCTTCATACCCCTTCGCGCTTTAGTTCTTTGACTAATTGTCAACAATTTTCACTTCTCTCAATTCTAATACTTGCCCTTCTCGGGTGAAGAAGACGCCTTTCAACATTCAAGGACATGCCCTTCTTGCACCTTGAATACGCCTTTCTTGAGGCAAGAAGGGCGTATTCTCCAACCCAGTATGTAACTATCTGATATATTGTAGTTTGTAAGCCTCATTCTAAAAGGCCATAGTCACCTATTTAGAGCGTATTCAGTTCACATGTATGTAATGATTTTTCTTACCCTCCAAGACGAATAGCTTTTTACAATAAAACAATAAACGGCCTACCACTCCCTCATAGAAGAAGCGTAAGGCCGTTGTTTCCTTTGTTCTATTTGTAATCTACCTTACTTAACAGGGATCTCCTCCAAAGTCTGAACGAGAAGTTTCCAGAAAGGCTCAACAGTTGCTATCTCAAGACGTTCCTTCGCTGTATGTGGACTGCGGAGAGTTGGACCAAGACTAACAACATCCATACCTGGATACTTGCCAAGGATAACTGAACATTCAAGACCAGCGTGGTCAACCTGTACAATACCCTCTTCACCATTCTGTTCCTTATAGACCTTCTTCAAAAGGTTAAGGATTTCGCTATCTGGATTAGGGTCCCATCCACCATATTGGCCGCTGAAGACTGTCTTCATGCCAGCCATATTGAAGCAGCTCTCCAACTGAGTAGAGATATAATCTCTCATGTCCTCACGGCTTGAACGAGCAAGAATCATAATAGAGGCCTTAGTTGGCTCAATATGTATAATTGCAAGGTTTGACGAAGTCTCAACAACGTTTGGATACGAAGGAATCATGCGTAACACACCATTGTGGCAAGCATAGATTGCATCAATAAGATTGTCCTGAATGTCTACAGGGACAAGATTTGCAGGCTTCTCAACATCCTCTACGAAGAACTCTACATTTGGTTCAATACCCTTGAACTCGTCTTCTAAGAGTGCTTTCTGGCGTGCAACCATATCCTTCAAAGCTGCAACATTGCTCTGTGGCAACGCCAAAACAACCTCTGCCTTGAATGGAATAGCATTGCGCATATTACCACCTTCCCAAGAAGCTAAGCGTGCACCAAGTTCAGTAACTGCATTGCGTACAAAGCGAACCATCTCCTTATTAGCATTGGCACGCCCCTCATTGATCTCAAGACCAGAGTGACCACCACGAAGACCCTTTAAGGTCACCTTTACAGCAGCTTCCTGATCGTTCTCAACCTCCTTATATTCTAATGTTGAAGTAATGTCGACACCACCAGCAGAACCAATCACAAACTTACCCCAAGTCTCTGAGTCAAGGTTCATAAGGATATCACTATGCAACTCACCACTTGGCATTTCATTGACACCATACATACCCGTCTCTTCATCACGAGTAATCAATGCCTCTACAACACCATGCTTCAAGGTCTTATCTTCCATGATTGCCATGATAGCTGCAACACCAATACCATCATCAGCACCAAGGGTAGTATTGTTTGCATAAACCCATCCATCCACGATATGTGTGACTATAGGATCGGTCTCAAAGTTATGGTTACTATCTGGAGCCTTCTGTGGAACCATATCCATGTGAGCCTGCAACAGAACCGTCTTGCGGTTTTCGTATCCTGGTGTGGCAGGCTTACGCATAACGACATTGCCGCCAGCATCGATATAAGACTCAACACCTACTCTTTTAGCAAAGTCTAACAAGAATTGCTGTACTTTCTCTGGTAATCCTGAAGGGCGTGGAACCTGTGTCAGATCATCAAAGTTTCTCCAAAGGCCTTCAGGCTTAAGATTTCTGATTTCACTCATAATGTTGATTTTAAAAGGTTATTATCATTGTTTATTCATTCGCTCAATAGATTCTTCTTCTACCCTTACTCTGCAGGACGAGTAAGCTCGGTTGGACGACCTAAAGACACTGGTGTCTTGGTGAAACTTAGTGCTATCCATGCATAGATGCCCAAGAGAATAACCAATAAGGTCTGAATGGTATGTACAATCAGTACGAAATAGAGTGCCTGATTGTCTGCCACTCCATAGAGTATCAGCATTGTCTTGACAGCAAAGTGCCATGGTCCTGCCCCGTTAGGTGTCGGTACTATAACGGCTACCGAGCCAACAACGAAACTCACAAGTGCACATGAAAGACCGAGGGTTGCTGTTGCATCAAAACAAAAGAACGTCAAGTAATAATGTAGGAAATAACTTCCCCATATCGCCAGACTGTAGAAGATAAACAAGGGAATATTCTTTACTTTACGTAATGAGCTAATTCCCTGCCATATACCACTAAACATTTCCTTCACTTTCTTATAGAAAGACAAGTGACGTAACACATAATAGATGAGGATAACAGATGCTACACCACAGATAGCTGTTACCAACCAGCCTGTTGATGAGAACATTCCGAAGACATCATCAATGCGTGTTCCCGTCTTAGAGAAGAAGTTTGTAAAGACTCCTATCTGCATTAAGAAGGCTGTAGCACTGATAAGTAATACGATAATCGTGTCTACTGCGCGTTCAGTAACTACCGTTCCGATAGCTTTCGGGAAGGCTACTTTATCATACCTATTCAATACACCACAGCGAGCAAACTCTCCTATGCGAGGGATAAGCAGACTAACAGCGTAAGAAAGGAAGATTGAGTTGACACATACCGACGAACGTGGATGCTCGCCAATAGGCTCAAGACTCTGCTTCCACCTCCACCCACGAAATGCTTGCGCCAGTATGCCGAAGGGGAGAGAGAGAATCATCCAGGTCCAGTTCATATCATGTAATAACACATGCTTGATGCTGGAGAAGTCGAATCCCCGGTACATCCAATAGAGGATTGCACTTCCAAGTAGTAACGGCAATGCAATCTTCACAGTATTGTTGAACAGTTTCTTCGTCCTCATATAATGGAGCAAAGATAATTAAAATGTTTTTTAATGCAAAATAAAATGAGTATCTTTGTAGGCAAATAAAGAAAAATTATGAAATTAGTCAAGCCAAAGAAGAATTTGGGTCAGCACTTTCTTACCGACTTAAACATCGCTCGTCAGATTGCTGACACCGTTGATGCCTGTCCTGACATACCGGTATTAGAGATAGGACCGGGTATGGGTGTCCTTACTCAATACCTTGTTGAGAAGCCACGTGAAGTGAAAGCTGTAGAGATAGATACGGAGAGTGTGGCTTTTCTCTACGATAAGTTCCCTAAGTTAAGAGAGAATATTCTTGGGGAGGACTTTCTCCTTATGGACTTGACAAAGGTCTTTGACGGAAAACAATTCGTACTGACTGGTAACTACCCATACGACATCTCATCTCAAATCTTCTTCAAGATGCTTGAGTATAAAGACCTTATTCCTTGCTGTACGGGTATGATTCAGCGTGAAGTAGCACAGCGTATGGCTGCTGCACCAGGTTCAAAGGCTTACGGAATATTGTCTGTCTTGATACAAGCATGGTATGATGTAGAATATCTCTTTACTGTAGATGAGAATGTCTTCAACCCACCACCAAAGGTGAAGAGTGCCGTTATCCGTATGACACGCAATGATGTGACAGACATCGGATGTGACGAGAAACTCTTCAAGCGTGTGGTAAAGACTGTCTTCAATCAGCGTCGTAAGATGTTGCGTGTGAGCCTACGTCAGATCTTCAATACTGGTAAACCAACGAATGGTTTCTATGAGCAAGACATCATGACCAAACGTCCTGAACAATTGTCTATCGCTCAGTTTGTTGAACTAACAAACATGGTTGAGGCGCAATTAGTTAATTATCAACAATAGAGTACATGACAAGAAAGGAGCAATATGAACAACTTACAACGCAGATTGTAGGTTTGATAAAAGATGAAACAAACCTCATTGGCATCTTAGCGAATGTATCAGCAGCACTACATGAGGCCTTCCCAGAGCGTTTCTTTTGGGTGGGCTTTTATCTACAAGCACATGGCAATATGCTGAGATTAGGTCCTTTTCAAGGGTCAGTAGCTTGTTACACCATCCCATACGGTAAAGGTGTCTGCGGGAAAGCATGGGAAGAAGGACACACACTCATTGTTCCCGATGTAGAGACATTCCCTGGACACATTGCTTGTAGTAGTCTTTCTCGCAGTGAGATTGTTGTCCCTATGTATGATGATACACATACCTTCCGTGGTGTACTCGATATCGATAGCACCCGCCTCAACGACTTCGACGAAGACGACAAAGAAGGCTTAGGACATATCATCGACTTACTCATGGAAGAAACACAAGACCTCTTCTTATAAAGAAGGATTGAGAAGCTTATTTTAAGTAAGAATAGTAGCTAACCTCCCAACGATACGGATAGTGTATAAGGAGTAAGACCTTGTTTTGACAAAAAAGTAAAGTAAAATCTTGTACATATCCGAATTAATACCTATTTTTGTAACATTGAATAATAACACAACGGAATATGATAGACGTTAAGCAGACATTAAATGATGCCAGCGAGCGCATGGAAATGGCAACGATGTATCTCGGTGATGAGTTGCAGCGCATCCGTGCTGGCCGTGCAAACGTAGCCATCCTCGATGGTGTACGAGTAGATTCATACGGTTCAAAGGTTCCTTTGAATCAGGTTGCCTCTGTCATGGTGCCTGACGCACGTACCATCGCTATCAAGCCATGGGATAAGAAAGCCATCAAGGACATTGAAAAGGCTATTATGGACTCAGATGTTGGTATCACACCAGAGAACAATGGTGAGCTGATTCGCCTTAACTTGCCTCAACCTACCGAGGAACGTCGTCGCGACTTGGTGAAGCAATGCAACAAAATAGGCGAGCGTACCAAGGTTGAGATACGTAATGTTCGCTCTGATATCAAGGAGAAACTGAAGAAAGCTATCAAAGATGGCCTCTCTGAAGACAATGAGAAGGACGCAGAAGACAGCTTACAGAAGATTCATGACAAGTTTATCAAGCAGGTTGATACGCTGTTAGAAGATAAGCAGAAAGAGATTATGACCGTTTAATAAAGCACACAACGGCCCCTCCCCCTTACCCCTCCCCCAAAGGGAGGGGAGTAATATGTACCGATTATCACAATTCTATTCAGATTAATAGCGGTAACTACTCCCCTCCCTTTGGGGGAGGGGTAAGTGAGAGGGGCCACTCTCTTTTATTTTTATGCGCGGCTTAGTAATTAAGAACACAGGTAGCTGGTACACGGTGAAGACCGATGACGGCAAGACGATAGATAGCAAGATTAAGGGTAACTTCCGACTGAAAGGAATACGCTCAACTAACCCTGTAGCTGTGGGTGATCATGTTGTTATCACGCCCAACCAAGAGGGAACGGCCTTCATCACAGAGATAGAAGACCGACGAAACTATATCATCCGAAAGTCACCTAACCTATCAAAACAGAGCCATATCATTGCTGCCAACATCGATCAAGCGTTCCTGGTTGTCACAACAAACTATCCTGAAACATCCACAACCTTTATCGACCGCTTCCTTGCCAGTGCTGAAGCTTATCGCATCCCAGTAACACTCATCTTCAATAAGCACGACTTACTTGAGGAGGACGAATTACGTTACCAGCATGCCGTAATGAATCTCTATGACACTATCGGATATCAATGTGTAGAGATACAGGCAAGCGCTGAAGCAGATAACGAGTTTAGCGTGGAGAAACTAAAGCCTTTACTGGCTGGTAAAGTGACCCTTTTGAGTGGGAATAGTGGCGTAGGGAAATCAACCATCATCAATGCTCTCCTACCCCATGTCAACCTTCGTACGGCTGAGATATCTGATGTTCACAACACGGGTATGCACACTACAACATTCAGCGAGATGCTGGAGTTGCCTATAGGTGGATATCTTATTGACACACCAGGAATAAAGGGTTTTGGAACATTCGATATAGAACGTGAAGAGCTGACAAGCTACTTCCGTGAGATTTTTAAGTTCTCAAAAGACTGCAGATTCTCAAACTGTACGCACACACATGAGCCTGGCTGCGCTGTAAGAAGGGCTGTCGAAGACCACTACATAGCTGAGAGTCGTTACAATAGCTACCTCTCTATGCTCGAAGACAAGGATGAAAATAAATATCGTGAGGCTTTTTAGCTTCACGTTTCTTTTGTTTGCTTGAATTTTATTTCATGATAAGAAAGATTTTTCTTCACGACAAGAAATATTTATTTTCATGATGAAAAATATTTCTTTTCACGTAAATAAATTGAAGAAGGAAGCTTTTATAATTGTTTTTTCAATATACGAATGATAGTAGAAAACAAGTAGACTAAAAGCTAAAAAAGCCCAAATTAACGCTTTGTGAGATGTTCTAATACACACTCCCAACTGTCGGTAAACTTGCGAATGGTAGGGAAAAGGATGTTAGCTCCTTCTTTTAAGAGCACCGAATCAGCCAAAGGACCACTATTGATGGCCACCGTATAGCAGCCAGCTGCTACTCCTGCATGCACTCCAAGTGGTGCATTTTCAACAACAATACCCTCTGATGGTGAATAGTTACCTGCTTTTTGCAATCCCATTAAGTAAGGATCGGGATTCGGTTTACCACGCTTCACATCGTAGGCCGTCGTTATCTGGTCCTTAGAAACAAACTCACCAAAGTCACGAGTGACACGCTCTATCAGGGGAAGTTGGGCACTTCCTGTGACAATACCTATCTTTAACCCACTCTTCTTAATCTTTCGCATGAGGTCTATCACACCATCAAACACCTTAGCCTCATGCATTTCATGGAAATAATGTGCCTTAACATCATATATTCGCTGGGCCTCATCCTCACTAAGTTCCTTATCTAATTGGGCTTTTGCGTACTTACGAATGGTGTCAACTCCACGTGCTCCCTCCGTTGCGTATGAGTCCTCAAGGGTGAAGTGGATACCAAACTCTTTCATAGCACGCTGCCAAGCAACACCGTGATTGGGCATTGAATCATAAAGAACACCGTCCATATCAAAGAGGACTACCTTGGGTTCTCTCCAAGACTCTCCTACGGAAGGGCTGTCTTGCTGAGGTTGTGACATCATCGTAACTTGCTTCACCTTATTATTATATATTATTATCCTCAAGTCCCTCAGCTATGTGAAGAACTTGAGGATATAGTAAGAATATTATAAATAGTACTCTCCGTGACATCTATCCACACCACCCTAACTTCGTTTCAGTAGGTATTCCTCCCCATTCGAGGAGCTTGGATAGGGTGCTTCCCTCCCTTTCGAGAAGAGATTGTGGAGAGGTTCTTATTCCTTAGTCAGTCTTTCCTGAATAGCTTTACTTTCTGCTTCGTACCCTGGCTTATTAAGAAGAGCAAACATATTCTTCTTGTATGCCTCAACACCTGGCTGATTGAAAGGATTAACTTCTTGTACAAGACCACTAATACCGCAGGCCTTCTCGAAGAAATAAATAAGCTGACCGAGGTAATACTCATTCAGTTTAGGAACGCTAACACGGATGTTAGGGACACCACCATCAACGTGTGCCAAGCGTGTACCAAGCTCTGCCATCTTGTTAACCTCGTCAACACGCTTACCTGCGAGGAAGTTCAAACCATCAAGATTTTCCTCATCATGTGGGAAGAGAACCTTAGCATTAGGCTCCTCGATAGAGATGACTGTCTCAAAGATAGAACGTTCACCCTCTTGAATCCACTGACCCATAGAGTGGAGGTCGGTTGTGAAGTCACAAGCTGCAGGGAAGATACCCTTGCGATCCTTACCTTCACTCTCTCCATAGAGCTGTTTCCACCACTCAGCAAAGAAATGAAGCTTTGGCTGGAAGTTAGCTACAATCTCGATCTTCTTGCCTGCTTGTGAGTAAAGACCTTGACGAACTGCTGCGTAACGTGCTGCAATGTTATTTGCAAAAGGAACATCAACAGAAGTCTCTTTCTCCATCACCTGCGCACCCTCAACAAGCTTCTTTACATCGAAACCAGCAACAGCGATAGGCAACAAACCAACTGGAGTGAGTACAGAGAAACGTCCACCGACATTATCAGGAATAATAAATGTCTTATAGCCTTCCTTTGTTGCAGCAGCACGTGCAGCACCCTTGTGCTCATCAGTGATAGCAACAATGACATCCTTAGCATTCTCCTTGCCCAGTTGATCCTCACATTGCTTCTTCAAAAGACGGAATGCAAGGGCAGTCTCGGTCGTTGTACCAGACTTAGAAATATTGATAACACCAAACTTCTTATCCTTCAGATAGTCTGTTAACTCGGCGAGATAATCCTCACCAATATTGTTACCAGCAAAGAGGATAGTTGGGTTCTTCTTATCATTTACAAGCCAAGCGAAGCTGTTACCCAATGCTTCAATGACAGCGCGAGCACCGAGGTAAGAACCACCGATACCTGCAACGACAACCACCTCACACTTCTCACGGAGTGTATTGGCAACTGCTTGAATCTCATCAAGGAACGCTGGAGTAATACTTGATGGTAAATGCAACCAACCAAGGAAGTCATTACCTGGGCAAGTAGCCTTCTCTAAAGCGTCTTGAGCTGCAGCAACATGAGGGGCATAAGCCTCTACTGTGCCTGGATTCAGAAACTGAACCGCTTTTGTGATGTCTAACTTAATACTTTCCATTTGTGTTTATCTAAATGAATCTGTTAATAATTTTATTTCTATTTGTGGACTAATACGTTCATAAAGGATGTTATATACAGCATCGAGGATAGGCATATTGACATGTAGACGACGATTTATCTCCTTCATACACTTTGTTCCAAAGTAGCCCTCAGCAACCATCTCCATCTCTATCTGTGCTGATTTAACGCTGTATCCTTTTCCTATCATTGTACCAAAGGTGTGGTTTCGAGAGAACTTACTATATCCTGTCACCAATTGATCACCAAGATACACACTGTCAATGATAGACCGCTTGATAGGATTTATCGTATTGAGGAAGCGCTCCATCTCCTGCATTGCATTTGACATCAGTACTGCCTGAAAATTATCACCATACTTCAAACCAGAACAAATACCGGCTGAAATGGCATAGACATTCTTCAATACAGATGCATACTCTATACCGAGGACGTCAGGAGAGGTCTTTGTCTTTACATAGTTTGATGCCAACACCTCCGTAAAAGCACGTGCCTTACTGAGGTCAGAACAGCCCACTGTGAGATAGGTCAAGCGTTCCATTGCCACTTCCTCCGCATGAGAAGGACCGCCAATGACTGCAAGATTATCGTAAGGCACATTATATGCCTCATGGAAATACTCCGAACACACAAGGTTCTCGTCGGGAACAATACCCTTAATAGCTGTCACTATCAACTTAGAACTTACCTTTGTCTTCAGCTTCTTTAGTAATGCTTTCAGATAAGGAGAAGGAGTTACAAACACCAACGTGTCATACTCTTGTACTATCGCATTGATATCTGATGAGAGCATCACCTCCTTCATATTAAACTTCACACTGGTGAGATAGGTTGGGTTATGTCCTCTCCGCTTAAACTCTTCTATCTTATCGTCACGTCGGAAGTACCAACCAATATGATGCGTATGCTCCACAACAATCTTAGCGATAGCCGTTGCCCAGCTACCGCTTCCTATGATTGCTATTTTACCGATGTCGAACATAGTCACTAAAGTAAAAAGGTTATAGGGTAATAAGGCTAAGAGTGGGATAAGATTAGCGTATCAGCAGGATGTTATAAATCCCTCTCTTAACGCAACACCATCTCCCTGTTTCTTCTATCCTATATCAGAACAATAGCTTACTCCCTACTTTCTTACCTATTTGCTTCTACTTTCTTATCTTTTATTTGCTTCTTCAATCCACTTTTGAATATTCTCAACAGAAGGCTTCTCGTAGCCGAGCTTGTACTTCTTGTTGATTTCTCCGAGTTTCTGCTGCAGCCCTTGTGCCTTCTCCTCTTTGATATCAGAGATGAGATTAAAGCCTGCCTTACGCAGAACATAGACCCACTCTTCAGCTACTCCGAGCTCAGCCCATTCCTTAACAGAAGACTGTGGTATCTTTGGTTCTGGCTTCATCTGTGGGAAAAGCAATACTTCCTGTATGTATTCCTTACCTGTCATCAGCATCACCAAACGGTCGATACCGATACCGATACCAGAAGTTGGAGGCATACCATACTGCAAAGCACGGAGGAAATCTTGGTCAATAATCATCGCCTCGTCATCACCCTTATCTGCTAAGCGCATCTGTTCTACGAAACGTTCCTCCTGGTCAATTGGGTCGTTAAGCTCTGAATAAGCATTAGCCAACTCCTTTCCATTAACCATCAACTCAAAGCGTTCTGTCAAGCCTGGCTTTGAACGGTGCATCTTCGTCAGTGGTGACATCTCAACAGGATAGTCTGTAATGAAGGTTGGTTGTACGTATGTACCCTCACAGAACTCTCCGAAGATTTCGTCAATAAGCTTTCCTTTACCGAAGCTCTCGTCTATCTCTTCTAATTTCAGCTCGTTTACAGCGATATTACGGATTTCTTCCTCTGTCTTATCACTAAGGTCAAAGCCCGTCTTCTCCTTGATTGCGTCAAGAATTGGCAGTCTACGGAATGGCGCCTTGAAGCTGATAACCTTATCACCGACCTGTACTTCTGGTTTTCCATTTACCTCTGTACATATCTTCTCAAGCAATCTCTCGGTGAAAGACATCATCCAATTATAGTCCTTGTACTGTACATAAAGCTCCATACAAGTGAACTCTGGATTATGGAAACGGTCCATACCTTCGTTACGGAAGTTCTTACCAATCTCATAAACACCCTCAAAACCACCGACAATAAGACGCTTCAGATAAAGTTCTGTTGCAATTCTCATATACATCTCGATGTTGAGAGCATTAAAGTGGGTGATGAACGGACGTGCACTTGCACCACCAGCAATACTCTGCAAGGTTGGCGTCTCCACCTCTGTATATCCTGCCTCGTCGAAGAACTTACGCATAGTACGTAGTACGGTGGCACGCTTCAAGAAAGTATCTTTCACACCATCATTCACAACGAGGTCGACATAACGCTGACGATAACGCTGTTCTGGATCTTCAAACTTATCGTAGGCTTCACCGTCCTTATACTTTACGATAGGCAGTGGCTTCAAACTTTTAGCCAAGAGGGTAATCTCTTTTGCATGTACAGAGATTTCTCCCATCTGTGTCTTAAACACTTCACCCTTAACGCCGATAAAGTCACCTATGTCGAGTAACTTCTTGAATACCTTATTATATAAATCTTTATCTTCACCCGGACAGATGTCATCTCGAGTGATATAAACCTGAATTCTACCCTTACTATCCTGTAATTCTGCGAAGGAGGCCTTGCCCATAACACGACGTCCCATCATACGACCAGCAATTACAACCTCACGGTGCTCGTCTTCTTTGAACTGCTCTTTGATATCAGTAGAGTAAGCATTTGTTGGGAACTCTGCCGCTGGATAAGGATTAATCCCCATCTCTCGCAATTCTTGCAGGCTTTGGCGGCGACCAATCTCCTGCTCAGATAATTCTAAAACGTTCATATTTATAATTAAATCGAATATATTCTTATAGTTTGCAAATTTACTAAATAATTCGCAAATTATGGCTGGTTTTGACTTTTTTATGGCTACTTCGCATTTATAACACTTACTTTTCAAGATTTATCCCATATTGCTTTTCAGTGCCTAAACAGATTTTGTTTTTATTATCGAACTGCCTGTTCGGATTACATAACTCTGCTGCTTCCAACCTACATCATGCAACAAAGTCTTCCAAGATACCTACCCGGTGATAATAGATAGTAGATAACCATGCAATCAATAAGAATAATAATGACTTCTGAAAACGTCTAAGAGATGAGCTATAATTACAGTTTTAGTTTTAAACTAAGTTGCTGTCATTTTAACATTTAACGCTAACTCGTTATCATTCAACAGCTTATATACAACAAAAGAATGACAGATATGACAGCAAAAATATTTTTCCTCTCATTCAGCCAATCCTTAACATCTTCACATTTTGCTCTTAGCTCGGTTGGAATAGCACAAAAGAAGGAGGGGGGATTTAATTATTTACGATAGTCAGTAATGGCACTCTATGTGAACTAAATTGGCTATGGGGATCTATAAGGCTCTACCAATGTACATAAATCGGTAGTCATCTGTGAAAGAAAGGATGACTCCCTTTTACTTTTTCTTACGTACACATAGGCGATGTCTCGACTATCACTCCACCCTTCTGATAGGTCTGCGAGATTACGAAAAGTCATTACACGGACTCGGGCTAATGACCCTCAAAACAAGGATATAATACCCCCTATTACCACATTCATAACCCACACGAAATCAGAGTGTTATAAATAGCTTTTAAGAACATGCCTTTCTTGCCCCAAGAAGGACGTCTTCTTGATGCAAGAAGGGCATGTTCTCTAACGTAGAAGGGCGTCTTCTTGTTACGTCCCCAGCCTCTTTCGCAATTGAGAGAGGGAACGATTACTGAAAAAGACAGACAAGAACGGACTCACAACCGACCTCTATACAAATTTAGAGGAGGGTGATTAATGAACTACTCTCACAATTTCAATCTGCAAGCGTAATGTTTCCTCTCCTTTTATCAGCAGTTCATGAGGAGTGACCTCACATTTTACACCTCTCCCATCGAGGGAGGAGAAGGGGAAAAAGCCAGCTGGGGAAGGAGAAAGGACCAACTGGAATTGGGGATAGACCACCTATGCAACAGTGAGTGAGGATGCCACCCCTCCAACTTTCATATACCTTTGTGCACATGAGTCTTAGGATAACATAATCCATCAGAACACATGACAACATACATTTAATAGCCGCTTAGCACCTCATAACTATTGCTGTAATGTTGCAATCTATCTAACTTTTTACTACCTTTGCATAGCATTAAACAGACAAAGTAATGAATATAGATAAAGTTTGGGAACATATCAAAAGGGAAGACGGACTAAGTCATACACTCGGTATGGAGTTTATTTCGACACCAGAAGACGACACCTTAAAAGCAAGGATGGCGGTCGACGACCGTAATAAACAGCCTTTTGGCTTCCTCGCAGGCGGTGCGTCTTTGGCTCTTGCAGAGAACCTTGCAGGCGTTGGATCGATGGCTTTATGCCCTGGGATGATGGCTATGGGTATTAATGTACACGGTAATCATGTCAAGGCAATGCCCTACGGTGGGTCGGTTACAGCTTATGGAAAGCTGATTCACAAAGGGCGTACGCTACACGTATGGAACATTGACATCAAGAATGACGATAACGAACTTATTTCAAGCGTACAAGTTACCAACTACGTCATAGCACCACAGAAGAAGTAAATGGATTCTTTTTTTATCTATCGCGAACCTTTTGAAGAGGTTTGTCATTGCTATACTCAACCAGAACAGCCGTCAGCTTTCGCTTCCCTCACAGCCCTTAACGGACGAGAAGGATTTGTTATTGCTCCCTTCAGTTGCCATACTAATGACAAAGTCTACTTGCTGGATGGGCCAAAGGGCACTTCGCTCGTTCTTCCATTAGATGGGAGTGAAGGCTTTGAGGCTATTCCTGAATGGCAAGACGACGCAGTGTTTGCTGCCTCAAGTATTGCTTATCGTGAGGAGTATCACAATGATTTCTATCGTTTCCATAGTGAGTTAGAACGCAATACATTCCGCAAATTGGTCTTGGCTCGCTCGGTCATCGAACAGAAAGACGAGCACATGAGTCCTCGTGACATTTTCTTAAATGCTTGTAGTAGGTATCCTCGCTCATACATCGCTCTTTTCTACACACAAGAGACAGGTATGTGGCTCATTGCAAGTCCGGAGATTCTTCTCCGTGGAGACGCTAATGGCTATCAAACCATGGCTTTAGCAGGTACGATGAGATATGCGGGTGAAGACATGAGATGGTCTGACAAGAATAGAGAGGAGCAACAACTTGTGACGGATTATATCCGTACTTGCTTACAGCCGTTTGCGATGGAGGTTACAGAAAGCGAACCTTACACGACACGTGCAGCCCACCTGGCTCATCTCCGCACAGATTTCCGTTTTCTTCTCAAGGATCAGCAACGCCTTGGAACCTTCCTTACAGCCTTCCACCCTACCCCTGCGGTATGTGGTATACCAAAGGATAAGGCACAGCAATTCATCCTATCTAACGAACAACTCAACAGAGGTTATTACAGTGGGTTTAGTGGACTGCTCTCTGAAAACGGTACGGCAAACCTCTATGTCACGCTGCGTTGTATGCAACTCTCCCGTTCTGCTTGCCGCCTCTATGCAGGTGGTGGTCTCTTAAAGGACAGCATCGAGGAGAATGAATGGCTGGAGACAGAATCTAAACTCGACACAATGCGAAAGCTATTAATAAGGGATTAGCCTAATAAGTATTATTGGCCTTATTAGGCTTATTAGGCTTATTGGCCCTATAAGCCTTATTAGCCCAATAGCCCAAATAGGCCCTATAAGCCCAATAACCCTAACCATCATCACCCAACACCCATCACCCATCACCCATTATGTACAGCACCAAAGAAAACGTTAACATACTTACTGCCTTGCTCGTAAAGGAAGGCATCACAAAAGCAGTTGTCTGTCCAGGTTCTCGTAACTCACCGATTGTACACAACCTCTGCGCTTGTCCCGATATAGAATGTTATCCCGTGACTGACGAGCGGTCGGCAGGATTTGTGGCATTGGGTATGTCCTTGGCTGACAACGAACCTGTTGTCGTTTGCGTTACGTCTGGGTCGGCCTTGCTCAACGTGGCACCTGCTGCCGCTGAAGCCTTCTATCAGAAGCGTCCATTGGTTATCATTTCAGCCGACAGACCGCCTCAGTGGATTGACCAACAGGACGGACAAACACTACAACAACACCGTGCATTAGAACCAAACGTACGCAAGAGTGTCACACTCCCCGAACCTCACAACGACGAGGAACGCTGGTATTGCAACCGATTGGTCAATGAAGCACTGAATGCTCTACACCTGAATGGTGGCGGTCCTGTACATATCAATGTGCCCATCACCGAACCTTTATTTGATTACGACGTCATGCAACTACCCGACGAACGTCGTATCACAGTCTACCCTGCTGTGACCAATGACACAAGTGTCTATGAAATAGCAGCAGATTTCTTCTGTTCAAAAAAGCCAATGGTCGTCCTCGGACAACTAATCCCCGAAATTGTAGGCAACTTGCTTGAGCCTATCGAGGAGATAAAGAAGGTTGCGGTCGTCATTCAAGAGAAATTGGCTGATGACGATATTGGGCCTTCGCAACCTCTGGATGAGGCTTTAATGATGATTGAAGGGGATGACAGCTACCACCCAGACCACCTTATATATATAGGAGGGACCATCGTTAGTAAACGCCTTCGTCAATTCCTTCGTAAGAGTGAATGCAAGATGTCAATTGTTGTGAACGAAGGGGGGGATTGTTGTGACACCTTTATGCACACAACCGACATTATCCAAGGGGCAGCAGAAGAGGTTATCAGCATCCTTGCTAATGAGACGGTAGGAGTGGAACAAAAGGCTTTTGTGACACAATGGGACAAGCTCTTTGATAAAGCCAAGGCTATTCGTAATACGATAAAACCACGTTTCTCACAACTGTTGGCTGTCAAGACCTTTCATCACAAGATGAGAGAAGAGGCTATTGATGGGCAACTCTTCTACGCCAACAGCTCGGCAGTGCGCCTCGGCAATATCTTCTCTGACCAATACATCTATGTCAATCGAGGTGTGAATGGTATTGAAGGCTCCTTGTCAACGGCTGTCGGTTATGCTATTGCACATCAAGACGAAGAGGATGTCTACTGTGTTATTGGTGACCTGAGCTTCTTCTATGATCAGAACGCACTCTGGAACGAGTCGCTCTCACCCAATCTTTCTATCTTATTACTTAATAATGGTGGTGGAGGAATCTTCCATCAGCTATCGGGATTGGAGCGTTCTCCCTACCGAGATAGTGCTATTGGTGCTGAGCATACGACCTCTGCGGAAGGTGTCTGCCAAGCACATGACATCGTCTATCTATCTGCACACAACAAAGAAGAGCTATATGAGAATCTTGACAAATTCTTTAACTCAGAAGAAGGACCAGTCCTTTTGGAAGTATTCACCAATGTAGAAGATGATGCACAAGCCTTGAAGGATTATTATCAAGCTTTTAAATAAAAAAACTTGCCATGGTCTACCCTCTTTTTAGGAACAACTTGGCAAGTTCCCTATAATCAATAAAAAACAAAAAGACCTTATGGAAAAAAGAGAATGGAAGCCTATTGAAGGCTTTAACTTTGAGGAAATCCTCTTTGAAGAGTATAACCACATAGCGAAAGTAACCATCAATCGCCCACGCTATCGTAACGCTTTCACACCGAAGACAGTATGGGAAATGACGCAGGCATTCAACTACTGTCGTGAAGCCCTTGACATACGCGTCGTTATACTGACTGGTGCTGGCGACAAGGCGTTCTGCTCTGGAGGCGATATGCACGTGAAGGGACATGGTGGATACATAGGTTCTGATGGCGTTCCACGCCTCAATGTACTCGACTTACAGATGCAGATTAGACGTCTTCCAAAGCCTGTCATCGCAATGGTTAATGGTTATGCCATTGGTGGTGGACACGTCCTCCACGTGGTATGCGACCTCACCATAGCATCAGACAATGCCATCTTCGGTCAGACAGGACCAAAGGTAGGCTCTTTCGATGCTGGTTTCGGTGCATCGTATCTGGCCCGTATTGTCGGTCAGAAGAAGGCTCGTGAAATCTGGTTCTTGTGTCGTCAATACTCTGCAGTAGAAGCAGAACGCATGGGACTAGTCAATAAGGTAGTACCTTTCGACCATCTCGAAGACGAGTGTATAGAATGGGCAGAGACAATGATAGAGCGTTCTCCACTGGCCCTCCGTATGATGAAGGCAGGCTTCAACGCCGAACTCGATGGTCAGGCAGGTATTCAGGAGCTTGCAGGTGACGCCACCATGCTCTACTACACACTTGATGAGGCACAGGAAGGTGGCAAGGCCTTCCTTGAAAAGCGCAAGCCCGATTTTGACAAGTATCCGCAGTTCCCATAATTGGTTATAGCCTCATTGGCCTTATTAGACCAATGAGGCCAATATTGCCTTTAATAAATAAGAACTGTAGAATTGTTGCTCTATTAGGCCTATAAGCCCTATAAGGCCAATAACCCTTACAGAATTATTATTATCAACATCCTATTGAAACAATCATGGAAACACCTTTCTTGCCACAAAAAGGCAACTATCGAAACCTAATAGCTTATCAGAAGGCTGAGTGTATATACGATATCACCTACTACTTTGCCCACCACTTTCTGGAAAGAAACGACAGGACAATAGACCAGATGGTACAAGCTGCTCGCTCGGGAAAGCAGAACATTGCAGAAGGATGTGCTGCCTCAACGACTTCTGCAGAAACTGAAATAAAGTTGGTAAACGTTGCACGCGCCAGTCTACAGGAACTATTAATTGATTATGAAGACTATCTTCGTGTCCGAGATCTTGCTAAATGGAATGTAAACGATAAGAATGCTATCATCGCTCGACGCGTATGTGCCAAGCATAATGACTCTTCTTTTTATCGAAATGCCATTCAGATACGCACCGACGAAACCATTGCGAACATTGCCATCACACTGATTCATCAAGAAGACGTAATACTTAGAAGATATTTAGACTACATCAAAGAGGATTTCCTTAAACATGGTGGTATACGTGAGCAAATGACAAGAGCAAGAATTGAATATCGAAACAAGCAATAATGATTATACTATGTACAAGATAAATATCACCTCACGCACCCTCCATTTCCACGTCCCTGCAGGTACCTCACGGGGTGTTTACACAACGAGGAAAAGCTATTATGTCACACTATCTGACACCAATCAACCGGGAGTTGTGGGTGTAGGGGAATGTGCAACACTCCCCGACCTGTCGTGCGACGCCATGTCTGACGAACAATATGAGCAGAGACTACATACCTTCTGTGAGGACTTTTGTCGTACAGGGAGGATAGACATTGATGCTATGCGGCCTTATCCCTCTATGCTCTTTGGGTTGGAAACGGCTAAGGCACAGCTGGATGCCAAGGGAAGTATCAACCTCTTCAATACGTCGTTTGGCCGAGGAGAAGAGGGAATCACCATCAACGGACTCGTTTGGATGGGGTCCTTCGACGAGATGTTTCAGCGGTTAGAAGCAAAACTCACGGCTGGCTTCCGGTGTGTGAAGCTCAAGATAGGAGCAATAGACTTCAAGAAAGAAATCGAACTCATACGTCATATCCGTCAGACCTTCACACGTGATCGGGTCGAACTACGTGTTGATGCAAATGGAGCCTTTGCCCCTGAGGAGGCCATGCAACGGTTGGAAGCACTGGCACAATATGACATTCATTCCATCGAACAGCCTATCCGACAGCATCAATGGCAGGAGATGGCACGCTTGTGTGCTGATTCTCCGCTACCGATAGCCCTCGATGAGGAACTAATAGGGGCCAATGACCCTGCCGAGAAAGCATTATTACTCGACACAATCCGCCCACAATACATCATCCTCAAACCGAGTCTACATGGGGGAATGACGGGTACAAGGGAGTGGATCACAATGGCAAAGGAACGTAACATCGGCTCATGGATAACCTCAGCACTTGAGAGTAACATCGGACTGAATGCTATCGCACAACTAACCGCAGATATCTATGGGTCGAATATCACCACCCCACAGGGATTAGGTACGGGACAACTCTTCACTGACAATATCCCAATGCCATTAGAGATAAGGCGCGATCAGCTATGGATCAGCGATTAAGATAGTTATTATTAGCCCTATTAGGCTAATTAGGCCAATAGCACAAATAACGAACAAGATAGTTATTATTAGCCCTATTAGGCTTATTAGCCCCATTGGCCCAATAGCACAAAAAACAGCAAAAATGACACTACAAGACTTTCTTTCAGAATGGCAGAATGACTGTCCACAACTCCTTGTACACACCAGTGGCTCTACAGGTAAGCCTAAACCGCTGTGGGTGGAGAAGCAACGTATGCTCAACTCAGCCCGTATCACCTGCGATTTCCTTGGCTTGAAAGCAGGCGACACAGCCTTACTCTGTATGCCACTCGACTACATTGCGGGAAAAATGGTAGTGGTAAGGTGTATCGAACGCAACCTGCGTTTGTTGAGTGTCACACCATCCGGACATCCCCTATCTGATGCTTCCTTGGCAGAAGCAGACCTCCCTGACGAAGAGATAACCTTTGCTGCTATGGTACCATTACAGGTTTATAACTCCCTACAAGTACCTAAAGAATGTGAGAGATTACGCCATATACGCCACCTAATAATAGGTGGTGGTGCTATTGACGACAAACTATCAGCGGCCCTACTCGACTTCCCTAATGCAGTATGGATCACATACGGTATGACAGAAACACTCTCTCACATAGCCCTACGACGCCTAAACGGACCCAATGCGAGCGAATGGTATAAGCCTTTCGAGGGTGTGACTGTGTGGCTCAACGAGGAAGGTTGTCTTGTCATTGACGCCCCTGCTGTATGTTCACATCCATTGGTAACCAACGACAGGGCTGAGATTAGCCCCTTCACAACAGAAGATAACACTAAAACTCCTTGTTTTCGTATCCTCGGAAGGAAAGATAATGTAATTGACTCGGGCGGCATCAAGATTCAAATTGAGGAAGTGGAACAGCGTCTAAAACCCTATCTAACAGCCGACTTTGCCATAACCTGTTGTCCAGATGAGCGTTTTGGAGAAGCTGTTGTCTTGCTCTCAACACAAGACAATACCAATGAGATTAAAGCACTCTGCCAACGACATCTCCCCAAATTCTGGCAGCCTCGCTTCGTCTTCCACGTTCCCTCCCTCCCCAAAACAGGTACAGGGAAACCTGCAAGGGCTGAGATAAAAGCCTTAGCACACCAAATGAATAAGTTAAACACATAAGATTATCCCCCTTCTGACAATATATAACATTGGTATACAAGCTCCGCACAACACGTGCGGGGTATCCCCACTCCTCTTGACAAGGGGCTAAGAAATTAGTCAAGAAGATTATCAATATTGCCCAGATAGTCCTATTCAGAACAAAACCATCCCTTAACAATCTATTAACCAACGTAAAGCAGGAATATAAAACAAAGAGATAGCGTCTCTTATCATACTATTGATGCTGAGAATACACCTTTTTATATATAATACACGATAATAGTCACACAAGCAATATACCCCCACAACCATTCGGCATCTTTTCTCTCATGAAACCTATTCAGCCCTTGCTATACAATGAAAAACTTAATCTTTTGTTTGCCACAACCGATTTTTTTGTCTAATTTTGCACTCACAAAACCAATACGTAGATTATAAATGGACGATTATCACGCGGAGAATTACAATTCGTAGACGTGAGGATTACAACAAGAAGTTGCTAATCCCCACCCTATTATTTAACTATGGAGATTAGCTAATGAAGACATATTGGAACATTAACGGAACCCTGAATACCATTAAAGAATGGCAGCCAAACTGCTGGATTCAGGTTACTTGCCCAACAGAACAAGACCAACAAGAACTCGAAGACACCTTTCATATTCCAGACTATTTCTTATCGGATATCAGCGATACCGATGAGCGAGCTCGCTATGAATATGATGATGGATGGATGCTGATTATCCTTCGTATACCATACGTGAAGGAGATACGCTCACGAACACCTTATACTACAGTGCCATTGGGTATCATTCATAAAAGAGATGTGACCATCACGGTTTGTAACTTTGAGACGAATATGATGCTCGACTTCGTCAGCTATCAGCAAAAAAGGAATGAAGGCTTCACCGACTATGTAGACCTTATCTTCCGTCTCTTCCTCTCTTCTGCCGTATGGTACCTTAAACGACTGAAGCAAATCAGTACTTTGATTGAGAAGGCAAAACACAACTTGGATAGAGGAGTGGATAATGAGAGCCTTATCGGACTAAGTAGACTACAGGATTCGCTCACTTACTTCATCACATCTATCCGTGGTAACGAGAACCTCCTGGCTAAGTTGAAGTTCAAACTGCAGATAGACGAGTTGGATGCCGACCTCATTGAAGACGTAAACATTGAGATGTCACAGGCACGAGAAACGACAAGTATCTATTCAGACATCCTTGAGTCAACAATGGATACCTACTCAAGTATTATCAACAACAACATGAACACCGTGATGCGTACGCTCACCTCGGTGTCTATTGTCATGATGTTGCCAACGCTAATATCCTCTCTCTTCGGTATGAACCTCGTCAACGGAATGGAAACAAACCCTTGGGGATTCCCTGTAGCAATGCTCTTATCAGTCGTTGTTTCCGTTGCTTCATGGTGGTTCCTACGCCATAAACGATTGCTTTAGAGCAGAGAAATAAAAAAAAACAACTTAAAATTAGGTATTTTCAAACTTTTTGTCTAAGTTTGCAAATGATATGTTATATGGTAGAAGACTACCGGCATCTTTGCAATGGTCTGAAACCTTGAATGTGGAAAAACCCAAATCACAAACAAAAAGTGAAATGATGGACTCTCAAGAAAATACCCTGAAGCAGGGTGCAGAAGAAGTTAAGCTGTCTGAAGAAGTTGTAACTAACGCCTCAAAAGATAATTCTGAAGAAGCACAGGAAACTAATACTAAAGCAGCAGAAGACCTCAAACAGCCAGTTGAAACACAGCCTGAAAGCGAGGAGACAAACCCTGCTGCAAAGGCGTATAGTTCAAAAAAGGAAATCATAGAGCGTCTAAAGGCTATCGTCGACAGTGACGAAACACCTGAAAAAGCTGAAGTGGAACACCTTAAAACGGTATTCTATAAGTTGCACTTTGCCGAGCGCGAAGCACAACAAAAGGAATATCTCAACAATGGCGGAGACCCTGAGAAATATCAGGTACTACCTGATGAGGACGAAGAAGTCTTTAAGGCGGAGATGACCATTATCAAAGAAAAACGCCAGAAAGCGTTCCTTGCACTTGAAGAAGAGAAACAGCAAAATCTGAAGAAGAAAGAGTCTATCATTGAGCAGATTAAGGCGATGGCTACTACTCCAGATGAGGCTAACAAGAACTTCGACAAGCTCAAGAAGCTACAACAGGAGTGGAAAGAAATCAAACTTGTCCCTGCTGAAAAGGCTAACGAGCTTTGGCGTAACTATCAACTCTATGTTGAACAGTTCTACGACTTGTTAAACCTCAACCGTGAGGCACGAGAATACGATTTCAAAAAGAATCTTGAGAAGAAGACAAAACTGTGTGAGGCTGCAGAAAAGTTAGCTGACGAAACAGATATCATCAGTGCTTTCCATCAGTTACAGGAGCTTCATCAGGAATACCGAGAGACTGGTCCTGTGGCAAAAGAGCTTCGTGAACAGATTTGGACACGCTTTAAGGCTGCAAGTACTGTTATCAACAAACGCCATCAACAGCATTTCGAGACACTTCGCAACCATGAGGAAGAGAATCTAACAAAGAAGACTGCACTCTGCGAAAAGGTTGAGGATATCGCTAAACAGGAGAATAAGACCTCTGCTGATTGGGAGAAACGTACAAAGGAGATAATAGCTATTCAGCAAGAATGGAAGACTATCGGCTTTGCTCCACAGAAGATGAACGTTAAGATCTTTGAGCGTTTTCGTGCTGCATGTGACGATTTCTTCGGCCGTAAAGGCGAATTCTTCAAGCAGCTTAAAGAGCAGTTTGCTGAGAACGCAGAGAAGAAGAAGGCACTTGTTGAGAAGGCAAAGGCATTAAGTGACTCTACTGACTGGAAAGCAACATCAGACAAACTCATTGCATTACAGAAGGAGTGGAAGACCATTGGTATGGTTCCTAAGAAGATTGGTGACCAGCTATGGAACGATTTCTTGGCTGCTTGTAACCATTTCTTTGAGGCTCGTAACGCTGTCCATGCAGACTCTCGTAATGAGGAGCATGAGAACCTGAACAAGAAACGTGACATCATCAAGCAATTGAAGGAACACGCAGAAAAGGCCGAGGAAGGTTTGCACGAGAAGGTTCAAGAGCTGACTGAGCAATATAATAAGGTGGGGCACGTACCTTACAAGGAGAAAGACAAGCTTTATAAAGAGTATCATGAGGTATTGGACAAGATATATAAGGACCTCCATATCTCTGCCGCTCGCAAGCGTGTTGACAACTTCCGTAACAATCTGAAGAAGGTTGCAGACCGTGGTGCAGATGCTCTTGACAACGAGCGCGGCCGTCTCCTCAGACGCTTCGAACAACTGAAACAGGAGATAAACACCTACGAGAACAATCTTGGGTTCCTCAATATTAGTTCAAAGAAGGGCAATAGCCTTATTGATGAGATGAACCGTCGTATTCAGAAACTCAAAGACGATATGGAAGAGGTGAAGCAGAAGATTAAGGCAATTGATGCTGAAAACAAATAAAACATAACATCCTTACCAGGCTCGTCCATGGTAATAAAGGACGGAGGGAAGGGTAAAATAGAAACTAAGAAAGGGGCAATTCCACACAGGATTGCCCCTTTCTTTGTTCTCTTTCATCCACAGCTCCACTCCCAACAAAGCTTCATTATCGATTTTACCTTCATGAGAAGAAATATTTTTTATCGTGAAAAGAAATATTTATCTTCATGAAAAAAAATATTTTTCTTCATGAAAAAAAATCGAGAACAGACTTTTCTTTACTCAAAAAGACAGATGACAGGAGTATCTGTCACACATAGAATCTAATCTAAAAGATGGTTTCGTCACTCCTTAACCGTCTTCTTCTTTGCCTCATTCCATGCTATGATACCCCCTAAAAGGTTAGTTACTTTAAAGCCTTCCTTGCTAAGAAGAGAAGCAGCCATAGCCGAACGCTTCCCCGAACGACAATAAACCGCACAAGCACGATGCTTGTCAAGCGTAGCAAGAGCCTTCGTTAGAAATGTAGAGTCCAATACGTCGATATGTAGTGAGCCTGGAATATGTCCTTCCTTATACTCATTAAGTCTGCGAACATCCACCAACTGAACAGAATCAGACTTAATCAACTGTTCAAAACCATTTACATCAACATTCTTGTACGCACTTTGTGCTGATGCACCCATACCTATTCCAAATACTGCCAAAATGGCTGCAATAAACTTTTTCATACCCTACTGTGTAAGAAGATAAATACTTTATGAAATGAAAAAAGAGAGCTGAATACTCAACTCTCTCATCTTTGTTGGGATACCCGGACTCGAACCAGGAATGACAGGACCAGAATCTGTAGTGTTACCATTACACCATATCCCAATAACTAAGCAACTCATTTCCGAATTGCGAGTGCAAAGTTAGCACTTTTTCTTTAACTACCAAAACTTCTAACGACTTTTTTTAATAAAAGAGATAAATTTGTTCTTTAATGGAGTTCTACGTTGGTTAAAGTGGACAACTTCGTCAAATGGTAACAAATTGCTAAATAAAACAAAATTTATTTTGTGCTTCATTCCTTTTACGCTACCTTTGCATCTCATATAATAATGTAACTTAATGGAAGAAACAAAGAAATTAGTAGAACTTATAACAAAAGGAATTCAAGATAAGAAAGGACATGGCATAGTTATTGCAGACCTATCAGAGATTGATGGTACTATCTGTCGCTATTTCGTAATATGCCAGGGTAACTCCACTCAACAGGTAGAATCTATTGCAGGATCGGTGAGCGACTATGTTCGTGAAGCCGTCGGTGAGAAGCCAATCAACTGTGTTGGACTCGGTAATGCACAGTGGGTTGCAATAGATTATGCGGACGTCATCGTCCATATCTTTACCCCAGAGACACGTGCTTTCTATGATATAGAACACCTCTGGGAGGATGCCAAGTTGATTACTCTGCCTGATTTAGACTGATAAAGTAACCCGGTAATCAACCTTGTTATATCAAAATTAAAACTTCAAAATGGACAATTCAAAACCGAACAACAAGCCGAATATGCCAAAATTCAATATGAATTGGCTTTACATATTCGTTATCATTGCCCTCGGAGTAGTGTTCTTTGCGGGAGGAAATGGAATATTTCCGTCAAGTGCAGGTGTAGATAAGGATTATACCACCTTTAAGCAATATGTTGCAAAAGGCTATGGTACGAAAGTCGTTATCAATAGGAACGACAACACCCTACGCATGTATGTTAGCCCAAACCACATCCGTGACATCTTCAAGAAAGGCACAAAAGAAGTAGGAACAGCCCCATACGTAAACGTAGAGATTGGGTCTGTTGACAAAGTTGAGACTTTCCTCGATCAAGCTGTAGCCCAAAAAAAGATTGCAAGCTATAGTTATGAGAACAAATCAAGCAATACCATCCTTGATATTCTTGGTTCTATCGCACCATGGATATTCTTCTTTGGTATCTGGTATTTCCTCATGCGCCGCATGGGCGGAGGTGGCAGCGGAGGCGGTAGTGTCTTCAGTGTTGGCAAGTCTAAGGCTAAGCTTTATGAAAAGGCCAATGAGATGGGCATCACCTTCAAGGATGTTGCGGGCCAGACGGGTGCTAAACAGGAGGTAGAAGAGATTGTTGAGTTCTTGAAGAACCCTAAGAAATACACCGACTTAGGCGGTAAGATACCTAAGGGAGCACTGCTTGTTGGACCTCCGGGAACGGGTAAGACGCTCTTGGCAAAGGCCGTTGCAGGCGAAGCAGGAGTACCTTTCTTCTCTATGAGTGGTTCTGATTTCGTTGAAATGTTTGTCGGTGTCGGTGCCAGTCGAGTTCGTGATGTATTCCATCAAGCTAAGGAGAAGTCACCTTGTATCATCTTTATTGACGAGATTGATGCCGTGGGTCGTGCGCGTTCAAAGAACCCAGCAATGGGAGGAAACGATGAGCGTGAGAACACACTCAACGCCCTTCTGACAGAGATGGACGGCTTCGGAACGAACTCAGGTGTTATCGTTCTTGCAGCAACCAACCGTGTAGACATGCTCGACAAAGCCCTCCTTCGTGCCGGACGTTTCGACCGTCAGATACACGTTGACCTACCCGACTTGCCTGAACGCAAGGAGATTTTCCTTGTTCACATGCGTAACCTAAAGTTAGAGAAGAACCTCGACATAGACCTTCTCGCACGTCAGACACCAGGTTTCTCAGGTGCTGATATCGCTAACGTATGTAACGAAGCTGCACTTATCGCAGCCCGTCATGATAGTAAAGAGGTAACAAAGCAGGATTTCCTTGACGCTGTCGATCGTATCATCGGTGGTCTTGAGAAGAAGACAAAGATACTGACAGCTGCCGAGAAGCGCACCATCGCACTCCATGAGGCTGGTCATGCAACGATTAGTTGGTTCTGTGAACATGCCAACCCATTGGTTAAGGTGAGCATCGTACCACGTGGACAGGCACTCGGTGCAGCATGGTATTTACCAGAGGAACGCCCTATCACCACCAAGGAACAGATGCTCGACGAGATGTGTTCATTGCTGGGTGGACGTGCAGCAGAGGAACTCTTCACTGGTCATATATCCACAGGAGCGATAAACGACCTCGAGCGTGCCACTAAGAGTGCATACGGTATGATAGCTTATGCAGGTATGAGTGACAAGTTGCCAAACATCTGTTATTATAATAATGACGAATACAACTTCCAGAAGCCATACTCTGACACGACGGCTAAGACCATCGATGAAGAAGTACTGAAGATGGTTAACGGACAGTATGCACGTGCAAAGCAAATCCTCTCAGAGCATAAAGAGGGTCATAACCGCCTGGCACAACTTCTTGTTGAACGTGAGGTTATCATGGCAGAAGACGTTGAAGAAATCTTCGGAAAGCGTCCATGGGTAAGTCGCACAGATGAGTTACTCCACCAGGAGGAGAACTCTCAGCCTAAATTAGAGGATATGCCAGAAGAGGTTAAGCAAGCTCAAGCAGAGCACGAAGCAATGAAGGCAAAGGAAGAAAACGACAAAGCCAGTGACTTATAAACATCTATACAGTTATGAGTGATAAACTAAAGAACTTGATTATAAGGGCTATAACGGGTGTGTTCTTCGTTGTTGCGATGGTGTTAGGTATCCTTCACCCTCACGGACTGATTGCTCTTTTCGCACTCATCACGGGCCTTTCCGTATGGGAATACACTGGACTGGTGAACAACATCAAAGGAGTAAAGGTAAACCGGTTTATATCAACCATCGCAGGTGTCTATTTCTTTCTGTCGGTTGCAGGGCTATGTGTGACACCCATTGAAGGTTTCATCGTCTTTGTACCCTATGTTCTGACCATCATCTACATGTTTATTTCAGAACTCTACTTGAAGAATGAGAACCCTGTCAACAGTTGGGCATACACGATGTTAGGCCAGATGTACATCGTACTGCCTTTCTCTTTGATTAACGTATTGGCTTTTCAACAGGTAGGACCGGGCCAGATAACTTTTGACTTCCTCCTTCCGTTGAGTATCTTCATCTTCCTTTGGACCAACGACACAGGCGCTTACGTATGTGGATCGCTCTTTGGCAAGCATAAACTCTTCCCACGTATCAGTCCTAAAAAGAGCTGGGAAGGAAGTATCGGTGGCGGTATTCTCGTTCTGATTGTGGCTGGTGTCATTGGCTACTTCGCCAACAACAGTGGTACACCTCACGTGCTAAGTATTCCTGCATGGGTAGGTCTTGGACTCGTCGTCGTATTCTTCGGGACGTGGGGCGACCTTGTAGAGAGTCTTCTTAAACGTACACTCGGTGTTAAGGATAGCGGTAACATCTTACCAGGACATGGTGGAATGCTCGACCGTTTCGACTCTTCTCTCTTAGCAATACCAGCAGCTGTCGTGTATCTCTACACGCTGACCTTCTGGATTCAACACTGATTAATAATGATATAACAGACGTATAGGGACAGACAAAGCCGTCTGTCCCTATCGTGTTTATAACCTCATCATATTCTGACAATGAACACAACACCCATAGTAGATTGTCTTCGACAAGCTTTCGACTATTACAATGCCCTCATCTTTGGTGGTAAACTACCCGTACCAAAGCTAAAGTGGTCGTATGCTAAGACTCGATTGGGACAGATGGCATGCAAAAGAAAGATGAGCTTAGGGCGTACGACGTATTATGACTATTGTATTTCCGTCTCTAACTATTATCAGTTAACGAAGGAGGAGATAGACGATGTGCTCATTCACGAGATGATACACTACACCATCGCCTACACAGGTCTGAAAGACACCGCTCCACATGGCATTGTCTTCCGGGGTATGATGGACAAGATAAACCGTACTTTCGGCAGACACATCACCATCTCCGTGCGCACACGCAACCTCCAACCTCGCATAGCACAACAATCCAAGAACTTTCTCATATTAGCGTTAGAGATGAAAGATGGCAAATATTTCCTTTCTTCCGTCAACCCCTCTTTCGCAAGGAAATTGTCGCTCTCTCTTGCTCGCATGCATGAGATAGTTCATTACGCATGGTATCAATCACAAGACGAGTACTTCCACAACATGCCATGCGTGCGTTCTTTACGGGGCAAACAAGTGTCGAAAGAGGTCTATACAACGATGATTGAGAAGATGAAACGACTCAAATAAAAGTCTCATAGAGTCCCTTATCCGAATTATTTTCACGACAAGAAAGAATTATTTTCACGACAAGAAATATTTTTTTTCATGAAGAAAAATATTTTTCTTCATGAAAAAAAATTAGAAACAACTACCCCATGGGGGATGTACACCCTACTGAAATAATACAAAAACGCCTTTGCAGGAGTCCCGCAAAGGCGTTTTCTGTATTATAAAATATGCCTATCAGCTTAGTAAACTGGTACAATCCAGAAGTGCATAGCACGGTTTTCAGCTGGCAACTGATACTTCTTTAATGGTTCAGCACCCCAGCTGTCAATACCACCCACACCCATCATTGCAGCATCTAAAGTAAGATTAGTGTACTTAGAGAGTGGCACCTGATAGCTATGTCGCTGATGTTTCTCACGTCCTTCATCAAGGTCAGAGATATTATAGTGTAATGCGCTGGCAGAGAAAGCAGCCTCATCAAACAGTACACGGAACCCATGACCACCGTTATCAGTCTGTTGCCACCAGCGAATATCGCTTTTCGTACCCGTTTCCTGTGGTCGAATGTAAGGATAGAATTGCTTGTCAGCAGTCTGCTCATATATCCCGATGCGCTGAGAAAGCTTACGATCAGCATAGTTCTCGATAGGTCCACGACCATAGAATACCGACCTATCCATATTATAAGGCAACTGCATCAACACTCCGAAACGAGGAAGTTGAGGTGCTTTGCTGCCTTCCTTCAACTCCATATCCATACTTACATGGAGTGCACCATCCGTTGCTACATGATAGACAAGGCATAACTGGCCCTCAACCTGTGGCATATCATAGACAGCAGTGAGGCGATTCATCTTCTTATCGACCTCTAATGACCTAAGAGTCATGTTAGGGTTCTTCCACACAGACAGGCGGTTTTGGAAGTTCGTTCCCATGTCATTGTCTGTCATAGCACGCCAGAAATTAGGCTTCAGACTACCGCCTTCACCCAAGAAGTTACGCCCATCAACTTGATAACTACTGAGGAAGCCAGTCTTACGGTCGAAGACAATGTTAAAGTTATTACCTGCAAAGTCTACAAAACCCGCTTTCACGTTATCTGTAACCTTCACCTTACTCTTTGCAACAGGCTCCATCTTTGGCATAGGTTGCCAAGGCTGCACCTCCATTTGCATCTCAGCAACAGTCTGACCAGCAGCCATTAATGGTTCAGCCGACTTTAACTTAAAGTCGACATTCAATAGAACTTCGCCATCAAACTCCTTACCTGTGATAGGCAAAGTGTATTCAACAGTCTGCTGCGGTGCGACCTTCAGCTGTTCAATCGTACCCTTCTCTACTGTCTTACCATCGTTGACAAGACTCCATTCCATGCGATAGTTGCTAAGATCACGGAAGAAATATTCATTATAAACAGCTATCTTTCCATGTTTAAGGTCGACAGGATGCACCCATATATTCTGATACTCGTAGGCAACCTCGTACGCATGTGGATTAAGCTGACGGTCAGGACCAATCATACCATTGCAGTTGAAGTTATTGTCCGATGGGTCCGTCTTATTATAATCACCCCCGTATGTGTACTCAGTCTTCGCATCTACTGCATCAGCCGCCCGTTCATAATCCTCCAACCTACGAGCAGCATTGAACTTAGGGTTGCGGTGTAAGCCCTGATCAACAAAGTCCCAATCAAATCCACCTTGGAACTTTGGATACTTACGGACGAGGTCCCAGTATTCTTTCAAGTTTCCTCCAGAGTTACCCATGGTGTGGTTATACTCGCATTGGATAAGTGGTCGGGTGTATTTATCATCCTTTGAATACTCCTCACAAGCCTTTGGAGGATAGTACATCGGACAGAAGATATCCGTAGCATAGCCATTCAGCTCTGCACGTTCATACTGTACAGGACGGCTCTTGTCCTGCGACTTAATCCAATCGTACGCCGCATCGAAGTTCTTACTGTAGCAAGTTTCGTTACCTAAACTCCAAAATATGATACTTGTATGATTAAACTTTGTCCCAACATTATGCTGGTTACGTTCCATAATCTGCTTTGCAAAGAGTGGACTACCAGACACTGCATCCTTATTATAACCAAAGCCATGACTCTCCTGATTAGCTTCAGCAACGACGTAGAGGCCATACTCGTCGCAAAGGTCGTACCATATAGGGTCGTCAGGATAGTGACATGTGCGCACGGCATTGACGTTCAACCGCTTCATCAGCTTGATATCTTGAAGCATTCGCTCACGTGTAACAACATAGCCTCCGTCTGGGTCCATCTCATGACGGTTGACTCCCTTGAAGAGAACAGGCTGACCATTCACCAACACCTGCGAGTTCTTAATCTCAACCTTACGGAAACCAACCTTTAGAGGGATTATCTCAATAGCCTTACCAGTCTTGGTATCCTCTACATAAACATAGAGATTGTAGAGATAAGGAGTTTCAGCAGTCCACTTCTCTGGGTTTCTGAGTTCCATAAAAGCCGTAGCCTGTCCTGCCTTATCAGGTGTAACAACATCCTTGGCAGTAAGATTATTATCCGCATCTTCCAAGATTAAGAAAGCCTTTGTATTACCCGCTAACTGGAGATTGACGCTGAGCGTACCGTCCTTGTAATCATTTACGAGGTCAGGCGTTACACGGATATCTTTCAAATGCTGCTTAGCATCACGTGCATAGAGATAACTCTCACGTGCAACGCCACTGAGTCTCCAGAAGTCTTGGTCCTCACAATAACTGCCATCCGACCATCGGAACACTTGGAAAGCAAACTGGTTTTCACCCTTCTTAAGATACTTCGTCACGTCAAACTCTGGCCCTATCTTAGAGTCTTCACTATAACCAACGAACTTACCATTCACCCACAGATATATACAAGACGTCACTGAACCAAAATGAGCAATAACTTGTTTGCCATCCCAGTTGTCTGGTAGACGAAGAGTACGACGATAAGACCCTACGTGATTCTCCTTGATAGGAACCTCGGGAGGGTTATTCTTGAAATTACCTCGCCATGCAAAACCGATGTTAACATAGACAGGATCACCATAGCCATTCATCTCCCAGATACCAGGAACAGGGAAGGTCGTCCACTGAGAATCGTCGAAATCCGTACGAAAGAAGTCTGTTGGACGCTGATCAGCATTCTCAACCCAATTGAACTTCCAGTCCCCATCGAGTGAAAGGTAATTAGCCGATTTCTTCCTATCTAACTTTGTTCCATGCACATCCGCCACTAGTGCGAAAGCAAAAAAGTCCGTATGCGTTGCAAAACGATTGACAGCATTTACTTGAAGGTCATGCCACTCGGTGAAAGTTGGCGCTTGAACAGTATTCTGCGCACGAACACCAGTAACAGACATACCCATCAGTAATGCTGTTAGAAATAACTTTTCCATATTGATAACTATTTAGGTTTCTATCTTAAAGTTCCTTAACTCACACAAAGAGCATATATAAGGATAACACAACAAAATTAACAAAAAAAACTGTAATCGTCGACTTATATCCCGAAAAACACGTATATTTGCATAGATAATCAGTATAAATAACATTTATTGTATCCTAATATGGCCAGACAACACTCCCTAAACCGCTCAATTGTTTGTTGCCTTTTGATGATTAGTTCTACCACTGTAGCAAATGCACAGAGCAGACATAAGGCAATTACTCACAAACATAAGCAGCCATTATTTATCGTCAATGACACCCTTCCTATTGTCGGTTCTATGGCAAAGGTAGGTGAGAAACAGATGAATAAAGGTTTGGTAAACTCAGCCATCAGCGCCCTCTCTGGACAAGCCGTTGGTGTGAATGTCGTAACAAGTGGACAGGATCGAATGGCAATGTTGACCAGTGTGCGCGTTCGTGGTACCACTTCGCTTACAGGAGGCAACGACCCTCTGGTCCTCATAGATGGTGTCTCGTCTGATTTAGCTACTCTTTCCACTATCTACCCGGCTGATATAGAAAGCTTTACTATCCTAAAGAATGCCTCTGAAACATCTAAGTATGGTTCAAGAGGAGCAGCGGGTGTTATCGAAGTAAAGACGAAACGTGGTAATGGCGGTAAGTTTCAAATCTATTATGATGGGACTGCAGGCTTCGATGTAGTGTACAAACGCCTTCGAATGCTTAATGCTGCAGAGTACATAAGTGCGGCTAAAGCATTGGGATTAGACTATGTTGACAAGGGTTATGATACCGATTTCCAAAAGGAAATAGTACGAACAGGCTTCGTAAACTCGCATCACGTTGCTTTTAGTGGGGGTAGTGACAAGTCTAACTATCGTGCCTCATTAGGCTATGTACGTGGACAAACGGTCATTAAGGACAAGAACTACAATAACTTCGTGGCTAAGTTGGATATCTCACAGCTTGCTTTTGATGAGAAGCTAAAGATAGACTTCGGTGTGTTCGGCTCTTCTCAACAAGACGATAAGATATTTGATATACAAGCATTATCCTACTCTACCGCTGCTATGAACCCTACCCTCCCCTTCCATAAGGTAGGAACAGGATGGCAGAGGAACGGTAATGCTTCACAGATAGGACCAACAGAACCACTGCTGTTTGAGCGTAATGATGAGAAGAATCTCACGTTCAATTCTCACCTGCAATTATCTTTGCAGTTAGCACATAACCTACAATTAGCGGCCTTAGGTTCCTATTCTTACACCTCAACAGAGAATGGTAAGTTTGCTCCTACGTGGGTTTGGGCACAGGGATTGGCGTATAGAGGAGAGCGAAAGACCGAAGATATGTTAGGAAACATCTCTCTTGACTGGAAGAACCATTGGGGTGCAAATGCCTTGTCAGCCACCCTCCTCGCTGAATATCAGAAGAGAAAGGTAGCTGCCTTTTGGACTCAAGTAAAGGGATTGACCAACAACAACTTTGGTTATGACAATCTTGCAGCAGGCTCTGACCGCCCGTACGGAGGAACAGGAAGCAGCTATGCCGACCCAAGTCTTACCTCTTTTATGGGTACTCTATCCTATACGCTACTCGACAGATACACCCTTAACCTGACAACACGTGCTGATGGTTCGTCAATGGTAGGCAAAGATCATACCTGGGGTATCTTCCCTTCTATCTCAGCAAGCTGGGATTTAAAGAAGGAAAGGTTCCTTCGTAACTGCAATACCATTAGTCTATTGAACCTCCGAACGGGCTATGGTAGGTCAGGAAACCTTGGTGGCATTAGTTCTTATCTTACTTTAAGACAGTATATCCCAGTAGGTTTAGTGCCATACAACGGTACACCTACTGTGACAATGGGTACCTTGCGTAATAGTAATCCAGACTTACGTTGGGAGACACGCAGCACTTTCAATATCGGTACCGACCTTGGTTTGTTCAACAACCGACTCCTTCTTACGGCAGAGTACTACTATTCCAAGACAACAGATATGCTCTATGAATACGACGTACCAGTACCTACCTTCGCCTTTGACAAGCTATTAGCAAATATCGGATCTATGTCTAACAGCGGTTTTGAAGTGGGTATTGGCCTTGTTCCTATATCAAAGAAAGACATGGAGCTCAACGTCAATATCAATATGGCATGGCAACGGAATAGACTCCTGTCACTCAATGGTAAACATAATGGAAGACAGATGACTGCATCAGAAATAACCCCTATCGGTGGTATGAATGGTGCTGGTTTCCATGGTGGATATAGTGATATTCTTTATCAGATAGTAGGTCAACCCTTAGGCGTTTTCTATCTTCCTCACTGCAAAGGAATTGTTGACAACGGACATGGACACTACAAGTATGACATTGCCGACTTAAACAATGACAACGTAATCGACCTCAGCGACCATGGTGATCGGTATATTGCAGGACAGGCAACACCTAAGATGACGCTGGGTTCTAATATAAGTTTCAGATACAAAGACTTCGACATCTCTCTACAAATGAACGGTGCTTTCGGACATAAGATATTTAATGGTACGGCACTGTCGTTTATGAACATGTCGAATTTCCCTGACTATAACGTGCTTGCAGAAGCTCCTTCACGGAACATTGTAGACCAGAATGTGACTGACTACTGGCTGGAACGCGGTGATTACCTGAACTTTGATTATCTCACGATAGGCTGGAACACACCCGTTAAAAACAAGTATATCAATTCTCTACGCATGTCTTTTAGCATCAACAACCTTGCTACTATCACAGGCTACAGTGGCTTAACACCAATCATCAACAGCTATGTAGTAGACAACACCTTAGGTATTGACGACAAGCGAACCTACCCTCCTTATCGTACCTACTCTATCGGTGTGAGCATTAAGTTCTAAGTACTTTAACGCAACATAAACAACTATCAAGTATGAAATACCTACTTCGACCACTCCTGTTCATGGCCCTCATCTCCCTTACGGGCTGTTTGGACGAAAACAGCAAAGACCGACTTGACGAGCAACAAGTCTACACTACAGACAAAGACGTGTATGTCAATGCTGTTGCAACCTTATATAATTACATTGGCGGCGACAAAGACAGTGAAGGACTACAAGGTACCTATCGGGGTGTGTACGACTATAATACGTTCACAACCGACGAGGCCATCATCCCTATTCGTGGTGGTGACTGGTATGACGGAGGTTTTTGGATTGACTTATACACACACAACTGGGCCGAAGATAGCAAACCGCTCTACGACACATGGAAATATTTATATAAGGTGATCGTGTTCAGTAATGATGGACTTTCTACTATCGAACGACATAAACAACTGCTAACTGACGAACAGTATAAGACTTATAAGGCAGAGGTTAGGGCTATTCGTGCCTTATACTACTATTATCTTATGGACATGTTCGGCAATATTCCCTTAGTAACAACAGTAAATGAAGATACTGAAAACGCTGAACAGGCAAGTCGTCCTGAGGTATATAAGTTCATTGTTAAGGAACTGCAAGAGGTCGCTCCCCTACTCCCTACAGGGCATAGCAACCATGCTGGCGTGTATTATGGACGTGTGACACGCTCTGTTGCCAACTTCCTCCTTGCTAAGTTAATGCTTAATGGTGAGGTCTACTCTGATGCCGATTGGACCGACAATCAGCGTCCTGATGGTAGGCAAACTTACTTTACTGTTGACGGTCAACAGATGAATATATGGCAAGCCTGCAAGTATTACTGTGATAAGGTGACTGCCGATGGCTTCACCTTAGCACCAGACTATCTCAGTAACTTCTATGTTCACAATGAGGATTCACCAGAGAATATCTTTATCATCCCGCTCGACAAACACCTTTATAAGAGTCAGTTCCAGTATCTGTTCCGCTCTCGTCACTACGCACATGGCGGTGCCTTTGGTACAAGCTCTGAGAATGGAGCCTCAGCAACCGTCTCAACTGTGAGGACTTTCGGCTATGGAACTAACCATGTAGACAATCGTTACGCCTACAACCTCTACTCTGACACGGTTCGTGTAGACGGGAATATCATCCGTTTAGAGAATGGTCAGCCGCTTGTCTATGTACCACTTGCAGTAGAGCCAACCCTCACAAACAGCCCATATATCAAGACGGCAGGGGCAAGAATGGCTAAGTATGAGGTGGACCGTACCGCCTTTAACGATGGTAAAAGCCCTGATAACGACATTGTTCTCTTCCGTTATGCTGATGTGTTACTGATGAAGGCAGAGGCCGAAGTACGCAATGGAGAGAATGGTGATAGGGAACTTAACCTCGTCAGAAGTCGTAGTGGAATGGGCTACAGAACAGCTACCTTGGATAATATCTTGGCCGAACGCCTTATGGAACTGATGTGGGAAGGCTGGCGCCGCAACGACCTCATCCGCTTTGATCGCTTCCATCAGTCCTACGACCAACGTACTGCACCTGCAACAGAAGCCGACCGACATACTATTGTCTTCCCTATTCCTTCACGAGCATTAGACCTCAATGAAAAGCTAAAACAGAATAAGGGGTATCAGAGTTAATGGTTATCTTTCGCCTGTCTGACAGCTGGCTGCCTCTACCTTTACAATGTAGAGCATGCTGTTTCATCATCGACACAAGGAGCGATACCCCCCCTATTCCACTACAAGGGAATATCGGGAAGAGGGCAATCACCCCTATATTGAAAACAAGAGTAGTATAAACTAAAAAACGCAGAGATAGACAATTCCGTCTTTCCCTGCGTTTTCATTATGCTAAAGTTGTAAGAAAGGATAGTCTGTATGCCTCAGCTCTTAGGCCTGTCAACCCTCTTGACTTAGCAAGTCTACCGTCACCAGCTTATCCTCCCTTCCCTCCTTTGGATAAATAGGGGGTGGGGCTTTACATGTCCTCTTGGAACAATGGGTCCTCAGGCACAACCATGATAGGCTTCTGCTGGGCAACCTTCAAAATATTCTCTGGTACATACTTATTGTCAACAACCAGACGGAAGGTGTATTCATTGAACCAAGGATTACTCATAATCAAGTAACCATTCTGACCATAAGAGGCACTCCAAGAGTTCTCAACCTTCCATTTCTTAGGCTGACCGTTCTCATCTAAGTCTACTGCCGTAAGTGTCATCGCATGCGTAGAACCACTGTCAAAGGTCGCTATGCGCTCTGCCTTGTTCATTGGGAAGGTCGTTCCAAAAAGTGTCCCATAGTCATAGTTATCCAAGTCAAGGTAACCACGCTTGCGATCGAGCTGCTTACCAACATCATAACTGGTGTACATCTTCGTCGAATCCTTCAAAGAAGCAATCGCCATCTTTGCTATCTCCTCCATAGGGAGGTTCACATACTTCCAGTTATGACCATCGTAGGTGTGGCGATCATACTCTATCTCGTAGGTCTTATAGTAAGGACGACGAGGGTCATTCATGGCCATAATGAACGTACCATTAAGTGGTCCGCCCACCGTTTCTTTATAGAATTGCTGTGGAGTATAGGTCTTTGCCTTACCAATCTGCTTGCCGTTCTTATCCTTAAAAGCAAAGGTAAAAGTCTTCACAGGCTCGCCCAAAGAAAGTGAGAGAATATGATAGATACTACCCAACATCTCTGTCTTACGTGCCTTAATAGCTGCCTTCGATTTCTTTTCAGCTACCATCTTACGTAATTCCAGTCCATACTCACGTAGTTTTGACGACACTATCCCCGAAAAAGATTTCAGAATTTTATATCTTTCAGATAATCAATAGAATAACACCGAATAAAGAAGAAAAGGGTTACGATTTGGAAACGAGCGAGTTTCTT
>NZ_FZNZ01000011.1 GCF_900187995.1 Prevotella jejuni
CCGAGAGATGCAGACAACCTCTCGCTACGCGTCGAGAACGTCTGCATCTCTCGGAGAGGGACACTCTTTTATTGCACTTCGTTTTGGAACTTGCAACTACCTTTAGCATGTAACGCACAGGTAAAGAAGACTGTAGAGACCTACGACAATGGACAAATAAAGTCGATTTCTTATAAAAATAAAAAGACAGGCTTGCTTGAAGGGCATTGTGTTAGTTATATGGAAGATGGCCGCTTGTTACTGGAAGAAGACTATAAGGAAGGCTTACGAGACGGACAGGTAAAGTATTACGATAGATATGGTAATATCGCAAGTATCGTGAGTTATGTCAAAGGAGAGAAGCAGGGTAAGCTCTATATGTATAAAAAGACAAGTTATCCCGGTGAGACTCCTCGACTCGACTACATCGAGAACTACGAGAAAGGAAAGCTACAGGGAATGACCTATGTGTACGATCAGTATGGGCAGAAGATTATCGAACGCGCACGTTATGTAGATGGCTTATGTATCGAAGATACCACTACAATTCCACGAGGTACGCTCTATGAATGGGTGACGATAGGGCCTGACGGAACTTATTTCACGGGTATACACAAGAGTAAATTTGTACCAGTAAAGAAGAATGTGACTGTTCGGCAAATTATAAGGAGGGCTCCTGTTGTACAACGCTCAACAACAGCGAAGAATGTTAAGGCTAAGCCTGTTCTACGACACAACCCTACTCCTATCACTAAGCCGAAGCCCCAATCACAGCCTAAAATAGAGTCTAAACCACGCATGAAGACGAACGATGATGGTACAATAAGAATGGAGTAGAATTACGTTGACAAAGTAGTATCAAAAACAAATTAATCTTTTGGTGTTATTCTGTCTCTTGTATATTCCCTTGAAAGGATTAAAAAATAAAAGACTGGGACCTACTATGAGTTCCAGTCTTTTGCGTTTAGTTGACTTTAATACTATTCATTCATCAAGGCAAAAGTGACAAAACCAACGATAACTGTTATCTTTTCTACGATAGATGTGTTTGAATAGGTGACAGTTTATCTGCAAACATGCTTAAAAGAAGGCTACTTAAAAGTTCATCTTTTCATTATGTCATTAGGACAAAGCTTGTTTTCTAATTAGAACAACACAGGCTTATTAATACAAATAGAAACTGCTCATGAAACCAACTTTTGGTCTTAATGTAAACATTTTTCGCCCTTCTAACCTCTTACACATGGTCTTTAAGCTTATAGAAGAGGCCTATTTAGCTTGCAAAACATGCCCTTCTTGCGTGTTGAAAACGCCTCTCTTGGCGCAAGAAGGGCGTCTTCAACAATGCTATAGGTAACATCTTGATTTATTGATGGTTATATGACATATTCTAAGGTAAGTTATACTCTTTTATTGAATGCTTTTGACTCGTTTATATGTAATATATTTTTATTCTAACACGGGTTCCATTAAAGGATGTTATAATTACTGAGATTACGCAATGATGATACAAGTCAAATTAAACTTAAAGTCCAATTTAGTTTTAGCTAACATAATCCTACTTGCTTTAAGATTAAGCTTAAGGGATGTCATATTGTCTGAATAAAAGAGAGGTAATATGATGAAATATAGAAAACATTATGTACTTTTGTAAATTAGAAAGTATATTGTAAATGAAAGGCATCCTTAGTTTACAATATAATCAACTGAATATCAATGAACTTAAATCATGTATAAACAACTGACAACACTAATCCTTGCATTACTACTAAGCAGTAGTTCTTATGCTCAACAACTCTATGTGGGCACATATAACATCCGTTACAATAATCCTAATGATGAACATGAGGGGAACGCATGGACACTACGCTGTCCACCATTATGCGATTTCATCAATTTTGAACAGCCAGAAATATTCGGTACTCAGGAGGTTCTTGTAGATCAACTACATGACTTAAGCAAAGGACTGAATGGTTATGACTATATCGGTATAGGACGAGAAGATGGAAAGGAGAAGGGAGAATATGCAGCAATCTTTTATAAGAAAGATCAACTCAGACTATTAGACAGTGGTAATTTCTGGCTTTCTTCAACTCCTGAACACGCCTCATTAGGATGGGATGCAGCTTGTATTCGTATTTGTACATGGGGAGAATTTCAAGATAAAACATCTGGCAAGAAGTTCTTTTTCTTCAATACTCACATGGACCACGTGGGTGTTGTAGCACGAAGAGAGAGTGCACAACTAATTCTGAAACGCATTAGTCAACTGGCAAAGGGTCTACCTACCATTCTAACGGGTGACTTTAACGTTGATCAAACAGATGAGATCTATCAGATATTCTCTAACTCTGGAATACTATACGACTGTTATACCAACGCTCAACAGCGTATGGCACCCACAGGAACATGGAATGATTTTATGCAGGATAGCCGTAGTAAATCTCGTATTGACCACATTTTTGTTACAAGAGATTTTGATGTTCCGCATTACGCCATCTTTACCAACAGCTATTGGCTCGGTAAGTCACGGCGTAATATATCTGATCATTATCCAGTAATGGTAAAACTCTCTTATTCAAAAAATAAGACTTTACAAAAGTAATATCGATTTCCTTTTATTCTGAAGTAAGTGAGATAGAAAGAAATACAATATTAGTCGGATATACTATCACCTCTTATACAACAAAAGAACAATTGACCCTTTATTTATTTTAAGTACCGAACACCATTGGAGATAAACACTATTCTCCTTTGGTGTTCGCATATTGTATAGCAGTTTCGCTTTACTTTTCAAACAAAAATAAAAGGACTCAAGTATATGACATACACATGACGTATGACACTTAACAAGTTACTCATTTTGAGCTATGACCCAATTGTCTACGCAGATAAGCCTTATATATCATGTGCCACCAGCGTGAAATGGGACGTCCCCACACTGTTTCTGATGGGAAGTCTATAGCAAAATGAAGGTTTCTATATATCTCTATGAAATATTGGGAATAAACAGATTTACCTGCAAACGAGTAACGATGGTCATGGAAACCAAAGTTTCCTGCAATCAAAATCTCTGACATAAGAATCTTACCTATTCTGTTATTTGGCTTCATCAAAAGAAACTTATCTGGCAAAGAAAAAATCTCTTTCATGACATACATAACGGCAGCAGTAAACTTATACATTCCTACACTCTTTAGAATATGAACTGTCTTCAAACGCTCTTCTTCACTAAAACCACGTAACAGCAAGTAATAATAATCGATCATCTGCCTTAATCCTATTCCCTCAAAGAAGAAGTGATGCATAAGATGGGACAACTGGAATACACGATTAAAGTCATCTGTAACCGTATAAATCTTTCCTAATCCATCTGGTAGAGCTGTTTGGTGTTTAAATTGCTCTTTCTTACATTGATCAAAGAACTTGCGTAATTTATACTCATGCCAAACGTTTCCCATAAATGAAGGAAAGAAATGCACCTCCACAGGAGTCTTAAAATAACTTAGTTCTATATGGTGATATCCTATTTCACCCTTCGGATCTAACTGACGAGAAATACGTATAATGTCTAATGTTTTAGCATCTGTCCAAAGGTCAATATCCCCAGAAGTACGCATATATGGGTCCGGATACATCAATGCATTCGTCTGTCCTTTTAAGACACAACCATGCACTCCATATTTCTCTTGCAATAATGTTGTAAGAGCTGACGCATCTTTATAGGCTTGTCTATTAGCTTGTTCTATAAATGAGCAGGTAGCATACCATTTAAGAATTTGTTGTTTATTAGGTCGATGTGGAGAGTCTGAAAGTTTCTTTATACCATGAAACAAGACACCCAGAATAGCTTGTTTATTACCAAAGGCGTAGAGTTCATCCCAGTCCATATCTTCTAAGCTCGCAGGTTCCTGTGCTTCCTCCTTTAAACAAAAGCGAAGAAAGTCGAAGATACGGATAAAAGGATCATTATTCTTATATTCCATGATTCTATTTAAGTCCTCCTCCCTCATATAATAAACTACTTATTATCGAGGACAGAATATTTACTATTGTTACTTACATACTCTGGTACAATCTCTTTCATCTTCTCAACAATTGCCATATCATCGTAAGTATGACTTAAAGCTATTAATGCTTCTATTTGCTTATTTACCTCATTGTAGTCATACTCACGAACTTCCGCTATACGAATCTTCTCATGGAAGCTTGGAAGAGTATTTTCCGTTGTACTTAATACTTCTTCATATAGTTTCTCACCAGCACGTAGGCCCGTGTATTCGATATCAATATTTTTAGCACCAGAAAGCTTTATCATTCGCTTGGCAAGGTCAGCAATCTTGACAGGCTTACCCATATCGAAGACAAAAATCTCTCCTCCACCTCCATGTGTACCTGCTTCGAGCACTAATTTACATGCTTCTGGAATAAGCATGAAGAAACGAATAATATTTGGATCAGTAACAGTGACAGGTCCGCCAGCTTTAATCTGCTTTTCAAATAAAGGTATTACAGATCCATTTGAACCTAATACATTACCAAAACGAGTAGTTACAAATTGTGTTGTTGGTTTACCGTTTGCTTGGTCATTAATCATTTTATTAAGACTTTGACAATAGATTTCACAGATACGTTTAGAACAACCCATTACGTTTGTTGGGTTAACTGCCTTATCTGTTGAGACCATGACAAATTTCTTAACACCATACTTTACACTGAGGTCAGCAATAACTTTCGTTCCCCATATATTGTTCTGCACACTTTCTGATGGATTATTTTCCATCATAGGTACATGCTTATATGCTGCAGCATGAAATACATAGTCAGGCTTATATGTCTTGAATATCTCCTCCATACGGTCATAGTTAGAAATACTCGCAACAATAGTATGAGCCTTAATATCAGGCCATTCAAACTGCATCATTAAGCGAATATTATGCTGGGGAGTCTCTGCTTGGTCAATAAGAATAAGCTCAGCAGGCTTATATATAGCAATCTGACGCACCATCTCCGAGCCAATACTACCCGCAGAACCCGTAATCATGATTTTCTTGTTACGTAAAAGATTACCAATGGAATCCATGTCTACATTGATTTGATCACGTGGTAATAAGTCTTCAATACTTATCTCCTTAAGCTGTACCTTCGTGTAATCATCGTCTTTAGACCACTCTTTTTCAGCATGACTCATAAAGATTTGAACCCCAAGATTCAATAGGATATCTTGTAATTTCGTATCATTACGGAAACGTGCGTTCTGTAATGGAGAAACTAAAACAGCCTTTATTTTCAACGCTTTAATACGCTCAGCAAGATTATCATCAACCAGATATATCTTCTGACCCATAAGTATTCGACCACTAATGGATGGGTCATGAGCAATAAAACCTTTCAGAAGGAATTTGCATGGCTTGTCTGTTCTTATGCTTTTTGCTAATCCAACACCACCATCCTTCACACCATAGATAAGCGTACGAACACCTTTATCAGTGTTAAACAGCACATCATAAAGTGATTTCGTTATGATACGGAAAGCCATCATACCTATTGTTGCAACAAGATACATTGCTGCAATTTGTCTACCTTGTAAACGAACAAACTCAAGATTCCAATGATAGACAACATAATGCATTACCTCCGCAACCGCAAGAGACAATAACATTGCTAATACTACTCGCTGTAAATCAACAAAAGAGGAGTAGCGAATGATACCTGAATATGTACGGAAAATTCTGAAACCAATAAGGTTAAAAATCATGTACATGAAGATTGTTTTGGATAATAATACAATATGCTGAGGAGAAACCGCACCATGAAAAAACATCCAAAACACAAAGATACCTGACAGATAACAGATAACAATGTCAATAGCCAATATGACCCAATATGGCAAGGCATTTCGCGAAAGATACCAATTCAGTAGCTTATCAAATATTTTCATAATCACATTTAATTGTTTATAGGTAATTACTCACCTTATTTTATGAGTCTTCTCGTTCTCTTTTAGTAGAAAATATAATTTATCCTGCAAATATACTAAAAAAAAGTAAATAGTTAGCTGAAGTCTATAAATATTTATTTTAATAAACTAAAAAACTTCTATTCTATCTTATATCCATCTGAATGTGATATAATCCAGCATAGAGATTTGGCTGATGAGTAAAGGTAACGACGACTTCATGTTCACCGTAGTTTGTTGAGTTAGCCTTAGGCTCAAGTACAAAATTACCATTCGTTGATTGATAATCTAATCCACCAAGTGGCTTATATCCGGCATTGATAGCTTCTTGGGCAATATGATACATTTCTTCTTCCGACCATGTAAAAATATTAATGCGCTCTATCGTTAGCATTTTCCCTAAGGCTGTACCAAAATAACCAATCTGTCTTGGATTGTTACCCGTAATTTTATCATTGCTATTTTGTACATCATAAGACATGTTATGATGGTAGATGAATTCCTTTTGTGCACCAAACCCATCAATAATTTGTGAAGTGTTGAGTTGGAATTTACGACTAATATCAGTCAAGACATCTAAACTTTTAACTCTCTCATTATCATTACTCAACATGCTAAGAAGGTATGGAAAGTTAAACATTCTTACCTGTGTAGAATTTCTTTTTGAACTCTTCTCTACTTTAACAGGTTCTGTTTTCTCAGCTGAACTATCAGGATACTTTATATTAGCAACATAACGATCTTCTTTTGTTAAATTAATAGAAGACTCTTTCTTTGTGCCCTTTGAAGATTTAACATCATCTGTAGTTGCTGTACCTTGTACTATCTGAGAACCTTTATAATCCATTTTAAGATTCTCTTTGGTCGTTTTTGTATCCTTAACCTCTACTATCTTTTGCTTGTCATTATTTCCTCTTGCTTTACTAATACTTTTAGACTGCGCCATTAACAACGCCTCGTCATGACGATAATGTTCACAGAATTCATCTTCGTTTGTGTTTTTATTTATATAATGGTCCTTACCACCTTTGATCTCATTTACCTTAGTTCCATTACGCCAAATGGTTGTATATTCTAATCGGCCACCTTCTGTATAAGTATAACATGGGCCGTCAAGTAGACCATTACGATAAGATAATTTCATTCCTATATTACCGTTAGGAAAGAAGGAGAGCGCTCGACCATTAGCTTTTCCATTCTTATATTGCAAGACAGATTCTACCCTACCCGACTTATGAAAAGTCCGACAAACACCGTTCAATACTGTGTATTTATCATTTTGTCGGTTAATACTTATATAATGCTTCTCGGCTTGTAATTGTCCAGTAATGTAATAGTCATAAAACATCTTCTGTCCTTTATCATCGAGCGCTAAGACTCTATAATATGAAGCCTTACTAGCATTGGGTACTCCCTGCCATTGACTATTATAGAAGAAAGCCCCATGAGGGATATAAGTACGTGTTACACGTTGTGCTGTAGCAACTGTAAATAAGGTACTTAAAAGTATTATAAAGTACAAACGTTTCATATACAAATCTCTAATTCACTTGCAAATATACACCAACCAATACAAAAAAAAGAATTTTCTCATGTTTTTTTCTTTAAATATCGACCGTATATCAAAACAAAGTATTATCTTTGTCACAATATAAATCTATAACTGAAAATCGATTAACTATGCCTGGAGAAAGAAAAATTATCCATGACTTTAAACAGCTAATTCATCTTCTTAATGAAAGAAAGATTTGTAAACGAACAGTAGTTGTGTGGCCAGAAGAGAACCATACACAAGAAGCTGTTTGTAAAGCTGTACAAGATGGTTTCATAGAGCCTATTTTAGTATGCTCTAAACAAACTATGGAAAACTATGCTAAGAAGAACTCCTTTCAATCAATTCTTGCTGAATCACCAGAGGATGCAGCACGAAAAGCAGTTGAAGTAGTGAGGAAAGGTGATGCTGACATCATTATGAAAGGTTTCCTTAATACCGATGTCCTCTTACGTGCTATACTTGATAAAGAAGTAGGAATCCTACCAAAAGATACGGTCTTAACGCATATTACTGCTGCAAAGTTACCAGAGTATCATAAACTACTTTTCTTTACAGATGCTGCTGTTATCCCTTCTCCAAATGATAAGCAACGCAGAGCACAGGTAAAATATATTGTAGATTTCTGTCATGCCTTTGAGATAGAATGTCCAAAAGTAGCCCTTATCCATTGCTCAGAGAAGGTAGACGAGCGCCATTTCCCATATACTCTTTCATATAGAGCACTAAAAGAAGAAGCTGAAGCAGGAGTTTTTGGTAAGTGTACAATAGATGGCCCATTAGACTTAATAACATCTTGTTCAGTTGAAGCTATGAAGATTAAGCAGATAAACTCCCCCATAAATGGCGAAGCCGATGCTTTAATTTTCCCTGATATAGAGGCAGGCAATCTATTTTATAAGACGATAACACTATTCTGTCATGCCGAGACTGCTGCTATTCTTCAAGGAACTATGGCACCAGTAGTGCTCCCAAGTCGTGGTGATACTATTGAATCTAAATACTATAGTCTCGCCCTTGCGAGTCTTATCTCCAGATAGTCTATATACATTATATATAAGGTATACATATAAAACATTATGGCTTACAAGATTTTAGCTATCAACCCAGGATCGACATCAACCAAGATATCGCTTGCAAATGACGATCAACCCGTCTTTGTTGCAGACATTGCGCACTCAAGAGAAGAGCTAAGCAAATTCAAGCGCATATCCGACCAATATCATTTTCGCAAGCAGGTCGTTATTGAAGAATTAAAGAAAAGAAATATACCTTTAGACTTTGATGCCGTTATAGGACGAGGTGGACTTGCAAAACCAGTGTCAAGTGGTGTGTTCACTATCACAAAGCAAATGATAATAGACCAACAACGAGCTATTCATCAACATGCTTGTGATCTTGGTTGTATGATTGCAGACGAAATAGCACGAGATATTCCTAACTGTAAGAGTTTTATTGCTGACCCTGGTGTAGTGGATGAAATGGAACCAGAAGCACGTCTGTCTGGTTCTCCTCTCATGCCACGTATGTGTATTTGGCATGCTTTAAACCAGAAAGCAATAGGCCGACGCTTTGCAAAAGATATGGGAACATCATACAATAAGTTAAACCTTATTATATGTCACTTAGGTGGAGGAATCTCTATCGCAGCCCATTCACATGGCAGGGCAATTGATGCGAACAATGCGTTAGACGGTGAAGGACCATTCTCACCAGAGCGTGCTGGAACTCTTCCTGCAGCCGACTTAATTCATCTCTGCTTCAGTGGAAAATACACAGAAGAACAGTTATTGAAGAAAGTCAGTGGCCATGCAGGTCTTATTTCTCACCTTGGAACAAATGACCTACGTGAGATTATTAATTGGATCAATGCTGGTGACAAGCATGCTGAACTTGTTGTATCAGCTATGATATGGCATATTGCTAAGAATATAGCTGCAGAAGGAGCGGTGTTATGCGGCAACATAGATGCCATTCTGCTTACTGGTGGTATGGCAAAGTCTGATTATATCATCGAACGACTCAAGCAACGCCTTTCGTTCCTTGCACCTATTTATGTTTATCCAGGCCAAGATGAGATGCAGGCATTGACGGAGAATGCCTTAGCAGTACTCCGAGGCGAGCGTGAAGCGAAGGATTATTAAACAAAAAGAACCCTAAACAATTAACATATAGTTTATAATTCAAAACTAAATCTTATGAAGGTACATGAATACCAAGCAAAGAAATTCTTTGCAAGTTATGGGCTTCCAGTAGATCGCAACATTATTTGCCGTACTCCTGATGAAGCTGTTGAAGCCTACAAGCAATTAGGTGTTGAGAAAGCCGTGGTGAAAGCTCAGGTTCACACGGGTGGACGTGGCAAAGCTGGTGGTGTTAAACTTGGTAGCAACGAGGCCGAGATTCGCCAACATGCAGAAGCTATCTTGGGTATGGATATCAAGGGATTCATTGTAGACAGAGTGCTTGTCAGCGAAGCTGTTGACATTGCTTCAGAGTACTACATGAGTATCCTTGTTGATCGCAAGTCAAAGTGTCCTATGTTAATGCTTAGTCGTGCTGGTGGTATGGATATTGAGCAAGTAGCAAAGGAGACACCAGAAAAGATTGAGAAGATTGTCATTGACCCAGTTGTTGGTATGAGCGACTATCTTGCACGTGAGGCTGCTTTCAAGCTTTTCGATGACATGGCACAGGTTAAACAGGCCGTACCAATCTTCAAGAATATTTATAAACTCTTTACAGAGAAGGACGCTTCACTGGCAGAGATCAACCCATTAGTAATGTTGAAAGATGGTTCTTTGAAGGCTATCGATGCCAAGATGACCTTTGACGACAATGCTCTCTTCCGTCATCCAGATGTTGCTGAATTATTCGAGCCTACAGAGGAAGAACGCAAGGAACGTGAAGCAAAAGACAAGGGATTTAGCTATGTGAACCTTGGTGGAAGCATTGGTTGTATGGTTAACGGAGCTGGTCTTGCTATGGCAACCATGGATATGATCAAGTTATATGGTGGTGAACCAGCCAATTTCCTCGATATTGGTGGTAGTTCTAACCCAGAGAAGATTGTTGAAGCTATGAAACTTCTCTTGAGTGATAAGCATGTAAAGGTTGTGTTAATCAACATCTTCGGTGGTATTACCCGTTGTGATGATGTTGCTAACGGACTCTTGGAGGCCTTCAAGGTTATTGAGACAGACATCCCTATTGTCATCCGCTTGACTGGAACTAACGAAGCAGAAGGTAGAGCTATCCTTGAGGGAACTCACTTCACTGTCGGTACAAGCATGGCAGATGCAGGACATAAGGCTGTAGAACTAAGCAAAAAACTTTAAAACACAAGAGTTATGAGTATTCTAATTAATAAAGATACAAAGTTAATCGTACAGGGCATTACAGGTCGTGATGGTAGTTTCCACGCTTCAAAGATGAAGGAGTATGGCACCAACGTGGTTGGTGGAACATCTCCTGGCAAGGCTGGTCAGGAAGTATGTGGCATCCCTGTATTCAACACCGTTAAGGATGCTGTTGCTGCAACTGGAGCCAACGCATCTATTATCTTCGTCCCTGCCCCATTCGCAAAAGATGCAATGCTTGAAGCGATTGATGGTGGTGTGAAACTCGTCATTTGTATTACCGAGGGCGTGCCAACGCTTGATGCTGTTGCAGCACAGCGTTACGCTAAGATTAAGGGAGTCAAGGTAATTGGTCCTAACTGTCCTGGTCTTATTTCTCCAGAGGAGAGTATGGCTGGTATTATGCCAACTAATATCTTCAAGAAGGGACATACTGGTGTTATCAGTCGTAGTGGTACACTTACCTACGAGGTTGTTTATAACCTTACACAAGCTGGTTTGGGACAATCCACAGCAGTCGGTGTTGGTGGTGACCCAGTCGTTGGACTTTATTTTGAGGAGCTTCTTCGTATGTTCCAAGACGACCCAGAGACAGACAGTATAGCTCTCATTGGAGAGATTGGTGGTGATGCTGAAGAGCGTGCTGCTAAGTTTATTAAGGAGAACGTTACCAAACCTGTTGCTGTATTCATCTCTGGTCAGCAAGCTCCTCCGGGTAAGCAGATGGGACACGCTGGTGCTATCATCTCAAGTGGCTCAGGTTCTGCAAGCGAGAAGATAGCAGCTTTTGAGGCCGTAGGGGTACCTGTTGCACGTGAGACAAGTGAAATACCAGAACTCCTTAAGAAGCAATTAAAGAAGTAAAAAGCTTGGTATTTAAGCCAATTTCTATAAGATTTAGAGGAATATCCACTAAGGGTATTCCTCTATTTGATTTCTAACAATCCTATTGTAAATCATCATTTTGAGCTGGTTATCAACACCTTATCTATGTAATACACATGAGGCAATGTTTCTTTAACTACTAATCGAACTTTTAAGTGATTAACAACAGAGTCACCATATATTCTATAAAGCTCTTCTGATGTTGGTGTTGCCGAGAGTTGTATAAACTCCCCTTTATACTTACATCGAATACCGCTACTACATGACCTGCTTTCTCTTCTTATAGGAGTATAGTGTTCAACGCCAATATATTCAGTTAAATGTCCCCCTACCCTTTTGCTTCTCGCCACATTTAATGCGTAGAAACTAAACCATACTACAAAGAATACACATCCCTGTTGCATGAAGATAATAACGCAAAGCATCAATTCTTTTAAGCAGCATATAGGACAATATGAATATAGGAGTACTCAAAGAGAGCGCATAGATGTATGTATCTATTATAAAATTTCTTCTCAAATATAACAACAGAAATAGTCCTACTACAGCTAAGAAATACCATAAAGTATCTTTCTCAAGAAGACCTTTTAGTTTCATAATCCTATTTGTTTGTATAAATGCATCGTCGCATATAACCTTTATTACAAGGATAAGGGGGCGTACTGAAGAAAATATTTCATTGCTTCTCACCGTGATAACCTTTTATATAATGATACATGCAGCAGATTGAAAGTAAACCTAATGAGAGAAATCCGACCCTAACAAATATATCATCTCTTATATCATAAAACAGTGTATCAGTCAATTTATTATAATACAAAGGCATATATAGCTTGTCTTCATTAATATCTTTTTTACTTACAGTGACGGTGTAATCCTTTCCAATATATCGTACTATAATATATGAGGTAATATTTACAGCTCCACTATGCTTAGATACGATTTCGTATGACTTAATAGGTCCGGTCTCAAGTGCCTTATTATCGTAATAAACAACAACTATGCTGTAAACCAGATATATAGGCCAAACCAGCACTACTAACAAGAGACATTTCCATATTTGACAATATTCTATCCTATTGACCGACATAGTCTTTATACTATTGCACCATATTTTAAATCTCTACTATCATTCCCTTGCAGCTTACGAACGTTTTACATCGAAGAAATATCCAATTGAAAGTAACACTACAAAGAGTCAACACAACGTATAACAGGCAGCAAAACGTATGTAGGAAATGAACTGAAAGCTTTATCAATACTTCTTACTTGAAAAGCTTTTGTACAAAAGTAGACAGATACTCTCTCCAGTTTCGCCAACTATGTCCGCCTTTCGTCTTAAGATAAGAGTATTTATAAGATTCTTTATCCAATGCTGCACGGAGTCTATCATCATCCTTTGAGAGAAAATCGTCCTTACCAATACCAATCCATATAAGCTTAGGAGATTTCTTACACAGCGTCTTAAATTTCTCGTCAACATTCTTATATATATAAGAAAGTGTATCACCATCCTTTGACATTCGATTGACAGCAGAAGAGAACAAACCAATATAATTAAAGGAGTTTGGATTATTTAAAGCAATATAAAGCGAATGAAAGCCACCCATAGACAGTCCTGCAATCGCTCTGTTTGCCTTATCCTTCTTCACACGATAGGTCTTTTCTACAAACTGTATAATATCAGGAAAGGCTTTTTCAAAGTTTCCATCCATTGTTTTTGGATACTGCGTTGTAGCTACTACAAGTCCTTTAGATCCCTCACCCGGAGCTGCTTCCTGCGAAATATTACCATTTGGCATTACTACTACCATTGGTTCTGCTTTTCCTTCAGCGATAAGGTTGTCCAAAATCTGTGTTGCACGTCCTAACTCTTCCCATGCCTCTTCATCGACTCCCATGCCATGAAGCAGATAAAGAACAGGATAACTCCGCTTATTTGATTCGTATCCAGCTGGCGTATAGACAGTCATACGACGTTGAAGACCAGCCGTTGGACTATCATACCACACTTTTCTAACTGTCCCGTGAGGTACATTCTTTACGGCATATAACCCATCTACACCACCGCCAACAAGTACTACACTGTATCTATTACCAATGTCACGAACAGTATATATATTCTTTGGATCAGTAATCTTTACACCATCAACTATCAGATTATAACTGTAGAACTCTGGCTTCAAGGGTGGAGTTGTCAGCGTCCATCGTCCGTTCGCATCTTTATTCATCAACTGTGGGTGCCAATCTCCATCCGCATACTTATCTGGAGTATCTTTCCCTGCATATAAGAAATTGCCAGTCAATTCCACCTTCTCAGCGTTTGGCGCAAAAAGACTGATAGTTATAGAATTGTCTTCATTCACTATTGGTGAGACAATCTCGTTATCTTTCCAATTAAGCACTTCCTGTGCTGCTACTAAGGAGAAACTTGCAAGGCAAGCAAAGAACAGGACAAACCTTTTCATGATTTCGTGTTTTAATTTATTGCATTAACTTTTTTTTCAACGTATAAGTACTCATCTCTTAAAGTGTAGATACACATTTAATTATATTATGTACGTAATTACAGCTCAAAGAAATTTTTATCAACAGAACTAAAAGCTATGAGACAAGTATATGAAGAATCTCCCCACTCCCTCAAACGCTCTTTCACAATACCCCTGCTTATACTCAATAAGCATAAAATTGATTTATAGCTCTGTTGGAATCTGTCATTTGAAAGTCTATTACTCTTTGGCAAAGGTAATCAAAAAACATATAAAATCAAATTCATAAACAGAAAAACTAAAATTCAAGGATACTATCAGTAATTACTAACAGACGCTATTATACAAATAATTTTAATTTTGTTTTGCTGTCATTTTTAACATTTCATGTAAACATACTATAAGTCAATTAGTTAACAGCTAATATCAGATGACAGCAGTGACAGCAAATTTCATTTTGAAAATTCAGCTTTGTTTTAAACACATAAAAGATAGAACAAAAAGATTCTATCAACCAAGTAGACTTCGTCCTACCCACGTAGGAGAAGGAAGGTAGTTGGTGGCATTACACCAACGGAAGCGACATCACCTCACACCATAAAGATTTTACCCCCCTAAAAAGAAATGATGGAGAGCGAAGTAGATTGTTAGCTAACCCCAATATGACTATTGAAAAAAGAGAAAGACCTTCATACGTGCAGACGGGGAATGTAATGATATTTTAGGACACACTGTCCACTTCCTATTGAAAAGGGCTGAGAGAGGTGTGTAGAAGAGGCTTATCTTCTTTCAAGAACATGCCCTTCTTGAAGGCAGAAGACGCCCTTCTTGAAGCGAGAAAGACATCTTCTTCGCCCCTACTTATAACATATTGATTTATTGTATGTTATAAGCTTAATTATTACAGACACTACGCTTTTACCGTGAAGATGTACACCTTTGCATTATGTCATGATTTTTCATCGTTCTACTGATTGTTTCGTAATAAGGAGTAAGTACCGAACTATTTTAAGAGAGCTACTGGTAAATGTAAGAGAAAACAATCTTCTCGCCCAGAGAACTTACTTAAAAGCAATAAAAAACGTATGAAAATGCAACTAAAAGGTCGGATGAGACAAATTTGAGACATCATGAATAATTTTCCATTGGAAATTTGGTAGATAGTAAAATAATACTTATCTTTGCAACGTTTTCCTAAGGAAAGCAAAATAAACAATAACAAACCGAGTAACAAAAGGACTTCGGTAAAATAAAGATTACACATATAATGAAACGTACAGCAACACTTGTAGTGGCTATCATGGCATTAACACTGACTGCTTGCAAGGCAGATAACAATCCTAAAAAACAGGATAACAGTGCAATGACTACAGAGCAAACAGGAGTAACTAATCAAAATGAAGGAAAGGAAACAAAGATGACTGTAACAGAAATGAACTCAGAGATGTTCCAACAGAAGGTTATGGATTTTAAGAGTAATCCTAAGACATGGAACTTTAAAGGTGATAAGCCTGCTATTATAGACTTTTATGCAACATGGTGTGGTCCTTGCAAAGCAACGGCTCCTATCCTTGAAGAGATTGCTGGTGACTATGCAGGCCAGATTGATGTATATAAAGTTGATGTAGACAAACAGCGCGAATTGGCAAGCCTTTTCGGCATTCGTTCAATCCCATCAATACTCTTCATCCCTAAGACTGGCGAACCCTCAATGCAGACAGGAGCTATGAATAAGGCTCAGTTCGAGGAGGTTATTAAGTCTGTCTTATTGAAGTAAAGACCAATAATGGATAATCATTGCATCAGTAAGATTCGTGAAATATTTCGTGTCATCACCTCTTTTGAAAGTAGACTACAACAGCAAATAGGCTTGAACATCAATGAAGCGATGTTGTTATGTCTACTCTCAGAGAGCGAAAAACCTATGTTGGCAGGCGAGATAGCCGAAGAGATGGGTTTGACACGTTCTAATACTTCAAAGGTGATAGCCTCATTAGAGCAGGCTTCACTTATTCGCCGACGTGCTTGTTCGGAGGATGGTCGCTGCCAAAGATTCCATATCACAAAGCATGGTTTAGACAAGTTAGACCATTTGCATTGTGACTCTATAGCGGTGCCTGAAGAGTTAAAGGAGATAATATAGAATATATTGCAATCTTTCTGAGCAAGAATAAGCGTTAATAATTATAGGGACGTATAGACTGTGAGTTGCCAAATGGCCTGTTAAATACTCACGAACTATACGTCCCTATTCTTATTCTATTATCTAAAACCACCTACCCTATAAAGCTCCTAAGTATTATTTAGCTTTTAGAGTCTGCTCGATACCTTGTTCTCTGTGCGTTATGTGTACTTCTATCCCATATTTCTCATTAAGATGTTCGGCAAGATGCTGTGCACTATAAACAGAGCGGTGCTGTCCACCTGTACATCCAAAAGAAAACATCAAGTCGGTGAATCCACGTTGCATATAGCGCTCTACATGATGGTCAGCAAGCTTATAAACAGGCTTCAAGAAGTCGAGTATTTCCCCATCATCCTCAAGGAAGCGAATGACAGGTTCGTCTAATCCCGTAATCTTCTTATATGGCTCGTATCGACCAGGATTATGAGTACTTCTACAGTCGAACACATAACCGCCTCCATTACCAGATGTATCTTCAGGAATACCCTTCTTAAATGAGAAACTAAACACGCGCACTACCAGCGGACCCTTACCATCATATTTAGAGAATGTGGCAGGACCATCTAATGGATTAGCCTTATAAACATCTTTCTCTGCTGTTTTCAAGCCATCAGTCCTGTTGGCCGCAGGCTTCTCTATATGCGCAAACTGTGGCAATAATGTCAGTCGCTTCAACATATCCATCATGTAAGGATAAGGAAAAACATCATCTCCTAAGGCCAAGAGATCACGTAAATTTTGTATTGCAGGAGGGATAGAATCGATGAAATGTTTCTTCCTTTCAAAATATCCACGGAACCCGTATGCACCTAAGACCTGTAACGTACGGAAGAGAACAAACAAAGACAATCGATTGACGAAATGGCGTTTAGAAGGAACCTCTGTATAATTCTTAAGACTTTGATAGTATTCAAATACCAACTCACGACGCAACTTAAAAGAGTACTTTGCACTTGCCTGCCACAGAAATGATGCAAGATCATAATAGAAAGGTCCTTTTCTTCCACCTTGGAAGTCTATGAAATAGGGGCTTCCCTCCTTGTCTAACATGATATTACGAGCTTGGAAATCACGATAGAGAAAAGAGTCCATTTTCTCCGAGGTTAGGTCTTTTGCAAACATACGGAAGTTTGCTTCAAGCTTTAATTCATGGAAGTCGAGCTCAGTTGCTTTAAGGAAGCAATACTTAAAATAGTTCAAATCAAAGAGTACACTCTCCTGATTAAACTCTGGTTGTGGGTAACAATTAGAGAAATCTAACCCTCTTGCACCACGCAATTGGATATTTGGCAATTCTCTTATAGCATTGCGTAAAAGTTTTTGTTCAGCAAGATTATAGCGTCCTCCAGCCTCTCGCCCACCCCGTATCGCATCGAAGAGCGAAGTGTTACCAAGGTCTGTTTGTAGATAACAAAGCTCATCTGAAGAAACAGCCAATAGGTGTGGTACAGGTAAGCGCCGCTTCTCAAAATGCTTAGCAAGATAGATGAAAGCATGATTTTCATCTCGGCTTGTTCCTATAACACCAATAACAGCATTACCTTCTTCATCATACAATCGGTAATACTCACGGTTGCTACCTGCTCCAGCCAACTTTTCTACATTTGAGGGTCTACTACCCTTCCAATTCGTATATAGTTCTAATAGTTGCTCCATAATCCATTTTGTTATGTAGGCTAATTGCAGAACGACTCGTAACGCCTCGTTCTCCTCCTACATAATGACCTCTATGATTTTATAGCTTTAGAATGATTAAGCTACAAAACCACATGTCTAAAGTTAATCGTCTTGCTCTTCAAGCTTTTTCTTAATATCTTCAGCACGTTTCTCACTTTGCTTTTTATGGTCATACTGACGTAATAAACCATCTATCAACAGTAGGATAGCGAGGACTCCACCAGTAATAAACCATGACCTTGTGAGATAGTATATGCACCCGATAACTATGAAGAGCACAACAAATTCTTTCCAGTTAATCAATCGTTTCATGCCTACAAAGTTAACGAAAAGATTATAGATAAGGAATGAAACAGACAAGTTTTTATGTTATTTATTCTAATCTATCGTTTTCCCTGATTTGATATTCTTGCTGCCTGATAACCATGTAAGTTTTGTTTGTCATAGGCGAAACAGGGGCTTACTAATTGCAACTTACGTTTTTCGCAATCCCAATCTTACCATTGATTAAGCTTTCAAAAAATCAGTACTAAGTCTTCGTGATATTATTAATAAGCCCTTGTACACAGATTGAGAATAAGAAATAATAAGCAGGATAATCCCTTAAAAATTTAGGAGAAACTGATAAATTTGACATTGGAATTGGAATATAATACAACAAATATGGCTTTGAAAGGAAGCAGAATGGTCTTTTCTACATGATACCAGTAAATTATTAATAGGACAGGCTGTTGTCTAAAGGAAATATATTACCTTTGTAATCTAATGATAAAAGAGCAAGATAACATAGAAAAGATGACAGATGCAAAGATAATAAACGACCCTGTTTTTGGATTTATAAAAGTGCCACGTGGATTGTTACTTGACATCGTTCGTCATCCACTTATGCAACGACTTACACGCATAAAACAATTGGGTCTGACACAGGAGGTGTATCCAGGTGCACAGCATACACGTTTCCAACATTCTTTAGGTGCTTTTTATCTTATGAGTGAGGCTCTTGTGTCACTACAACAGAAAGGAGTCTTTGTCTTTGATAGTGAGGCTGAGGCTGTACAAGCAGCTATTCTCATGCACGACATTGGTCATGCTCCCTTCTCTCATGTCTTGGAGAACACACTCATCAGCGGTATAACGCATGAAGAAATATCATTGATGATGATGGACCGAATCAATCAAGACATGCATGGAGCACTAAATCTTGCTATTAGTATCTTCAAAAACGAATACCCAAAGTCCTATCTCCATCAGCTTATCTCCAGTCAACTTGACATGGATAGGCTTGATTATCTCCGTAGAGATAGCTTTTTTACAGGAGTAACAGAGGGTAATATTGGTTCAGCACGTATCATCAAGATGCTTAACGTGGTTGACGATGCGTTGGTGGTTGAGTCAAATGGAATCTATTCTATTGAGAATTATCTTACTTCCCGACGACTTATGTATTGGCAGGTATACCTGCATAAAACAACAGTCGGATGTGAGAATGTTCTTATAAATGCTTTGCACAGAGCCAAACACTTAGCAAAGAAAGGGGTTGAACTATTTGCCTCACCTGCCCTTCGCTACTTCCTTTACAATGACATAACTGCCGATACTTTCCATAAAGATGGAAAAGCATTGGATAACTATATAGCATTGGATGACAACGATATATGGAGTGCCATTAAAGTATGGCAACAACATGATGACAAGATACTTTCACTCTTGTCATCAAATCTAATAAATCGGAAAATATTTAAGGTGGAAGTGCGAGAGAAGGAACCTACAGAAGAAGAACTTAAACAGCTTAAACAACAGATTTCAGAACGATATGGAGTAAGTATCACTGACTGCGATTACCTTGTAGGAGTAAATCGAGTACAGAAAGATATGTACAATCCTTTCGACGACCACATCAGTATTCTCTATAAAGATGGTACGATGAAGGATATAACCGAGGCGTCAGAGATTTTGAACATAGAATTACTCTCAAAAAAAATATGCAAATATTACCTCTCTTATCAACGTTTCTAAATAAAAATCCCTATCTTTGCACAAATAATAATCAATAAACGGCAATATAAATGGAATTCTCTGCGAAACAAATATCGCAATTCATACAAGGTTGTATTGAAGGTGATGAAAACGTTACCATTAATACTTTCGCCAAGATTGAAGAAGGTAAGAAAGGAGCTATCTCCTTTCTTGCAAACCCTAAATATATACATTATCTTTACGAAACAGAGTCCAGCATTGTCCTCGTAGATGAAGACATTCAAGTAGATAAACCCGTTAAGCCTACGCTTATCCGTGTGAAGAACGCACGCGATTGTGTTGCAAAGTTGCTGCAATTATACGAGGGTATGAAGCCTAAGAAGCAGGGTATCGATTCTCTTGCCTTTGTTTCATCTAAGGCAACCGTTGGTAAGGATGTGTATATTGGTGCCTTCGCTTATATCGGTGACAGTGTTACTTTGGGTGATGGCTGTCAGATTTATCCTCATGCAACGATAATGGATGGTGTGCAGTTAGGTAACAATTGTATTGTTTATCCAAATGCAAGCATCTATCATGATTGTAAGATAGGCAACAATGTCATCCTCCACTCTGGCTGTGTGATTGGTGCTGACGGTTTCGGCTTTGCTCCTAATCCAGAGACCAACAGCTATGACAAGATTCCACAAATTGGTATTGTCACAATAGAAGATAATGTAGAGATTGGTGCCAACACCTGTATTGACCGCTCAACTATGGGTAGCACATACGTACGTAAGGGTGTTAAACTCGATAATCTCGTTCAAATAGCACACAACAACGATATTGGAGAAAATACTGTAATGTCTGCGCAAGTGGGTATTGCAGGTTCTACCAAAGTTGGACAATGGTGTATGTTTGGCGGGCAAGTGGGTATTGCTGGTCATATCACTATTGGTGACAAGGTGTTTCTCGGTGCACAGTCAGGAGTTCCTGGTAGCTTAAAGAGTAATCAACAACTCATTGGAACCCTTCCAATGGAACAGCGTGCTTACTTTAAGTCACAAGCAATCTTCCAACGTTTACCAGAGATGTACAAGCAATTGAATGCGCTACAAAAAGAAATAGAAGAACTGAAAAAGAATAAATAACATACATGGAAACAGTTAAGCAGAAAACATTAAAGGGAAGTTTCTCCCTCTTCGGAAAGGGACTTCATACAGGATTGAGTCTTACTGTAACATTCAACCCTGCCCCAGAAAATACAGGCTACAAGATACAAAGAATTGACCTTGAAGGACAGCCTGTCATCGACGCTGTTGCAGAGAATGTTGTCGACACTCAACGTGGTACTGTATTGGCCAAGGGTGAGGCACGTGTTAGTACGATAGAACATGGAATGTCTGCCCTTTATGCAATGGGTATTGATAACTGTCTGATACAAATTAATGGTCCTGAATTTCCTATCCTTGATGGTTCTGCGACGATGTATGTTGATAAAATCAACGAGGTAGGTATCGTTGACCAGAATGCTCCAAAGGATTACTACATCATTCGTAAGAAAATAGAGATTAAGGACAAGAATGGTTCTGTCATTACCATTCTCCCTGACGAACAATTCTCTATCACTGCTATGTGTAACTTTGACTCTAAGTTTATTAGTAGTCAGTTTGCTACGCTGGATGATATTAACACCTACGCAACCGAGATTGCGCCAGCACGTACCTTCGTTTTTGTACGTGACATTATGCCGCTCTTGCAGGCTAACCTTATTAAAGGTGGTGACTTGGATAATGCCATTGTTATCTATGAGCAGCAGGTTTCACAAGAGAAACTTGACCAGTTGGCCGACCTCTTAAAGGTTCCACGTATGGATGCGAATAACATTGGTTATATTCAGCATAAGCCATTACAGTGGGATAATGAGTGTACACGTCATAAGCTTTTGGATATCATTGGTGACATGGCTTTGATTGGTAAGCCTATTAAAGGTCGTATCATAGCTACTCGCCCAGGTCATACTGTGAACAATAAGTTTGCTCGCTTAATGCGTAAAGAAATACGCAAGCATGAGGTGCAGGCTCCTATCTATGATCCAAACGAAGAACCGTTAATGGATAATATCCGTATCCGTGAACTCTTACCACACCGCTATCCAATGCAGTTGGTTGATAAGGTCATTGCAATGGGCTCAACAAGTATTATTGGTATAAAGAATGTAACCAGCAACGAACCATTCTTCCAAGGACATTTCCCACAGGAACCTGTGATGCCAGGTGTGCTGCAGGTAGAAGCGATGGCTCAGTGTGGTGGCCTCTTAGTACTCTCTCAAGTAGAAGAGCCTGAGCGTTGGTCAACCTATTTCCTGAAGATTGATGACGTTAAGTTTCGCCAAAAAGTCGTTCCAGGTGATACCCTCATGTTCCGTGTTGAGCTGCTCGGTCCTGTACGTCATGGGATTAGTTCAATGAAGGGTTATATGTTTGTTGGTGAACATGTAGTAGCAGAAGCTACTTTCACAGCACAGATTGTTAAGAACAAGTAATTATAAGATTATATTATCATGAATCAGATAAGCCCATTAGCCTTTGTTCATCCAGAGGCAAAACTTGGTGATAACAATATAATTGGCCCGTTCTGTTATATCGATAAGAATACGGTTATCGGCGACAATAACGTATTCCAAAATAGTGTGACCATCCATATAGGCGCACGCTTAGGCAATAACAACGAGATTTTCCCTGGTGCCAGTATATCTACTAAACCACAGGACTTAAAGTTTAAGAACGAGGAGTCAATTTGTGAGATTGGTGATAATAACTCTATCCGTGAGAATGTTACTATCTCACGTGGTACAGCTTCAAAGGGTGTCACTAAAGTTGGTAACAACAACCTATTGATGGAATGTGTACATGTTGCTCATGATTGCGTCATTGGCTCTGGTGATATTATTGGTAATGCGACGAAATTTGCAGGTGAGGTAACTGTTGATGATAATGCAATCATCTCTGCAAATATTCTCTGTCATCAGTTCTGCCATATCGGTGGATACGTTATGGTACAGGGTGGAAGTCGTTTCTCTATGGATATACCACCATATATTATTGTAGGTAAAGAGCCTGCACGCTATATGGGTATCAATCTTATAGGACTTCGTCGCCGTGGTTTCTCAAATGAACTCATCGAACTTATCCACAATGCTTATCGTATCCTTTATGGTACGGGCACGCGTGCTGAGAACATTCAGAGAATTAAAAGCGAATTACAACTCACTCCAGAGATACAATATATCATCGACTTTGTTGAAGCATCAGAACGTGGAATTATAAGATAATAGTTCTCCCCCTTTCTCTTTTAAGAGAGAGAATATGTGTTTGGTAACAAGTGTATAAAACATATCCATACGATGTAAAAGTGTAGTGGAAGTCTGTTATAATTATTTATCAGCTTGAAAAATAAGACACTAATAATAATTACTGGACCGACAGGAGTTGGTAAAACAGAAGCTACACTGCTTATCGCAGAACATTTTAATGTGCCTGTTATCAATGCTGATTCTCGACAGATATTTTCAGAAATACCTATAGGGACAGCTGCACCAACAGCTCAACAACAACGACGTGTACCGCACTATTTTGTTGGTAATCATCACTTAGAAGATTATTATTCAGCAAGTTTATACGAGCAAGATGTATTAAATCTCATTAATAGCCAAGACACCTCTATCTCTCTACTATCAGGTGGATCGATGATGTATATTGATGCTGTATGTAAAGGGATTGATGATATACCAACAATCCGACCCGAGATACGTGAAGAGATGATGCGACGCTTAGAGCTTGAAGGGTTGGAAGAGATGTGTAACTTATTGAGGAAACTTGATCCAGAGCATTGGGAAATTGTAGATAGGAAAAATCCACGACGTGTCCTCCATGCACTTGAGATATGTATCCAAACGGGGAAGACATACACTTCCTTTCGGTCAAACACAACAAAGGAACGTCCATTTAATATTATTAAGATTGGACTAAACCGGGATAGGAATGAGCTCTACGACAGAATCAATCAACGAGTTCTGAACATGATTGAAGAGGGGATGATAGAAGAAGCATTACGTGTCTATCCTAAAAGGACGCTTAACTCACTTAATACGGTCGGATATAAGGAGATGTTTGAATATCTTGATGGATTAACAACACTTGATGAAGCCATATTTAAGATTCAAAGTAATACACGTAAATATGCTCGGAAACAACTTACATGGTATAAGAAAGATGATGACTTTCAATGGTTCAACCCAGATAACGTTGAAGAAATCTTAAAATATATCAGCACAATAGTTTCATATACAAGTAAATAGCTATCTTTGTATGAGGTAGCATGGCTCCCTAAGAAGCTCGTTTACGAACGATATCAACGGGTAAGCCTTTTCATGATGAAGAATAACAATAAATGGTAAAGAAGATTTTCAAATTTATTAAAAGTATCATCCGAGGGATTATAAATTTCTTTCCTTGGTATGCTAAACTTTATAAAGGGCGTGCTTGGTATACCAAGACAGCGGTAGGAGTAGTATCGTTTATTGTCGCTATCTTCCTCTATTTGGGAATGGTAGACATTAATTTCTTGTGGTTGTTTGGTAAATCACCAGGGTTTATTGATATCAAGACTCCACCGACATACGCTGCATCTGAAATTTATAGTGCTGATTCTGTTTTAATAGGTCGGTTCTATAAGGAGAATAGAACCCCCGTGAAATATGAGGAAGTTAACCCAGCTTTTTGGAATGCACTCATTAGTACAGAGGATGAACGCTTCTATAGCCATCATGGAATTGACTTTATGGGTATCGGAGGTGCCATCAAAGACGCTTTAACACGTGGTGGTGGTCGAGGTGCTTCAACGATAACACAGCAGTTAGCTAAGAATATGTTTCGTGTCCGCACGCAGTATTCTTCAGGCTTGTTGGGACATGTCCCAGGTCTTCGTATGCTCATCATGAAGAGTAAGGAATGGATCATTGCTGTTAAATTAGAGCTTATATATTCTAAGAAAGAGATTCTTACAATGTATGCTAATACTGTTGACTTTGGTAACAACTCATTCGGTGTTAAGACAGCAGCAAAGACTTATTTTAATACAAGCCCTTCTAAATTGTCTATTGATCAAGCTGCAACCTTAGTAGGTATGTTGAAAGCTACAACTTACTATAGCCCTATATTACATCCAAAGAATTCTATACGACGTCGTAATACAGTGTTATATAATATGGTTACGCATAATGTGTTGCCACGTAATGAGTATGCCACATACTCTAAACTACCAATGAAATTAGATATACACGTCGAAGAAAATTATGACGGACAAGCACAATATTTCCGTGAATATATATCTGAATATTTCAAAGATTGGATGAAGGATAATGGTTATGACCTCTATAGTAGTGGCTTAAGAATATATACTACTATCGACACTCGTATGCAAAAGTATGCAGAACAGGCTGCAACAAAGCAAATGGAGAAGGTACAGCAGAATTTTAATAACCATTGGCGAGGTATGCAACCTTGGCGCGATGCACAAGGAAATGAGATTCCAGGGTTCATTGAAGGGATTGCAGAACGTCAACCATTCTATAAGAAACTATTACAGAAGTATCCTAATCAGCCTGATAGCGTTCTCTATTATCTGAACAAACCACACAAGGTAAAACTTTTCGACTATGAGAAAGGTCAGATAGAGAAAGAAATGTCTTCAATGGACTCTATCCGTTACATGGTTAAGTTTATGCACTGTGCTATGGTTGCAATGGAACCTGAGACAGGCGCAGTAAGAGCTTGGGTGGGTGACATCGACTTCAAGACTTGGAAATATGATAAGGTGGTTGCACAACGTCAACCTGGTTCTACTTTCAAACTCTTTGTCTATTCAGAAGCATTTAATCAAGGATTAACACCTTGTGACAAACGTCGTGATGAGTATATCAGTATGCAGGTTCTCGATAAGAAGACGGGCCAGATGAAGACATGGACACCACACAATGCAAATGGTAGATTCTCTAACGACTCAATCACATTGAAGAGTGCTTTTGCTCGTAGTATCAACTCTATCGCTGTACGAGTAGGCCAAGAGATGGGTATTAAGAATGTGATACGAACAGCACAAGAGATGGGTATAAAGAGTCCGTTAGATGACGAACCTTCTTTGGCACTTGGATCCAGCGACGTTAATCTATTGGAGTTAGTAAATGCCTATAGCACTGTTGCTAATGATGGTGAACATCATGTCCCAGTAGTTGTAACACGTATCTTAGACAAGGACGGGAATGAGGTATATGTTGCTCCCAAAGATCATGAGAAAGCATTACCTTATAAGACAGCATTCCTCATGCAGGAGATGTTGAAAGCTGGTGTGAACGAAGGTGGCGGTACAAGTCTGGCTTTGCGTCATTATATCTTTGGTGATACCGATTGGGGAGGCAAGACAGGAACAAGTAATAACCATTCTGACGCATGGTTTATAGCTGTTAGTCCAAAACTTGTTGTTGGTGCATGGGTAGGAGGTGAATATCGTTCTATCCATTTCCGAACTGGTGCCTTGGGACAAGGGTCTAAGACGGCACTACCAATCTGTGGTGAATTTATCTATAGTCTGATGCGGGATAAGACTTTCCAAAAGTATCATGCTAAATGGCAGTTAGACCCAGATGAAGATATAGACCCTACTATGTATAATTGCCAGCCTTCAGTCATTCGTCGTGCAACACCAGACTCATTACGAGATATATCTTCTGGTCATAGACGTCACAGAGATCAGGAAGAAGAGCCGAGCAACGAAAATGAGAATAGCGATGAAGGTGGCTTTATATTAGAGCCTGTACCTCAGCCGGCACCTGAACGACAAGGTAATAACAATAATAATGAGTCACAACAAATAATCAAGAAAGCGAAGAAGCCACGCAGTGAGGATATGGAAATATAAAGAAACAAGAACAATATATTCTATTAAATGTTTCTGATTATCTAAAAGTCATAAACAAACTGCCGGAAGTAGCTTTTATATATCCACAGAAAATTTCTTTTCTGTGGATATATATGATTGATTAGACATCGATAGCAATGTCAAAGGAGAAAGCAATTACCGATATACATGCAATTGATTTGAATAATACTGAACTTCAGAAAGCACTTCAGATTATTCAATTTACCAATAATAGCTTATTTCTAACGGGGAAAGCAGGAACAGGAAAATCTACATTTCTTCGTTATATTGCAGCAACAACAAAGAAAAAACATATTATTCTAGCCCCAACAGGCATAGCTGCAATCAATGCAGGAGGAAGTACGTTGCATAGCTTCTTTAAACTTCCTTTCTATCCACTTGTACCTAATGATAAACGTTACTCCGCTCGTAACTTACGTAGTACGATGAAGTACAATAGTGACAAGTGCAAACTATTACGAGAAGTAGAATTGATTATTATTGATGAAATCAGTATGGTTAGAGCTGATATCATCGACTTTATAGATAAGGTTCTCCGTCTATATAATCGTAATATGCGTGAACCTTTTGGGGGAAAACAACTTCTCTTAGTAGGAGATATCTATCAATTAGAGCCTGTACTAAAGGAAGAAGATCGTAAACTTTTACAACCTTTTTATCCAAGTTCTTATTTCTTTGATGCTAAGGTATTTCAGAATTATCCTCTTGTAAGCATCGAACTTAATAAGGTCTATCGTCAGAATGATCCTCTATTTATATCTATTCTTGACCATATACGTACCAACCAAGCGACTGACATAGATTTTAAGCTGATTAATGAACGTGTTGATGCAGAATTAAAACATACTGGACAAACTGAAGAGGATTTTATGATTACACTATCCACCAAGCGAGATACAGTAGACTGGATTAACAACGAAGGACTTGAATGCCTTGATGGGGACGCTGTAATGTTCTTGGGAGAAATTAAAGGAGAGTTCCCTGAAAGTAGTCTACCTACTCCTATAGAACTAAATCTTAAAGTCGGTGCTCATATTATGTTCATTAAGAACGACGTAGAAAAGCAATGGGTAAACGGGACCTTAGGCATCATCATCGGTATTGACGAAGAAGCTGGTATGCTATATATACATACCGAAGAAGGCAACGACCTACAGGTACAACGAGAGATGTGGGAGAATATAAGATATCGATTTAATGAAGATGAACAGCGAATTGAGGAAGAGCAGATTGGCACTTATATACAGTTTCCTATTAAGTTGGCTTGGGCTATTACAGTACACAAAAGTCAAGGACTTACATTCAAGAACGTTAATATTGATTTCACAGGTGGTGTCTTTGCTGGTGGACAAGCATACGTTGCACTTTCACGGTGTACAAGTTTGGAGGGCATTACATTAAAAGAACCACTTCGAAGGAATGAGGTATTTGTAAGAAGTGAGGTAACACAGTTTGCCAAACACTATAATGATAATAATATTATCTCTACAGCACTTAAACAGAGTAAGGCAGATAAAGAGTACTACGACGCTATATCTGCTTTCAACGAAGGCGACTTTGATTCTTTCCTCCGTAACTTCTTCCTTGCTATTCATAGCCGATATGATATTGAACGTCCAGCAGCAAAACGATTTATCAGGAGAAAACTGAATATCATTAATCAGCTACGAGATGAAATTGAGACGCTGAAAAAAGAACAGGCAGAAAAGGATAAATACCTAAAAGAATTATCGGTGGAATATGTTATGATGGGAAAAGAATGTGAACAGGAAGCTATGACGGATGCAGCCATAGCAAACTATGAAAAGGCGCTTAGACTCTGTCCTAACAATCCTACTGCAAGAAAGAGATTAGAGAAATTAAAACCTCTCTGCAAAAAACTATAACAACATGGAAAAGAAGAATAGTATTTCAAAACATATAGCTAAAATATTGCTTGTAATAGTACTTATTATTATTGTCATTGCATCCTGTCATAAGAGTAAGACAATTGAAGGTAGTAATGATGAGGATACTGTCGCCGCAAAGGAGTTCACTCCACAAGTTGAGAATGGGAAACTGAATATAGACTTATTCAACATCACTTCTATTCATTTCCCTAAATACAAAGTGGCTAAGACTACTCCTTTCATACCCGACTCTGTCAGTTTAGCAGCTGATGAGGAGACTGTTGCAAGTGGTAACTATACTGCAACTCTAATACTTGACACCATTCCTAACAAGACGTTTTACCAAAGAATAGAGCTTGCAGCACAGCATGATACTTGTTGGAATATTAATAAATTTGCCTACACCTACGAACGGAAAGATAAAACGGGAGGTTTCTATAAAATTGTTTTTAGTAAGGATGGACAGCAAATCAGTGTTACTCATCTGAATAAAGATATGATAAAGTTCATACCAAAGAGCATCCAACAACATCAGAAATAGTTGGAAATAAATAATCTATATGATAAGAATAATCTTATCCGTAAGTTTTAACTAATACAAACAAACAAAAATGTCAGAGCTAAATGCCCTGACATTTTTATTTTCTCCATTCTTATCGAGCTTGCTCAAGTTTGCTATCGATATGTGCAATAGCGTGACTTTCCAAGTGAGAGAAAGAATCCAAGATATCTTGAACATTCTTCTCTTCCTCAACCTGCTCGTCGATATACTTCGCAATGAAATTCTGTGAAGCACGATCTTTCTCCTCATCAGCTACGTCAGCCAATTTATTGATAAGATCAGTAACTTTGCGCTCATGAGCTAATGTCTCGATAAATACCTCTTTAGCATCAGTCCAACTGGTCTTAACAGCATCTATACTGGTAAGGAGTACCTCACCACCACGATGGAGAACGAACTGAGCCATATCCATTGCGTGCTGTCTTTCTTCTTCCGCCTGCTTATACATCCAGCTTGAGAAACCCTTCCAGCCTTCCTTACGGAACCAGCATGACATTTGAAGATAAAGATTTGATGACCACATTTCTGCTGCAATCTGTGCGTTAAACGCATCCTGCATTTTCTTTGATATATTCATTTCAATTATTATTTAAAATGTAACTTAATTCTTAATAAAAAAGTCATCAAGCATAATTCCGACTGCAAAATTACTACTTTATTGTTATTTTTCCAAATAATTCACTTATAAATATTTATCTACAGTATCAATTCCTTTTACCCAAAGACTTTATAACGTGTTTTACCTGCATAAAAATATACATCAAAGCACTAAGCAATAAGCTTATCGATACTTTGATGTAATTTTTGATAATTATGTCTCTTAACTTGACAAGATTTCTTTTCGTATTAAAGTAAACTTACTCAATGACAACCATAGTCCAACCATGCTTATCTTCAATCGTACCATATTGAATGCCACGAAGTGTTTCGTAGAGCTTTGTTGACCATGGTCCTGGCTTGTCTCCAAAATTATAAACCTTACCAGTTGTCATGTCATCCAGATGAGAAATCGGAGATATAACAGCAGCCGTACCACAAGCACCAGCCTCTTCAAAGCTATCTAACTCATCTTCAGAGATAGGCCGACGTTCTACCTTAATACCAAGATCTTCTGCAATCGTCATCAAACTTTTATTTGTAATCGAAGGTAAGATTGAGGATGATTTGGGTGTAATATACGTATTGTTTTTTATACCAAAGAAGTTTGCTGCGCCACATTCATCCACATATTTTTTCTCCTTAGCATCAAGATAGAACTCTGACGCATAACCTTGCTCATGTGCACGACGGTTGGCTCTCAATGACGCAGCATAATTACCACCGACTTTATACATTCCTGTTCCTAACGGAGCTGCACGGTCTACATCACGAACAATAACATAAGGATTAGCACAGAATCCACCTTTAAAATATGGACCAACTGGAGTAACAAAGATTAAGAAACAATATTCTTCGGCAGGACGTACACCTACTTGAGCAGAAGTTCCTATTAAAAGAGGTCGAATATAAAGAGAGGCACCACTTTCGTAAGGAGGGATAAATTCTTGGTTGAGACGGACTACTTTCTTTACCATCTCAACAAATAAGTCTGTTGGGACTTCTGGCATTACAATACCACGGCTTGTATTCTGCAAACGTGCTGCATTCTCCTCTACACGAAAAACACGTACCTTACCATCTGGACAACGATAAGCCTTTAACCCCTCGAATGCCTCTTGGCCATAGTGAAGACAGGTTGCAGCCATGTGAAGTTTTAGATACTCATCTGAAGAGACTTCAATTTCACCCCACTTACCATTACGATAGTAACAGCGTACATTATAATCTGTTGCCATGTAGCCAAAAGTTAAACTTGACCATTCGATATTTTTCATATTCTTGTGTGTTAAGTTATTATTCATGATTATTAAATACAAAAGTAAACAAAATTATTTTATCATACAACCAATTGACAAGTTAAATATACTTATATGTCAATTTATAATTAATAACTCAACCTTATTCCTTTTCCAAGAGCTTTTGTATATCCGCATCTGTGCGCTTTAGTTTGTCCTTACAAAGTTTTACCAATTCTTGTGCCTTTTTTAATTGTGCAGCCATTGAATCAATATCAAGTTCACCACTCTCCATCTTATCAACAATCTTTTCTAACTGTCGAACAGCTTCTTCGTATTTAATATCTTTCATTATTCCTTATTTATAAATTATATCTATTTGCATATAAACTTTTAAGATAGTTTTTCAACTTTACTTTCTATCTGCCCTATTTCAAGTAGAGTAGTTATCGTATCACCAATCTTTAAATCGTTAGCATTATGAATAGCTTTACCGTTATGTAACGTTATACTATACCCACGTTTTAAAAGTAAAGTAGGGTCAAGCAACCGAGCACGATGTTCAAGTACATCAAGTCGATGATGCTCAGAAGACAACCGACCTCTTACTGCAGGTTGTACCCGTTGTTGTAAAGAGAGCAGTAGAAAGTCAGATTGTTTCATAAGCTCTTTGGACGCTGTAAATAAACACTGAAACAAACTTTCAAGTCGTGCTTCTTGCTTTGTTCGGACGATAGAGAACAACACGGGAATCTGAGCGCCAATATGTTTAATGCGCATATTCTCTATTTCTAATGCTTTTTTTACATAATCTATAATCGTTGATTGGGCACTCTCAACTCTTATAAGTGTTGAAGTAAGATGATCGATAAGATAGGCCGCGGCTGCTGTTGGTGTCTTTACACGCTGATATGAAACCATGTCCAAGATGCTTTCATCACGCTCATGCCCAATCCCTGTAATGATGGGTAATGGAAAATTAGCTACATTTTCGGCAAGACCTAACGTATCAAAACCACTAAGATCAGCAGTTGCTCCACCACCTCGAATGATAACAACACAATCAAATTCTTCTTCACGATTATTTATATGATTCAAGGATGCAATAATACTACTTTCAACATTATCACCTTGCATGATTGCTGGGAACAATTCTACATGGAAATATAGTCCCAACTCATTATTCTCTAACTGATTACAAAAATCCCCATATCCAGCAGCTGTTGCTGAAGAGATAACAGCTATTCGTTGCGCAAACAATGGAAGACTCAGTTCCTTCTGTAAATCATATACTCCTTCTTCCTTCAACTGACGAATTATCTCTTGACGCTTACGCATCATATCGCCCATTGTATATTCAGGGTTAATATCATCTACAATCCAGGAGAAACCATACTGAGGGTGAAACTGAGCATGAACTTGTAACATTACTTTCATCCCGGCTCTTATCTGTTGTCCTGTGATACGAATGAAATAAGGTTTAATAGCAGACCAGATATTACTCCAGCATTTAGCAGAGGCCCGTGCAATAGGAACATTACTATTCTCATTCTTTTCAATCAACTCCATATAACAATGGCCACGATTCTCACGGACTTCAGATAGTTCTGCTTCTACCCAATAAGAACGTGACATCGTAGTGTTAATAACATCTGCCACAAGACTGTTCAATTCGAAAAGTGAGAGTGTCTTAGTCATTTTCTGTGATTCTTTTCTACTATTTTACTTCTCACTATAACGAGTAGCAGCCTGGTATGCTAACCAAAAGTCAGGAATTCCATATCCCATAATATTATCTGGAGATTGACAATTACTTCCTGCTTGACGTACTATACTTATTATCTCTGAGGCTGATTTGTTAGGCGCAGCCTGCCACAGACAGGCTACCATTCCGGCAATGAGTGGACAAGCGAAAGATGTACCATTATCTGGAATAATATATCCCCTACCCGATACAACATTTGTCGGACAACCATAAGCCATCACGTCTGGCTTTATTCGTCCATCAGCTGTAGGACCTATTGAAGAAAAAGGAGCATTTATCTTATCTGGTGAAACCGCACCTACTGTGAGAATATTATAAGCATCGGCAGGAACATTAACTTTCTTCCATGTTCCCATCCCATCGTTTCCTGCACTATTAACAAGAATCATGCCCTTGTCTGCTAAACGTGATGCAACTTGTGATATAGCCGCAGTTTTTCCATTTAAATCAGAATAACAATAGTTCAGCGTCTTATCATCAAACCCATGATATCCCAGAGATGAACTAATAATATCCACCCCCACAGAATCTGAAAACTCGACAGCAGCAATCCAATAATCTTCCTCTGCAGGACTTTCCGTTAGATAGTCCTCCGTGCGAAGCAGCCAAAAATCAGCCTTGGGAGCTGTGCCAACAAATAAAGTGGGTTGGTTCATAGCGATAGTAGACAATGTCTTTGTCCCATGATCCATTTCCTTAAAAACATCATCTTTAGACCCTGCAACAAAATTACGCGTTCCTTTAAGACTTAAATTCTTAAAGGCAGGCATCTTATCAACATTCATAAACCCTGCATCGAGCACTGCTATCGTTATACCTTGCCCCATGAAACCAAGATTATGTAATTTTCTTCCATTCAAGTTCTCTATCTGTTCTTTCCCCATACCATAATAATCGTGGGCAGAAGAGTCAAGGGTCTGAAGCACTGAATTATAGTGTACACGCTGAGAAAAAGGACGAATCGAATCTGGAGATGTAAACACTAACTTGCTATCTTTGACAAAGGATAATACCTTTAAGTCTTCTAACGTCTGTCGATTGTCACCACGAACAAGCACAGAATTGTTCCATTTGCTTATAGCAACAACTTTACATCCTCTTTTCTTTATCTGCTGGAGATAGACAGGAGATACAGGTAAATCCGTTGAATCAAGTTTCAATCCCTGACGTTCACGTCTAAGGATAGAAGCTTTTGAAAGGAACCTATCAGGTTTATCCAATGAAAAAGGTGTTCCATTCTTGTCCTTTAATGTTACACGAAACATATAACACTTACCTCCAGGATAACTTATCAGCTCTACCCCACTACTATAAGCCAACATTGTGGTACTTATCAAAAGAAGGGCAACAATTATGTATAATTTGTAATGAGTTCGTTTCATAATGTGCAAACTTACACAAAATAATCGAATTATACGGTAGAAAAGATAAGAAAAAAACAAAAGAAAAAGGACTTCCTCATATGAGGAAATCCTTCTTGTACACCCTTAGGGATTCGAACCCTAGACCCACTGATTAAGAGTCAGTTGCTCTACCAACTGAGCTAAGGGTGCATGCTAAACGAAAAGACCTGGGTTAGAAATCAATTCTTGTACACCCTTAGGGATTCGAACCCTAGACCCACTGATTAAGAGTCAGTTGCTCTACCAACTGAGCTAAGGGTGCTCATTTCGTTTTTGCGAGTGCAAAGGTATTACTTTTTTATGAACTAACCAAACTTTTTCTATCTTTTTTAGTAATAAAGTTCTTATAAATCCTATGCTGTTATAGAATAAATACTTTATAACTATATGAGAATATGATGATTAGAAAATGTTATAAATCCTATAAACAACCCTATTTTTCTTTATTAGGATTATGTATCTAATCTTATTATTCGAACAAATCATCAATTGTAGTTTAACATGTGTTTGATTACTTATAATAGTTCGATTACATCATTTACACCCTAACTTATTTTTATTTTCATTTGCTGTCAGTTTTAACATTTAGCGTAAATCACTTATTATTAAATTGTTACACCAATGATAATAATGACAGATATGACAGCAAAATTAGAAGCGATTTTCCAAAACTAAAACTTCCACAGAAGCAACAAAAGGAATGTTGCCCTTTACTGTTTACTGAATAAATGGTGTCCTATTATGTGGCTATCCATTATCTGCAAGTGCACCTTATCTTGTTACTGGCCTTGAATGAAAAACCAAAATAGCGAACAGCGACTTTGTGTACCGCAATATCGTACGTAACCTTTCACATTCTGATAACGAAAGAGAAGGGAGTTATTTACACACACGAAGAGTCAACAAAAAGCATGTAGTCTACTAAAAATACAGAACAATCAAAGAGATGTTGTACTAAGTTTCGCAGATGTAAAATCCTCCAAGTACTTACATAAGTTCTCCTGTTGTTTTATAAATTTCATCACTCTACATTTTGGGGAAAGCTAAAAATACGAAGTAAGTATCATCTTTGTTTCCTTTCAAGTTAGTATTTAGCCCAATAGAGATTTGTCCGGACGCCCCGGACAATGTGTCCGGAGGCCTCGGACAAATCGTCCGGAGGCTTTGGACAAACTTTCCGAGCACCTCGTACATTTCGTCCAGACGTCATGTACACTCCGTAAAGAGACCTTTAGATTGTCTAATATAGAGGACGGCTAACTCAATATGTACATCTACTATTTTTGCGAATTGTATCTTTTCAAGAATCTAATCTATGAGGGAATGAGGCATTTAACGACTTGCATAGCCCGCTAAGTGTAGTGAGTTAATTTTTAGTAAGAAAGATCTTATGACACACAAAAGCATAATAAGAGACAATATAAAAGGATATTGGCTATCTCAACCGATATGTAGGAAGAAACTAATTACATCTAATTCTACTCTTGTGGATATATCCAACCTTACCGTTATCAGTCTTTACTTGCCACCATTCCCCATTCTTCTTTATAACATCAACGAAACTACCCGATTTAATTCGAGTTATTATCTTAGCTTTAGGGCTTCCAGACTCACGTATATTAGTATAACCATCTGAATCTTCGATATAATAATCTGTTCGATCATCTGTCGTGGAGTTTAACAGGATTGCTGCTTCAACAATATCTCGCAAAGCAGTTCTTCCATAATAATTATTTCTTCTTATCCTCTGTGCAATTCCCTTGTCAACCAACATAAAGTTATAAAGATGTTGGTATGCTTTTTTATCCATTACCTTGAGAATATTACTTTGATGCGCTTCGTCATATTTATTCAAACAGTCCAACAAACATACCAAACATTCATCTTTCACTTTCTGCTCCACGTTGATTTGCTTATAATGCTTGTAGTAGGCATAAACAAGGTTTTCAAAAGCCTCCATACAACTTTTATTTGATACCGCTTGCTGATAAAACATGGTAATTAATTTCTTCCTGTATCCTCTTGATGGATTGTTATAGAACAAAACATTCTTGACATCATTGGCTATATAACCATTTTGACAAGCGTAATCTATAGCACGACGGATAAGCTGGTCATTCTTTTCATAATTTAGGTCAAAGACAACATCTATCGCATTGTCCTTGTTTTTATAGAAATAAGACAAAGAAGAGGGATTGTCATTGAAAAGTAATTTGTTATATGCCAGGAACATATCCGCTATGCCATTTTCTTTCGTATAAAGAACTTTTCGAGCCTCACTCATAGTCGGCTCATGGTCTAATGCTGGCTGATAAAATAGACTTTCATTGCCTGTAAAAATAAACCTGCCGAACTCATTGACTGAATATATAATATCCTTGTTTATATCTAAGCTGTACACTTGTGCAGACGGATGAAGTCGTATTCCAAATAACTGTAGACACTTTTCTTTGAACACGTCATAGTCTGGTGTCTTATAACCATGTGATTTCACATACTCTTCCAATAGGAGAGATTGCATACTGTCTTCACACTCCATTAATCCTGTATTAACAAACTCATTCTCAACCATTATATGGTGGGAACCAGAAGACTGTGCTTGACAAAAGTTAGCAACCAATGCAAACAAACAAAATATTATAAATATGCGTTCTTTCATCCAATTTTCTACTATAGGTTGTTATATCAATTCATAATTCATCCTTACCTTACATATAGCAATCTTTACTATCATTGATGAGAAAAATGCCTTATAGAGATCTTCTTTCCATCCACCGATAGACATAAAAAGTGACATTAGAGATAAGCTATCCATATAAAGTTAAATAATAGCATAATATTATACTACTCACCAGACATACGATGTCTTTCTATCTCAACTCCTTCCTGATACCGGTCATAGTGCCTTTGTATTATCTTATCAAAGTCCTTCAAGTGGAAGTAATTATTCTTCTTGATGAATGGGACAAAGTCTTTCTGATAGTACAGGGCATATCCAAAACCCTGATTATCACAAGGTGTCCCTATACATTTCTCATACATCAGACCATAATAATACCCGATGTATGCACCGGCTTTGTATCTTTCTTCCTTCGTCAGGTTGTCGAACTCTGGTTCATTTTCCAAGTCCAACAAGGAAAATAAATATTCATCCAACATACAGTAATACAAATTCTTCCTATCAGCATGTTTCAACATATACTGCAGCAGTCCTTGATGAATGAGAAGTCTTCCATCCACAGCTTTTGAAACAAAGAGTTCCTTGTACTCTTTTCCTATAGGGAGTTCTTCCTCCCCTTTCACTTCATCTATCATCATCTTATTAATCACATCTGACTTGTCATAGCCGTATTCCAGGAACAGATCACGCAGGAAGTTCCTGTTATTATTCATAAGCCAAGTGAGTGCAGCCTTACTGTCGTGGAAGATAAATTGATTTTTATAGAAAAGCTCTTCATCTGTCCTGTAAGATAATTTACCCTTTTTGACTACATTATTATCAGCATCTTCGTCATCAAAGCCTTCAAGATCGATAGCACCTTCAATTATAGGATGGAATATAATATAGTTGTATTTAGGAACAAAAATATTCCGATACCAAAAGCAAAATAGGGTTTCCGTAGCTCCATCGTCCATAGACCTACGCTGTTCCAAACGCTCTTGAGGTAGCCCGTCTTTAATTACATATCTGCGAAGTCCTTTTTTAAACAGAGAGTTATTTCTTTCAGATATATCTATATTATAATACTTCTTGAGAGCCTTTTGTGCCACAACATCGCTAACAGGCTGGAATCCCATCCTTTTAAGGATTTCGAAATTCAATTCTACTGCAAGATCCGTATACTCCACTTTCTTGTCTATAGGCATTACCGTGACCCCATCAAGTCCTACTTCTGCAAGTTCTCGATAATATTCTCTGATTTTGTGGTCATTTTTCTTTATCAAGTCTACCTCCCTCTTCACAAGTCTTTCTTGATGGCCCTGTTGTTTTCGAGATTGCTTCGGAGGCTGTTCCATACAACTCACCATCCCTACGACATTTAGAATAAGTAATAAAAGACATACTTTACTCATAACACTATAATTATTATTTCATTATATATTTGTTCTTACAGAATTGATATGATTAGGCACTAAAGTCAGCCTACAGCGAGAAATGCACCAAACAATAGCATTGATATACACTCTCCATCATACTGCAACTCATCACGATGCGCTAACCTGTAGCATTGTAAGTATAACGGATTGTCTTATCCTCACGACTTAGCTGTCGATGCTGAGTCCACCTTCTACACCTTAACAAATTGGCTTATCCATCAGTCCAAAAGTCATCTCATTAGAGTAAAAGGCATTTTTAACTATACCTGTAGCAAAATTTAAGCGGTTTAGTTCGTCATATTAGTATGTTTTGAGAGAACTAACTTATTTGTAAGTTATTCCTACGCTATCTACATAATATACATCAGGAAAAGGTTCCTTTAGCAAAAATCGTACTACGACATGATTGATGATCGAGTCCCCGTAAATCTGATACAGGCTATCTGATTCTTGAGTTGTTGAGATTTTTTGCTTACTTCCTTTGCATTCTATTCTAAATCCACTACTTGTCCCTCTTCCTGCAGTACCCGTTGGAATATAATACAATACTGGGAGTTGTTTGGTGAGATAACCTTTCAAACTTCTGCTTCTCAAATCGCATATACTATAAAAGATTAACCAAACTGCAAAAAACGCACAGCCTACAACATAAGAGTAGTAATGCATTTTTTTCTTTATCCTAAGTATTATATAAGAAAATAGAAAAATCAAAATGTTTAATGATATCATATAGAAATACGTATCTATAATGACATTCGCTCCCATATAGAGTAGTATCCACAGCCCCGCTAAGGCCAAAAAATACCAAGTTGCTTCTTCCTTTAATATTTTTTTTAGATTCATCATCTCGTAAGTTTTTGATAAATTTCACTTCCAGCATTATTCCCTGTACGACTGAGCGATATAGCCATTGTGGCATATTACTCAGCCAACGAATCTACCACATACTAAAGACTTACTACAGGTTTCTTATATTTTACACCATAGTTACAAGTCACCCTCCTCATCGTATTGCTTGCCGTAGATTTTATATAGCAGGTCCTCACGGCTACTATGCTCATCAACTAATTTCATTTTAATAGACATAGTAGTGGAATTTTCATTATGAAGTGTCCATTTATTTTTATTTTCGTCAAATGTATATTGGACTTCTGAAATAATTTTCTTTCTTATACCAGATTTGTATGAACAATGCAACCTGACGATTATATTTCCTTTTTTTATAAATAAAATAGGCCAACCGATAATGTAATAATTCTTTTTGATGTATTTTTTATATTCAGAACCTTCAATGACATTCTCTTGTTGGTTTTTGAAAAACCAACTTGGAAAATATTCCTTATTTATATATATTAAATGCCGAGGGACTCCCGATCTTCCCAAATAGCCAATCGCTCTATTAACGGCCTTATCATAAATACTGTCAAAGTCTATAAGTTTTCCTTGCTTCTTAGCATTTTCAGGCTTGTAGTATAAGTCTTTCTGAGAAATTTTTATTGCCTTAAAAGTTTTATTATCCACATTAAAGAGTGATGTATATCCGTCTGTAAAAGCCCACATTTTATCTTGTCTGCAAAAGATCTGCCCTATCTCTATTAGCAGTGTATCCCTGCCTATCATTTGTAAAAGCGGATATCCGACAAGATTCTTTCCTATTATAAGTTTACCGTTCTTAAGGTGTAAATTATTCCAGTCCTTTATTCTTTGAACATTAAAACCATATGGATTATAATTATTGACGAGATAGAAATCTTTTCTGTCAAATTTATCTTTCCACCTGTCAGGTACTGTTCTTAAGAAATTATAGTATGAGATTTCCAATGCTTTGTTTAGAGAAGCATTCTGCCCTTTTACATTTATACAAAATAAAATCAATACAATACAGAGCTGAATAAAAATGAGTTTCTTTTTCATTTCTTGAATGATTATTATTGTTCTATAGCGAGAATCGCCTTCATGCCTCTTCTTGTTACTCTTAGAAGGCAATACCCTATGATGCTCCATTGATAAAGACACCCTCCATCGTACCGTAACTCTTCATAATACGTTCACCAGCAGCGTTGTAAGTATAACGACTCGTCTTGCCGTTATCGCTTAAGACCATGAGTCGGTTGTCTTCATCCCAATACATCTCACGGGTAGTATTCGCCGAATCGTTCGTTACTAATGTTGGATTACCGTTGGCATCATACGTGTAATGATCGTGACCAATCTGTGTTGGAGCTGTCGGGTGGTTATTGTCCTCGTACTTATAAGCGAAGTTATAAGACTTAGCAGTTGTCGTTGAGTCCACCTTCTGTACCTTAGTCAGCGGTTCACTCATCCGTCCGAACGACATCACCATATCATACGATGCATGCTTAGCCTTACCGCTTGCATGAATAAGGCGGTTCAGCTCATCATACTCATACGTATGCGAACTCCTTCCTCCCAGCTTCGCCCTATTGAGTTTCATCAGCGACGTTGGGTTGGCAGCATTCGTAATACCGAGGATATTATCCACAGCATCATAACGATACCTGTTCTCCATCACAGTCTGACCGTCCGCTGTAAGGTTCATCACCTGCAGACGGTCACGCTGCTTGTCGTAGCTATAGGTAGTCTCCGTGCCATTACCGAGCTTCGTATAGACCGTATGACCCTCCTTGTCGTAACCTATCCTATCAACAATAACGCTCTGACTTCCCTGTTTATTGCTCGTAAGACGCTCAACCTGTCCAGCAGCATTGTAGTGATAGGTCACCACTTCACCATCAGGATAAGTCATCGTCTGTACACGGTTCCAGCTGTCATACGTAGCACCATAGACATAAGTCCTAATATCTGCCACGCTCGCCATGACCGTTCGGACAGTCTTAACAACTTCGCCCTGTCTGCCGTAGATGCGTAGTTGAGGTTGTTCCGTGTACTCGTATTGTTCATTGTTATATTATCGAAGAATTTTAATTTACTTAGTTTGCACGATTACTGCATACGTCTTGCAGTTCTTCTGCAAAGGCCTTGCAGTGTTACTGCATGCGTGCTGCAGTGTTTCTGCAAGGCTTCTGCAGTGAGACTGCAACGCGGGTGCAGAATCTCTGCAGTACTATTGCGAAATGATTTAGTGCGTTGTATCGATTCATTCGTTCGGTGTTGTCCGCCTTGAACATGTTGTAAATGTGCGCGTTATATCGATTCATTGTTCCCAGTCGGGGCGCTGTTCGTAGCTGTCGAATTGCGGGGCGGGGAGTTCGTATTCATTGAATATTGTTGTTATTTCTGCCTGCTGCTCGGGCGAAATGAGCTGGTCTCCCTTTTGGGCGTAATAGAAAGCGCGCTCGCTGCTGAACACGTTCATTACATCGTAGCGCACGCTGTGGTACTGCGCTTTGGGGATATGGTCGAACAGTCGGCGCATGCCTCGGGCGTATCGCATGGGGGCGTCACTGCGAAACTCGCGGCACGCTTCGCCTTTCGCTACTTGTGCTACGTAGGCGGGCGTTACGCAATAGTTCGTTGTCGGCGGTTCGGGTTGCAACTGATATAGTCGGGCAACTTGGCGGCGAAGGCAGTGTACTGCTTTCGCGCATTCTTTGTCTGTGGCGTAGCATGAGGCGTAGCCGAAGGGGATTTCTTCAATCTGCATAAATATGATTAATCAAATATAGCTGTTAATTTATTCTTTTTTACAACTACAAAGATAATAATTTACTTGATAATCTCTAAATCTTTTACGTATCGACCATTCTTTTCTGCCGAGAAAGAATAATACTCAGCCCCGTTACCCACAATACCGATATTCCTCCCTTTCATGGGGAAAGAATCCAACACATTAAAAGCCCCATCTCTTCGTATCGTTTTATAAGAGAAGGAATGTGGGTGTATCCTGTAAATGTTCTTATATAAGTTATCTACATAAATTGTATCTGTTCCGGTAATAAAATAGAGCAGGATCTCTCCATAATAACCATTGGTTTTGCGAATAATGATAGAATCTGTATCCCCAATGATGAGACTATCATACTTATCACCCTCGGAAACGGATATATAAATATTATTCATATCACAATAATATCGCTTTTTTATCTTTTTGTTTGTACAGGAAATAACAAGAAATAAAACGAATGCATATATAATTATGTACTTCATTTTTATTTAGAAAAGAATCTTTTAATACTATTCCAAAGATTTGATGCTTTAGATTTAGTATTTGAGTATTTGTAAATCTGCGACCATCCGTAATATTCTGCATTTCGCGTAGACTTTCCCTCTACATCTATATTGTCAAGAGAATACCCGCGCTTATCCATATTATTTTTTGTTTGGTAAGCATCAAACGCAGCTCTAGCGATACTCCATGGAATACCATTTTTTGCAGCAACAATACCAGCAGCCATATTGCCAATATCACGTCCGGATGAATATAAGATATACCCGAAACCATCTTTTCCTATTGGCACTCCTCTATATATGTAGGTTTGAGTGTTACTTATAACTTTATCCCCTCCATTAGTCACCTTAAAGTCATATGGATGATTTGTTCGCGCATTATTCATGTAATCGCCTAATGTTACATTAGAACTTACAATCTTATTAAGGAAATTTATACCGCTTTTATCATTGGGATTAATTTGAGCACCTATAGCCCACCCCCCTTTACCTTTATTGGCATCGGTATTATAAAAAGTTGTGGTAGAAGTAGAAATCCCTATCATTTCTCCTTTAATCGTATATTTTCCAGATTTATCTTTTGAGGCAATATAGATTCCTCTATTATTGTTGAGAATACCGCCAACAACAGTATAAGTACCTGTTTTGTTTTTAATCACATATGTTTCCTTACCATTAGGATCTATAAACTTTATAGGATTATCCATCGTATAACAATACCCTGTAACATTCGGGTATTTCTCCATTAGCGGATCTACCCCTAACCACATGGAAATTTTGGGATCCATGTACCTTGCACCATAATAGTACAAGCCTGTTTCTTCATCAAACTGTTTGCCATTGAACTTATACGGCAGGTCCTCACTGCTGCTGTGTTCATCAACGAGGAGTTCACCATATGGTAAGTAGACATCATACTGTGTAATGTTGGCTTTGTCATCGGTGATATAAGAAGTTGAGCCAAGATGGTCTGAATGGAAGAAGAAAGTTTCTTCTTTCGTCGTGTCATTGGGGATATAGCCGTAACCAGCCTGCGGGTCATCAGGATTGCTTGGGTCATTCCAGCTTACAGGTGGACCGGGGTTGGTATTCGGTGTGGTGTTAGGGCGTGGAGTCTGAATCCAACCCTGTGGCACATCGTGGTTGCCAAGTTCTGTGAGGACAGAATTATAACCTACACCTGTGTTCTCCGGATCACCATACGCACCCTTCTCTGTCGGTACACCAGGGGCTACACCCACCTTCTTATAGTATGCTTCCTTCTGTGTCTGAATCTGATTCATACGCTCAGCATAGTCCTGCTGACCTGCTGTTACGTATGAGCCGTTACGTCCATAGACATTATTGAACAGACCTGTTCCTATCCTTGAAGCAACTCGTTTGTCACCAATGAAGTAATGCTTTGTAAAGCGATTCTTATTTACAGAGAGGATACTTGCAGGATAAAGCGTGAAGTTATCCGTCTCGTGGAACGTGATGCCCTGTGGTGCACCGTTGATATACACACCCTCCATCGTACCGTAACTCTTCATGATACGCTCACCAGCAGCATTGTAGGTATAGCGGTTGATGCCGTTGTTGTCTTTCAACACCATCAGGCGGTTCTCCTCCTCCCAGTATAGCATATGATCATAAGATAAATATCTTTCTAATAGATTACATGCTATATTTATTTTTTAATTTATCGATTAAATTCCGATGAAAATTCTTAAGTAAAAAGTTTTTATATCTTATATTTTTTACCTTCTTTTTATCATTACATAAAGTAATTAATGTAATGTGCGTTATTTTAATTTTTGAATTAAAAAATCCAATATAAATGTGATACTCAAAAGTACAACTCTGCCCTTTTTCAAACCACAATTCAAATCCATTCCCATTTTCTTTAAGACTTTCGTTCCCATCAATATAACCATAAACGTCATTAGATATAACATTATCAAATCTATAAAAGTGAGAATCACGCTTAATCAAAAGAATCCTATTTTCCCCTTTATCAACGTATTTTTCACAACCGTCAGCTGTCATACTATAAGGGCTAAATATAGCTATTTGGGTATTCTGTCCATTTAAGGTAAGGCTATCAACAATAACATACCCTTGTGGAATTAAATATCCTTGCCATTTTCTTTGAGCTTTCCCATTTATACTAGGAGCTGAAAAAATAATAATGAATAAAATAAGAATAAACTTTTTCATATAAAATTATTTTTTATGCCAAAATATAGTTCTACCAAATGTACCTGTCGCTATTAGAGAGAATTTTGCTGTACTTTTGCCATCATGAATAAAAATTCCATTCCTCTCAAAAACGGGTGACACCTGCATCTTTGATTTTATCCTCTGTAAATAGCTTTCATTTCGATAAACATAATCTTTTCTGATATTATCTGGTATTGTTATTTTATTATACTGTCTAAATTTTGGATGGCTAAGCCCTTTAGTTGCAAAATCTGTTCCGTCCCACAACGTTGCACCATGAGTTGGATCAATATCTGATTGTAATGCATCTATTATACCTGCTCTTGCAGTAGTTCTTGTAGAACTTGTAAGATAATCTTTATCATAAGCAACTCTTGCTGATGCAGGAGTAGTCGAATAATTTTGATCATTCAGTTGTTCATATAAAGAATGGTTCTTTACTCTAGGCCCTCCTTTTACTCTTACATGTGCGTAATTCACATCTTTATCATCAACTGCATTATTAGCTGCATGTGCAATCCACAAGCTTTCATTTGGGGCATCACTCGATTCTACATCTACAATATGAGCAGCAATATTAAACTGTTCATCTGTCATACCATTTCCATGATCAATTAACTGAGTCAATTTACCATCTCGTTCAATATATACAAGATTATCTTTTCCTTCTTTCCTTAAGAATTTTCCTTGAGCATTGTATATAAACTTCTGACCATCAGGATCAAATAAATTTATTGGATTGTCTGCACAATAAACATAAGAACCTATTTCTTTATACTTCTCTGCCAGCGGATCCACCCCATACCACAGACAGGTAACAGGGTTCAAGTACCTTGCACCATAGTAGTACAAGCCAGTTTCTGCATCCATCTCCTTGCCATTGAACTTATACGGCATATCCTCACTACTACTATGTTCATCAACAAGCAATTCACCGTACGGCAAATAAGCATCGTACTGAGTGATATTGCCTTTACTGTCTGTGATATAACTTGTACTACCAAGGTGATCGCTGTGATAGAAGAAAGTCTCTTCCTTCGTTGTGTCATTGTCCACGTAGCCATAGCCAGGCTGTGGATTCTCTGGGTTCGTTGGATCGTTCCAGCTAATTGGAGCACCAGGCTCATTTCCTTCAGTAGTGTTGTGTTTCGGAGTCTGTATCCAGCCCTCTGGTACACTATGGTCGCCCAGCTCGGTAATCACAGTGTTATAGCCCACACCTGTATTTTCAGGATCCCCATACGCACCCTTCATTGTAGGTACACCAGGGGCAATGCCCTGCTGTTTATAGTATGTTTCTTTCTGCTTCTGAATCTGATTCATGCGTTCAGCGTAGTCCTGCTGACCAGCCGTTACATATGAGCCATTACGCCCATAGACATTATTAAACAGACCTGTTCCTATTCTTGAAGCAACTCGTTTATCACCAAGGAAGTAATGTTTTGTAAAGCGATTCTTGTTTACAGAGAGGATACTTGCAGGATAAAGCGTGAAGTTATCCGTCTCGTGGAAGGTAATACCCTGCGGTGCACCGTTGATATACACACCCTCCATTGTTCCATAGCTCTTCATAATACGTTCACCAGCAGCGTTGTAAGTATAACGACTCGTCTTGCCGTTATCGCTTAAGACCATGAGTCGGTTGTCTTCATCCCAATACATCTCACGGGTAGTATTCGCCGAATCGTTCGTTACTAATGTTGGATTACCGTTGGCATCATACGTGTAATGATCGTGACCAATCTGTGTTGGAGCTGTCGGGTGGTTATTGTCCTCGTACTTATAAGCAAAGTTATAAGACTTAGCAGTCGTCGTTGAGTCCACCTTCTGCACCTTAGTCAGCGGTTCACTCATCCGTCCGAACGACATCACCATATCATACGATGCATGCTTAGCCTTGCCGCTTGCATGAATAAGGCGGTTCAGCTCATCATACTCATACGTATGCGAACTCCTTCCTCCCAGCTTCGCCTTGTTGAGTTTTGTAAGCGACGTTGGGTTGGCAGCATTCGTGATACCGAGGATATTGTCCACAGCATCATAACGATACCTGTTTTCCATCACAGTCTGACCATCCGCTGTAAGGTTCATCGCCTGTAGACGTTCACGCTGCTTGTCGTAGGTATAGGTAGTCTCCGTGCCGTTACCGAGTTTCGTATAGACCGTATGACCCTCTTTGTCGTAACCTATCCTATCAACAATAACGCTCTGACGTCCCTGTTTATTGCTCGTCATGCTCTCCACCTGTCCTGCAGCATTGTAGTGATAAGTCACCACTTCACCATCAGGATAAGTCATCGTCTGCACACGGTTCCAACTATCATACGTAGCACCATAGACATAAGTCCTGATATCCGCCACGCTCGCCATGACCGTACGGACAGTCTTCGTCACCTCACCCTGTCGACCATAGTAATTGGCTTCACCGCCCGAAGCATTCTCTACAAGAGCAAGAACAAAAGGGCAAAAATAATCTTCATTCCTTACTTTCATGATAGCCTTTCATGTAGGATCTCATGCAAAGTACTGAGAGTAAGCCTAATGAAAGGATTCCCAATCTAACATATATATCCTCTTTTTCATCATAAAAAAGTGTATCATTCCATTTATTATGGTATAAAATTTTATTTAGATTCCCTTCATTTATATCCTTCCTACTTACAGTGACAGTATATTCCTTACCCATATAACGTACAATGATATAGGAAGTTATATTTATAGCACCACTATGTTCTGACACTATTTTATATGACTTAATTGGACCCGATTTTATTGCTTGAGTATCGTAATAAACAACTATAATACTGTAGAATAAATATATAATACAGCCAGAGATCATCAATAGAAGATATCTACAAACTTGTTTGTATTCCATTTTATTGACCACCATAATCTTTAGGTAATTGTGATTGTACTTTCTTTCCAACTTCTTTTTTTACCGTCTCTACCCCTGTTGTAAATGAGACCAAAGTCCCATATAATGCTCTCGCTTCTCTCATTGCTGATTTAGCATTTCTAATTAATTTCATGTTAGGAGTTCTACGTGACTGTAATTTTTCTAATTTATGTAAAGCAACACTATAGTTATGCCTAGCCTCTGTTGTTGCCTTTTTTAGATAGCTTGACGGGAGGATATGTCCAACACCTTTGCTTATAAGAGTTTCTGCTATGATAGACTTCACAGACATTTCTTCTTTATTTATAACTCTCCCTGTCTTTATCATCTAATAGAGGAAATCAAAACTTTAACTTATCAATGGAGCAATATATGCCATACTCCATTGATAAGTATTTTTTATTAATTCACTTTCTTTGTCCAAAGCCTACCATTGCTCGTATCTGCTTTAGGAGTGTCCCGCCCTTATGAGAAGCATCGATAAAATGAATATAATATTCCTCATAACGCTTTATATTTGATGACCAATACGAATTCATTTTAATTTCTTCAACCAAAACAATGTATCATCCCGTTTTAGATTTTTCCTCCAATCTCTTATATTGTTGCCTAATCCAAAGAGTAGAATAGCATCTTTATCATAAATATCATAGAGGATCAGATTTGCTGCAAAATCGGTCTTCTTATCAGATAATAAGTGCCTCCACATTTCCTTTTTTATTTTCTTAACGATACTTTTCTGTTTATCTGTCAGCTTAACACGCACTCTATAGCCCTTATTTATAATAGGAACACAGGTGTCACATGCGACTAAGAGGATATTATAATGAAGTTTATCATTCTTTATAAATGATAAGTTATTCGATGAATATCTGTTATTTAACTGCTGATTATTACAGTTAGTTGTAATAACAAGCATTACGCCAATCAATAGTAAGCCAAATCTTTTCATATCTATTTTTTATCGTTTTCGTACTGCTTTACCTTGTTTGATATAATCTTTTCTGAGTGAGGTGTTGGGAGATAATATCTTCCGTAAGTTTATATTTTTATTTTTAGAATAATTTTGAATTAAGGAATTAATTCTTTTATTTTCTTCTCCTGGATATTGAAACCCAATATCAGCCGCAACCTTTATTTGGTTTATCTGACCATCAAGTTCTATCTCCATTATCTTCTTAGCATAAACTTCTGGAGATATTTTCTTATTTGCAACATCATTTGTAGCTTTTGCAAGCTTAGCTTTATTTGCCCTATTAGTTAATTCGTGTGTTAATTTTATAACTTGGAATTTTACTCTTTTATCCTTCGTTATTTGGATATGCCCCGTAATAGGATCCGTACTAGTCTCATTTCCAAAGCGAATAACACTATTAATATTTGCTTTATTTACATTTGCAGCTTTCATTAAAGATGAGAATTTTTTACTATTTTTTGTACCATAATCTATTATTTGAATAATTGTCGGTGGTACTTTGGATTGTCTCCCATCTGGGTCAATTAGGACAATAGGATTATTATGACAATAAATGTATGGACTGATTTCTGGATATTTCTCTATCATAGGATCTACCCCCAACCACATGGAGATTTTTGGGTCCATATATCTGGCACCATAGTAATACAGTCCAGTTTCTTCATCCATCTCCTTACCATTGAACTTATACGGTAGTTCTTCACTCGATGAGTGCTCGTCTACAAGGAGTTCGCCGTACGGCAGGTAGGCATCATACTGTGTGATGTTGGCTTTATCATCTGTGATGTAAGACGTTGAACCGAGGTGGTCACTATGATAGAAGAAGGTCTCTTCCTTTGTGGTGTCGTTTGGAATATATCCATAACCTGCCTGTGGATCATCAGGGTTACTCGGGTCATTCCAGCTTACAGGTGGACCGGGGTTAGTATTCGGTGTGGTGTTGGGGCGTGGAGTCTGAATCCAACCCTGTGGCACATCGTGGTTGCCGAGTTCGGTGAGGACGGCATTATACCCTACACCCGTGTTCTCCGGATCACCATACGCACCCTTCTCTGTCGGTACACCAGGGGCTACACCCACCTTCTTATAATATGCTTCCTTCTGTGTCTGAATCTGATTCATACGTTCTGCATAGTCCTGCTGACCAGCCGTTACGTATGAACCGTTACGCCCATAGACGTTGTTAAACAGACCTGTTCCTATCCTTGAAGCAACTCGTTTGTCACCAAGGAAGTAATGCTTTGTGAAGCGATTCTTGTTGATGCTGATTATCGAAGCAGGGTAGAGCGTGAAGTTATCCGTCTCGTGGAAGGTAATACCCTGTGGCGCACCATTGATATACACACCTTCCATCGTACCGTAACTCTTCATGATACGCTCACCAGCAGCATTGTAAGTATAACGACTTGTCTTACCGTTGTCAGAGAGAACCATCAGACGGTTGTCTTCATCCCAGTACATCTCGCGGGTAGTGTTCGTTGAGTCGTTCGTTACCAGTGTTGGATTACCGTTGGCATCGTATGTGTAATGGTCGTGACCAATCTGCGTTGGAGCCGTCGGATGGTTACTGTCCTCATACTTATAAGCAAAGTTATAAGACTTCGCAGTTGTCGTTGAGTCCACTTTCTGAACCTTTGTCAGTGGTTCACTCATCCGTCCGAACGACATCACCATATCATACGATGCACGCTTAGCCTTACCGCTGGCATGAATAAGGCGGTTCAGCTCGTCATACTCATACGTATGCGAACTCCTTCCTCCCAGCTTCGCCTTGTTGAGTTTCGTCAGCGACGTTGGGTTGGCAGCATTCGTAATACCGAGGATATTATCCACAGCATCATAGCGATACTTGTTTTCCATCACAGTCTGACCATCCGCTGTAAGGTTCATCACCTGCAGACGTTCACGCTGCTTGTCATATGTATAGGTAGTCTCCGTGCCATTACCGAGCTTCGTATAGACCGTATGACCCTCCTTATCGTAACCTATCCTGTCAACAATAACGCTCTGACGTCCCTGTTTATTGCTCGTCAGGCTCTCCACCTGTCCTGCCGCATTGTAGTGATAAGTCACCACTTCACCATCAGGATAAGTCATCGTCTGCACCCGGTTCCAACTGTCATAGGTGGCACCATAGACATAAGTCCTGATATCCGCCACACTCGCCATGACTGTACGGACGGTCTTCGTCACCTCACCCTGACGACCATAGTAATAGGCTTCACCGCCCGAAGCATCCTCCACGAGGGCAAGACGACCAGCACGATTATACTTAGTCAACCCTTAAAAACCTTATATATTTCTGATTTACAGTAAATTATATTTCAAATTATTTGTTTATATATTATATGTTAAGGTGGCTGTCTGGATTTTTCCCATTTTTTCGAATGTAAGCAAATAAATTCTCATATAAGGAAAGTCTTCAACATACCATGATTCAGAGTAGCTCATTCTTGTACTATCTGAATCAATATACGAAAAACCTATTTTAGCTGCTTTTTGTTTCAATTCTTCTATATAAGTCTGATTGCCGATGAACACTATAGAGTCCATTAAACGTCCGAGTGATGGATCATCCAAAGTCTCTTTGAATATTATGCCAGTGGCATTCTCATTATCTATTTCGATGTGCCTTTCACCCTTATAAGTTAAGTCGTTGGAACCTATAAAATATCTATAATGGATGTTCCCATATCTCAACATTAATTTGCAAGTGTCATTATAGCAAACCAAGAAGTTGGAGATGCTGTCTTCTACGTCTTTAGTAACGTTAAAGGCTTTTCTATGGATATTTTGATAATATCCGAAAACTCGTAAGAAGTCAGCATGATGGTTTTCTTGGTTGCAACCAGTGAGATATACAACAAAAACTATAAAGAAGAATAACTGTATTTTTCTCATCTTATATTTCTTTTTCGACTTGATTTATTTGCTAAAATAACTCGATTATAGGCATCGGGGATTGGGAGTCCAGCGTAGGTAGTGCGTCTGTATCTATTCCCTTCAGAACTTTTGATATGATTCTCAAATGCGACGGTGTTAAATTCGTCATATGTAAAAGAGTGGCCTGGAACTTTATTGTTATTAGCAATGTAGTTCATTTTGTCATATGCATGCTTTAGCTCGTGACCTATTATGTCTGTATATGATGTATTAAACTTACGTAGTTCGGAGCCCTTTCTTAAATCATAAGCGAAGTCTAAGTAAATGTCAAATTCTCTCGAATTGATTGCATGAGTAAAGCTTCCTCTGTGCTGTTCAAAATTGTTGATAGTGACCGACGAACTTCTGTTAAAAGTAACCTCTTTCTTTGAATTAACTATGTCATTGAAAACTGTTTCTATAACGGGATCTTTGAAAGAGTCAAGTTGTTTTAGGGACTTAAGAGTAATAGTCATAATATCATTTGACTTTCCGCTAACAGTTATTGGTTTTCCAATTGCAACAAATTTATTCTTACCTTCATTGAAGACTACATCTTCGTAGTTATAGAATCTTCCATTTAGATAAGTATAAAACTTCTTTGAGATTGTATTATAATAATTTATTCGATTACCGTCAGGGTCAATAAGTTTTACTGGGTTACCAGCGCAATAGATGGACGAGCCGATGTTCTGATACTTCTCCGCTAATGGATCCACCCCATACCACAGACTTGTAACAGGATTCATATACCTTGCACCATAATAGTACAAGCCTGTTTCATCATCAAACTGTTTGCCGTTGAACTTATATGGCAGTTCTTCACTGCTACTGTGCTCATCAACTAATAGTTCACCGTATGGAAGATATGCATCATATTGAGTGATGTTGGCTTTATCGTCTGTAATGTAAGACGTGCTGCCGAGGTGATCACTGTGATAGAAGAAGGTTTCTTCTTTCGTAGTGTCATTAGGGATGTAGCCATAACCAGCCTGTGGATCATCAGGACTACTTGGGTCATTCCAGCTTACAGGAGCACCGGGGTTGGTGCCTGGTGTGGTGTTAGGGCGTGGAGTCTGAATCCAACCCTGTGGCACATCATGGTTGCCGAGTTCGGTGAGGACGGCATTATAACCTACACCCGTGTTCTCTGGATCACCATACGCACCCTTCTCTGTCGGTACACCAGGGGCTACACCCACCTTCTTATAATACGCCTCTTTCTGTGTCTGAATCTGATTCATACGCTCAGCATAGTCCTGCTGACCAGCCGTTACGTATGAACCGTTGCGTCCATAGACGTTATTGAACAATCCTGTACCGATACGGCTGGCGATTCGTTTGTCACCAATGAAGTAATGCTTCGTGAATCTATTCTTGTTAACAGAGAGGATACTTGCAGGATAAAGCGTGAAGTTATCCGTCTCGTGGAATGTGATACCCTGTGGCGCACCATTGATATACACACCTTCCATTGTTCCATAGCTCTTCATAATACGTTCACCAGTAGCGTTGTAAGTATAACGACTCGTCTTGCCGTTATCGCTTAAGACCATCAGGCGGTTATCCTCATCCCAATACATCTCACGGGTAGTATTCGCCGAATCGTTCGTTACTAATGTTGGGTTACCATTAGCATCGTAGGTATAATGGTCGTGACCAATCTGCGTTGGAGCTGTCGGATGGTTACTGTCCTCATACTTATAAGCAAAGTTATAAGACTTAGCAGTTGTCGTTGAGTCCATTTTCTGTACCTTAGTGAGCGGTTCACTCATCCGTCCGAACGACATCACCATATCATACGATGCACGCTTAGCCTTACCGCTGGCATGAACAAGGCGATTCAGTTCGTCATATTCATACGTATGCGAACTCTTTCCTCCCAGCTTCGCCTTGTTGAGTTTCGTCAGCGACGTTGGGTTGGCAGCATTTGTGATACCGAGGATATTATCCACAGCATCATAGCGGTACCTGTTCTCCATCACAGTCTGACCATCCGCTGTAAGGTTCATCACCTGCAGACGTTCACGCTGCTTGTCGTAGGAGTAGGTGGTCTCCGTGCCGTTACCAAGCTTCGTATAGACCGTATGACCCTCCTTATCGTAACCTATCCTGTCAACAATAACGCTCTGACGTCCCTGTTTATTGCTCGTCATGCTCTCCACCTGTCCGGCAGCATTGTAGTGATAGGTTACCACTTCACCGTCAGGATAAGTCATTGTCTGCACACGGTTCCAGCTGTCATACGTAGCACCATAGACATAAGTCCTGATATCCGCCACACTCGCCATCACCGTACGGACGGTCTTTGTCACCTCACCCTGTCTGCCGTAGTAATACGCTTCACCACCCGAAGCATCCTCAACGAGGGCAAGACGACCGGCACGGTTATACTTATCGCCAGCCTTACCATAGGTATAAGTAACACGGTTGAAGAGATTTTCTGGATAAAGCACCTCATGCAGCCGCTCGAAGTCGTAGGTGTAAGAGATATAACCCTTGTCAGATATCGACTTCCTAAGCTCTGCCGTGAGCTTCGTCAGGAGGTTACATACATTTTATATTTTTTAATTATTACTAATTTGATATTTTATTAAAGTATTATCCATACAATGAATTTCAATTTTACCACAATTATTTTCAATTTTATTGTATGTGTCAGGTAATGATATTGTTTTTATGACTTCATATTGCTTTATATCTATAACAAAAACTTCTAATTCAGTAGCTACAAATATCTTTTTGTCATACATAACCATTTCGCAAAAAAGATACATTAAATCCAAACACATAATCCTATGTTTTTTTCTAAAATCATAAATAGCAAAATTTTGGTCAATTCCTATAGCATATACTTTAGGATATATTTTTAGGAAGTCAGGTTGTAATAAGTCGCTTGACCAAGCTATTTTTGCATAAAAATTGCCTTCCACTAATTTCCCATATATTCGATAAGAATCATTATGGGAATCATCAAAAACTGAATCATAATTTAATTTTTTATATGTAAAATAGTTTATAATCTTAAGTTTCATTTCTTTTTAAATATTTTGGGAATGATTGTTGTTACTTTTGGTGCTTTTGTCATATCTCCGCCAGCATAGAAAAAACTAGTTTGAATCTGACCTTTCTTACCAATATTTAAAACTTTATTTATTGTAATACCATATTTATTAGTGCTTCTAGAAACTTCAGTTCCTTTGACTAATGTTGTAGCAAATATTTTTGCTAATTGCTTTTTAGAACTAATACCTAAGGCGGTTAATTCCTTCAGGTTTTGAGCAGATCTTTGGACATTATGCACATTGCCTTCAACTACTCTGCCGAAGAAATAATCAAATTTACTCTCCGCAACTGTGAATTCTGCAACTTTAGTTCCTTTGTTAAGCACTTTAAATAAGCCTGCTCCACCACCAACTAGCCCTAAACCGATGTCTGAAAAAGTTGCTATACTATTTGCTGTATTGTCACTAGCTCCAGCAAATTTTACACCAGCTTTAATTCCTTGAAAGGTAAATGAATCAACTTCTTTACCTGTCCAAAGTTGTCTTACACCAGCCTGAACATCATCTACCCCATGGACTACAGCTATTCCCCCTACAACAGCACCTACTCCTGACCAAGATGTAGCAATACCTCCTGTAATACCAGCTATTATTTGTAGACTACCTCCAATTACACGTAACCCTCCTGTAAATCTATTCCAACCAGGTCCTCGCCCATCAGGATCAATCAACTTAATTGGGTTGTCAAAAGTATAGACATATCCACCAGTAGTTGTATATTTCTCCGCTAACGGATCCACCCCATACCACAGACTCGTGATGGGATTCATGTACCTTGCACCATAATAGTACAAGCCTGTCTCGTCATCGAACTGCTTGCCATTGAACTTATACGGCAGGTCTTCACTGCTGCTGTGCTCATCAACTAACAGTTCACCATATGGCAGGTAAGCATCATACTGGGTGATGTTGGCTTTATCATCAGTTATGTAAGATGTTGAGCCGAGGTGGTCACTGTGATAGAAGAAGGTTTCTTCTTTCGTAGTGTCGTTTGGAATATAACCATATCCAGCCTGTGGGTCATCAGGGTTGCTTGGGTCATTCCAACTTACAGGTGGACCGGGGTTGGTATTCGGTGTGGTGTTGGGGCGTGGAGTCTGAATCCAACCCTGAGGCACATCATGGTTGCCAAGTTCTGTGAGAACGGCATTATAACCAACACCCGTGTTCTCCGGATCACCATACGCACCCTTCTCTGTAGGTACACCTGGAGCTACACCCACCTTCTTATAATACGCTTCCTTCTGTGTCTGTATCTGATTCATACGCTCTGCATAGTCCTGCTGACCAGCTGTTACGTATGAGCCATTGCGCCCATAGACGTTATTGAACAGACCTGTTCCTATCCTTGAAGCGATACGCTTGTCACCAATAAAATAATGCTTTGTAAAGCGATTCTTATTGACAGAGAGGATACTTGCTGGATAGAGCGTGAAGTTATCCGTCTCGTGGAAGGTGATACCCTGCGGCGCACCGTTGATATACACACCCTCCATCGTTCCGTAACTCTTCATGATACGCTCACCAGCAGCATTGTAAGTGTAACGACTCGTCTTACCGTTATCGCTTAAGACCATGAGGCGGTTATCCTCATCCCAGTACATCTCACGGGTAGTGTTCGCCGAGTCGTTCGTTACCAGCGTTGGATTACCATTAGCATCGTAGGTATAATGGTCGTGACCAATCTGCGTTGGAGCCGTCGGGTGGTTACTGTCCTCATACTTATAAGCAAAGTTATAAGACTTAGCAGTTGTCGTTGAGTCCACCTTCTGCACCTTTGTGAGCGGTTCACTCATCCGTCCGAACGACATCACCATATCATACGATGCACGCTTCGCCTTACCGTTTGCATGAATAAGACGGTTCAGCTCATCATACTCATACGTATGCGAACTCCTTCCTCCTAACTTCGCCTTGTTGAGTTTCGTCAGCGACGTTGGGTTGGCGGCATTCGTGATACCGAGGATATTATCCACAGCATCATAGCGATACCTGTTTTCCATCACAGTCTGACCATCCGCTGTAAGGTTCATCACCTGCAGACGTTCACACTGCTATCCTAAGTATAGACTTATCTATTCCTTTATTATACTTTGATAGACTGTATCTTTCCAAACTGTAAATGAGGACATTATATACCGACTCATTAGAGCCAATATTTGCTGAACGTCCTTGCGAAAAAGCCCCGAAGCCTATACCTTCATTAGGCCAACTCAACTATACAGAATGGCGTGAAAGAAATGATAGAGTTGAATTCTTATACATTCAGTGGTTCACTTCTCCTACAGATTGAATCTACCTTTTGACAACAAAGGTAATGAATCAACCTTGTTTCACAAAAAGATTTTATATATTGTTTAAGTCTCTTGCTGTAAACGTAGATTACCTTCTATTATTTGAGGTGGTGTCTGAGGCTTAAAAGCCATTAAGATTGAAGACTTTTCCTTAATAACATCATCTAATATATAGATATCATCGTCGATTAAACAAGATAAGCCTGTGAGAAATTCACAAATCTTATTATGAACATTCAAACTATTTACAAACCGAACATCAATATCCATTTCTAATTGTTCTGTACTATTTAAGTACCATCTAATAACAGGTTTATTATATAAGAAAACAGTTATTATTTGATTATGAACACCATGTTCTATACAGTCTGCAAAATCTTTAATACTCTCTTCCATAGAGAGGAAAGGGGTTTTACAGATATAGTTGTAGATAGCTGTCATAGCACCTCTCTTAAGATGAAAAGCAATTATATCTCTTACATAATCATCATTAGTATAATATATATGTTTCTTTATTTGATACCAGTCCATCATAACCATCTTATTTGTTCTTAAATATCTGAATCTATCAGATTATCCTTCATGACTTATATTAAAGCCATCTCCAATAGCTTTATGATAAACAGCTCTTATTCCATTAGGCTCTATATCAAACATCTAATACATAGACGTCGTACGTTCCTGGGAATTCTCATAAAGAGAAGTTAGCTATATATTAATAACAAGACCGCAATATTTGTATAACAAGTAATATCATCCAATAAACAAAGATAAACAAATATTGGTAAATAAAAGTAGCTATCAGTAAGAATTAATAAGCCTAATAAAAAATCCTCTTTATTATCGATGCCACCAGTACTTTAGCTTGTAACACTATAAACACTCTGATAATAAAAATAAAAAAAGGAACATCCTTGCGGATATTCCTCTTATAACACTCAGTGATTCCGTTGGGGTTCGAACCCAAGACCCACAGCTTAGAAGGCTGTTGCTCTAATCCAACTGAGCTACGGAACCATCATGCGGGTGCAAAGGTACGGAATAAATTCGGTTCTGCCAAATTCCATTCCTTCAAATTTCATACCTATTAAACTATCTTGTCAAATTATTTATATTTCTGTAAAAACGTATCGGCTTGTGTATTACCAAGTTCCTTTGCTTTTTGAATATTCTTTATTCCAGACTCTTTCTGTTTACTTTCGCATTGTGCTATACCCAAGATAAGGTATGCATCAGGCTGAGTATCATCAAGTTGGATTGCTTGTTGAGCAGCACTCATAGCAGCATCAAGCTTATTTAAACGTAACAAAAGGCTTCCTGCCTCCGTTGGGTATAATGCTTCTTTAGGGTCAAGTCGTGATGCAACAAGAATGTCTTGTAGTGCCTGCTGCCACATACGTCCCTTCACCTCACACTGTTCACGCATATAATAGAATGCTGCGCCAAGACGTCCTTGATTAAAATATTCATACGTATAATAATCTTGTACAGCCTTTCGATACTCCCCCATCTTCTCCAGCTGTTGTCCACGTGTATAGAAATATGGTGCAGAAGTAGATACGTATGGTGTATCACAAAGTTCGATACTCTTATTGAGCAAGTCGAGAATCTCCTGATCAGTACCTCCCAGATGTTGGCGACTCTGTGCCATTTCCAAATACAACTCTGGATTATTAAATTTCGTCTTAGTTAGTGCCTCAAAGTCTGTATAAGCCTTTGCATAATCACCCTTTGCATAAGTAATTTGTGCTTGCAAATGGCGATAAGCATCATTGGCTTTTGCAGATTGAGCCTTTTGGACTTCATCCAAAGCCTTATCAAGTGTCCACCCAATAGCTTTAGCTTTTTCCTCAAACTCAGGGATAAACGCATTACGATAAATAAGACGAGCAAAATTATAGTGAGCTTCATCCTTTGCAGTAACCTTTCCAATAGCAGTCTGCATTGTTTTATCAGCATTTGCGACCTCACCTTTAGCAATCTGTATGTTCGCTAACGCATAATATCCATCATTTGACTGTGGGAACTTAGTAATAAATTCGTTGACAATAGCCTCATGTATATTAGCAGGCTTCTCTGAAGAAAGCATCAAAGCAACAACAGCCTCTTCCAACGTGTTAGGTAAACCGATTCGTATATCACTCTGTCGAAGCGTTACATCATTCTGTGAAAGACCCTTAAGAACAAACTCCTTCGCATAGTTAGCATCCGTGGAACTCTGGGAGTCACCAGATTTATTGTACAAACCTATAACCTGTCCCTTTTTATCAAAGACCGGAACACCATTCATCTTATCTGTTGCAGATGAGCTTAAAATAGCATAGTTATACTTATCCATGAATTTTTCAACGCTTGTCACATTGGCTTTCTCAGCATTTCCACTTTTAAGTATAGGAGTAAGCCAAACCTCGTCACCTGCAGAAACAGTTGTTGCTAAAGGTGCAGCAGCAGTCTTACCACTCACTTGAAACTTTGCTATATCATAGATTTCATTCGCACCAAGCAGACATTCCACGTCATGCTTCTGTCCCTTCGAATCTACAATAACAGCTTTATCAGCACCTATAAAAGGCTTCCATGGACTGACAGCAATACCATCAGTACTTATGCAAACACCATTAGAAGTTGCCAAAATACTGCCATCTGCCTTAAAAGTTGTCAATGTAAAGGCTGCATCTGCAGCTTTCTTCACAGCAGCAGGCTGTGCGAAAAGGCTTGTAGACACACCAAACACAAGTGAAATGGCCAAAATTAAAGTTCTTAGTTTCATGTTCATTCTTTCTTTCATTGTATGTTTTTAGTAAGGTGTTATTTTTTCTTCTTGCTTAATTCTAACAGTTCACGAGCATTCTGTAAAGCTGCATCAGAGATATCAGCTCCCGAAAGCATCTGTGCTATCTCTGTCACACGCTGCTCTTGTGTCAACTCACGCATGTGACTACGAGTACCTTCTGCTGTTTCTTCTTTCTCAACCTTATAATGTGAGCTACCCAAAGCAGCAATCTGTGGAAGATGAGTGATAGAAATAACCTGACGATTATTATCGCCCATTTCTTGCATGATGAGTGCCATCTTCTGTGCAATCTTACCACTAACACCAGTATCAATCTCATCAAAAATAATTGTTGGTAACTTCACTGCTCCACTTACCATTGCCTTTAACGACAACATCACACGAGCAATCTCACCACCGGAAGCCACCTGTGCTACTGGTTCCATAGCTGTACTTGTATTGGCAGAGAAAAGGAATTGAACCTTGTCTGCGCCATCTAATGATAGAGCCTTAGGCGACAAATCAACCTTAAACCTAACATTAGGAATACCGAGCGGTATAAGACGGCTCTTCATCTGTTCTTCAACAATCTTTATAGCTTTATGTCTTAGCCCTGTTAACTTCTCTGCTTGCTTTTCACAAGCTACAAGTTTTGCTTTCACATCTTGTTCAAGTAAATCCAGTTCTTCGTCGCTATTATCGATATTCTTAAGCTGTTCTGCAATATTATCACGAATCTCGATGAGCTCCTTCTCTGTAGAAACATGGAATTTCTGTTCAAGTGTATTCAGTAAGTCAAGCTGCTGATTGATACTATCTAAGCGTGAAGGGTCAAAGTCGATATTCTCAACTTCACCACTGACCTCACCTGCAATATCCTTCAACTCTATATGTACTGATGACAGTCGTTGTATCAGTTCTTGTGCTTTAGGATACACCTTCTCTATATCGCTAAGACTATCCAGACTCTTTCCAAGCTTACTAATAACTCCACTATCATCATCATTCAGCAGATTATCAGCTTCATAGAAAGCTGTTTTGATATCTTCAGAATGTGAGAGAGTCTCACTCTCCTGCTCCAACTCTTCTTGCCTGCCTTCTACCAACCCTGCGTTATCCAATTCACTAAACTGAAAACGCATAAACTCTTCGTTTTCCTGTGCCTTTGAGATCTGTTCTTTCACACTTAACAGACGTCGTTCAGCCTCTTTATATTGCTGAAATGCTGAACGATAAGCAGCCAGTTCCTTACTGTCTTGAGCAATGATGTCTATAACATTCAGTTGAAAATCATCCTTCTGTAACAATAAGTTTTGATGCTGTGAATGAACATCTATTAGCTGCTCACCCAATGCACGCATCATCTGCAACGACACTGGCGTATCATTAATAAAAGCACGAGACTTGCCCGTAGCCGTTAGTTCACGACGAACAATTGTATCTTCTGGCTCGAAATCAATATCATGTTCTGCAAAGAAAGAATCAAAACCATAGTTAGAAAGGTCAAAATGTGCTTCAATAGTACATTTCTTCTCTCCTTGTTTAATTTGTTTGCTATCAGCTCGATTACCTAACAATAATCCAATAGCACCAAGGATAATACTCTTTCCTGCACCTGTTTCACCAGTAATAACCGAGAAACCAGAATGAAAGGCTATATCCAACTGGTCTATCAACGTGTAGTTTTTTATATATAGATGTTTCAGCATATATTTATCAATAATACTAAGTGAAGTTAGAATATAGGACTATTTCATACTACAATAGAATTACTACTGTTTTATTTTGTCCCATGTAATGTTCTGACTGGCATTGATGCCAAAGAGGATATCATAAACTGATTCCTTTTCTTTCTGTGTACCTTTCCCTTTGTATATATTAGCCAATTCGTCCTTTTTATAGTCTGTCCATATCTGTGGTAACATACTTATCGGGCGATTGTCATGTGCTTTCTTTAAGTCATTTTCCAATGCAATAGTTATGTTTGTACGTCCACGTTCAGCATTGTTAGCCATCTCGTCCAATCCTGTTCTGTAATAGTCATATTGTAACTGGCGAAATGGTTTCATTGCACCATCAAGATAGTCATTGATGATAGCAAACCGATTACGTGAATTATCAAAAGCTTTCCAACCCGTAAAGTTAAGATTCTGTGCATTATTCGTCAGAACCATACAACGTTGAAGAATATCTTCACCACCCATAGGAGCGAAAGAGTCTAAATCTAAGCCTATGATAAGATAAGCATAATAGGCTATCAGAGCTGTCAATTGATTATCTATATTCTCCTCATTAAACTCAATCTGATCGAATTGAGCAAAGGTGAAATTGAAATCACCATCCTGATTGTTATAGAGCGTAGAAGTGTAGGCTGCATTATAAACAGGGCGGTTCGCCTGAATTAAAGCCGTACAGGTGAAAAGGTTATTACCTGGGTCATACTTACTAACAGTAATATTAAAGTTACAGTTTATACGTTCCTTTCTTTGAAACTGATAATGAGTCCATTGACGAGTATTAATAAACTGTTCTAAAGTCTGTTGTAAATTCTCAAAGACAGAAGCATCCGTACCCTGAATCTGATTATGATTCACGGTCACTTTCGCATTCAACTCTTGTGCTGATAATTCTCTATTAGAGAATAGCAACAAGCTCATCAATAATATCACGAGCCACTTCTGCCTTTGGTTTCTTTGCATAACGCTTCTTACCTTCTTTGTTGATAATCGTTATTTGGTTATCATCTGCCTGAAAAGTTGTCCCTGGTATCCTCGTTGAATTCAATACGATGAAATCAGCATTCTTCTTTTCCAACTTTCTTTGAGCATTATTTTCTTCTTCATTCGTCTCCAGTGCGAATGCAACAATGCGTTGACTCTTTTCCTTCATACGCCCTATTGTCGCAGCAATATCCTGTGTTGGCTTCAGCTTTAAGACTAAGTCGTCACCTACACGCTTAATCTTTTCTTCTGCAATCGCCTCAGGTCGGAAGTCAGCAACAGCTGCACAAAGTATCGCAGCATCGCAATCAGGAAATACTCTGACAGCAGCCTCAAACATTTCCTTGCAACTTTCAACATTTACTCGTTGGATGCCATCAGAACACGTAAGGCTTACTGGTCCTGCTACAAGCACCACTTTTGCACCACGTCGGGCACATTCCTCAGCTAAAGCGAAGCCCATCTTACCAGACGAATAATTACCTATAAAACGTACTGGGTCAATCTTTTCGTATGTAGGACCAGCTGTTATAAGAATTTTTTTATCTTTTAGGTCATATAAAGCAGACTGTGACTCAGATGAAACAGAGAAGAATTTGTCTAATGCCTTGACGATATTCTCTGGCTCTTCCATCCTCCCTTTCCCTTCCAGACCACTGGCAAGAAAACCGCTACCTGGCTCTATTATATAATTACCAAAGCTACGCAATGTCTCTATATTCTTCTGTGTAGAAGGATGCTTATACATATCTAAGTCCATTGCTGGCGCAATAAAGACAGGTGCTTTCATAGAGAGATAGGTAGTAATAAGCATATTGTCAGCTATTCCATTTGCCATTTTGCCTAACGTTGCAGCTGTACAAGGTGCAATGACCATAGCATCTGCCCATAGCCCAAGGTCTACGTGAGAATTCCACGTACCATCCTTCTGTGAGAAAAACTCACTTACGACAGGTTTATGTGTCAAGGCCGACAATGTGATAGGGGTAATAAATTCTTTACCAGCAGGGGTGATAACCACCTGTACCTCTGCCCCACTCTTTATCAGCTCACGAATAATAAGACAACTCTTATAAGCCGCTATAGAACCTGTTATGCCTAAAACTATTTTCTTCCCTGTCAACATCACCTTATCTATTATTGAACTCTCTTAGTCGAATACGCGTCAAGACCTGCTTTGTGTTATAGGTGAAATCGCTTGCAAGCATCCAACTATAATAACCAGGATCTTTGTGTAATACCTCAGCTACATCCCAACCTTTGTATTTACCAAAGTTAAACACTTCATGTCGGCGTGGTTTTCCTGTAGCATCCAATAGCTGATTACCATCCTTATCTGTCATATCACGCCACACCATACGACCAGCAAAGTCTACAAAATCATTCATTTTTGAGAACTCTGCAAGCTCATCCATGTCATTATTCAATGAACGCTCTGCTTCTTCTTGCTTACCAGGAGCATACATATCAAGCTCACCCTGTAGAACACGCCATGTGGCCTCAGTATCCTGATCAGCTCTATGCGCTTCGAAATCATCCTCCATTTTCCTACCACAATAGAACTTATATGCTGCAGCAAGATTGCGACGTTCCATCTTGTGATAGATATTCTGTGCATCAATAAGGCGACACTTTGAGAAATCAAAATCAACACCCGCACGTAAGAATTCTTCTGCCAACATCGGAACATCAAATCGATTGGAATTAAAGCCAGCAAAATCACATCCTGCAAACTTCTCTGATAATTCCTTTGCCTTCTGCTTAAAGGTAGGCGCATTAGCCACATCCTCGTCCGAAATACCAGTTAACAACGTTACTTCTGCAGGTATAGGCTTCCCGGGATTGATAAAGATATTCTCTCTTTCTTCCCTTCCATCAGGATAAACCTTGATGTAAGAGATTTGAATAATACGGTCGTTTACAAGGTCAAGCCCAGTTGTCTCCAAATCAAAGACTATCAATGGCTTTGTCAAATTCAGCTTCATACGTTTGTGTATAACCCTATATATAATCATAAAGGAGAATGGCTATATAGAGATACACAGCCATCCCCCCAAATAAGATTTATTTTATTACTCTTTTAATCGCTTAATAGCATCGGCATAATCAGCATGAGAATGTCCTCATTCTCTGGCTGTTTGTCTGGTACAATAACACCAGCACGAGAGGGATCTGCCAACTGTATAATGACATCATCACTCTCAATATTATTCAAAATATCGAGCATACTTGAACCCTTAAAGCCTATGCTCATAGGATTACCACCATATCCACAGATAACACTCTCCTTTGCACTTGTTGCGAAATCAATATCTTCAGCATTCAACTCCATCAGACCAGCTGACACATGGAAGCGAATTTGCTGAGAAGAATCGCTCGCAAACGGCAACACACGACGCAAAGCACCAATCAAAGTCTTACGATCAATCGTGACTTGGTTAGGGTTGTCTTGAGGAATTACACTATTATAATTAGGATATTTACCTTCTATCAAACGGCAAGAAAGATTACCTTCGGCAAAAGAAATCTCTGCTGAACGCTCATCAAAACGAATGATAACATCTCCACCATCCTTTGCCAACACATTCTTCAATAATGAAGCAGGCTTTTTAGGTAGGACAAATGAGGCTGGAGTATCACTCTTAATAGAGAAAATCTTATTCCTTACAAGTCTGTGCCCATCACTGGCTACAACAGCCAAAGCATCTTCCTTCAAATCAAAGTAAACACCATTCATAACTGGGCGAAGCTCATCTTGCGCTGTTGCAAAGAGTGAACGTGTCAGACTATCAGACAACATCTCAGCTTGAAGTGTGATCGTTGTTGCATTCTCAGACACTGATTGAGCCTTCGGATACTCATCTGCTCCAAGAATAGGGAAATTATATGAACCATTCTGATAGGTAACATATATCTTCATCTCATCCAAATTAACATCCAATGTTAGTGGTTGTTCTGGAAGTTCTTTCACAGCATCAAGAATCGTATGATTGTTCACTGCGAAATCACCTTCGCCCTCACAATTCTCAAGATTCAATGTCCCACGCATGACATTCTCACTGTCAGACGCTGTTATTGTAAGCTGTCCATCATGGACTTCAAACAAGAAACAATCCAAAATAGGCAGAGAGTTCTTACTATTTATTACTCGAGAGAGAGTCAACAACCGGCTGCTCAATGCAGTACTTGAAAGGTTAAATCTCATTAGTATGTATTTTAGTTAATATTCATATTATGTATATCCGAATTAAGACACCAGACTTCTCATCATAGTCGTCTTTCTTCTTCATCGTACAAAAATACAAAAAAGCGCCGTGAAAAACAAAAATTAAGTATAAAAGTTTCGGTTTTTAGAACTATTTTAGTAATTTCGCAAACAGAATAAAGTATTAAAATAACCAAAACAAGTAGATAAATGGATTTACAAGGAAAAGTAATCGCTGTCCTCCCTGCACGTGAAGGAACTTCTGCTCGAGGACCATGGAAGTCACAACAGTATGTCATCGAAACCCATGACCAGTATCCAAAAAAGATGGTCTTCGATGTTTTTGGCGCTGATAGAATTGAACAGTTTGCTATTAAAGCAGGTGAAGAACTCAATGTTAGCTTCGATATTGATGCACATGAATACAACGGTCGTTGGTTTAACAATATTCGTGCATGGAACATTCAACGTGTTGATGCTACGGCTGTAATGGCTGGTGCACCTGCAGCAGCTGCCCCTATTAATCCGCAGCCAGCACCTGCAGCAGAATCACAACCAGCCCCATTCCCTCCTGCACAGCCAGAGGAGAACTCTACAGATGACTTACCATTCTAATAAAATTACACTATTTTCTGATATAGATAAAGACAGACTCTCTGATTTTGTAGAGTCTGTCTTTTTGTTTTAACAGATATTCTTATTACTAAAAATCTTAACTTTATACCTTATTATATGGTGATACTATGAGTTGTAAACACAATGTCTATAAAAGCAAAACCTATTATCAAATTTATAGTACCTCAAATCCGCAACTAAGCCTTTCAACATCCTTATTGCATTTACACATCCTCTCATTACTGAATTTGCAGATAATTTGAATTTGAAACACCCACTTCTGCATACAATATCCCCTTACCCCACAATGTGACTTGAGGCAATACGCAGTATTATTCCCAAAAATCCTGCATACCATCCATCCGTTTCTGTCTTTGAATCACAAGTCGGTATGCTTTACTCTTCCACTTCTCAACAAGGATAGAGTTCAATTCAAACTCAATGCCATTGATTTCCTCTGTTTTCCAGCCTTTGAGAGCAAAGGTGTCATTGTAGATCGAACTGCAGCGGTTAGCACGGATATAGAAGGACTTGCTGTGTTTTTTTTTCCTCCACGATTTCCTTGGAGCATGCTCCACAATCAGTTCTGAAGCGATTGATAATGAGTCCATTCTGTTCAAATCTCTCAAAGAACCTCTTCTGCGTGTTCTTCTGATGGAAACGAACATTTGTGTTACCATTGCTATTCTCTATACCGACTATCAAATCGCCAATAACCGACACGCCAGGGCGATAACCAAAGAATTTCTTGTATGTAGGCTTTGCATCATACTTCTCTATCTCTATGATCTGATGGTCGAAATCAACATCATACATCTCACTCCCTTTCAGTTGGCCAGATGCAAATATACAATTGAGCAATAAAGTATTGAGAGTGTCAGCCGTATTGAAATCGTAGGTCTTGCCCATATCTGATGTGTATGAAATGTTTTCTTGCGTCAACTCCTTTATCGCTCTGAGGATAGTATCAGAGCTACAAGTGCGAAGTGTCAGATGAAGCGAGAGGTGGTTCATCAAATGAGTAGTGACATCCTGGGGTACATGATCCGCCACAGAAGTAGATACTCATGAGAGAACGAATGATTTCGCTGTACTGATAACCGAACGATCTACACCTTAGACCGAGGGTTGAGTCGATTACAGATGATAATGTGTGGAGTCAAATTGCTCCATGATTGAAAATAACACCCCAAAAGGAGTGAGTCTCTCAGATTTAATTTGTATCTTTGCCATGTCCATCGTCGGATTCTCTTTTTTTTTTGAAACACTAAGATAAGTGAAAACTCTGACATGGCAAAATCCTGAGCAACTTTTTGTTGCTCTGGTACTTAAAAAATTTAATTTATAATAGTGTTGCGGAATTAAGAATGTTCATGTAAAACAAAGTACTTATGATATCTGTCTATTCCATCAAACCGCAGTTTCAACGGGTGTTAACGCCTATTTTAGAGTTGTTGCATCGTGCAAAAGTTACTGCCAACCAAATCACCTTGTGGGCTTGTGTCCTCTCACTTGTCATCGGCATTTTGTTTTGGTTTGCGGGCGATGTGGGTACATGGCTCTACCTTTGCCTGCCTGTGGGACTGCTGATACGTATGGCCCTGAATGCCTTAGACGGCATGATGGCTCGTCGTTACAATCAAATAACCCGAAAGGGAGAGCTGTTAAACGAAGTGGGTGATGTCGTTTCGGACACCATTATTTATTTTCCGCTGTTGAAGTATCATCCCGAAAGTCTTTATTTTATTGTGGCTTTCATTGCCCTCAGCATTATTAATGAATACGCAGGAGTGATGGGAAAGGTGCTGTCGGCAGAACGACGGTATGATGGTCCGATGGGCAAGAGCGACCGTGCTTTCGTTCTCGGCCTCTACGGGGTGGTCTGTTTGTTTGGTATAAACCTTTCAGGATATTCTGTTTACATCTTTGGGGTTATCGATTTGTTGCTTGTACTCAGCACGTGGATTAGGATAAAGAAGACGTTAAAAGTAACCAGGAATTCGCAAACGCCTGAGTAAACTGATGGTATTGATAAGCAGTGGAGTATGAAAAAGAAACCTTATCCAACGGTTGCGGTTTTTTCTGGCGGTGGTACACGTTATGCTTTGTATCTCGGCATGTATGCGGCGATGCAACATTATGGTGTAAAGCCCGACCTGCTGATTGCCGCTTGCGGTGGCAGTATCGCTGCCAACATCATCAACTCGTTTGCTACCGACGAGCAGCGAAAGGCCTTTATACAGTCGGAAGAGCTGTATCGCTTTGTGCAAAACACCCGAATGACACGTTTCAAAATGCTGTATAAGATAGGTGTCTATTGCCAGCGCAAGGTGCGAAACACATTCTATGCTCCTTATATAGAAAATATTTTCGATAAATTTATCGTAGACATGCCCACCGACATACGCCCGCTTTTGCCCTCGTTGGCTGTTCGACCAACCCTTCCCACCATCGTAGTAGGTGCCCGATTGTTGTTTGACAGGGCTGACATCGGTAAAGAAAGAAACGGAAGAAAACTTTATCGGAAGGTGCTTTTTACCGATGCCGAGACAGCTAGAAACATCGATTTGCCGGCTGTTAACTGCAATTTTAAAAGCTATGAGGGTAGTGCCATCGACTCGCAAGTTGAGCTGTTTCAAGATGTTCCCTTACCCATTGCCACCCGAATATCTGTTTCGGATATGTTCTACGTTCAGCCCGTGCATTACAAAGGTGCCTATTTTGCGGGCGGAATTATTGATTTGATGCCCATAGAACTGGCCGAACAACTTGGCGAAACAATTATCTTTGAGAAGAAAAAGGGGTTTGGCACCATCGACGAGGCACTTATTAGAGCCGTATTTGGATATAGTGGAAACCGCCGATTGCAAGAAGTGATGACGCATTCGGTGAACTATTGGGTAGACACGGCCGACATGAACCAGGCACTTTCGGGCCATTACATCGAAAAAAACATCAATCTTCTGAAGCTCCAGGTAGAACTGAAACTGCCCAAAACCTATGCCCAGTTTGTAAAAGATATGAACTTTCAATGGCAATACGGATACGATAGGGTTGCCCAACATTTTAAAAACAAACAGGTATGAACATCTTTATTACGGGCGGAACATCGGGTATCGGCTTGGCCTTGGCGCGGTTTTATGCTGCCAAAGGCCATCGGGTGGGGGTGTGCGGACGAAATACGGCACGAATAGACAGGAGTGATGAGGTTAACAAACTGTTGCTTGCATACCAGCTGGATGTGTGTGATAAGGACGCATTAACCGTTGCCGTAGAAGTGTTTTGTGCCGATAAGGGGTTGGACATGATGATTGTTGCTGCTGGATATTACCGTAACGGCGTTACTGAAGAAGTGGATTTTGAGCAGACTTCACAAATGTTGAAGGTTAATATCGCGGGTGCATTGAATGCGATGGAAGTGGCACGAGAAGCAATGAATGCATCCGGCGGACATTTGGTAGTGATTGCTTCGGTGGCAGGATTGTTGCATTATCCGTGCGCAAGCGTATATGCCAAGTGCAAAAGAGCATTGATACAGATAGCCGATGCTTATCGCCGAAGTCTTGCCGACTATCAAATAACGGTTACAACACTTGTTCCGGGCTACATAGACACGCCACGATTGAGAGAGATATACCGTAATGACCTTTCCAAATGTCCGTTCTGCATGCCCTTAAATCGAGCTGTTGAAACAATGACAAAGGCCATAGCGCAGCGCAAAGAACAGGTGGTGTTTCCGCCAAAAATGCGCCTATCCATCGCTTTTCTTTCGCTTTTACCCACTTGTTTGTTATCGGCTTTTATGCACCGAAAGACATTATGGAGCATTCCCAAATAAACAACAAAACTGTATGGACGTGTAAGCGGCCCTTGCCAAACGGTTTGATGCGGCGTTGCGGTATAGATAACAAATGCTTGCAAGTAAGCAAATACATCGCCCTTGTTATTTGTTGGGGTGTATTCTATGCTGTTTATACTTTTGCTGCAAGCTATGCGGCATCGCTTAAAGAGGTGTCTTCGCTTTGCTTTTCGTTTGAAAAAGCCATACCGTTTGTACCTTTTGCCATCTATTTTTATAGCAGTAGTGTGGTGTTTTTTATATGGGTTTTCTTCCTCTGCAATACTTTTCGGCAGCTATCGACATTAAGTAAACGCATCGTTTTTATAACCGTTTTATCGGGAATTTGTTTTATTATCTTTCCGTTAAAACAAAGTTTTGTACGTCCAGAAACAGCCCATATCTTGTTTTCTTTCATCAATACGTACGATACACCTTTTAATCAGATGCCGTCTTTACATATAGGTTATGCCTGCATCTTTTGGAGTGGGGTGCGAAATAGCAGGTTCAGAAACTTACTGAGAATGTGGTTGGTGTTGTTAATGCTGTCTACCCTTTTGGTGTATCAGCACCATTTCATCGATATTACTACCGGTTTGATGGCAGGTTTTCTGACGTTATGGATGTTTCCTTACCGTAAAAAGCGCAACCAACAAATAGCAACGGTTTACTTTTTTGTTGCCGCTGTGGGGTTGACGGCGTTATTGTTTGCCATCGAACATTCGGTTTTAGGAAGTATTTTTTTATTGTGGGGCATACTCGTCTTGCTTTTATTGGGCCGTGCTTATTATCGCTCTAATCGACATTTTCTTAAAGACGACCACGGTTGCATCGGTTTTTTGCGTTATATTTTCTATTTTCCCTATATCGCAGTGTATCGCATATTGTGGTTGTTTTCTCGTCAGGCACCTGTAGAAATTGCACCCAACATCTTCGTTGGAGGCTTGCTTTCATGCCGTTCTGCTCGGAAATTCGCCATGTTGGGAGAGGTTTCGGTGTTCGACCTTTCAGCCGAATTACCCGAAAACGCCTACTTTCGCACATCGGCAGATTACCATTGCTTTCCGCTTTTGGATATTGCCACTATCCCCAAAGCCTGTGAGGAGCGTATTGTAAATACAGTTTTAGAGAAGATGAAAGCCGAAGATGTGCCTCGAAAGCTATATATTCATTGTACAATGGGCCGTTTTCGGAGTCGCCGAATAGGTGAAATGGTGCAGTTAATGATAAGTAAAAATTTAACCAAAGATAAAAATGGAAACAGGAACATTTAAGAGTTTTGACAACGCAGATATTTTTTATAGGGTGTGGAATTACAACCCTTCGCAGAAAACCATTGTGATATTGCATCGCGGGCACGAACATTCGGGACGTTTGCAAGCCTTTGCCGAGAACGAGCAATTTGTGCATTTCAACATCTTTGGCTTTGATATGCGTGGACTGGGGCATACTTCGCAATCCGTTTCGCCCCATTTTATGGACTATGTACGCGACTTGGATGCTTTCGTAAAATACCTCTATGAGCAGTATGGAATTGTTGAGAGAGACATCTTTGTGGTGGCTAACAGCATTGCAGGTGTAATTGTTTCGGCGTGGTGTCACGACTTTGCGCCCCGTATTGCTGGTATGGCACTTCTTGCTCCTGCGTTTACCATTAAGTTATATGTGCCTTTTGCAAAGACGGGAATTGCGTTGGCAGCGCGGCTCTTCAAACACCTAACAGTGCCCAGTTATGTAAAATCGAAGGTGTTGACACATGATGTGGAACAGCAAAAGGCGTACGACACCGACCCGCTAATTACTAGAGAAATTGATGCGCACTATCTCTTGGATTTGCTGAAAGCAGGAAAGCGTATAGTAGAAGATGCTGCTGCCATAACCATACCGACGCTATTGCTCTCTGCCGGTAAAGATTACGTGGTGAAAGACGATATGCAAAAGCGGTTTTTTGTTGACATCAGCTCCACCCAAAAGCGGTTTGTCAAGCTTAAAGGGTTTTATCACGGGCTATTGTTTGAAACGCAACGTGAGCAGGTTTACAATCCTATTGCTGAGTTTATTAACCGCTGTTTCTCACTCGAACAACCGCCGGCGACCTGTATGCCTGATAAATTTACAGTTGACGAGTATAACAAAATGACTTTGAATATGCTTCCCCGAATTGAACGTTGGGGCTTTCGGATGCAGAAATGGATGCTCCATCACTTGGGATTTCTTAGTAAAGGAATGCGTGTGGGACTAAAATATGGTTTTGATTCGGGTATGTCTCTGGATTATGTTTATCGCAACCAAGCACAAGGATGCGGACCAATTGGGCGATGGATAGACAAAGGCTATCTTAACGCCATTGGTTGGCGAGGAGTAAGAATACGACGAGAGCATCTCATCGCAACCGTAGAAGAGCGTATTGAAACGCTTAAACAGCGCAATGAACCCGTGAAAATACTCGATATTGCCGGTGGGACGGGTAATTATTTGTTCGACATCAAACGCAAGTTTCCGGAAATAGAAGTGGTTATAAACGACTTTTCGGAAGCAAATATTGCTTTCGGCGAGGCACAGATACAACAGCAAGGACTTCAAAATATACGGTTTACTCGTCTTGATTGTTTTAATAAAGACTCATATCGACAGCTGAATTTTGAACCTAATATTGTTATTATTTCTGGTATATTTGAGCTGTTTGGTGATAACGAGCTTGTTTGTAAGGCCATCTCTGGTGCTTTATCCGCACTACAACTGGGCGGCTTTTTGGTCTATACTGGTCAGCCTTGGCACCCTCAGTTAAAAATGATTGCTTTCGTATTAAACAACCATCAAGAGCGTGATTGGATTATGCGGCGGCGTTCGCAACGCGAACTAGACAGTCTTTTCGCCTTTTATGGTTTAACCAAATATGGCATGAAACTCGATAACTTCGGTATCTTTACCGTTAGTTATGGAACGAAATAAGTTGTAAACGGGCTTTTTCTTCAGCCGCAGACAAATTTGTTGGGGGCGTTGTTATCAAAGTAAGACGTGTTGATGGCGATGTTTCGGCGTGTCAAAGTCATTTTCCAATTACCCGTCGCCCTACCATTTTGTAGGATAAGGGGAAAGAAAACACCGTTAGTAAATGCTTTGCTGTTGTGAGAAGCTTGCAAAACATCGCCGCGATACTTGTAGGCAATGATGTATTCGTCGTAAGCAGACAGAAAGATAAATCTTTCTTTCTCTTTGATGTCGATTGAAGAAGATTCGTGCAGCAGATAAGTTTTATCGTTGAAAACGACCTTTTAAAACTCTTTTTCAATAATTTCAACGCCCAATCGCGCCTCTTTCACTGACAATCCCGATCACCAACAGGAGTCGTCTAACGTTGCTGGGGCATGACTTCTAAAGTAATTGCGTGCCAAAATGCTCAACGCCTCGTCTTTTGTGGGTAAGGGTATAGGGGCTACTCGCTCGTCTAAGAGCATGTAGGTATGTGCGTTTCCCACTTCAGGGCCGCTGCAAATGAGTGCCTCGCATTCGGCATTCTCCAAAAAAGGTTCATAAAAACAGTGTCCGAAGGTAAGCCTTTTTCAGCCATTCGTTCTGTAATTTGCTGTTTGGCAAGGCTCTTTCCGCCGCTCAACATGTCATAGATATGCTGGTTCGCGGTGTCGTACATCTACTCGGAGAGGGACACTCTTTTATTGCACTTCGTTTTGGAACTTGCATCTCTGAGCCAAGCTCAGGGAGGTGAACACTATATAAAGAAGTTTGACGCATGGCATCATCTTGTCGTCATGCTTTATGCAGTAATGATGCGTTTAGACTCTCTGCGTGAGATAAAGGCCTCTCTCTTTGCTAATGTTAATCGCTTTAATCATCTTGGTTTAAAGCATTTTCCTTATCGAAGTACCTTGTTAGATGCAAACAAACGTCGAGATTCCGAGATATTCGGTTCAATCTATATGAACTTATATGAGAAATACCGCCATGAGCTTTACTCGGACAGCCGAAATTGTGGACAGCCTAAATGGCTGAAGAATCTAAAGATAATAGATTCTACGACAATAAGTCTGTTTTCTAACTTGGTCTTTAAAGGTGTAGGACGTAACCCCAAAACTGGTAAGAAAAAGGGTGGAATAAAAGTACATACAGAGATATTTGCCAATGAGAATGTTCCAAGCGATATCAAGTTCACATCCGCAGCCAGTCATGACCAATTTGCACTTATTCCAGAACGATACGCCAATGAGGAACTGATTGCTTTTGACAGAGCCTATATAAACTATGAAAAGTTCTCTGAACTGACGCAAAGAGGCGTTATATATGTAACTAAGATGAAAAGTAATCTTAGCTTTGAAAGAATTGCTGATACAGATTACCAGATGACTACAGATTATGGAGCTGTACGTATAGAAACCATTCTCTTCCATAAGCATACAAAGGAAAAAGATATCTACCATAAAGCAAGAAAAATCACATATCAGGATAAGACCAAGAAAGGGAAAATCAGATTTATATCACTGCTGACCAATGATTTTCAGATGTCGGCAGAAGATATTATAGCTATCTATAAGAAACGATGGCAAATAGAAACCTTATTTAAACAAATAAAACAGAATTTCCCACTAAGATACTTCTATGGAGAGAGTGCGAACGCTATAAAAATACAAATATGGATTACGCTTATAGCCAATCAGCTTATAACACTAGTGAAGAACAAAATAAAGAGACCTTGGAGTTTCTCAGGCTTGGCAACAATGATAAGAATTCTACTTATGAGTTATGTCTCAATACAAAGATTCTTTGAGCAGCCACATAGAGACTGGGATAGATTGATTACCCAGGTAAAAGCCCCACCAGAAGAGTTGTCATTATTCTAGTGGGGGGGGCTTGGAATTTGAAATTAGAACTAATCATGTGCATTTCAGTAGGATTGAGAGAGAGTATTGCAGCATGTAGAGGTTTTATCGGACAGCAATATTACTTTTTTGAAGCTTATAAGACTATATTAATGTAAACATTATTGCGAGCAATTGATAACCTATTGCAAGCTAATTTGCACTCAGCACCATTTGTGTTTACTATCAGCACAACACGTGCTGGGCACAAACACGATATGTGCTAAATAATAATCCCAAATCGGTTATCAGACCACAATATATATAATTCTTATTACTATGGTATTGTTTCCTAACATCTTTTATTTTCTTATCGGCATCTTGTCTGTCTTTATAACTTGACGTAGCCCGCTACGCCTGCATTACAAAGTCAAACAATCTACTCGATAATAAAACAAAATATGTTTAGGATCTAATGAGCGATTTGGGATAATACATCAGAAAAAGATGAGAGGGAAAGGGCATTATAATCATCATATAATAAGAGATTAATGACTAACTGATACAAAAAGCGGTATCATCTCTCACCCATCATAAACCATAATCAACAAAAAATCGCCCAAGGATTTACCGAAACCCTTGGGCGATTTATATACTTATTTAATAAGTCTGTAGCCTATTAAACTGCTGCTGCAATCCACTCATATACAAAGCTGCAAACACCGAAGAGGAGGATACCTGCCATGCAGATAGCCAAAGCGAACTTAGTGTTACAGTCACTCTTGAAGGTTGGCAATGGATTGTCTGTACGAACAATATACATAGCCTTTACAATCTTAAGATAGTAGTAGAGTGAAATAACAGTGTTGAGCAAAGCGATGAATACAACTCCGTAAGCCCATGCTCCCATTGTGGTGTTGATGTCAGCACCATTAACGCCTGACATGAAGATGAAGAACTTAGAGAACATACCTGCAAACGGAGGAATACCACCGAGTGAGAACATCGCTAAGGTCATCAAGAAGCTCAGTCGTGGGTTGGTTTGATAGAAACCATTGTAATCATCAATATTCGTCTTACCACCATTGTTCTGCTCTACAACAGAGATAATAGTGAAGACTGCCATGTTAGCAACAACATAAATCAGAACGTAGTAACTAAGTGCTGCAACTGAATTTGCCCAATTATTACCAATAGCTGCCAACATAATATAACCTGCCTGAGAGATTGAACTGAAAGCCATGAAACGCTTCAACTCGTTCTGACGTACAGCAAAGAGGTTGGCAATAGTAATTGAAAGAACAACTACAATCATCAGCAATACGTGCCAGTATTCCATCATGTCACCGAAGACATGGAAGAGAATACTCAACAATGTGAAGGCTGCAGCACCCTTTGAGATTACGCTTAAATAACCAGTAACAGTTGTTGGTGCACCTTGATAGGTATCAGCTGTCCAGAAGTGGAATGGAACAAGAGAAATCTTGAAGCCAAGACCACTGAAAAAGAACACAAGACCCATGATTACCAATGGGGTTGCCTGCATCTTTGTAGCGATATCAGCGAAGTAAAGAGTACCAAACTGACCATAGAGGAAGCTGATACCATAGAGCATTACACCGCTTGAGAAGGTTGCTGTCAAGATAAACTTAGCTGCGCCTTCTGCAGAATTCTTACGATACATATCGAAAGCAACAGTACATGCCAAAGGTACAGATGCCATTTCAAGACCGAGGAAGAACATCAGGAAGTTGCCTGCGCTCATCATGGTAAACATACCGAGCAATGTTGAAACAATGAGCATATAGAACTCAGCTTCTTTACCGCTCTTTGCAGCCCAAACACGACTCTGAACGACAACGATAAAGGTACCCATAGAGAGGATAGCCTTCATCACATCAACAGCAGGTGTTGTTTCATACATACCACCGAACAGATTCTGTGTGCCCATAGGATAAAGACACACGAAGGTGTTCAAAAGCAAGAGTACAGAAGCCAGCGGATTGAACCACTTGCGTTCTTCAGTCTTTGCCGTTGCAAAGTCAGCAACGAACAAAACAATCAGGATGGCAATGAGACTTGCCTCCGGAATCATCTTAAAGAAATCACTATAATTCATTTCGCCAGTTTATTAAAGATTACCCAAATTTGGTATATATGTGAAGATGTGATCAAAGATAGGATGAACCGCATCCATAATCATATTCTCAAAGAAGAGTGGGCAGAGACCTAAACCTGCAACGCAGAAGATTAGACAGCCAATAGCGAATCGCTCGTCCCATGTAGCATCATGTAACTCATAGAACTTCTTGTTTGGAATTTTCTGGAAGAGAATCTTTCCTACCACTCGTAAGATGTATACAGCAGTGATTACAATTGCTGTACAAGCAATGATTGTTGCTACACGATGGAATGTACCTGCATTCTCAAATGAACCTACGAAGATTGTCATCTCAGCAACGAAGCCTGAGAAACCTGGCAAACCAAGGTTAGCAAGACCTGCTACTACATAAGATACAGCCAAGAATGGGATAACCTTCATAAGACCACCAAGGTAACGAACATCACGTGTTCCTGCACGGTGATAAATCATACCGATACATGCAAAGAACAAGGCTGTCATCAAACCGTGTGAAAGCATCTGGAGAATAGCACCTGTGATAGCAGTCTGTGTGGTCATAACCAATGCAAAGAGTACCATACCACAGTGTGAAACTGAAGAATAAGCATTGATATACTTCAAGTCAGTCTGTACACAAGCTGAAAGTGCACCATATACTACAGAGATTGTTGTCAACACAAGGAATACTGGTGCCCACATCTCCAATGCATCAGGCATAAGGAACATTGCAATACGCAAACAACCGTAGCCACCAAGCTTCATCAATACACCAGCGTGGAGCATTGATACTGCTGTAGGCGCTGAAGCGTGACCGTCAGGAGACCATGTGTGGAATGGGAACAAAGCACCGAGTACACCAAAACCAATAAACACCAATGGGAAGAAGATGTTCTGGATGTTCTTAGGCATAGCATGCATACGTGCTAACTCCATTACATCCATTGTGGTAGCACCACTAAAGTAGTAGATACCAAGGATGCCGAGTACCAAGAGAGCAGAACCACCCATCAACATCAAGGTAAGCTTCATTGCTGAATACTCCTTAGGACCAGTACCCCATACACCGATGAGTAGGTACATTGGAATCAGAGCAACCTCATAGAACATGAACATGGTGAACATATCCGTAGAGATAAAGAAGCCAAATACACCTGAAGACAAGAGTACAAACCAAAGGAAGTATTCTTTCTTCATTGGTTCAAGCTGCCAGCTGGCAAAAGTACCTGTGAAAACAATGATTGCAGAAAGCAAAATCATTACAACAGAGATACCATCTACACCTACCGAGAAGGCAATATTTAGAGGCTTGAACCACATTACGGAGTTTGTCAACAGCATCGCATCATGATTACCTGCGTTGCGCTGCTGAACGAAATAAACAGTCAGCCAGATTGCACCTATCAAAAGTGCCGTAGAGCCGGCTACCATCACACCGCGTACCTGATTATCATTCTTCGCTACCCAAAGGGCGAAAAGCATCAGGGCGGGGATAATTACAAATACAGTTAATATCCAACTCATTTCTTTAAATCAAGCAAAGTAATACTAATGTTAATGCTACAGTACCAGTGATGAACCATACGGCATACTGACGAACATCGCCACTCTGCCATGAACGGATAGACTCACCAGCCTCTTGTGTACCCCAAGCCATGAAATTAAACGTACCATCAATAACGTGGCGGTCGAACCATGCGATTGGAATAGAGAAGCAACGGAATACAATCTTGTGTGTAAAGAACTGCCATGCGTTATCAATATAGAATCTGTTGAGGGCAGCCTTGTGCAAACGTGGGAAGGTACGCTGCAAAGCATCAGCAACAGGTTGCTTCTTACCAGCATACATCCAAGTTGCAAGAGCGAAACCGATAAGTGCGGCAAAGATACTGGTTGTAGCAATGCTCCAGTCAATATGGATATCATAGCTGAGACCATTAGCACTCACAAAGTGGCCAAATGGGATCCAACCTGCAGTGATAGAGATAATTGCGAGGAATACCAATGGACCCCACATTACGAAAGGTACTTCCTGTGGACGTCGACGGTTCTCTGGGTCCTGCTCGTAGTAAGACTCACCCCAGAAGATTACGTAGTAGAGACGGAACATATAGAATGCTGTCATGCCAGCTACGAGTGTCATAATCCACTTCAAAGCCTGTCCTTCTACACCAGGAAGTGCATTACATGCTGAGATAATCTCATCCTTAGAGAAGAAACCTGCAAATGGAGGAATACCTGCAATTGCCAAGCAACCAATCAAGAAACAGATATTCGTAATTGGCATGTATTTGTGCAAACCACCCATATACTCCTTGAAGTTGCTACCAATAATAACAATAATAGCACCAGAGCAAAGGAAGAGCAGAGCCTTGAACATTGCATGAGTAAAGAGGTGGAACATTGCTGCCATATAGCCGAGACCACCATGGTGGAGATACTCTGCACTATAGAATGAACCGTGCTCCTTCTCATAGAAGCAAACACCAAGTGCAACGAGCATGTAAGCAATCTGTGAGATAGTAGAGAATGCCAAACCACGCTTAATATCACGCTGAGCACAAGCTACTGCTGCTGCATAGAAAGCTGTGAAAGCAGCAATCCAAGCAATCCAATGGAGTTGCTCCTGTGCACCAAACTGCACATAGATTGGCAACAATGATGCAACCTGGAAGACACCGGCAACAACCATCGTAGCTGCGTGAATCAATGCAGATACAGGTGTTGGGCCCTCCATAGCATCTGGCAACCAGATATGCAATGGGAACATCGCAGACTTACCAGCACCACCAATGAACATCAAGAAAAGAGCTGTTGGGAGTACCCAAGTCAAATGTGGATTCTTAGCCAAACCACTCAATGTCTCAACAAGACCTGGGTTTACACTGAGATCATAGTTAAATGTTCCAACATAAAAACTGAAGAACAAGATACCAATCAAGAAGAACAAGTCAGCAAAACGTGTGACAATAAAAGCCTTCTTGCTGGCATGAACTGCAGTGTGCTTTGGATAATAGAATCCAATCAACAGATATGAACATACACCTACCAACTCCCAGAAGAGATACATCTGGAAAATATTAGTTGCCACTACAAGGCCAAGCATTGACATCGTAAAGAGTGACAGGTAGGCATAGAAACGCTGGAAGCCGTGCTCATACTCCTCAAACTTATAATTCTCATCACGTTCAGCCATATAACCGAATGAATAGATGTGAACCATCAAGCTGACAGTAGTAATGACGATTAACATCATCACACTGATTGGAGAAAGACGGAAACCAATGTTGAATGTCAAAAGTTCAGTAAACTTCAACCATGTAATGTTGAAGACTGTAACAGTTGGGTATGTACCATTTGCCAAACGACCATCAGTTACATTGAAGGTCTCGCCCATAGCTGTATACTCACCAGTATAGAAGAAATAATGGTAAGCAGTGTAGAGGCTAAGCACAAATAGTGTTCCCAACATACAGGTGCCGATAATACCAGCGACCTTGCGAGGCATCTTCATACCGAACAAGCCAAGCACAACAGCGCTTAGGAACGGGAGAAGAAGTATCAAAAATGCGTAATCAAACATATTTGTTTCTCTTTATAATTTCATATTTTCAATACTGTTCACCTGATCGCTGTGGAAATGACGGTAAACATTGATGATAATAGCGAGTGCAACAGCTGATTCAGCAGCACTTACACCGATAGAGAAAAGAGTAAAGAACATACCCTCATATCCATCAGGGAAAAGTAAACGGTTGAATGCAGCAAAGTTGATATCTACGCTATTGAGAACTAACTCTACGGAGATAAGCATTGCAACAAGGTTGCGACGGGTTACAAAACCAAATACTCCGATAAAGAACAATAGTCCACTAAGGACAAAGAAATATCCTACTGGTATCATTTGCTTTCCTCCTTCTTTTTGTTATTCAATATAACTAAGCCACCAATGATACAAGCCAAAAGGAATACAGAGATGAACTCAAATGGGAGAACATAACCATACTTATCAGCTGTCATCAAATTACGACCGATGGTTTCCATTGTAACCTCATTTGATAAAGAATCACCGTTCACTACAGTGTGACGCAAAACTTCATTCTTTAACAGAACAAGGATTACTGTACCAAAACCAACTAAAGCAATGAAGGCTGCAAGGAAAGTACGCTTTCCTAACCAACGCTCAGAAAGACCCTGCAATGTACGCTTACTTACTAACTGAATAGCGAAAATGTACATCATTGTGATACCACCAGCATAAATACTGATTTGAGCAGCACCAAGGAATGTGTAATCGAGCAGGAAGTAGAGACCTGCAACGCCAAAGAGCACAAACAGCAATGCTGTCGCAGCTCGCATGATACGCTTCGTCGACACGCAGAATACGGCTGAAGCCAGTATAATAACGGCGAGAACCGCAAACATAATTAATCTTGCCATATCTCTAAACCTTTATTTCTTTTTAGTATTGAATGTTCCTACCTTCCAGTCTGCACCACCGTCGATAAGGTCTGGCAGTGAACCTCCTTCATATACCTCTTTATCAAGGTGAAGAATTAACTTAGAACGGTCGAAGACAGCATTTTCGAAATCATTCGTAAACTCAATTGCATCGAAGTTGCAGGCATTAACACACAACTCACAGAACATGCAATCGCCTAAGTCATACTCATAATCAACGAGCTGTTTCTTCTTCTTACCTGTCTCTTCGTTGGTAACCATCTCTGAAAGAATCTTGATAGTACCATTAGGACAAGCCTTCTCACACATTGTACAAGCAGTACACTTGTGATTCTTTTCTTCGTCACGCTTGAAGACCAAACGGCCACGGTGACGCTTGGCTACGTGAAGGGTTGTCTTGCGATTCTCAGGATACTGCTCGGTAGACTTTGGTGTGAAGTATTCCTTCATGGTCACCTTCATACCCGTAGCAAGTGTCTTGAGTGCGCTCCCGACCTCACCAAAATATGATAGTTTTTTATCTTCCATTCTCTTTAACCATTAATAGTGAATCGTCCAACCGAATGCAACACACACCGTCATCAACACAAGGATAACCAATGATAGTGGCATAAGATACTTCCACTCTAATTTCAGAATCTGATCGATACGGAGACGTGGGAATGTCCACTTAATCCACATCAGCAAGAATACTACTGCGAATGTTTTACCAAGGAACCAAACAAGACCTGGAATATAATTCATAATAGCATCAAAGCCATCTAATCCAATGTTCAAAGGAGCCCAACCACCTAAGAATACAGTAGTTGCAATACCTGCTACAACAAATAGATTAAGGTACTCTGCCAAGTAGTAAAAACCAAATCCCATACCACTATACTCTGTATGATAACCTGCAGTCAACTCACTCTCAGCTTCTGCCAAGTCGAACGGACCACGATTAGCCTCCGCATTACCCGCAATACAGAATACAAGGAAAGCCAAGATAGCTGGGATATGTCCTTGTACTATCAACCACTGCCAAGGACCAGTCTGAGCTTCGACTATACCTGAAATCTGCATTGTTTGTGTTAGGATAACAGCAGAGATTAAACATACACCTAATGACAATTCGTATGAAATCATCTGTACTGCTCCACGCATAGCAGATAGGACTGAATATTTATTATTACTACCCCATCCAGCAATGAATACTCCAACAACACCAATAGAACTAATGGCGGTCACCAGGAAGATACCTACATTGAAATCAAGGATATGAGCACCTTTATTCCAAGGAAGGAAAGAGAATGTACCGACAGATGCGATAATAACCAAGAAAGGTGCCAAATAATAAAGTAGCTTATCCGCTTTATCTACAGCAAAGATTTCCTTAATCAACATCTTCAACACATCAGCTAAGACCTGTAAAGTTCCCCACCATCCTACTCTGACAGGGCCAATACGGCACTGGAAATAGGCGCAGACCTTACGCTCCATAAAGATAAGTACTATTGCAAGTAAAGCATAAGCAAGAAGTATTGCCAATCCCACCACAACGCACTCAATCAGAACGGCCCAAAAATTACTTAGTCCACAAGTGACACGAAGCAATTCATCGAACCATTTTGTAACTATACTAAAATCGAACATAGTATGAATTTAATTCTTAATTGATTACTTTATTGATAACCATGTTAGCGGTCAATATCAGGGATAACGAAGTCAAGCGCAGCACCAGTAGTCACCAAGTCGGCAATCTTCTGACCACGTAACATCTTATCCATGGCGCCAACAAGTGTCAGACCCATTGGGCGGAATTTCAAACGATATGCTGTCTTGTCACCACGTGAATCCAGATAAGCACCAAACTCACCACTTGCACCCTCAACAGAGAAGTACCACTGTCCCTCAGGAACCTTGATGATTGGTTTCTGTTTAATATAGAACTCACCCTCAGGGATATTATCAATCAACTGCTCAATGATATTGAGGCTCTGATAAATCTCCTGTATATGACAATAGTAACGATCCATAGAATCGCCGTGTGTCAAAGTTATCTGTTCGAAGTCAACCTTGTCATACATGGCGTATGGATGGTTCTTACGAACATCATTCTTCCAACCACTTGCACGACCAGCAGGACCAGTCACACCATAACTAATGCAATCCTTCTCATCCATTACACCAACATTGCAGAAACGTTGGTGAGTAATGACATTATCACCAAAGACATCCAAATACTCTTGTACCATTGGACGTAAGTATTTGCAAAGTTCTTTCACGTTTGAAACAAAGTTTGGATCTATATCAGCCTGCAAACCACCTATTCTATAATAGTTCTGAATCAGGCGACCACCAGTCGTCTCTTCCATTACATTCAACACATGCTCACGATCACGCATACCATAAAGGAAGGCTGTGAGGGCGCCTAAGTCTTGAGCGCAACAAGATGTATAAAGGAGGTGATTGTCAATACGCTGCAACTCATCCATAATAGTACGGATATAGAGGATACGCTCAGACAACTCAATGCCCATACCTTCCTCTATAACACCAACAAGTGCATGACGATGCATCATTGCTGACAGATAGTTCATACGGTCAGTCAATGCCAAAGTCTGTGGATAAGTAAACTGCTCACAAAGCTTCTCAATACCACGATGGATATATCCCAAGTGTGGATAGATCTTGGTTACCGTCTCTCCATCCAACACAGTCTGCAAACGAAGCACACCGTGAGTAGATGGGTGCTGAGGACCGATATTCACAACGAAATTATCATCAGTGAATAGCGCATGTTGTGTCTGAACAAGTTCACCTTCATTATTGAGATTCCATTCTGTTGTTGTATCAACTTCTACATCATCCTCCGTTGTGTACATGTTCTTCTTTGGATCCATGTCATAATCCTTACGGAGTGGATATCCCTTAAAGTCGTTTCTTAGGTAGAGACGACGCATATCAGGGTGACCAAGGAACTTGATACCATAGAAATCATAAACCTCACGCTCTAATAAGTCTGCATCATTCCAAAGCTGATAGACAGAAGGAATAACAGACTCCTCCCCTACCTTCTTTGCAAGTTGCTTTACAGAGCAACGTTCATGAGTATTTGTATTCTCAAGGATATAGATACATCCAAGACCTTCCTCTACACCAAAGTCTTCACCGACAACAGTTACAAGGTAATCGAAATGCTTCTCATTCTTTAGCTTTGCCATCTCAGAAGCAAAGCTATCAAAACCGAACTCTTTATTTTCTAATTTCATTCTCGCGTACCTTATATATTAATTATTAGTAGAAGTCTCGTCTGAAACCTTACCTGTTGCACCTATCTGATCGATTTCTTTACCCAACTTTTCAACATCTTCCTTTGTTACAGGCTGGTCAACAACAATCGTATCTTTCTTTGGAACAACAGTTTCTGAAGAAGATGCAACCGCAGCTTCCTTTGGTTTCTCAGCTGCTTCAGCAGGCTTAACAGCAGCAGGAGCAGGCTTAGCGACAGGACGTGCTGGCTTTGGAGCAGGTTTCTTTGCCTCGTTCCAAGCAGCCTCACGCTTCTCCTTTATCTCCTCTGGATTAATACCTAACTTCTCTTCAAAGATGAGCTCAGAATTACTCTTACCTAATTCACGCTCTTCAGCTGTCTGCTTATGGTTAACACCACCGAAGAATTTCTCGACCTTCACCTTGCGTTGAAGCTGCATCATACCATAGATAATGGCCTCTGGACGTGGAGGACAACCAGGGATATAAACATCCACAGGGATAATCTCATCAATACCACGCATAACGTGATAGCTATCCTTAAATGGACCACCAGAGATAGCACAACCACCGACAGCAATTACATACTTAGGCTCAGCCATCTGATCATACAGACGCTTCAATGCTGGAGCCATCTTATTCGTAATTGTACCAGCACACATAATCAAGTCAGCCTGACGTGGTGAGTTACGTGTAACCTCAAATCCAAAGCGAGAGAAGTCATAACGTGCACATCCAACAGACATAAACTCAATACCACAACATGATGTTGCGAAGGTTAGCGACCAAAGAGAATTACTACGACCCCAGTTGATGAGCTGATCCAAGTTACCGAGAACAAGGTTTGTACCACCATCGTTCAATTCGCTTGCCATTTTGCTAAGCGTGTCATTGTCTTTCCATTCTTCGTATGGAAGAGACTTGATTTTTGGCTTTCTTATTTCCATTCAAGTGCTCCTTTCCGCCAAGCATACGCAAGACCAAATACTAATACCAGCATAAAGAAACCAATCGTTGCAAGTGCGAGTGGACCGGTTTCTTTTACAACGACTGCCCATGGATAGAGGAATACTGTCTCCACGTCAAACATCAAGAAGAGGATAGCAAAGAGGTAGTAACCGATATGTACTGGTAACCAAGAGGTTCCGTAAGTCGGTATACCACACTCGTAAGGCTCACCCTTCGCTGGATTGTATGAACGCGGACCAATCAACTTAGCGATAGCATAAGCTGCCACTACCAAGAATGCGGCCGTTATCAAAACGGTAACAAAAAGTGTGAAATACATAAACTTTATATATAGCTATAATTTAATTGTGCAATCTTGCTCTTAATGTAATATGTTTTAAAACATCTGCAAAGTTACAAAATTATTTGAGAACAACTGCATTTTGAACAGAAAAACATACCACTTTTTGCAAACTCTACTTTACAAACGACGTATTGCCATATTTACAAGACGATAATCGGTTGTCTGTTAAATACATTGTATTAATTATTTGTTGTTCTCAAAGGGCAGAGAGAACAGGCTACATAAATATCAGATTCACAAGTCATAATTAACAATTCATCCTAAGAATAATATTCAATCAAACCCTCTATAGGTGAGGCTATCACCTTACCAACTTGATAATCGAAGCGATTAGCACTGGCTCTTAATTGCGGTTCAAAAGCTGCTGCTATCCCTCCAACCGCAGAAATAGTACGGATTGGAGATGACTTATACTTCAAGATATTTTTCTTAAAGAAATTATCGAAATTATATTCTACTAAAGCCTCTAATTCAGTATGTTGCAAGTTGTCTTTGATAAATCTTGAGATCCCTGCTAAAAAGCGGTTTGCAAGTGGTTGACGATATACTTTATCAATAATTTCAGGATAGCTCAATCCGCTCCATTCTAAATACAGATCACGTATCTCTGTTGGCAAATCACCTTTGAAGATGCCATTGAGTAATAACTTTCCAAGAACAGCTCCACTGCCTTCGTCTCCCAAGATATAACCCAAAGGGGGGATATTTGCAACAATCTGCTCGCCATCATACTGACAGCTATTAGCACCAGTACCTAATATACAAGCGATTCCTGCCTCATGCCCGCATACTGCATGAGCTGCACCTAACAAATCGCTCTCTACTTTCACCGAAGCAGAAGGGAATGCCATGCCGAGTGCTTCACTTACAATGGGTGAAAGATTCTTCGTACATCCAGCCCCATAAAAGTATATCTGTGTGACCAACTTGGCTATATCTGTCTTCCTTAGAGAATTGTTGTTTTGTTCAGTAGCCTTGATTAACGCTGGTATTAGCTCCTGTTCTAATGTATGTAAAATGACATCCTTCGACTGATGAAAAGGATTCAATCCCTGTGTACGGACTCTCAGAACGCACTTACTGGTATCTGTTGGTAGACTTATCAATGCCCAGTCTGTTTTAGAACCTCCACTATCGGCAATTAATATCATAGTGCTCTTTTTTCGTGCAAACTTACGATTTTTTATTCGTTTACACGCCATGTGACATAAGAAAAGCACAAACAAAGCTATCTTTAGTATCATTTTACATTCCTATACAGCCCTAAATGGTAAAGTTTCCGTATCTTTGTACACCTATATAATACATAACAACCTTTTTTAGAGTCAAACAGATATGCGCAAAAAGCTATTTTTTATCACTATATTACTTTTCATCCTCACACTGCCGACACATGCTGTTCTACAAGAGGACTCACTAAAAAACTCTCTACAAGTACTACGCTCTGAACTGATTGCGCAGCATTTAGAACTAACAAAACAGCTGAATAAATCAAGATTTATTACCGAACAAGTTACAAGCCAACTGAAGGAGATTGGTGATAATTCTGCTCAAATATCCTTGATGCTTTATTCTCAAAAGACGGATAACATCTTCGACCTTACTTATGCCTGCCAACAAGCGACCGAATTATGGAAAGACTTTCAAACCAAGACCCGTCCCTTCCACGACCTTATCACAGAAAGTAATGAAGAGATAGCACGCTACGACTCATTAATCAACGTACTTAGTACGATGTATATCTTTGGTCTCACGCCTAAGATGAAGACCGACCGTAACGTCTGTCTTACCCTTGCAGCAAGTATTCGAAGGATGCTAAAAGAGCGCAACGACTCCTATAAAGAATACATCCAATACTATAAGTTTAGCCAACAACAATTAGAAGCACTCGATGCCTACGCACAGAAAAGGTATGAGGAGATACAGTCTGGTATCTTTACGAACTCTGGAGACAACTATTTCAAGTTCCTAAAGACTGCCCGACTACGCTTCAACCAAATGAACACAACACTCTCCGAGAAATACACTTCCGACCCTGTTGTTGCCTCACAATGGGATGTAAAGTGGATTATCACACTTTTTAGTATGATACTCATTTATGGTTTAATAGCCATCCTTATCAACTATCTGAGTATTCGCTTCTTAGTGACTAAGGTCATGAAAACCAATAGGTTTGAGCAGAAGAGTCATGCTTTCCTTGCAAAGCGTACGTGTATTATTATGTTGGCTTCCGTGATTACGTTTAGTATCATACTTGTTATCATCAGATTGTTCTCGCCTTCTAATTTCGTACACATGGCTTGCAGCCTACTCTTAGAGTACACATGGATGCTGACAGTTATCTTTGCTTCCCTGCTCCTGCGTGTAGAAGGCTCACAGACACACAACGCTTATCGCATCTACTATCCATTGATAATGATTGGGTTCTTCGTCATTACCTTCCGTATTGTAATGCTCCCAAGCTCTATCGTGACGCTCCTCTTCCCGCCTCTATTACTTATCGACACCTTGTGGCAGGCAAGAATGATTTACAGATATCACAAGCTTGTACCTCGTTACGACCTGAACTTCGCTTATATGTCTCAACTTGTCTTTGTCTTCTCACTTGTGAGTGCATGGATAGGATATACGATGTTTGCCGTACAAGTAATTATCTGGTGGTCAATGCAATTGGCATGTATTCTTACAATCGCCTTCTTCAAAGACTATCTGAATCAATATAGAGCTAAACACCCTATCAAGAACTTATCGCCTATAAAGGTATGGGCACTACGCTTCATAGACATTGTTCTCATCCCTATTGCTTTGGTCATATCTTTCTTTATGGCCGTTTATTGGGCAACAGACGTGTTCAATCTTAGTGGGTTGACTTGGGATTTGATTCGTGACAACTTCATTGACTCTACGAACATAAAGATTAGTGTCTACGCCATAGCCGTTGTAACCATTCTTTGGTTCGTATTTAATTATCTAAACCTAACGATTCGTGATGCAATCAAATTGTATCTCAAACGAAACGACCCATCAACAGCTGAAGCACGTGCAACAATGTATATCAATGTCTTACAGGTTGTTATCTGGGGTGCATGGCTATTAACTACACTTAGCATCATCAAGGTCAGCAGCACATGGTTGGTCGTTGTGACGGGTGGACTGTCAACGGGTATAGGTTTTGCGATGAAGGATATCCTCGAAAACATCTATTATGGCATCTCTCTGATGGCTGGTCGTATCAAGATTGGCGACTACATCATTTGTGATGACATTCGTGGTAGGGTAAGCTCTATCAGCTATACATCGACTATGATAGAAGCCCTCGATGGTTCGGTTATTGCTTTCCAAAACTCACAACTATTCACCAAGAACTACAAGAACATGACAAAGAATCATGGTTATGAGTTGGATATCCTTGAGGTTGGAGTAGCTTATGGGACTAATATTAAGGAGGTAAAAGCTCTTCTTACAGACGCTATAACTTCATTGGGAGTCACTTACGAAGCACAACCAGTCGTTGTCAGACTTAAAAGTTTTGATGATAGCTGCATTACATTGAGCATTATTGTTTGGCTGAATGTATTTACACGAGGTAGTGACATTGGTGATATCATGGAATGTATCTACGAGACGCTTAATAAGAATGGCATTGAAATCCCATTCCCACAGCGTGAAATCACTATCAAACAACAAAATAATAATTAAGTGACGGGACTATTCATGTATTCAAAATGCATCAAAGCTTGAATAATACCATTACTATATAATTAGTTATCAGTGACTCATTCTATTCTTTCATGGCAGCTAACACAAGCCTTAAGTTCCTTTCTTACGAACGGGAGGAATATGTACACGAGTAGTACGGAGTATAAACACGAAAAAAATCGAGGGTAAAATATCTGTTTATATTGTATTGCTGTGCGCAAAAATTAGTATTGATCTGCGAGTAAAAGAATACATTTTACTCCCCTTACCAATACCCACTATTAGACATTTAATCCTATTTTCTTTCGAAGAAAAGTTGGAGAACAGGACAAGTAAAGGCTGAAATGATATTATCTCTCTTTGCTCATTGAATACAATATAACAGCGAGTTCTATCTCGGTAGATACTCCCTTTCTTTCGGAAAGACTGGAGAGAAAGCTACTTTTTTTACTTCCTTAGAATCCACTATATGCTCTATAAGGTAATAGAAGACGCCTACCTGCAATTGAGAACATGCCCTTCTTGCTCATAGAAGACGCCCTTCTTAGGGCAAGAAAGGCGTCTTCTTCAGCGCTACTTGTAATATATTGATTTCGTGAGAGTTACAAGCTAACATTTAGGAAAGATTATACTCTTTTTTTGAGAATGATTTACTCAATATTTTGTAATGACTTTTCACAAGCCTACTAATTCCTTTGAAGTATGGAGAGAATACTAAATTAATCTACTGGAAACGATGATAGCTAAAAAAAGAGGTCTTTCTTCCTTCACAGAGAAATACAGGTTTTGGCATGCAGGTAGGCACCACAAGGGAAAGAAACAGAAACGAAAAGAGGAACGCTAAACAGCGTTCCTCCATATAATTATTAAGTTTCTTCAACCCGATTGATTAGAAGTTGTAATATACACCGAAGGTGATATTGTTACCATTAAGAGATGCACCCCAAACGTTATTTGCCTTAGCACCACTTACGTCATACTTAGCAGACTTCCATCCAACGAAACCAATGTGACTTACGAAGCTTACCTTTGGGCTGAGGTTAACTGCGAGACCTGGTCTCAAACCTGCTTCCCACTGATTAATAGATGGAGTTGCAGCATCAGCATGGTTGTAGTGAGCATAACCGAAACCGCCATCTACGAAAGCATTTACATACTTAGAGCGTACGAAAGTGTAACGAGCGTATGGTGCAACCTTAACGTAGTTACGAGCACCAGTCTCAAATTCTACAGGGTCACCCTTACCCCAACCGAGTGTAGTACCGATTGCCCAGTCACCGTTGATGTTGTAACCAACTTCTGGGAGGAACTGATAAGTAGTAACAGCATCAGACCCGTCTGTCTTAGAAGAAGCGATACCAACGCTACCACCAACGTAAACCTGTGCGCTAGCAGCAAGTGAAACGAATGCTACTGCAAGTGACAATAAAATCTTTTTCATAATAGAAAACTTTTTAATTAATACTGAATTATATCTGTTTTACCTTGTGCTATATATCCCAACAACCGTTTAAGCCGTAAGAGACAATAAGCTTTGTTTTCTGTGTGCAAAGTAAAGGGTTTTCTATTAAACTGCCAAATTTTACGCATAAGTTTTACTTTAAACATCTAAATGAACGTTAATTACTTGTCTCTTCACCTTATTATATATAACTTTGTACTCACTTCTGGCAGAAAATATCAGCCCTTCATGGTAAAAGAAGCTATTTATATAATCGAATAATGATGAATAAACCTACCTTCATTGCAGGTCCCTGCGTTATAGAAAGTCAAGAGCTTCTCGGCATTGTAGCCGAAGAGTTAGTGCGACTCAACAATAAATACGACATCGATATCATCTTCAAAGCGAGCTTTGATAAAGCTAATCGAACGAGTATACACTCCTTTCGTGGTCCAGGACTTGAGAAGGGTCTTGAGATGTTACAGGCTATCAAGGATAAATATGGACTACGCCTGTTGACTGATATTCACGAGAGTTATCAAGCTAAAGCCGTAGGAGACGTCGTTGATGTCATTCAGATACCAGCCTTCCTATGTCGACAAACAGACTTATTAGCGGCTGCCGCAAAGACAGGCAAGATTGTAAACATAAAGAAAGCACAATTCCTTAGTGGCAGAGACATGCGTTATCCTGTTCAGAAATGCCAAGAGAGCGAAGCTAAAGAGGTGTGGCTGACGGAGCGTGGGAACTGTTTTGGATACAACAACCTTGTTGTTGATTTTCGAAACATACCTGACATGAAAGAGATTGTTCCCGATGTCATTATGGATTGTACGCATAGTGTACAGAGACCAAGCGCTGGAGACGGGAAAACTGTGGGCGATCGCAAGTTCGTACCATCAATGGCTTTGGCAGCTAAAGCGTTCGGTGCAACAGGTTACTTCTTTGAGGTCCACCCTACACCAGACGCTGGATTGTCTGATGCAGCCAATATGTTAGAGCTTGAAAAGTTAGACGAATTAATAGGAAAACTAATATGATGGAAGCAGAAGAGAGATTGACGCAAGTCAGAGCGTATGCCACACAATGTATAAAAGAGGAGGCAGACGCAACACTCAACTTAATAAATCAGTTGGATGAGAACTTTGATAAGGCCGTTAGCTTGATGTATCATTGTACGGGTAAAATCATTGTTACCGGTGTTGGCAAGAGTGGAAATATAGGTGCAAAGATAGCGGCAACACTCTCTTCAACAGGTACACCTGCTTTCTTCGTCAATCCCTTAGACGCTTATCATGGTGACTTGGGGGTAATGACCAAGGAGGATGTCGTCTTAGCCCTGTCTAATTCCGGTCAAACAGACGAATTGCTCCGTTTCATTCCGATAGTTCTTCACATGGATATCCCTATTATAGGAATGAGTGCCAACCCTAATTCCCTATTGGCAAAGTATTCTACAGCCCACCTAAAAGTATGGGTCGAGAAGGAAGCCTGTCCTCTCAACCTTGCTCCAACCAGCTCGACAACAGCTGCACTGGTCATGGGTGACGCATTAGCAGTTGCTCTCATGCGTGTTCGTGACTTCAAGCCACAGGATTTCGCACAGTTCCATCCAGGTGGAGAGTTAGGTAAACGTCTACTGACAACAGCACAAGATGTTATGCGTTCAGACGAACTTCCTATCATACCAAAGGATATGCACTTAGGCGAAGCAATCATACATGTCAGCAAAGGTAAGCTCGGCTTGGGTGTATCGGTTGATAATGGGAAAGTGATAGGACTGATAACTGATGGCGATATCCGTAGAGCTATGGAGCATTGGCAGGCAGAATTCTTTGATCATACGGTCAGTGACATTATGACAAAGAGCCCTAAAACGGTCTTGCCAACAACAAAGATAACAGAGATTCAGCATATTATGCAGCAAAACAAAATCCATACTGTATTGGTATGCGATAAGGAGAAACACCTTTTAGGTGTTGTAGACCATTATAGCTGTATGCTGTAAAGATAAGATGCGATTATCTTATCTATGTATTTATATTGAGTGGGACAATCTATTACAACAATAGATTGCTACTGCTATCGACGAAAAATGAGAGAGATAAAAGTAAGTTTTAGCATAAGAAAAACCATCACAACGGTGATGGCACTATATAGTATAATATGTCCAACACATCTTTCAGCACAGACGGAGGCGCAAGGCTCTTTAGCTGAAAGACATGAGATGACGGCAGATAGGGCTGATTCTTTGATTGTTAACCAGCTTAGAAAGAAAGGTGTACACTTCTCTCACAACAACTCTGTGACCTTACTTACAACAGGAAGGGAAAAGTTTAATGACCTTTTTAAGGCGATTGACCAAGCACGTTCGAGTATTCATCTGGAATACTTCAACTTTCGTAATGACTCTATCAATGAGGAGTTGATTAAGCATTTAGCAGCAAAAGCAAAAGAGGGGGTTGAGGTGAGGGCCGTCTTCGACGGCTTTGGCAATGCAAGTAATAATCGCCCTATGAAGAAAAAGAACTTGAAATCTATCCGTGAAAAGGGTATTCAGATTTACGAGTTCAAGCCTATGGAGTTCCCGTGGTTGCATGATATCTTCAATCGTGACCATCGCAAGATTGTTGTCATTGATGGGAAGGTGGCTTACACAGGTGGGATGAATGTGGCAGACTACTACATCAATGGTACTAAAGTCGTTGGTTCATGGCATGACATGCACTGTCGTATAGAGGGAGATGAGGTTAACACGCTTCAAAACATCTTTTTAAGAATGTGGTATTTGGCATCAGGACAGAAGATACATGGTGCAAAATACTATCGTGGTGTATCTAATGCCGATTATATAAAAGGCTTAAAACAAGACACTTGTGGTACTGTTGGGAATAAAATGGTTGGTATCATCAACCGTGAACCACATACATCAAAAGATATTATCCGCTACTTCTATGTTAATGCTATCAATGATGCGAAAGATAGTATCAAGCTTATCAACCCTTATTTCACACTAAGTAGGGCCTTGAAGAAGGCTTTACGCAATGCTGCTAAACGAGGTGTAAAGGTGGAGATACTACTCAGTGTGAAGAGTGATATCCCTCTAACCCCTGACTGTGGGTTCTATAATGCACACAAATTAATGAAAGAAGGATGTATTGTTTGGCTGTATGAGAAAGGCTTCCACCACACAAAGATTATTACTGTAGATGGTCAATTCTGTACCGTTGGATCGGCCAATCTTAATGCAAGAAGTCTTCGTTGGGACCGTGAAGAGAATGCTGTCATTATAGACGCATGTACGACTCACGAGTTAGATAACCTTTTTGAGGCACAAAAGAAAGATAGTTTTAAACTGACAGAAACTAAGTGGAAACAATGGCGCACACCTTGGCAACGTTTCCGTGGATGGTTTGCTCATCTATTATCTCCTTTCTTATAATAATAGAAAGGAGATATATAAAGGTTGAGATTAAGCTCTTATATCTTGTTTATGTCTATATAACCGTGCATAACAGCATAGATTGTCAAAGCAGATACACTCTTCATTCCGAGTTTATCCATAATATTCTTGCGGTGTGTTATTACTGTTGTCAGACTTATATTCAGCTTTTCTGCTATCTCTTTGTTAATCAATCCTTGTACAATTAACGACATAACTTCTATCTCACGATTACTAAGTATCTTATTCTTTAGTACCTGAGGAAGTTCAGGAAGGTTCTTTCCACCAGGATGACCATACTGTGCTATCTTTAAGATTGCCTTGACAAGCTCATCCTCAGGCACATTGATACAGAAGCTATGAAAGCCTGAGAGTTGTGAATTAGGGTCTTTCGTAATTGTCAAAACAATAGTTTTATGGATACATTGAGAGAAGAACTGCCTGTTCTCTAAGACAATTACTTGCGATACAAAGTAATGATAGAATGAGTCTACTTGCGCCTTTTCAAAATCTTGAAAAGTAGAGAACGACTCCACAGTCATAATAGGCATTACATTCTGTAGAAGCTGTTTCAAACCTAAAATAACAAGTGTATTGGAATCGACTATGGCTATCTTAGGACGACCCATATCTAAGTTAGAAGGATGTTTCATTCGTATTTGTCTTTAAGTAACTGAGAGTTTCTCTTTTCCTACTTGTTCTTACTTATCATAGCTTCACACTACTGATATCCACAAGATTATTAACAATTGCATAAATTGTCAATCCTGCTGGTGAATGTATTTGTAGCTTACGTGCAATATTACGACGATGTGTAATCACAGTGTTCGTTGAGATACAAAGATGATCGGCTATCTCCTTATTCGTCATACCCTGAGCTACATCAACGATAACATCTTTCTCACGATCACTAAGAACCTCATCAGACAGAGGACTCTGCGTAATCATGTTTGATATCTTCACACTTACGTCATTTTGCTTACTCTTTTGTTCTAAGCGTCTAATCACTGGTATGAAGATTTCTTCTTCTACTAAAGCATGTTGCTCAAGCCATGCTTCACAGTTATAGATATCATATAAAGTAGCTGTCAGACGATTATTATGATGCGTATCAGAAGGTAGATACTTGATAATAATACTCTTCAACTCACGTAACTTCACATCTGTTTGACTATGATGCTTAGAATAAGTCTCAACATCGTATGTATCATTTGCCTCACCCTTCAGCAGCGAATCCACGTATGGAAACACATTCTTCTCCTCATACTGCATGTGATTATGGATAGAATGAGCATATTCGTCATATAGACGAAGGATTAGACGAGCAAGATTATCAGTCTCATCCAAAGACGCACACAGCTCCTTCCGTATGAAAGGTAACTTGTATTCAAGATAGTAAGTATGGCTTGCTCGCAGGTATTGCATAAGCGTTGGGATTGACAATCGGTCTACATCATCAAAAGCTTTATATCCATTTATCGTAAAATTAACGACTGCCAAGAATGTGTAAGTGTCTACATTCTGATCATCACAAACCTCTCTCACGGTCTTATCACCAAAGCCCAAACTTATTCCAAAGCACCCTAAGCTTTGTAATAAGTCATAATTATCTCTGATAAGATAAATCATCTTATCATCAGGCTCATACATCTTCTGATTCTTCATCTTGTTACTTCGTAATGATATCGTATGCAAAATAACAAAAAAAAAGTCAATAATGCAATAGTAGTTGTAAAGTATTTGGTTTTTTATCATTAATTATTACTGGCGCATAGTAATACACCACACGAAATTTGTTAATAGTAAACACCAATCGTAATAAGGCTTAACACCATACAACGAGTTACCCAAAGAGGCTTTACTTATTAATAGAACAGCATCTACAAGATAGCCATCAAAAAACTAAGAAGAAACTATTTTTGTTGTTTTAGTGGCTTGTTCCAAATAAAAGCGGTATCTTTGTAGCTTGTAAAGTGTTATAAGATACATGATAAGCTAAGACAGTTAATATGACAACAGATAAAACAGCCGTAAGAAAGGTAACGCGTAAACGAGGTGCAAAAGCACAGAAAGCTCCCTTAAAAAGCCGTACTATCTCGAATGATCTTATCCCAATAGAAGAAGAGACATGGCTTCTTCAGCCTATTGCTGTGACCATGATGCGCCATGACTATTCACTCATTCAGGTTAGAATTTTGGTGTCTATTGTTGAGAGTCTACAGTCTATCTTACATGGAATATTGAACAATAAACGAGGCTTTCAACTTGACTTATTCCACACGGATGAGCTGGATGAGGATGGACGTATGCCTATCAAGCTACCTTTCAAGGAATTAGGTGTTGACCCGAACCACTATCCACAGTTACGTAACTCACTGAAGATGTTGGCTTCAATACCTGTCGAAATCCCATATAAAACGGCTGAAGGAAGAAAGTACACCAAGGCAACTAACCTTTGTGATGTATATATACCAGAGGATCGTTCCTACAACAAATACGCCATTCTAAAGCTTGATCATACTGTTGCCGAGCGTCTTGTATCATTAGACTTTGGCTATCATCGTTTGGGAAAACAGATTGTCTTCGCTTGTAAGAACCGCTATACACAACGTATATATATGTTCATCGAGTCTTGGGTGGACAAAGGTCGTACAGTTATCAAGACTTTGGAGTTCCGCAAGATGCTTCGTTTGGAAAACAACTACAAGAAATTCTCTGATTTCTGCCGCCGTGTTCTCGACCCAGCAATGCAAGAATTAAAGGAGCTTGCAGAGCGTGGGTTCTGTGATTGTCACTTTGAGTATGAGAAGAAATATGACCGTGGACAGCGTGGTGGTGAGCCTGATGAACTAATCTTCATCATACATCGTGCAAAGGATAAGATGAATGTACAGTTGCAGGAAATGACGCAAACTCAACGTCGACAGTTCCAACAGTATCTTGTACAATACTTCGATTTCACCCCTGTGAATGCACAAGCAATGGCAGACCGCATTACCGCTGAGACTTATCAAGAAGCTGTACAAAAACTTATGAGCCTACGCGACCGTTTCTCTAAGACGTTTGTAAAAGACAAGGCAGCCTACACTTTCAAAAGTCTTGACGAAATGTTGAAATCAAAGGAAGTCCCTAACACCATCGTAGAGGAAGTGGAATAACTTATAGGAACTTTCCCCAACCGAATAGGAATTTGCCTATAAGATATTTGAAACCAAAAGACTACTTTTGCAATAGAGAATGAACAAAAGTAGTTTACATTAAAGGTTACAGATATGAAAAAGAACATTTTATATACATTCGCTTTAGGTCTCCTAAGTCTTTCACTCTCTTCATGTGGCGCATACCTATCTGCCAGTGGTGGTTATGGTGGTCCTATGGCTGTTTATGATGATGGTTATAACGTTGGATACAGCAGCACATACGGTCGAATTGGGTATGAAGAGGCACGAAGACAAGCGCTTTTCTTGTCAGACAAGATGGCTTACGAACTTGGACTTACCGATGCACAATATCAAGCAGTGTACGAGATTAATCTTGACTACCTCCTTAATATGCAGGGTGAGCGCTCTCTTTACGGTGACTATTGGACACGTCGCAATAGTGACTTGTTCTACGTCTTAAATGCACGCCAATATAACTATTATATAGGTGAAGACTATTTCTATCGTCCTGTTTATTGGTATAACAACAACTATGCTTATAGGGTTTATAATCGTTATGCAGACCGCAACTATTATTATCGTTCCCTTCCTGCAGAATACTATACCTATCGTGGCGGGCGAAACAGATATAATGATAGCTATTACGCAGGCCGTTTCGGTGCACGCCGTAACCCTCCTATCGTAACAAACCGTACCAGAACGAACCAGGACGTATATCAGAATAGCGGTGCTTGGAATACTCCACAGCAAAATAACGGGTATAGTAGCTTTGGCAATGCAAGAAGAGATAATACCTATTCTACGCCAAATAGCTCTTATAATCAGCAGTTTGATGGACCAAGACAGCAGTCTAACAGACCTGTATATCAACCTCAACAGCAGCAATACCCTGCTCCAAGTCGTCAATCATCAGGTAATTACGGTGGTTCATCATTTGGGAATGCATCACGTTCATCATTCCCAAGCACACCAGCAAGTAGCAATCAGGCTCCATCAACTCCAAGTCGTTCAAACGTACCAAGTAACAACAGCAGTTTTGGTGGACATAGGTAGTAGTAAAAGATAATATGAGAATAACAGATATTAGTCGTTCAAGAGTAGCCTCTGCAATGGTTAGAGGCTACTTTCATTCTTTCTTTTCAGGACAAGTAGATGCCTTATATCCAGGGAAAAAACGGATTGAACCGAAGGAGTACAAACAGCTTTTAGTAAACAACTTCGACAACCTCTCTACTCAATTCGTGTCTGTTCTCTTTCCTATTCTCATACGTCTAAACTATTCAGACCTTGAGTTTGTGACTGAAGATATGAAGCGACGTCATTTCTCAGAGACTACTTCAGCAAAGATACTCTTACGTTATGCTTGTGGAAGTAAAGAACTTTATACTCTCGTAACTGCTGAATATCAGAAGCAAATATTCTCTTTACTTAATGGACATTTACAGTCTGTAGAAGACTACTATGTAGACTGTCCAGCTTTGATAGACAAAGACTGTGTACCCGTATCGTTGGCCATTCGCTCTATTGTTCGGGTTCAGATGCAAGCATACGCCTTAGGGATAACACAAGCTAAGACAGGAGTCAATGGTCTACATCAGGCTACTGTCTATCGATTAATGATAGCGGGAATGATGGCTTTACTCCATGAGTCGCCCGTTAACTTTGAGGAAGAAAACTTAGAAATGATGTTCAGAAAGGTATCATTAAACGCTGATAACTTTGAGAACTTAATGAATGAAATGAACCAAGCCTACGAAGACTTGGTTTAGACTTAGCATTATCTCTTTGCTCACTTAGACTAATTACGCTATATAGCAGACTCCTTTAATTATGCCATATAGCGTGTTATATCATATTGTCAACCAATAGATAACATCCGACTAACCAAGTACACTTTGTTCTCCTTGAATAGTCTATACTTTTCCTAACAATACTTGCAATCCTCCTAACAACACATTACGAAGCACCTGACCACCAAAAAGACCACAGTTATCAGCCCTTATCGTTAGTGTAAACGATCCACATCATCGACATTAACACCCCTCACTGTCACAGAAGATAAGAGGAGAAATGGGTAAATATCATTAAGACCATAAGAGAACGAAAAATTATAGCCACACAACCTCTTCGTTCTCTCATAAAACCTAATAGATACATTCATCAACCCTTTGGTCAGTTGACTCTGTTGGAATAGTTGGCAAGAACTGAAAAGGAAAACAGATGCCTACTTTATAAGCATTTATAAGTAGTGGAAGGAACCTATCATAATAGCCTTTCCCACGTCCTAAACGGTTCTTTTGACCATCAAAAGCCATACCAGGAATGAGTGCAAATTCAATAGAAGAGAAATCTGTAAAAGGTTCTCCAATAGGTTCAAGTATGCCATAACTACTTGACTTGAAGAAATCTTGTCCTTTATAAAGACGGAGTTCCATCTCAGTATCACTCATAACTACCGGTAGAAGAACCCTTTTCCCCTCTTGATGAAGCTGCTGGATAAGGTCGTGTGTATAGACCTCATCTGCCAGTGAATTATATAAAAGGACTGTCTTTGCCTCTTGTAGACGTGGATGACTTAACACACGCTTAATGAGTGGCTCCGACTGAACAATCAGTTCTTTTTCAGTAAACTGTTTCTTTCGTGCTCTTACTTCCTTACGAAGAAGGGATTTCTCGTTTTGTTCCATAGCTATTACACTTTGCTTTTTCGCATTAGCATAGACTTATCCGCACTCTTCGGCCTCGGTTTAAGAAGCAGAAGAGATTTGGGATGAAAGGCATTAACGGCCGCCTTAATCATGGCATCGTTTCGATTGACATATTCTATCCATGCTTGTTCATCAAGAATATTATAGATAATACGGCTATTGAGATACTCCTGTAACAAAGAATGTGACCGCATTATCATCAAGTTACGACGACGCAATCCGTTCTTCTCGGCAAATCCGACGAAATCACCTACGAGGTTCTGATGGTCTAAGTAGTTGGCTAAAGGCAAGACCTCACCGAAACCGCTTAGTTTCTTACGATTCTTATCTGTATAATTAAACGCATATTGCAGCATCAAACCGCTTACCACAGCCTCTTTATAGTAAGATGTCACCTTTGAAGTATCCTCTGGAACAAAGATATCAGGCGTTATGCCACCTCCACCATAGACTATACGCCCATTATTAGTGTGGTAGGCAGGCCCCTGATGTTTAATGCTATCTTGTGAGAAGAACTCTCCATGCTGATAACGAGTGAGTATATCGTTATCGTAGTCGGCATTATCACCCGGCTTAAATGGCTTTTGTATGCAGCGACCAGATGGAGTATAGTAACGTGCTATGGTCAGTCTTATCAGACTACCATCATTAAACTGTATTTGCTGCTGTACCAAACCCTTACCAAAAGAACGACGTCCAACAATGATTGCACGGTCGTTATCTTGCATAGCACCAGCGAAGATCTCAGCTGCAGAGGCTGTTCCTTCATTGATGAGTACAACCATTGGTATATGTTGATAGCTTCCTTTCCCATCGCTACGATAGTTTTCACGTGGACTCTTACGGCCCTGCGTATATACTATCAATCGATTCTTTGGAAGGAACTCATTAGCCATCTGTACCGCAGCCTCCAATATACCGCCTCCATTATCACGAAGGTCAATAACCAAATGGTCGGCACCTCGGATGTTAAGCGACTGTAAGGCAGCCAACATCTCAGCATAGGTGCGTTCGCCAAAGCTCTTGACACGAATATAACCTGTCGTATCATTGAGCATATAAACTGCTGAAACACTCTTCACAGCAATGTCGCCACGTGTAACAGTGAACATCTTAACACCTTGTTCACCATATCGTTTAACACCAATCTTGACCTTAGAGTCTTTCGGTCCCTTTAGTCGATGCATTGCTTCCTCATTAGTGACAATCTTACCAACAAACGACTTTCCGTTGATGCTAACAACCTTATCGCCAGCTAATAACCCAGCTTTATCAGCAGGACCATCCTTAATAACATTCTGAATGCGTAATGTGTCTTGTCGAATATTGAACTCAATACCAACGCCAGAGAATGAGCCTTTCAAGTCATCGGTCGCCAGTTGGACGTCTTTCGCACTAATATAAACAGAGTGTGGGTCGAGTTCTGATAATATCTCAGGGATTGCCTTGTCTACAAGTTCGTCTATATTAACAGAATCAACATACTGATCATCAATGATGTGCAGCAGGTTGCTAAGTCGACTACTACCATTATTGATGATGTTTAGTCGGTTACCAGAGAAATGATTGGCATAGAAAGTACCAATAAAAATACCAATGACAACACAAAGCGCCATTAGTAACGGCATGAAACGATTATTCTTATTCTGATTCATAAAAGCCTTAACTCCCTCTTTCTGAAGAGGAGATAATTAAAAGAGTTTTCGATAATTCAACTATAAAATATGGTTCTGATAATAGTGGGAACAATCTTTTTCGAGTCTGTAAGACCGATTGTTCCTCGCTATCACACGGCTACAAGCATTTGGCATACAGATTAAATAGAATCTAAAGTGGGATCATTGTCCTCCTCAAGACTCTTGTATTCAACCTCAACACCAGCTCTTGTCAGTAAATCTATACCATCCGTAAGACGATACTTCTCAGCATACACAACTCGGCGAATACCTGCTTGAATGATGAGCTTTGCGCACTCAATGCAAGGAGAGGCCGTAACATAGAGAGTTGAACCTTCGCTATTATTACCACTTCGAGCAAGTTTTGTGATAGCATTGGCTTCAGCATGGAGTACGTAAGGCTTTGTTATGCCCTCCTCATCTTCGCATACATTCTCAAAACCACTCGGTGTTCCGTTATAGCCATCACTGATAATCATTTTGTCTTTAACGACCAACGCACCTACTTGACGACGTTTACAATAAGAGTTCTCAGCCCATATTCGAGCCATACGAAGATAACGATAGTCGACAGCAGACTTGCTTCTCCCTTCTAATAAGGGAGAAGAAGCTGATGAAGATTCTGTTATATGCTTGTTATTCATTTACTTATTATAATTTTATACTTTGCAGTTTAGCAATGAGAGCACGATACGATACTTAAGAAGTATAGATGGCAATAGCTTTTCCCTCAACCATAGTCGTTCCTTAAAGGGCATTGAGGAAAGCCTTACCTTCATGCTTTTGTAAGTCCATCACGTTCTTTCAGGGCATCAATAGTAGGCTCTTGACCACGGAAACGCTTATAGAGAGCCATTGGATGTTCCGTCCCACCACGTGAGAGAACGTTATCTCTAAAACGCTGGGCAACCTCTTGATTGAAGATACCCTCCTTCTTGAAGACACTGAAAGCATCGGCATCGAGTACCTCAGCCCACTTATAACTGTAATAGCCAGCAGCGTATCCTCCCGCCATGATATGAGAGAACTGCACCGTCATACATGTATCCATACGCTGTTCATCAATGATAGCTGGTGCCCAAGCCTGCTTCTCAAAAGGAATAATATCATCGGTGAACTCGTCCTTACATGTGTAATAAGCCATATCCAAGAGGCCGAAGCTTACTTGTCGTAGACAAGCCATTGCGGCACCATAATTACGACTGGCTATTACCTTCTCTATCAACTCGTCGGGCATTGGCTCACCTGTCTGATAATGGAAAGCGAACGTGCGAAGGAAGTCTTTCTCTACTGCAAAGTTCTCCATAAACTGTGAAGGAAGCTCAACAAAGTCCCACCATACATTGGTACCAGACAGACTCTCAAAGCGTGTATTCGCAAAGATGCCATGAAGAGAATGGCCAAACTCATGTAAGAAGGTCTCGACCTCGCCTAATCTCAATAAGGCAGGCTTATCCTTTGTAGGCTTAGAGAAGTTCATCACAAGTGATGCGTGAGGACGTATATTCGTGCCATCGCGCTCTATCCATTGTCCTTGGAACTCTGTCATCCACGCTCCATCACGCTTTCCCTTACGTGGATAGAAGTCTACATACAGTACAGCTAAATAACTACCATCCTTATCATACACCTCGTATGGCTTAACATCAGGATGATAGACAGGTATCTCCTTGTTTTCCTTGAAGGTGATACCATATAGGCGTGTAGCTAATCCAAAGACACCCTTAATCACATTGTTCAATTCCAAATAGGGTCGAAGCATCTCTGGATCGAGGTCATATTTCTTCTTCTTAAGCAACTGACTGTAATAAGCCACGTCCCAAGGCTCCATCTTAAAGTCGTTCCCTTCAAGCTCTTTAGCCAATGTCTCTATCTCTTTACGTTCTTCGATAGCCTTTGGTTTGTATGCTTCAATGAGGTCATTGAGGAGTTTATACACATTCTCGACCGTTGTTGCCATTCTATGTTTCATCACATAATCAGCAAAGGTGTCGTATCCAAGAAGCTGTGCAATCTCCCTACGCAGATTAATCAGACGTTTGCAAAGTTCCAGATTATTGGTGTCATTATCCTTTATGCAAAGTGTATTGCGTGCCATAAAGAGTTCTTGACGTAGCTCACGCTGCGTACTATACATCATGAAAGGACTATAACTTGGTGCATCCAAGGTGATAACCCATCCTTCTAAGTCATGCTCTTTTGCTGCTTCATGTGCTGCTTCACGTGCTGTATCAGGTAGTCCGTCAAGCTGTTTCTCGTCTGTGAGATGTAGCGTATAGGCTTTATTCTCCTTTAGAACATTCTGTGAGAATTGCAATGAAAGCATGGATGCTTCTTCTGTTAGCTTACGCAACTTGTCTTTCCCAGCTTCATCTAACAACGCACCACTGCGTACAAAGCCCTCATAACTTTTCTCTAACAGACAATTCTCTTCTGGTGTCAACTCACGATGATGCTCGTAGACATACTTAACACGCTCGAATATCTTTGGATTTAAGCTGACATCATTATTATGCTTAGTAAGAATTGGACTCATCTTCTGTGCCAATGCGTCCATTTCATCACATGTCTCAGCACTAAGCATATTAAAGAACACACTCTCAACACGGCTCAGCAAGTCATAATAATGCTTACGTCCCTTCACCTCATCTTCGGGAATAATCGTGTTGTCGAAGGTAGGTTCGTCTGGATTATTAATTATCTTCTCAATCTCTTCATCATCGCGACGGATGCCTTCCATCATTGCCTCTTCATAATCAGCAAGTGTTATGCGATCGAAAGGCACTGTGTCATGCGGCGTATCGTAAGGTAGAAAGAATGGATTTACTCGTTCTTTCTTATCTAATTCGTTATCTATCATCTCTATTAACTTTCTCTTATTTTAATCTACAAAGATAACTCAAAAAAAGGAGAAAACCCATATAAGAAGGTGGAATTTAACGCAATTTTGTTTCTCAATGGTGTGTTATGGATAAGAACTAAGCGGATAATGTAATTTTAGTGATGAATTACACCTCCCTTTCTTGTCTCTTTCTGCATTCTTATTGATGCTTAACATAGATGGTGTTGATAGTAAACAACAATGCTCATAGAGGCAGACTCTCTTTCTTTCCACCTTCCCAGCAAGGGGAATGGTTTGTGAACTTACTCCTATACAGCCTGTCTCTCCATCCGCCACCACTCCCGCAAGGAGGAGAACAATTAGTGAGGTGAACCCTACGAATCTGTCGATAAAAGAAAAAAGAACGCTATTTGTATAAGCTAAATTTGTTGAGTTATTTCAACAAGCAATCCCAACTCCATTTGAAAAGAGGCCGAGGAAGAAACAAGAAGAGGCTTAACTGCGTTCAAGAACATGCCCTTCTTGCACGTTGAAGACGCCCTTCTTGAAGCAAGAAAGGCGTCTTCTTCAAAGCTGTTTATAACATACTGATTTATTGTAGGTTACAAACTCTGTTTTAAGAAACAATATACTCCTATTATAAAGGTGTTTAGCTTCATATAATGTAATGATTTTTTACAGATTTACCAACTCTCCAGAAGTATGGATAGATTGATGGGCTGTAAACAGGGAGATACTTGGCAATGTAATAGAGTGTGTTCATTTGCTCACAGACAGACACAAGGTTTCACACACAAATAGCGTCCACTAAGACTATAAGAACTGTTTGAAACATCCATCAAAAAGCTGAATGGGACAAACAAAGGATAATAGAGAAAATAGTAATCTATGCCGATTTCGATAATAGACTACGTCCGTAGAGTCTCCAACTGTGGGATTGTAATAATCCCTCTACTCATCGTTAAGAATCCTTCTCGCTGCAGAGTGTTAAGCATTCGAGAAACATTTAGGCGACTCTGGTGTAACTCTATGGCAAGATCCTCCATCCTTATCCTCAACACCTTCTTACCAGCTTGAGTGAGACAACGTAGGCGAAGAAAACTTACAAACTGTTGACGAATATCGATAGGCTGCTGACGCCATGGAATACGACCCATTCGCTGTGCTTGCATAGATATACTATTAAGAAGGTTAAGACGGAAGATAAGGTAGTTATCAAGCAGGCGTAAGACCTCAGTCTTATCCAATGACAAGAGGCTACAATCGGTCTGTGCCGTGAAGTCCTTTGTGTATCTTTGCATAAGACCGAAGAGATGTTCGGGCTGGATAACGGCAGGAGCCGACAATTCTTCTTCTATTCGATAACAATAATTATCCGCATGACTAACCACACGGAGTGTTCCACTCATCAGAAAAAAGAGATGTGTACATTTATCATCCGTACTGACAAGCGACTTATCGGCCACTAACTTGTAAAAGCCAAACTTTGTTTGTCCCACGATATCAGCCAATTCATCCGTACTAATACCGATGAAAAGTGGTAGTTCAAGAAGCTTATCGTAGAGCTGAAGCATTGAGTTTGAAAGCTAATATATATTCGCTTTCAAAAGAGAAAGCGAATATAACTTATTCTACATATTTCCCTTTCATAGAAGGACTATACCATGTTTTCAGATTACCTTTCGCATCAGAATAAATGAAATAGGCCATCAATTCTGGATGACGATCAAGTAATTTGCGCGCTTTCTCAACTCCCATCACCATAAACGAAGTAGCATAGGCATCAGCAGTAGCACAGTTCTTGGCTAAGACCGTGGCAGAGAGAAGAGAATGTTGTACTGGATAACCTGTTTTAGGGTCGATGGTATGAGCATACTTCTTACCTCCTTTATAATAAAAATTACGGTAATTACCACTCGTTGCCATGGCCTTATCAGTAACATTCAGTACTGTCTGAATTTCTTGATTGGTATTCAAACTATCATCCGTCGGCTTTGTAACACCTATCTTCCATGGTAAACGCTGCTCGCTATTACCCTTCGTAACTATCTCGCCACCAATCTCTACCATAAAATTCTCTACCCCATTGCGACGCAGGAAACGGGCAACAACATCTGAGCCGTAGCCTTTTGCGATAGCAGAACAATCTAACATAATACGTTTGTTATCCTTCTGAATGGTATTACCAACCAACTTCACCTTATTATATCCAACAATTTGATGAAGACTGTCGATAGCCTGTTTAGATGGATGTTGACCCGTCTTAAATCCAAAGCCCCACATATTAACCATCGGTGCAACAGTAATATCAAATGCACCATCAGTCTCTTTTGAAACCGTTTCAGCAAGTGTGAAGACCTCTCTGAACATCTCATTTACCTTTACAGGCTTATTTTGATTAATCAAGGAAATCATTGAGTTGGGTTCAAAAGTTGAGAAGGTCTGATTAACCTTCTTAAGTTCTGCCTCTATCTGTGGCTGGAGATCTTCATCACTTTGGTAGGTAATATTATAGGTTGTACCAAAGATAAATCCCTTGTTGTGCTGGTAAGGCATTGAATGTTGATAGCTAACAATGACGATAGACCCAATGATTAGCATCAAAAGGAATGGTATCTGCCAATATAATCTCTTCTTATTCATCTCCTGTTTTATATTAATTTAGTATCAATACTCATGTTAAAAATAGAGAACAACATCCTTAACACATGAACAACAAACCCTCTTGATGATCACATGAAGATGCTATTGAGACATCTAAAGATATATCTCTTATTTCTAACAACTTATCTTATTATAATTCAAAAAGAACATTAAAGGTAGCACCAAGCTGTGACGAACCACTACGACCATAACCTGGAACATACCAAGGTTCACCTATTTCGCTCATCTTACGAGCAAGACGAAGCTTATAACGAACGCTCCACCCCATACGAATAGGCCCCCATATCTTAGCATCTACACCACCAACAAGCTCGGCCCAAAGCTGACGTCCTTTATTACCAAGATTACCATAAGTGGACTGAGTGCCCCAAATAGGGTCAAGAATACCAGGACTAAGTACATCATACTTAAATGATGTGTACCCCACTCTACCGCCTACTAAGAATCGGTAAGCGTCATGTTTATCCTTTAACATATTAAAATCACAACCCACACGACCGTAGGGTGCTGTTGTTTTGAAGGTTGTCCCTGTGGTTTCGTCTGTCTTATCAGCCTGACCAACACCCACTTCTATCACGGGATAATACCTATCCTTCAGATTAACTCGTACCATTCCCTCATACTGACCGTATGAGGCAAGCCAACGCATAGCGGGTCCAACAAGGTCGACACCAACAGCTACTCCTCTAAAAAAGGGGATACTATCTTCCTTAACCTTTGGTAGTGATGGGCGACGCTGCGCATTGGCTACCGTCGGAGTCAATAGGAACAGTACATTAAGGGTTAGTAAAACTGATAAATATATGCTCTTTCGTACCATCATAGTCAACGTTTGGATTATTAATATCAACCTTCTTCACACGTGTTCCCTTTGCTGAAATAGCTGTGAGTGTATGGAAGAAAGTTGGCGAACAATCTACACTTTCAAAATGACTTATATTGGTTTTTGATATCGTTACCGTATCTATAGTTGTCACTCCAGCCTTACTTGTAAATACAAAACGAAACTTATCTTTTTCTCCATTATAACTCATAGGAAGACTAAACTTTGTTGTGTTTACCTGTTTATTCAGTAGTATCGTATCAGGTTTATTCTCTCGAATGGCTGATATAGTAAGTGTATCGTGCAGAGTATCGCCCTTTACAACATAATTTGACCATACACCATTGGTTACAGGACAGTCAATATCAGAACAAGAACTCATCCATACCATTCCTCCTAAGAAGGTAATACACATGAAGACTTTGCTCAATACATGCTTAATCTTTCTGTAGTTCATCATTGTAATTTGTTAACTGCTTAAAAGCAAGGCTTATCATCCTACATTTCTTTCTCTATCTGATAGTCATTTCTCCTTGGATTACTACGACTTATGAGGTCGCCTATGAATCCTGCAAGGAATAGTTGTGTACCTAATATCATCGCTACCAAGGCTATAAAGAAGGATGCATGATTTGAGAGTAAGTCGCCATATTCTCCTCCAAGAAGCATTATAATCTTCTCAACAATTAGCCAAAGAAAAGCGATAAAACCGATGAAGAACATAAAAGAACCCATCAAACCAAAGACGTGCATTGGCTTTTTACCAAAGTTGGTAAGGAACCAAAGGGTCAATAAGTCAAGATAACCATTGAAGAAACGATTAATACCAAACTTTGACTTACCATACTTTCGTGCCTGATGATGCACCACCTTCTCTCCAATACGTGCGAAGCCTGCCTCCTTGGCAAGGTAAGGAATATAACGATGCATCTCCCCATAGACCTCAATATTCTTCACTACATCACTGCGATAGGCCTTTAATCCACAATTGAAATCGTGCAGGTTGTGTACTCCACTTATCTTACGCGCTGTCGCATTGAATAGTTTTGTAGGGATAGTCTTGGTTAATGGGTCATAACGCTTCTGCTTATAGCCGCTTACAAGGTCGTATTTCTCATCCATGATCATCCTGTAAAGCTCTGGTATCTCATCAGGAGAGTCTTGTAAATCGGCGTCCATTGTAATAACAACATCACCCTTCGCTGCCTTAAAACCACAATAGAGTGCTGGGCTCTTACCGTAGTTACGACGGAACTTGATTGCATGCACATGTTCAGCATCCTTACGATGCAAATCTTCAATGACGTCCCAACTCTTGTCCTTAGAGCCATCATTAACAAAAATAACCTCATAAGTGAAGCCATTAGCTTTCATGACACGCTGAATCCAAGCGTATAATTCGGGGAGACTCTCCTCCTCATTGTAAAGAGGAACAATTACTGATATATCCATATTATGTATTAGGAATTTTCTATTATCAATTTAGTATTTAGGAGTCGAGGCTGAAAGATAAGGATTATGACCTATAATATCTATCATCCATTTACCTAATAATCTTATAACTATTGGCGTTTAACATTCTTAGACATGACACCAGCTATCAATAACGAACAAATTGCTCCAAACAATACTGCCGTGATAAAAGTGCTGGAAGCTATAGAATAAGGTTGTAAAACATCTGGTAATATCGCCATGAACTGGTTATACGAGAAACCCATAGCAGTAAGTGTCTTTTTCCCTTCCGCACTCGAATAGATATTACTAAACATCATGAGTAGCTTTCCATTGTCTAAGAAACGCATATACAACCACTGCAAAAAACTAAAGATAATTGCTGCATTAAAAAAAACACGTAGACAATAGAACAGACTTCGACGGAAAGATATAACGCCTTTACGCCCTTCCTCACGAAATATCTTCAATCGATAAGCTACGAAGAAAGGGGTCGAAAGAATAAGTAAAAAACTAAATTGCGCCAAAACTGGTAATGCCTCTATACCTAAAAGACAAGCAAAACTTGCCGCCCAAATGATAGCAAGATAAATACCATCATATCGAGCGTATGCTGTCAACTGTTTGTAATCTTCATGAATCATGTTACAAAAGTACGTATTATTTATTATAAATAATGTAGGACACTATTAAATTTAATTTTTTTTGTTAAAAAACAGAAATTGTATTAACGTCTCCTTGCTGGGATAAAAATAAATCACTATCTTTGCACCCGCTTATTTGTGATAAGCACAACACGGACAAGTCTCCTACGACCAGCTCCCTTTGAATCCCCCAGGACGGGAACGGAGCAAGGGCAGAAGGTTGTAGCGGTGCGATAGGAATCGCTTGTCCACCCCGCCTCTTTAGCTCAGTTGGCCAGAGCACGTGATTTGTAATCTCGGGGTCGTTGGTTCGAATCCGACAAGAGGCTCAAATAATAAAATGACTAAGAACATAGAAGAGGATATGTCGTGAGGCATATCCTCTTTCGCTTTTTATTAATATCAATGAACCTTAGTACATCAGATACTTAATTACCAAACGCCTCAAATCAGTATATTTCATCTATTTACTGCTTAAAGAGGCAAGAAAAGTTATAAATAATTTGGTGTTATCAAAAATTCTCACTACCTTTGCACTCGCTTTTAATAAGAGCACAGGGAGATCCGCTAGCTCAGCTGGTAGAGCACAACACTTTTAATGTTGGGGTCATGGGTTCGAGCCCCATGCGGATCACTAAAGTAAGATAAGAGAGTAACTATATAGTTATTCTCTTTTTTTATATCCCATTATTCAAATACAGTTGAAAGACTTCTCATTCATTCAAGGGCATTACAATCCTTACGGGTCAGTCCTAAAACCCAGTTGCAAGTCTATCCTCTTAAGCACATAATTTCATAAGTATTTATTACCTTTGCATCATGAAGAATCACCAATTAT
>NZ_FZNZ01000053.1 GCF_900187995.1 Prevotella jejuni
TCCTACTCAACGCAGAGGATAGATACATTACCAAGAGGGTAATAAAAAATACATCTATGATAGTAAAAGTAATACTTTTAGAGATGCACCGAATCAGGTTAACCGCTTATTAACGCCCGTAAAAGATTCAAGATATTTGTATCTTTCAGATAATCAATAGAATAAGGAAGTATAAAGGATAAAAGGGTTACGAGTTGGAAACGAGCGAGTTTCTTTCCAATTCTTTATTCTGCATTGCCTCAAAGAACACTTAATCCCATTGCAAAGTTAAGATAAAAACCGAAAATTACAATATCCTGGGTAATATTTTACCACAGGAAGTGTTAAATCTGTGCATTTTCGGATTTGTTTTCTTTCTTTTTTGTATTTTTGCCTCATCTTAACAATATGTAACCACAGTGTATGAGTATGATGAAAACAGTCTTGAATGCAGCTATATTTTCAGTATTATTCCTTTCTGGGGGAAACTTGTCAGCGCAGGTTTCACCTATCCGGTTAGGTGTCCGTTTAGGTTGTGGAATGTCTGTCAACACAGGAATGGATAAAATCCTTGTTCCTGAAGACTATTATTCCAATTACAATTTCAAAGACAAGTGGCAGTTTACTCCAACAGTTGGTGTATTTGCTCAGTATCATATCGATGGTTCCATCATAGGTGTTGAAGGTGGATTTAGCTATTGGCAGAAGGCATCACAGCTTGTCTATAATGATAATAAGGAGTTAAACTATAAGGTTACACCTCGTTATAATTACATTGGTGTATCTGCTCTGCTGAAGATTTATCCTTGGCGCAAAGGCTTCAATATCTCAATTGGTGGACGTGCGGGAGCTAATCTTAATGGTAAGGGCATATCTTACGAGAGTAATCAAGAAGACAGTAAGTTTGCAAACTATCATTTTGCCACTGTCGCAGAGACGGAGCGTCTGATGAAGGAAAAGTTAACGGGGCAGCCAGATATTGCCGTTGGCGGTGGTTTTGGATATGAAATAGGCAAGCATTGGAATATAGACTTACGTTACTTCCTCGGACTGAACTCTACCATTAAGACAGAGCGTAATGACTATAACTGGGCAGAACATTCAACCCATGGACAGAACATAGAGCTAAGTATCAGCTATCTTTTTAAACTTTAAGCCTTATGAGTTTATCTATGAAGGACAAGAGCAACAGAAAAAAACGTTATATTCTGGCAGGAATCTTTCTTGGCATAGCTACTCTTTTTGGTATAGAACGCTGTGTTAATGACGATCCAGAGTCTGAGCAGCGTATAGAACAAAAGACAGCAGATAAGGCACCATCACAATCTTCTACACCGCAAGTCTCTTCTTCTTTAGACAGGATAAATGTGCAGAAAGATTCGGGACGTTCAGATTGTGTATATAATAAACTGGGGAATGTGTCCCGAAACGTTACAAGTATCAATACAAGGAGAATTAAAAAATCAAGCATGACAAGGAAAACCGCTAATGGCAAACATTTTTCGTCAGAGCAGCCAATCCTTTCTCCATCATTATCAACTGACGTTTCATCTTTAAACGATAAAACAGCCAGTATAAAACACGAGACGAAAGAACCAGGCAATGAATCTACTAATCAGAAAACAGGTGAACATGTTCTTGACAACTCTATGAATAGTCAGCCCTCCATCGTACAGGAGAATCCGAAAGAATCACTATCTTTGATAACTTATTCTTTTCCTCACTATCACCTTTTTCGGATAGGACTCAGAGCTGGAGTTGGTTATTCCAGCATTTCAGGATTAAGCAGTATTATTGAGAACTATGATATACGCCCTACTTTCACAATGAGTGAACGTGGTGGTGTAAATCCTCGTATTGGAATCTTTGGCACATGGCAATATCGTAGATTAGGTGCTGAGCTGGGCATTGATTACACCCGTATTCTCAGCAAGCTGACAGAGCATAAGATACCTGAAAATGTAACCGAGACTACACGATTTCATTATAATTTCATTACTCCACAAGTCCTGCTTCGTTTCTATGCTTTCCCAAAGTTCTATATGGGAGCAGGAATTAGTGCCGCTATTCCGTTTGGTAGCCGTAATATCGACTTCACCAATGACCGCATTGGAGAGGTATACCGACAGCAGGCTGAACGTACCCAGGATCATCTGAGAGAATCTGTCAAAGCACGAGTAGTATTCATTCCTACTATAAAAATTGGCTATGTTGATATAAAGAACGGTCTTGAGGCAGGACTGGAATACGGTTTCGGATTTAATGATATGCTCCGCACCAGTACCAATGACTATGGCTATCAGGAGCGTATGAATAATCTTCAGACTGTCAGCCTTACTATTGGTTACAGTCTTCCACTTGGCAAAGCTAAATAAGCAGCATAACTACAATCATATTAAAACGGTCTTTAAATGAAACATAAATACTTCACAGTAGTTTTCTTCTTTATATCCACTCTTTATGCTACAGCTCAGACCCCTGGTGGTGTAGATAAGCCAATGGTCTGGTCACGTGATTCTGCCTCTGTCCGTGTCTCTGCTGGTGCTGGACTTACCTATATAGGCGTAAGTAAGGTATATGGCGAAAAGGAGCAGGCAATATGGTCTCTTGGAAGTGGAAAAGCTATTACCCGTATACAGACAACTGAACGTGCTGCTAACCTTGGCGATGGTACATTCATGAATTATGCCAAGGACTCATTGCCTGAAATGCGACTTTATAGCTATACAACCTCTTCCAATATGGGTAATGGTCAGACTTTGCATATCGGTCGGAATGGGAACGCCAAGTTGCCTGTAAAGAACCTTGATGGCAGAACTGTTGAGTATACTGTCTTCGATCGCCGTCTTTCTGATACCGAACGGTGTCGTGTGGAAAGCTATCTTGCTTTGAAATATGGTGTGAGCCTTCGCAGCAGTTACCTTAATTCAAGGAGCGAGGTTATTTGGAATGGGTATACCAACAAGGACTATAGTCACCGTATAGCTGGTCTTATCTCAGACAGAGCTTCTGCCCTACATAAGACAAGAGCCAAGAGCTGTGAGGAAGATGGTTTCCTTACAATCAGTATGAGCAAGCCTCTTGAAGATGGTGAGAGCCTTCTTTGGGGTGACAACAATGGCAAACTTTCTTTCCGTCAGAGTAAGGCCTACGGCAAGTGGCTCGGTAGAAGATGGATGGATACAGCAACACGGATTGACAAGCCTAATGTTGATATTGTTGCTGATGGTAAGCAGCTACGCCAGATACAACCTCTTGCAGAAGGTGAGAGCTACTATCTTGCCGTTGACCCTACAGGAACGGGTAGCTTTCCTGTCAAAACTCTAAGCTATCATAAGGCAAATACGACAGTTGGTGACAGTATTGTCTTTAAGACTATACCGTTAGGAAGACGTGATGTATTCACGCTACGAGCTGCCAAAGATATGTTTACAACAATAGAAGTAAAGCAGCCAACGGAGAAGAGCGGCAGCACAGGAACACTTTCTGTCAGGGTAACAGGTGGTATCGCCCCTTACAAGATGACCCTACAGAAAGAACACATGTCTGTTTTCAATCGCACCACAAGTGATAGTATACAGTCTGCTGACGGACTCATAGAAGGGAAATACCTCCTTACAACGACAGACCATGTGGGCAATAAGGCTGAGAATGAGTTTCAGATTTCGAAGACGGGTATCACAGAAATTCCTTCCATGAATCCTTCCGATGGAAATAGTGACTTCTTTGCGAATGTAAGTGTAAGTCCTAATCCAACGGCGAATGGATATGTCGACGTCCAGGTGGAACTGAGCGAAGCAGCTCCATTGGACATGGCACTCTATACGACGGGTGGAGCTCTTGTCAGTCGTCAGGCGAATATGCCAGATACATATTTCTCCACTAAAGTCTATCTTCCACAGCCGGGTGTTTACCTATTGACACTGCAAAGTGGTAGCAAAGATAGGACATTTAAACTGGTGAGAAAGTAATTCTCTTTTTATCCTTTATAAAATTTTCCAACGCAAGTATATATACTGAGGACCTTTAGGCCTGAAACAAAATAGCAAGAATAATGAAGTATTCTACACATTCACTCCTCCTTCCGTTCCTGTTGCTAGCAGGAATCATACTAAACTCCTGTAATGGTGGAAGTAATCGTTCTGCTAAAGAAACTGTAACCAGTGATTCTCTATCCAGTGATACAGTCTCTTCTGTACAAAAAGATAGCACTTCTCGAAAGGCTACTTCCTTACGAACACAAGTCAAGAACAGTGTACAGAACTCTTCTGTGAAGAGATTTTCCAAAGAAGTTGTAAGAAATCAAAAGTTGAATCGTGTAGCTACTCACAAGGCGAACAGGAAATCTGCAAGACTTTTTGCAGACTTAGGCAAACGTACCGTCAGCAAGTTCTTTGCTAACTCCGACAGCGATACGCTCAATGTTGGACGAGCCCAGCTTGCCGTACCACGTGAGGCTATGGAAAAGGGTAAAGTTCTTAGTATTACACCACTTAGAAAAGGTGAATTACCAACCTTGCCTACTGGTATGGTAAACGTTACAGGTGGCTGTGATACATTGATGGCAAGAACAGATACGGTGTCAGGTTATCGCTTCTTACCTCATGGCAATCATTTCGTCCATCATCTGGCAAGTATCGCAGTACCTTACGACAGCACGTTGATACCGAAAGGCTATACCGTAGATGATATCCACACCTATTATTATGATGAACTGCACCAACGCTGGACAATGCTCCAGTCGAAAGGTGTTGATACTAAACGTGAGGTGGCAATGGCAGAGACTTCTCACTTTACAGATGTCATCAATGGTATCATCAAAGTTCCTGAGAGTCCCGAAACACAGAACTATGTCCCTACAGGTATCAGTGAACTGAAGGCTGCTGACCCAGCAGCGGGTATTCAGCAGATCGAAGCCCCATCAGCTAATCAGAATGGTACGGCGTCACTGTCCTATCCTTTCGAAGTTCCTGCAGGGCGTAATGATATTGGTGTAAGTGCCGGCTTACAGTATAGTAGCGAGGGCGGTAGTAGCTTTGTTGGCTATGGATGGAGCCTTCCTGTACAGAGCATTGATATAGAGACCCGTTGGGGTGTACCACGTTTTGATGATAAGTCAGAGACTGAGAGCTATCTCCTCATGGGACAGCAGCTCAGTGACCGACTCTATCGTAGGACTGATTCTCTGGCAAGACAAGCTGACAAGCAGTTCTATCCAATGACTGAAGGTGGTTTCAGTAGGATTATCCGAAAGGGTAACAGCCCGAAGAATTATTACTGGGAAGTGACGGGCAAGGATGGTACAGTCTACAGTTATGGTGGTCATAGTGGTCATGTCAGTGATGCTACTTCTCTTACCGACACCAAGGGTAACCGTATCAAATGGGCACTTGACCGTGTTACCGATGTTCACGGGAACTTTGCCGCTTTCCATTACATGAAGTCTGGCAATAACCTTTATCCGGAACGTTATACATGGACAGGATTCGGGGAGACAGAAGGACTGTATAGCATAGAATTCGATATTGACTCTATAGCCACAGACCGAAAAGATGTAACGAGTAGCGGAAGGCTGGGCATAATGCAAAAGGACAAAGGGCTACTCCGTAAGGTCACTGTGAAGAATAATGGTCAGCAGCTCCGCAGTTATACCTTAAACTATGAAGAAGGGCCGTTCGGAAAAATACTGCTAAAGAGCATTGAACAGCACGATAGTAGGGATGGTAAGGTTGCTACACAATCCTTTGACTATTACAATGACCTTAGAAATGGACTTTTCTCTTCTAAAGCAGAGGTATGGAAGGCCGAAGGAGAAGATTACGAGGCATTCCTCAGCCATTCGGTTCGTGGGTGTGATGACAATCTAAGTCTCCTTGGTGGTGGAGCTTCAAAAAGCCACACTACGGGTTATGGAACAATGGTAGGTATTGGCTTCGCTGCTGGAACAGTAAATATTGGTCCATCTATCTCTAATAGTAAGAGTTCAAATTCAGGTAAAATTGCTTTTGTAGATATTGATGGTGACGGGTTGCCAGATAAGCTCTTCAAACGAGGTGACAAACTTTACTATCGTAAGAACATGAGTGCAGATGGAAAGAATTTACTCTTCGGAAAAACAATATTGATATCAGGAGTAAACTCTTTCTCTGATGGTAATAGTACCAGTCGTTCTCTTAATGCTGATGCAGCTGTTGAAGTTGGTCTTATAGGTAAACTTAAAGCCTCTGTTGGAATTTCTTATACACATTCAAAAGATCAAGACAAGACAACCACCTATCTTTATGATTTCAACAGTGATGGTCTTACGGACATAGCTGTCAATGGTCAGGTATATTTTAATCATATTGTAGACGGGAAACCAGTATTTAGTCCAGCAAGTAGTGTAACTGCCAATCCTATTATTGGCGAAGGGGCTCCTATTGATAAACATTTTATCCCAGACTATAAGGTCATCCGTGATTCCTTGGAAAAGGAATATCCACTAAATGATGCTGTCCGTATGTGGTACGCACCCTTTAATGGTAGAGTTAATATACAAAGTACTATAAAGAAGCTTAGCAATCAAGGGGATGGTATCATTTACAGCATTCAACATGAGGGCAATGGTTTCATGGTTCGTGACTCTTTATTACAAGCTGGTAGCAAAACCAATAATCTTAACTGTGATGTAAAAGCAGGAGACAGAATCTTCTTCCGTCTTCAGTCCCGATATGATGGTGAGGATGATAAGGTCCTTTGGAATCCTATAATTACTTATATATCTTTGCCTGTTGGCAAGGATCGGTATCTGTCAGAAGACTTAAAAGCATATAATAGTAAAGCTGATTATATAGAGGGTGAAAACAATGTAGCAATCTTTAATCGTAGTGGTAAGGTTACGCTCCACGCCCCTTATAGGAAAGAAAAGACTACTGATGATGTTACACTTATCGTCACACGATTGGATCATCATGGTGAAACGATAGTAAAACGACTTAAACTTCCTGCTGACAGTATCGTCAATGGTTCCTATGACTATACCGGTAACATAGATGAGAAAGATTCTGTTTCATACTTCTTCGAAATTACGACTACATCCCCAGTTGATTGGACAAAGGTACAATGGACAGGTAACTATAATTATGAAGATGACCAAGAAAACGTACGTTTTGTAGCATCTCGTAGGATGTTCAACAAGCCTGTAAGTATAGCAGAGAGTAAAGTGTTGAAACAGGGTGTTACCGCATTGAATAGGAAATACCGTCCTAAACTTTTCATTGTTCCAGCACTTTCTGTTGTGCGCAAAGATAAAAAGAATGACACAGATACTGCTACAGTTTACCTCACTTTACATGATCAAAACGGACTTCCCGTATTGCGCCACACCTGTCGTCTGAATACTTCCAATACGCTCAAGGTAGATACTATCATAGTTACAGACACAACACTTATCAAACGATTAAATACAGGTAAGGTGACTGCTACTTTTGCAGTAAGTAACGAATTATCTAAATCAACTCATGCCAAAGTTAGTTTCTTACGCGATAGTCTTTCTTACCAAAGTACCACATCTACAGTTGTTACTGCTGAACAGCGTGTTCTTGTGGATACGTTAGAGGCTTGTGTTTTCTCTGGGTATAACTCTGTTGATTATGGAAGGCTCTATCGAGGATGGGGACAATTCGCCTATAATGGCAATAAAGCCTATGCTACCCAGCCAATAGAAGTGTCAGCACTGACCATTGACAGGGATAAATATAAGGATATAGCCGAGCATTATAAATCTACACACGATGGCAATCAACTTGCAAAGAGTCTTACTCCTGTCAACGAACAGCGCTTCTTTGTTATGGGTTATGATACTAACAAGAGGATGTATGTTGGCGGCTCTGAACATGTTTTTATCTCTTTGGATACAATCTGTAGCTCTCGTATTGGTGAGGATGCTATTATAATAGACAGTGTGCATTATGCTAAAAATGCGGGTGAATTGTCTGCACCTGTACTTATGAGTGAGTCAAAGAGTAATGGCTATGGTGTAAGCGGTGGAATCTCCTATGCAGGACTCAGTGGCAGCAAGAGTACACAGACTTCTTATAGCAAGGTGTCTCTAATGGATATCAATGGTAATGGCTATCCTGATTGGTTAGAAGAGGTAGATGGCAATATTGTTACTCAATATACCAATGCAACTGGTACACTTGGGGAAGATCGCATGAAATTAAATGTCACGCACCCTAAATTTAAAGCAAGTTCCTCTACTATTGGTGCAGATGCAAGTCTATCAAAACGGGCTTCGTCAAAGAGTGCTTTAGCTATCAGTATCAACCCTAAACCACAAGACGATGAAACATCAGGCGGTAGTGATGGACATAATTCATCCAATGGTAATGCTATCTCCAGTGTGTCCGTGAGTGCAAGTGGGAATTTTACTTCTGGAACCTCTCATACAGAAAGTGATTGGACTGACCTTAATGGTGACGGACTTCCTGATATGCTCTTTGGTGATAAAGTGAAGTTCGGTCTTGGTTATGACTTTACAAATGAGGAGAATAGCGGTGTTACTTCATTGGAGTCTTCTGAAAATAGTACATGGGGTGCAGGACTTGGTACATCCATCGAGGTACTTGGTAATGCCGATATATCCTTTGGCGTCAATGGAACGAAGACAACAACAAAGTACAATGTGTCTTTTATAGATGTTAATGGCGACGGTTTACCTGATATGGTAACTCGTGATGCTGACAAGTTCACCATAATGTTGAATACGGGATCAGGATTTATCTCTTATTCAGAAGAACAACAGGGTCGTTTCAATGAGTCATTGGCAACTTCTGTGTCTCAATATGGTAACTTTTCAGTTTCTATTCCAATACAAATCCTGTTTTTAAAACTGAGATTTACAACTAAGTTTATCAAATCTTGGTCAAGTGGAGTTAGCCGTACGAGTGCTGCCTTAAGGGATATAGATGGCGATGGAAGACCTGATCTTATCATATCTGACGGAGGAAAGCAGCTTATTGTCTACCGCAACCTTACGGGAAGAACGAACATGCTGCGCTCTGTGACGCTTCCTTTCGGCGGACATATCAATATCAACTATGAGCAGACAACTCCAAGTTACGACTTGCCGGGACGCCGCTGGGTGATGTCATCGGTTGAGACGACAGGTGGATACAAGGAGAACGGAGCGGTACGAAGCAGGAATACCTTTGAATATAGTGGTGGCTATCGTGACCGTCGTGAGCGTGACTTCTATGGTTTCAAGCAGGTACGTACCAATCAGATAGACACTGAGAATGGTGATAGACTCTATCGTTACTCCGTACAGACTTATGGTAAGAACAGGGATTACTATGCGCATGGACTTGTTACGAGTGAATATCTCTATACCGCTGATGGAAAGAAACTGCAGGGAGCTGTCTATGACTACGACCTGAAGACACTCGCCGTTGGTAATAATACGACAGATGCTGTTGTCTTCCCTGCCCTAAAGACACTCGTTCAAAGTAACTTTGATGAAGCCAGTGGGGACAGTCTGGCGGTTGCTGTCAGCAATACTTACGATGACTATGGTAACCTACAGGGATATAAGGAGACTACAACGGGCTATAGCTTAGAGGCAGATATCAACTATCATAAGATAGCCGACAAGTATATTGTCAGTATCCCGAGCCATATCACTGTCAGCAGTGGTGGTAAGACTTACCGTGAACGCAGCACGAAGGTGGACGGCAACGGTGAGATAACGGAAATCATGCTCCATAACGGTGACAAGCCTTCTGTCTATAACATGACTTACGATGGCTATGGTAACATCACACGCATGACGAAGCCGGAGAACTATAACCATCAGCGTATGTTCTATGCTTATACGTATGATGACCGCTATCATAGTCTTGTGACAAGTGTCAAGGATGCATACGGCTATAGCTCCAGTACGGCTTATGATGGTCTTTGGAATGCTCCGTCTGTAACGACCGACCTTAACGGGCAGAAGATGGAATACACCTACGATGCACTGGGCAGACAACAGACGATTCGTGCTCCGTATGAGATTGAGAGCGGTCAGCCATTTACCATCCGCTTTGAGTACTTCCCTGCAGAACGCAAGGCACATACCATTCATTATTCTAAGGAAGGCAACATAGATACCTATACCTTTGCCGACTCGCTGATGCGTGCCGTCCAGACGAAGCTGACAGGTGTGGTCTGGTCCGGTGGAAGCAATCAAAAAGTCTCCATCGTCAGTGGAAGGGCTGTTATCGATGCCTTTGGACGTAATATTGCGGCTTATTATCCAATGACGGATAGCTATGGTAACATCGGCACTTACAACCACGCGACGGGTGATCTGCAGGCAAAGACAGAGTATGATGCGCACGACCGTACCACGAGTGTGACGCTTGCTGACGGTAGTGTGACACGCACAGCCTACAGTATCGGTAGTCATGACGGTGAACCGATGCTCCAGACAACAGTCACGGATGCACTGGGACGACATGCGGAGAGCTATACGGATGCCAAGGGACGTAACCGGGAGACGGTGCAGCATGCTCGTGGTGAGGATATCATGGTGAAGTACAGCTATGACCCTGTCGGACAGGTGATGACGGTTCAGCATCCTAACGGTAGGGAGACGAAGTATGCCTACGACTTGCTTGGTCGGAAACTGATGGTGAACCATCCTGATGCAGGTGAGACGGATATGACTTATGATGCGGCAGGTAACCTCCTGACGAAGCTCACGGCAGAGCTTAGGAAGTCGATATCTGACAAGGGTTACATCTCTTACACCTACGATTTCGAACGACTCCATGAAGTACTTTATCCAGAAAATCTCTTTAACCGTGTTACTTATACCTATGGTAAGGCTGGCGATAAGTATAATCGCGCTGGTCGTCTTGCCCTCGTAGAGGATGCGAGTGGCGGTGAAGCCTACTACTACGGTCGACAGGGTGAGGTGACGAAGACTGTCCGTACAGTCATGGCGAGCGTGGCAGATATTAGGACTTATGTCTATGGTGCTACGTATGATAGCTGGAACCGTGTGCAGACGATGACTTATCCTGATGGTGAAGTGGTGACTTATCACTATAATGCTGCAGGACAGGTGGAGAGCCTGACGAGCAATAAACAGGGACATCAGAGCGTTATTGTTGACAGGATAGGTTACGACAAGGAGGGTCATACGGTCTATACGAAACTTGGTAATGGCACGGAGACTACCTATACCTACGACAAGCAGCGTGAGCGTCTGCAGGTGATGAACCTTACAGCGGATGGTCAGACTGTGATGGAGAACAGGTATCGTTATGATGCTGTGGACAATATCCTCGGTATCACGAATGCTGCCAACCCAACGTCGCTGACGAAACTCAATAGGGCGAAGCTGGGAGGAAGGAGTTCGCATACGTATGAGTATGATGAGCTGAACCGCCTTATTCATGCCAGCGGTAAGGCAAAAAGTGCAAGTTACGACATGGTGATGTCGTTCGGACGGATGAGTGAGCCGCTGACTAAGGTGCAGAAGGT